>NZ_LMSF01000023.1:3473-525973 GCF_001428325.1 Arthrobacter sp. Soil761 | reverse complement strand
CGGCGGAGCATGCGGATTAATTCGATGCAACGCGAAGAACCTTACCAAGGCTTGACATGAACCGGACCGCTGCAGAAATGTGGTTTCCCCTTTGGGGCTGGTTTACAGGTGGTGCATGGTTGTCGTCAGCTCGTGTCGTGAGATGTTGGGTTAAGTCCCGCAACGAGCGCAACCCTCGTTCTATGTTGCCAGCACGTGATGGTGGGGACTCATAGGAGACTGCCGGGGTCAACTCGGAGGAAGGTGGGGACGACGTCAAATCATCATGCCCCTTATGTCTTGGGCTTCACGCATGCTACAATGGCCGGTACAAAGGGTTGCGATACTGTGAGGTGGAGCTAATCCCAAAAAGCCGGTCTCAGTTCGGATTGGGGTCTGCAACTCGACCCCATGAAGTCGGAGTCGCTAGTAATCGCAGATCAGCAACGCTGCGGTGAATACGTTCCCGGGCCTTGTACACACCGCCCGTCAAGTCACGAAAGTTGGTAACACCCGAAGCCGGTGGCCTAACCCCTTGTGGGAGGGAGCTGTCGAAGGTGGGACTGGCGATTGGGACTAAGTCGTAACAAGGTAGCCGTACCGGAAGGTGCGGCTGGATCACCTCCTTTCTAAGGAGCACCTCCAACTCTTCTGTGCTGGTGAATGCCGGTGTGGGGGGTTGTCAGGAAGCAAGCCCGCAGCATGGACGATTGTTCCGTGGCGGGTGCTCATGGGTGGAATATCAGCAAATAGCGGCTGCGTGTTTTTTTGTCTTGTCTAGTACGAGCCAGTGATGGTTCTGGAACGGTGGGCGCGGGGATGCGTGGTTTAGTGTTTGGCACACTGTTGGGTCCTGAGGCAACAGGGCCGGGGAGGGGTTGCTGCGGCYTTGGTCGTGGTGGTTCCTTGTCGGGTTTGTTTGTTTCTGGTTTCCCTGCCGTGACGTTCCGTGCGCCTGTTGTGGGTGTGTGGGGTGTGTGGTGTGGGGTTGTTGTTTGAGAACTACATAGTGGACGCGAGCATCTTGTATAAGAAGCAATTTCCAAGATTAATGAACCTGGATCTGGCTGCGCTGTTGATGCCCTTTGGGTGTTGGGGTGTGGTTGGTTTCTGTGGTTCTCTCGAGAAATGTTTTTGATCTTTGTGGTCAAGTTTTTAAGAGCACACGGTGGATGCCTTGGCATTAGGAGCCGAAGAAGGACGTAGGAATCTGCGATAAGCCTGGGGGAGTCGATAACCGGACTGTGATCCCAGGGTGTCCGAATGGGGAAACCCCGCCGAGCGCGCGAGTGACTCGGTGACCCGTACCTGAACACATAGGGTGCGTGGGGGGAACGCGGGGAAGTGAAACATCTCAGTACCCGCAGGAAGAGAAAACAATAGTGATTCCGTTAGTAGTGGCGAGCGAACGCGGATCAGGCTAAACCGTTCCATGTGTGATAGCCGGCGGGCGTTGCATGGTCGGGGTTGTGGGACTTTCCATACCAGTTCTGCCGGGCTGGTGGGGTGTGATGTGCGCGCATAGGTGAACGGTTTTGAAAGGCCGGCCAGAGAGGGTGTTAGTCCCGTAACCGTAATGTGTTTGTACCGCCTGTGAGAGTATCCCAAGTAGTACGGGGCCCGAGAAATCCCGTGCGAATCTGTCAGGACCACCTGATAAGCCTAAATACTCCCTAATGACCGATAGCGGACCAGTACCGTGAGGGAAAGGTGAAAAGTACCCCGGGAGGGGAGTGAAACAGTACCTGAAACCGTGTGCTTACAATCCGTCGGAGCCAGTCTGATTCTGGTGACGGCGTGCCTTTTGAAGAATGAGCCTGCGAGTTAGTGTTACGTCGCGAGGTTAACCCGTGTGGGGCAGCCGTAGCGAAAGCGAGTCTGAATAGGGCGTGTGAGTGGCGTGATCTAGACCCGAAGCGAAGTGATCTACCCATGGCCAGGTTGAAGCGACGGTAAGACGTCGTGGAGGACCGAACCCACTTCAGTTGAAAATGGAGGGGATGAGCTGTGGGTAGGGGTGAAAGGCCAATCAAACTTCGTGATAGCTGGTTCTCCCCGAAATGCATTTAGGTGCAGCGTTGCGTGTTTCTTGCTGGAGGTAGAGCTACTGGATGGCTAATGGGCCCTACAAGGTTACTGACGTCAGCCAAACTCCGAATGCCGGTAAGTGAGAGCGCAGCAGTGAGACTGTGGGGGATAAGCTTCATAGTCGAGAGGGAAACAGCCCAGACCACCAACTAAGGCCCCTAAGCGTGTGCTAAGTGGGAAAGGATGTGGAGTTGCCCAGACAACCAGGAGGTTGGCTTAGAAGCAGCCACCCTTAAAAGAGTGCGTAATAGCTCACTGGTCAAGTGATTCCGCGCCGACAATGTAGCGGGGCTCAAGTACACCGCCGAAGTTGTGGCATTCACATTTTAGCTAAGCCCTTGTGGTTCAGGCGTGTGGATGGGTAGGGGAGCGTCGTGTGGGCGGTGAAGTCGCGGTGTAAACCAGCGGTGGAGCCTACACGAGTGAGAATGCAGGCATGAGTAGCGAAAGACGGGTGAGAAACCCGTCCGCCGAATGATCAAGGGTTCCAGGGTCAAGCTAATCTGCCCTGGGTAAGTCGGGACCTAAGGCGAGGCCGACAGGCGTAGTCGATGGACAACGGGTTGATATTCCCGTACCGGCGAAAAACCGCCCATGCTGAGCGGGGGATACTAACTGCCCGAAGCCTGCCCGAGCGCCCTTGTGGTGTGAGGGTTTTGGTGGAGCGCAGGACCTGATCCCGGGAGGCAAGCGTATTAACAGGTGTGACGCAGGAAGGTAGCCGAGCCGGGCGATGGTTGTCCCGGTCTAAGGATGTAGGGCGAGTGGTAGGCAAATCCGCCACTCATGGTGCCTGAGATCTGATGGGACCCCCGTTTGGGGGGATTTGGTGATCCTATGCTGCCGAGAAAAGCATCGACGCGAGGTTTTAGCCGCCCGTACCCCAAACCGACACAGGTGATCAGGTAGAGAATACCAAGGCGATCGAGAGAATTATGGTTAAGGAACTCGGCAAAATGCCCCCGTAACTTCGGGAGAAGGGGGGCCCCAACCTTGATACACCCTTTGCGGTGTGGAGGGGATCGGGGCCGCAGAGACCAGGGGGAAGCGACTGTTTACTAAAAACACAGGTCCGTGCGAAGTCGCAAGACGATGTATACGGACTGACTCCTGCCCGGTGCTGGAAGGTTAAGAGGACCGGTTAGCCGCAAGGCGAAGCTGAGAATTTAAGCCCCAGTAAACGGCGGTGGTAACTATAACCATCCTAAGGTAGCGAAATTCCTTGTCGGGTAAGTTCCGACCTGCACGAATGGAGTAACGACTTCCCCGCTGTCTCAACCATAAACTCGGCGAAATTGCAGTACGAGTAAAGATGCTCGTTACGCGCAGCAGGACGGAAAGACCCCGAGACCTTTACTATAGTTTGGTATTGGTGTTCGGAGTGGCTTGTGTAGGATAGGTGGGAGACGTTGAAGCCCGGACGCCAGTTCGGGTGGAGTCATCGTTGAAATACCACTCTGGTCACTTTGGACATCTAACTTCGGCCCGTAATCCGGGTCAGGGACAGTGCCTGATGGGTAGTTTAACTGGGGCGGTTGCCTCCTAAAAAGTAACGGAGGCGCCCAAAGGTTCCCTCAGCCTGGTTGGCAATCAGGTGTCGAGTGTAAGTGCACAAGGGAGCTTGACTGTGAGAGAGACATCTCGAGCAGGGACGAAAGTCGGGACTAGTGATCCGGCGGTACATTGTGGAATGGCCGTCGCTCAACGGATAAAAGGTACCTCGGGGATAACAGGCTGATCTTGCCCAAGAGTCCATATCGACGGCATGGTTTGGCACCTCGATGTCGGCTCGTCGCATCCTGGGGCTGGAGTAGGTCCCAAGGGTTGGGCTGTTCGCCCATTAAAGCGGTACGCGAGCTGGGTTTAGAACGTCGTGAGACAGTTCGGTCCCTATCCGCTGCGCGCGCAGGAAATTTGAGAAGGGCTGTCCTTAGTACGAGAGGACCGGGACGGACGAACCTCTGGTGTGTCAGTTGTACTGCCAAGTGCACCGCTGATTAGCTACGTTCGGATGGGATAACCGCTGAAAGCATCTAAGCGGGAAGCTCGCTTCGAGATGAGATTTCCATACACCCTCGGGTGTGAGAGGCCCCCAGCCAGACCACTGGGTTGATAGGCCGGATGTGGAAGCGAGGACTAACGACTCGTGAAGCTGACCGGTACTAATAGGCCAACAACTTACACCACACAGATACATACAAACTCTGCTTGCGTCCACTATGTGGTTCCCAACCAACAACCCCCAACACMSGGGTTGTCACGGCACGGAACCACCACAACTGAATAACAACACCACAATGTTGTAACCACCAGACTTCCCACCCCCGAACAAAACACCGGGCGGGCGGGTACAAGGGTTACGGCGGTCATAGCGTGGGGGAAACGCCCGGTCCCATTCCGAACCCGGAAGCTAAGACCCACAGCGCCGATGGTACTGCACCCGGGAGGGTGTGGGAGAGTAGGTCACCGCCGGACACACATTGGTGGGCGCTGCTCCGGGAATCCGCTCCGCGCTTTGGAATCGTGGGCGTCACCAGCTAAGACCCACAGCGCCGATGGTACTGCACCCGGGAGGGTGTGGGAGAGTAGGTCACCGCCGGACACACATTGGTCGAGGCCCCAACCACCAGGTTGGGGCCTCCCACATTTAACCCCAACTCCCCATCTGGAAACCGAACGCGGCGTCCCAGGAAACCCGGCAGGAAGCGCAAAGCCTTCCTCCAAGGGCTGAAAATGGGCCCCGGAATCGGTGATTAACCTCAAAAAGTCGCGGAAACACGCGGAATTTGCGGACCGGAAGCGCCCAAGCTGGTAAGTTTTCGGACAGTGGCTTGTGCGCATGCCGCGTGCAGGCTCCAGAATCAGAATCGTCCAGGAGGACATAAATGGCTAAGAACCGTAGTGAACTTGTTGCAGAGGTAGCAGGCAAGGCCGGCACCAGCCAGGCTGCCGTCAACTCCGTCCTCGATGCACTGTTCGAGGTTTTCGAGACTTCTGTCGCCGCGGGCGAGAAGATCACCATCCCGGGCTGGCTCGCCGTCGAGCGCACTGACCGTGCAGCACGCACCGGTCGCAACCCGCAGACCGGCGAAACCATCCAGATCGCAGCAGGCCACAGCGTCAAGCTGACCGCCGGCTCCAAGCTGAAGGCTGCAGTCTCCAAGAAGTAAAGCTTGTCCCTCCCGGCATGCAGCCGGCTGGAACAAGGAGCGGCAACCCATCGGGTTGCCGCTCCTTTGCTTTAACGGCCCGGCTCCAACCGCTCCCCGGCTCCAACCGCTCCCCGGCTCCAACTGCTCACTGGCATACAACCCGGATTCGCGGCGCAGGCAGGCGTAGCGGACAATGGAATGGTGTCTTCCGCCGCAACTCCACGTTCCACCGCGCCCCAGTCCGATCCTGGCAAGGGAGCTGCGGTCCGGGACGCCGGAAGCCGGGGGATCCCCGTGCCCTGGCAGCTTGCAGGCCTGGCAGCACTCTTCCTGGCCCTTGCAGCAGCACTGATCTTCTCCGGCGCTGCAGCGGCGCGCAGCGTCGCCGACCCCGGCGCCCTGGTGCGGTGGGGCCTGCCCGTCAGCAAGGCAATCCATAACGTTTCCCTGGCGACCGTCGTCGGAGGCCTGATCTTCGCCGTCGGCATCCTCCCCAAAAACCTGAACCCCCGGAACAGTGCCGTGCGGGGCCGGGACCGGGAAACTCCACCAGCCGGAGGTGCGCCCGAACATCCCGCCTTCACCCGCGTGCTCGCTGTGGCGGCCGTCGCGGGCGCCGTGTGGACCTTGTCCGCCATCGCAGTCCTGGTGCTCACCTATGCCGACGTAGCAGGGCAGGGGCTGTCCGGCGATCCCGCGTTCACCCAGGCCCTGGTGTACTTCATGACGGACATCGAAACGGGCCGGGCATGGCTTGCCGTCATCATCATTGCCGCCGTGGTGACCACCGCGCTGTTCGGCGTCAGGTCCCTGGGCGGCCTCGCCCTGACCCTCATCCTGGCCCTCATCGGCCTGGTCCCCACCGCCCTGATCGGACACTCGTCGAGCTCTTCGGACCACGAGGGCGCCATCAACTCACTCGGCCTGCACCTGGTGGGCGTGAGCACCTGGGTGGGCGGCATCATCATCCTGGCCCTGCTGTCCGGGATCCTCACGGGGTCCAAGGCCGGGGCAGCCACGGATATCACCGAACCCACGCTCCGGCGGTTCTCCACCCTGGCCGGCTTCGCGTTCGTGCTGGTCTTCGCCTCGGGCATCATCAACGCCAGCATCCGCGTCACCAGCTGGCATGATCTCTTCGGCTCGGCGTACGGCCAGCTGATCCTGGCCAAGACTGCCGCCGCGGTGGTCCTGGGCGGCATCGGCTTCATGCACCGGCAGTGGGTCATCCCGCGGCTAGGCCGCAAGGGCTCCACCCTGTCCTCGCGGCGGGTCCTCTGGCAGCTGGTGCTGGCTGAGCTGCTGGTCATGGGTGCCACCTCGGGCATCGCCGTGGCCCTGGGCCGCTCGGCGCCGCCGCAGCCAACGGAAGTGGCGGCCGATGCCTCGCCCGCCTTCATCCTCAGCGGCTACGAGCTGCCCCCGGAGCTGACGCCCGAACGCTGGTTGACCGAGTGGCGGCTGGACTGGCTCTGGGTGGGCGTGGCCCTCTTCGGCCTGGCCACCTACTTCCTGGGCGTGGCCAAGGTCCGCCGCCGGGGCGATTCCTGGCAGTGGTTCCGGTCCCTGAACTGGGTCGTCGGCCTGGTGGTCCTGACGTTCATCACGTCCGGGCCGCCGTCGGTCTATGGCCGCGTCCTGTTCTCCGCGCACATGGTGGACCATATGGCCCTGACCATGGTTGCCCCGATCTTCCTGGTGCTGGGCGCCCCCGTGACCCTGGCCCTGCGTGCGCTGCCCGCCCGCGGCGACGGCTCACGCGGGATGCGCGAATGGCTGCTGGTCTTCGTCCATTCGAAGTTCTCTCAGCTGGTCACCCACCCGCTGTTCGCCGCTGCCAACTTCGCCGGCTCGATCGTGCTGTTCTACTACTCGGACCTGTTTGGCTTCGCCATGCGCGAGCATGTGGGCCACGAGCTGATGAACCTGCACTTCCTGCTCACCGGGTACATCTTTGTGCTCAGCATGATCGGCACGGACCCGCTGCCGCGCCGTGCGCCGTACCCCATGCGGCTGCTCCTGCTGCTGGCCACCATGGGCTTCCATGCCTTCTTCGGGGTCTCCATCATGGGCGGCACCGGGCTGCTGGCCGCGGACTACTTCGGCAACCTTGGCCGCGCCTGGGGACCGTCGGCCCTCGTCGACCAGCAGACCGGCGGCGCGGTGGCCTGGGGCATCGGTGAGGTGCCAACGCTGCTGGTGGCGATCGGCGTCGCCATCATGTGGTCCAGGTCCGACCAGCGGGAGACCAAACGCGTGGACCGCGCGGCGGACAGGAATAACGACGCCGATCTGACCGCTTACAACGATATGTTTGCCAAATTGGCCGAACGCGACGCCAAGCTGGCTGAACGCAACAAGCTGGAAGGACGCTGATGAGCGAAACCGTACGCACGCATGCCCGGGTCCGGGCCTCCGAACTGGTAGGCCGCAACTGGCTGAACACCGGCGGCAAGACCCTGGACCTGGAGGCCCTGCGCGGCAAGATCGTGCTGCTGGACTTCTGGACCTTCTGCTGCATCAACTGCCTGCACGTCCTGGACGAGCTTCGGCCGCTGGAGGAGCAGTACTCCGATGTCCTGGTGACGGTGGGCGTCCACTCGCCCAAGTTCGAGCACGAGGCGGACCCGGTGGCGCTGGCCGCGGCCGTGGAGCGGTACGAGATCCACCACCCCGTCCTGGATGATCCAGAGCTGGACACCTGGAAGGCCTACACCGCCCGTGCCTGGCCCACCCTGGTGGTCATCGACCCCGAGGGCTACATCGTGGCGCACCTCTCCGGCGAGGGCCACGCGGACGGGCTCGCCGTGCTGATCCCCGAGCTCATCGCCGAACACGAAGCCAAGGGCACCCTGCACCGCGGCTCCGGCCCGTACGTGGCGCCCGAGGCAACCTCCGGCACCCTTCGCTTCCCCGGCAAGGCGCTGTTCCTGCCCGCCGGCCGCGGGTCTGCTTCAGGGGCAGCGCCCGACGGCGGCACGTCCGCAGGTGCCCCGACGTCCGGCACCTGGCTGGTCACCGACACCGGCCACCACCGGCTGGTGGAACTGGACACCGACTTCCACACGGTGCTGGCAACCTTTGGCTCGGGCACCAAGGGCTATGCCGACGGTCCCGCCGCCGGTGACACGGCCACCGTCCAGTTCAACGAACCCCAGGGCCTGGTCCTGCTGCCCGAAGATGTGGCAGCCAAGGTGGGCTACGACGTCGTAATTGCTGACTCCGTCAACCACCGCCTGCGCGGACTGTCGCTCACGGACGGCAAGGCGTCCACGCTGGCCGGCAACGGGATCCAACGCCTGCTGGAGACCGGCCCCGCCCGCGTGGACGAGGACGCCGCGGGGTTCACGGGCAAGCTGAGCGAGCACCCGCTCGAAGTCTCCCTGAGCTCTCCCTGGGACGTGGTGTGGTCACGGAAGCTGAACGCCGTGGTGGTCGCGATGGCCGGTACGCACCAGATCTTCAGCTTCGACCCTGTGGGCGGCGAAGTGGACATCATCGCGGGCAACGGGCTTGAGGGCCTGCTGGACGGCGCCGCGCACGAATCCTGGTTCGCCCAGCCCTCAGGCGTGGCCGAGGACGCCGACGGCAACATCTGGGTGGCTGATTCGGAGACCTCCGCACTGCGGAAGCTGGTGGTTGACGATTCCGGGAAGGTCACCGTGGAGTCTGCAGTAGGCAAGGGCCTGTTCGACTTCGGCTTCCGCGACGGCCCGGCCGCCGACGCACGCCTGCAGCACCCGCTGGGCGTGACCGTCCTGCCCGACGGCTCCGTGGCGATCGCGGACACATACAACGGTGCCGTCCGCCGCTACGACCCCGCATCCGGCACCGTGTCCACCCTGGCACGAGGTTTGGCCGAGCCCTCCGACGTGATCGTGGACCACACCCACTCGGCCGGTTCCGAGCCCCTGCTGGTAGTGGTGGAGGCCAACAAGCACCAGATCGTCTACGTGCCCATTCCCAAGGAAGCACAGCAGGTCGATGAGGGCGCATCCCAGACCCACCGGCCCAAGAGCCCGGTGGCGCCCGGCGCGCTGGACCTGACCGTCCGCTTCACGGCGCCCACGGGCCAGAAGCTCGACGACCGCTGGGGTGACCCCACCCAGCTGAAGATCTCCTCCACGCCTCCCGGGCTGCTGGTCTCCGGCGGCGGAACCTCCGTGGGACTGCAGCGCACCCTGGAGCTGTCCCCGGACGTGCCCGAGGGCGTGCTGCACATTACCGCCCGCGCCGCGGCCTGCGACGGCCCCGAGACCGAGGACGGGGAGATCCCCGACCACGCCGCCTGCCACCTGTACCAGCAGGACTGGGGCATCCCTGTGGTCCTGCAGGCCGATGGTGACACGGAACTGGTCCTGGACCTGCGCGGAATGGACTGACCCTCCGCTGGTTTTGATGAACTGGCCCGGTTTCCAGAGCGTCGTGCCCTGAAGACCGGGCCAGTCCTGTCTCTGCTCCCCGAAAACTGGGCCAGTCTGGACGCGCCGTTGTCCACATAGCCTCCGTTACTTCTGCCGCAGGCCAGGGCAGGCAGGCATTGTGGCCACATGGACCCTACAGAGATCCTCAGGTCGGCCGGGGGAGTACTGCTGCGGCGTGACGTGCTGGCCGCAGGGGCTACGGAAACGGCGCTTCGGCGGGCGGTCCGGAGCGGCCGGGTGGTACGCCTGGAGCGGGGCGTCTTGGCCGTGGCGGGCGCTGATCCGGAGCTGATGGCTGCCGGCATGGCCCGCGGTCTCCTGACATGTGCCTCCGCAGCCCCGAAATACGGCCTATGGCAGCTGCGTTCCGCCGCGACGCCCCATTACTGGCACAGCAATGGGCGGAGTGCAGCCCGATGTGTCAGCCACAGGCTTCCCCTGACCCAGCAGCCGCAGCACAGGACGCTTGCAGCACTGCCCGACGTCCTGCTCCACGCGCTGCTGTGCCTGCCGGAACTCGAATCCGTGGTCATGGTGGAATGCGCCTATAACCGCGGAGACATTGAGCCCGGCCATCTCTTCCGCCTCTTGGATGGCAATCGATGCGGCAAGGCGCGGCAGGTTCTGTCCAAGGTTGAGCGTGGCGCGGACTCCCTCCTGGAAACCCTGGCCCGGGTGCTGTTCAGGGATGCCGGGATAGCCACGGAGACGCAAGTGTGGATCGAGGGAATAGGACGTGTGGACTTCCTCCTGGAGGGATTCCTCATCGTCGAGATCGATGGAATCGCCTTCCACATGGAGCCACGGCAATACAAGAAGGACCGCCGCAGGGATAACGCCGCAATACGTCGGGGCCTGCCCGTGCTCAGATTCTTCTACGACGATGTGGTTTACGCGCCGGAGTCCGTCTTGGCGCAGGTGCGGGAGGTGCTGGCGCGGGGTTCGCTGCGGTGGCCGCAGCCGAACCAGCCCAGTTTTCGACAGGACTGGGTCTAAAACTCCGGGCAGCACGTCAACTAGGGGACCAAAACTGGGCCACTTTGGAAGCAGGGCCTAGAAGCTCAGCATCGGGGTGACCTTGACGGTGTCGCCGGAGACGTCCAGGCGGGTGGTGAAGCTGAAGTCCACCTCTGCGTCCAGCGGGTACCAGGCCCCGGTGAACGAGTTCTGCTGGAGCGCCTCCACCTTGGCCTTGCCGTCCAGGGGCGCCACCACCCAGCGGCCGTCGAACGGCTCCACTGATACACCCGGGTACTTGGTCACGGTCCACCGGATGGTGCCGTCCTGGACCCTGTTGTTGCTGGTGTAGTAGAAGGGGCAGTCCGGCTGGAGCTTCTGTTCCTTGACGGCCTCCGCCGCGCAGCCGTCCAGGAACTCCCGGATCTTGGCTGCAACGTCGTTCTTCAGCTTGTCCGTGGCCTGGGTCAACAGGTTGAGGGGCGCCACCGGGGCGTCCTTGGAGGTGACGGTGGCCCTGGTGGCGGGTGCCGAGAAGTACTGTCCGTCCAGGGACGCCTCGTATTCGCCCGGGTAGAACACGGCAAAGGAGTTGCGGCCGTTGGGCATATTGACCGGGACGCCGTTGACGTCAGCCTCGTTGCCGTTGACCACGGTGATATCAACGGTGGGCAGCCGGGACGGGACAAACGCCCAGGTGTTGAAGAACAGCCACTCGGTGCCGGTCTTCTGCAGGAGGAAGTCAGTGTGCAGCCGGCTGCCGTCGATGGTGTACTCCAGGGGCACCGTGACCTGGTTGTTCGGACGTTCCTCAGGGTCGCCGATCTTGATGTTCGCTACACGGGACGCCGCCGTCTGCAGCCCGGGGCCATCCAGCATTGCAGCATTGCTGGGCGGGACCGCGGCCCGCAGGAGTCCGAGTGCACGCCCGCCGTCTCCGCTCCTCAAAGCATCCAGGTATTCCCGTACCGGCTGCTGCGGGCTGGCCACGGTGTTGTTCACAACGTTGATGGCCACGATGGCTCCGGCGATGGCAAGCATGAGGCCCAGCAGCCATCCGGCCGCGATCCTCACCAACGCTTGACTCATCTGCACGTTCCTTACAGTAACGGCAGTGCGGACGCACACTAAAGTTGGCGTCCCCCCTATCTTGCCGGGCAACACCCGGTTAATGCCCGACGGCGGGTGGCCGGGCCGGCATTGACACGAGCCTTGGCGGTTCCCGGGACACCCGTTGCAGGGTGGGCGCGGCAAGGTCAGCGGCGGCGGCGCCGGGACGATGTGCCGAACACGCCGCGGAGCAGTTCGCGCCCCAACTGGGTGCCCATGGACCGTGCCATGCTCTTGAGTCCGCCGCCCAGGGCGCCGCCGAGCACTCCGCCGAGGTCGCCCATCATGCCGCCCGGTTGCGGCTCGGGCTCCCGCGACTGCGGCTGCCGGGACCGCGGTGCCCGGGGGGCCTTGGCCCGCCGTGGCGTTTCACTCGCCTCCCCGTCCTCCGCGCCGCCGTACTGGGGTTCAGGATCCTGCGCGGGAACCGGGGCCTGCGGCGGCCTGCTGCTGGGCCGGCCCAGGATTTCCTCCTCGATCCGGCGGGCTTCGGCGTCCACGTCGTAGCCGGCGGGCGCCGCAGGTTCCCCGGCCGGGGTGTCGGCCGCCGGACCCGTGGGCGCGGCCGCCTTGCCGGTGAGCTTTTCGTAGGCGGAGGGGTTGTCCACCGCTGTTCCGTACTTGCCCAGCAGCGCGGAACCGGCCACCGTGCTGCGCACCAGGGTCTCCTCGCTGGGGCCCATCAAGGACTCGGGTGCCCGGAGCCGGGTGAGGGCCACCGGCGTGGGCGCGCCCTTTTCGTTCATGACGGTAATGACGGCCTCGCCGATACCCGCTGAGGTGAGGGTCTCTTCGAGGTCGTAATCGCTGACCGGGAACGTGGACACCGTGGCTTTGAGCGCCTTGGCGTCCTCGGGGGTGAACGCGCGGAGGGCGTGCTGCACCCGGTTGGCCAGCTGGCCCAGGACATCGGCGGGGACGTCCTTGGGTGTCTGGGTGACGAAGAAGATGCCCACCCCCTTGGACCGGATGAGCCGGACGGTGGTGGTGATGGCGTCAAAGAAGGCCTTGCTGGCCCCGTTGAACAGCAGGTGGGCCTCGTCCAGGAAGAACACGAGTTTGGGCTTGTCCAGGTCGCCGGCCTCCGGAAGGTCCTCGAACAGGTCCGCCAGCAGCCACATCAGGAAGGTGGAGAACAGCATGGGCTTGGTCTGCAGGGTGGGCAGCTCCAGGCAGGTGACCACGCCGCGGCCGTCGGGGGCGGTGCGCAGCAGCTCGGCGGTATCGAACTCCGGCTCACCGAAGAACTTTTCCAGCCCCTGCGCCTCGAGGCCCACCAGTTCGCGGAGGATCACCCCGGCGGTCGCCTTGGACAGCCCGCCCAGTTCCTCCAGCTGGTCCTTGCCCTCGTCCGAGGTGAGGAACTGGATGACGGCGCGGAGGTCCTTGAGGTCGATCAGCTCCAGGCCGTTCTTGTCCGCAAAATAGAACACCAGCTGCAGGCTCGATTCCTGCGTGTCGTTCAGTTCCATGATGCGCGAGAGCAGGATGGGCCCGAACGAGGACACGGTGGCGCGCACAGGAACACCGTTGCCGTCCCCGCCCAGCGCCAGGAACTCCACCGGAAACGCCTTGCCCTGCCACGGCTGGCCGATGCTTTGCGTGCGTGCGGTGAGCTTGTCGCTGCCGGCGGCGGCAGTCGCCAGGCCGGAAAGGTCGCCCTTGATGTCGGCCAGGAAGACGGGGACGCCGGCTGTGGACAGCTGTTCGGCCATCATGTGCAGGGTGACGGTCTTGCCCGTTCCGGTGGCGCCGGCCACCAGCCCGTGCCTGTTCATCATGGCCAGCGGCAGCCGCACCGGCGCGTCCTTGTGGAGCTCGCCGTCGATGATGGCGGCCCCCAGCTCGATGGTGGCGCCTTCGAGCGTGTAGCCCTTCTGGATGGTGGCAAGCTTCTCTGCTGTGGTTTTGGAGGCCATGGCGCCAGCATAACCGCGGCGGCCCCGGATGGGGCGGTGGCCGGGCGGTCAGTCCGGCCGGGAATTCCGCGGAACCGGGGCGAGCTCCTTGGTGAACGCCAGTGGTCCGATGGTTTCCGGATCGGCGTCGAGGTCGAACTGTGCCTGGTAGCCGGTGGTGAGGTAAAGGTCCTTGGCTTCGGGCTGCCGCGGGCCCGTGGTGAGGTACAGCCGGGTGTAGCCGCGGGCGGCAGCCAGGGCTTCCAGCTCGGCCAGCACCAGCCTGCCCAGACCACGACGGCGGTGGGCCGAGTGCGTCCAGATCCGCTTCAGTTCCGCGGTGGTTTCGTCATACCGGCGGAACGCGCCGCCGGCGATCGACTTGCCGTCCTCCTGGATGACCAGGAGGGCTCCGTGCGGTCCCTCGAATTCCGCGGCGGTGTAGCGGTTCAGTTCCTCTGCGGCAGCCGTGCGGCCGAACAGGTCCCCGTAGCGGGTGTCGTATTCGACGGCGAGCTCGTCCAGGAGCGGCCGGACGCGCGGATCGTGCATGGGCAGGTTGAGGACCACCAGGCTGGCGGGATCAAGCGGCCTGGGACGAAGGTGTGGTTCTGCGGTCACTGGTTATTCCTTGTCACTGGTCGTTATTGTTGCCGGTCAGTTCTGTCCGGCGGCGGCTGGTTCCGGAGTCATGGCGGCCGGGGCAGACACATCCCCGGCAGCCACGCCGCGGGCAATGCGGAGGATGGTCCGGGCCAGGGCATCGTTCTCGCGGAACGGCGCGGCGTTCGTGTTGGGCCGGGCAAAGGCGCCCGCGCCCCAGCCCGATGTTCCCGGGCCGACGCCGAAAAGGGTGGTGTGCGGCTTGCCGCCGGCCCCCACCAGCTGGTGCTGCGGGGACACCAGGAGTTTCCCGGTGGAGTGGATGCCGTCGGAGGTCAGCAGCTGCTGCTCGCTGCCCAGGCCGCTCCCGTGCAGGGAGGCGAGCACGGGGTTCAGCGAGCGGGCCACGGACGTGGCCGGCAGCCGCGCCTCGATCAGGGCCTTCGCCGTGACGGTCACCCCGGACTGGGCGGACGAAGCAACAAAAAGCCCGGTGGCCTCATCGGCGGAGACCTGGAGGCCGGGACCCAGGAACTGCAGCAGGCCGGCCCGGTGCAGCGCCAGGACCTGGCGGAGCCGGTGCGGCGGCGGACCGGAGTCCACGAAGCTGAAGAAGCCGTGCCACCAGCCGTGGATGACCTGCTGCGAGCGTGCGTTCAGCCGCTCGGGCGGGACTACGCGCCCCACCTCCATATAGACGTGCAGCAGGGCCAGGAACAGGGCAAGGGTTTCGGGGTGGTCAGGGCTGTCCCGCAGAGCCAGGTCCTGCTCGATGTATCCGGCCACCGCGTCCTGGACTTCCGCGTGATCGCTGAAGCGGCGGCCGTCGAAGGGGCGGTCCAGCCGCTCCAGGTCCAGGTGCAGGCCGGCGTCAGGGACCGCTGCGGCCACCAGGTCTTTCCGCCCGGGGCTGTACCAGTCCAGTCCCGCATAGGCGGAGGTGAACCCGTCCCAGCCCATGGCGGCGCGTTCAGGGCTTCCGGTCAGAAGCTCGCGGTAATAGTAGTAGCCGGCTTCCTTGGCGATCAGGGGCCAGAGATGCCGGTGGAAGTCCAGCTCGCCATGCTGCTGCAGCAGCGCATCCACGGCGGCGGCCGTAAAGAACCGCAACGGCCCGGGAGCCTGCCCCCGGAGGGCAGCGGAAATCTTGGAGTGGTACGGCACTCCCCGCCGGGAGCCGGCCCACAGCACCGGTTCCCGTCCGGACGGAAGGTAGCGCAGCCCGCCGTCGGACGTTTCCTGGAACCTGCCGCCGCGCCCTTCCATCAGGAGGACCAGCAGGTCCACGAACGCCAGGCCCATCCCGGCGACGATGACGTCCTGTCCGGGGGCAATGGGGGAGTAGTCGACGTCGGTGGTGTAGCTGGGTGCCGCGTGGCAGCCGCCGTGCCGGGCGGCGAAGTCCGTGAAGCCGGCGGACACGGCGTCCGGGAGGGAATCGGTGTGGCCCAGGGCGGTCACCACGATGTCCGCGTGCAGGGTCCGGCCGTTGGCCAGCCCAACCTGGTGGCCGCCGCCTTTCAGTTCCGTAATGCCCACTGCGGTGGTCCGGTGGACCGTGACGCTGCGGCCCAGGGACCTGGCGGCGCGGCGGAAGAACCACTCCAGGTACTGGCTCTGCAGCTGGCGGGTGGGAAAGGTGGTGCCGGTCAGGGACCGCAGCTGGTCCCACAGCGGCTGGGGAAAATCCGGGACGTCGATGATGGAGGCGTCCAGGACGCCGGCGGCCCATTCGGCCAGCGCCGGGCCCGGTGCGGCGGGGCCCTGGCAGTCCACCGACTGGTCCGTGAACATGGTGATGTCCGCGGCCATGGAGTTGAGGAGGAGCCCGGGGTCCTGGTCGTACCGCCAGATGCGGCCCGAGCCCGGGATGTGCGGCTCCACCACGTGGATCTGCAGCGGCCCGGCGAAGACGTCCGGCCGGTTGGCGGCGATCCGTTCCAGCACACCCGCCGTGCGCGGCCCGCCGCCGATGAAGACGATGGCCGGGATGGTGGCTGGCATGGGCTCTCCTGACGGCAAGTGGGTGCGGGGACGGCGCGGAAGTGGCCGTCGGAGTGCCCATGCTAGGCAGCCGTGACGACGGCGGTCGAGCACCTGGTCACGGCCGTTAACTCCGCGTCACGGCGCGTTAAGGGACGCAAAAAACCGACTCATGACGCCGTGCGAAGCCCCGTGAAGTATTGCAACCATGCGCCTTGCTGGCCCGTTTCGGCCGGTCCTAGATTTGCAGCCAGCACCCCGGGGCGAGCCGCCCCGACGCCGGGCAGTCCGGCTCCAGTCCAGGAATGAGAAGTGAGGTGGCCCCGTGAGTTCAGCAACCAGGGTGGCGCAGTCAAAGCAGCCGCAACCGGCACAGCCGCAGCCGGCACAGCCCGCGGCAGCGTCACCGGCAGCGCCACCGGGCAGGGCCGGCGTCCCGGAACGGGTCCCCGCGGACTATTCGTCGTACCGCGTGGTGGCCGCCAAGCATCCGTGGCGCTGGGTGGGGACTGCCGTCGTCGCCCTGGGTGTCCTGGCCGTGGCCTGGTCGCTGGCCACCAACCCGCGCTGGGAGTGGGGCGTGGTGGCGCAGTGGTTCACGGCCCAGTCCGTGGTCAACGGCCTGGTGGAAACGCTGAAGCTGACCGCCATCTCCGGCGTCCTCGGATTTGTGCTCGGCTTCATCCTGGCGCTGATGCGGCTCTCGGCGTCGCCGCTGCTGGTCTCCGTGTCCTGGACGTTCTCCTGGATCTTCCGGTCCACGCCGCTGCTGGTGCAGATGCTCCTTTGGTACAACCTGGGCTACTTGTACGAGAAAATCAGCCTGGGGATCCCGTTCACGGACGTCCGGTTCTTCGAGGTCCAGACCACCACACTGATCAGCCAGTTTGCGGCAGCAGTGCTGGGCCTGACCCTGAACCAGGCCGCCTACTCGGCCGAAATCATCCGCGGCGGCATCCTGTCCGTGGACCAGGGACAGCTGGAGGCCGCGGCCGCCCTGGGCATCCCGGCCTGGCGTCGCTCCACGCGGATCGTGCTGCCGCAGGCCATGCGCGCCATCCTGCCCACCGCGTTCAACGAGATCATCGGCCTGGTCAAGGGCACCTCGATCGTCTACGTGCTGGCCTACTCGGAGCTGTTCTACACCGTCCAGGTCATCTACAACCGCACCCAGCAGGTCCTGCCGCTGCTGCTGGTGGCCACGCTCTGGTACATCGTGATCACCTCCGTGCTGAGCGTCTTCCAGTACTACATCGAACGGCACTACTCCAGGGGCGCGGTGCGGAGCCTGCCGCTGACGCCCCTGCAGAAGGCCCGTAAATTCTTCGCCACCCACGCGGCGGTGCCCAACCGGAGGAACCCCTGATGACTGAGACCCTTACCGCCCCCACAGCCACCCGCGGCCTGGTGGAAATCACCGGCGTCCGCAAATCCTTCGGCGCCACCGAAGTCCTCAAAGGCGTCAGCCTCACCGTGGAACCGGGCGGGGTGGCCGTGATCGTAGGCCCCTCCGGCTCCGGAAAATCCACCCTGCTGCGCACCATAAACCACCTGGAAAAGGTGGACGGCGGCCACATCACCATCGACGGACAGCTGGTGGGCTACAGACTCCGCGGCGACCGCCTGCACGAGCTGCGGGAAAAGGAGATCCTGAAACAGCGCACCGACATCGGCATGGTGTTCCAGAACTTCAACTTGTTCCCGCACCTCACCGCCCTGGAGAACGTGGCGGAAGCACCCGTCGTGGCGCAGGGGCGGTCCAGGGAGGAGGCCCGCCGCCGCGGCCTGGAACTCCTGGACCGGGTGGGGCTCAAGGACCGGGCCGACGCCTACCCCCGCCAGCTCTCCGGTGGCCAGCAGCAGCGCGTGGCCATCGCCCGGGCCCTGGCCCTGGACCCCAAGATCCTGCTGTTCGACGAGCCCACCTCCGCCCTGGATCCCGAGCTGGTCAACGAAGTGCTGGACGTCATCCGCGAACTGGCCACCTCCGGCACCACGCTGATCATCGTCACGCACGAGATGGGCTTTGCCCGCGACGTGGCGGACACCGTGGTGTTCATGGACCAGGGCCAGATCGTGGAACAGGGCACCCCCAAGGAAATTTTCAGCAACCCCCAGGAACCGCGCACCCGGAGCTTCTTCTCCAAGGTGCTGGAACCGGCCTTCAACATCTAAGGACCACCCCATGGCTTTCCCCACCCGCGGCCTCCGCCGCAGCCGCGCCCTTGCGGCGCGTCCCGCCGTCATACTCCTCGGCACCGCACTCCTTGGCGCCGCCGCGCTCGCCGGCTGCGCCGACCCCGGCGCCTCCGCCGCCGGCAACGCCAGCGGTGGAGCGCAGACGACGGCGGCACGCAACGGCGTGGTCTACAACACCTCACCGGACCAGCAGCGGATCCGGGGCGAGAAGGACGCGGCGCTCGCCGCCAAGGTCCCCGGGCTGATCGGCAAGGACGGCAAGCTGACGGTGGCCACCACCGCCGGGTCCATCCCGCTGTCCTTCCACGCCACCGACGACAAGACGCCGATCGGCTCCGAACTGGACATCGCCCAGCTGGTGGCGGACAAGCTGGGCCTGGAGCTGGACGTGCAGGTGACGTCCTGGGAGAACTGGCCGCTGAAGACCCAGTCCGGCGACTTTGAGGCTGTGTTCTCCAACGTGGGCGTGAACAAGGACCGGGTGAAGCTGTTCGACTTCGCCAGCTACCGGGCCGCGTACATGGGTTTCGAGGCCAAAAAGTCCTCCACCTATGACATCAAGGGCGCGGACGACATCTCCGGCCTGAAGATCTCCGTGGGGTCCGGGACCAACCAGGAGAAGATCCTGCTGGCGTGGAACAAGGAGCTCGAGGGCAAAGGCAAGGCGCCGGCCACGCTGCAGTACTACTCCTCCGACGCGGACACCATCCTGGCGCTGTCCTCCGGCCGGACGGACCTGAACATCGCCCCCTACCCGTCCACCGTGTACCGCGAGAACACCCGGGACGACCTGAAGGTGGTGGGCAAGGTCAACGCCGGCTGGCCCTCTGAGACCCTGGTGGCCGCCACCACCCTGCGCGGCAACGGGCTGGCACCGGTCATTTCCGAGGCCCTCAATGCCGTCATCAAGGACGGCTCCTACGGCAAGGTGCTGGAGCGCTGGGGCCTGTCCGAGGAAGCGCTGCCGGAATCCAAGACCATCACCGAAGAGAACTTCGCGGCCACGCAGGCATCGGCCGGCGCGGCCCCGTCAGGGAAGGCATCATGACCGCACAATCCACCGGAACCGCCCTCGAATCCTTCGACGCCGACTGGCAGGAATGGCACGCCGCCCACGAACAGCACCGCGCCCACCCGCACGGCTTCCTGGCGGTGACCCACCTGCACTGGCTGGGCAGCGAACCCGCCCGGCTGGAAGGCGCCCCGGGCACCTGGAGCGTGGCGGCCGACGCCGTCCGCGTCCTTTTGGAGCCGGGCGACAGCCTGCAGCAGGACGGCAGGGAGCTGAACACTGCGTCCGGGGCCACCGTTGAGCTTGGCCCCATCGAGGAGCGCGGCGGCATCAACCTGGTGTCCGGCGAGACCGTCATTGAGCTGGCCAAGCGCGGCGGCGAATACATCGTCCGGCCCCGTCATCCGGAAAACCCGCTGTTGCAGGCCTACCAGGGCACGCCCGCCTACTCGCCCGATGCCGCGTATGCCGTGCGCGGAACCTATGTGCCGTTCGAGGCGCCGAGGTCCACCACGGTGGGCGCCGCCGTCGAGGGCATCCAGCATGTGTATGAGGCGCCGGGCGAGATCCGCTTCAAGCTGGCCGGCCGGGAGCTGGCGCTGACCGCATTCAACGGCCACGCCCCCGGCGCCCTGTCCGTGCTGTTCACAGACCTGACCTCCGGCAAGACCACTTATGCCGCCAACCGCTCGCTGTCCGTGGTGCCGGCCGCAGACGGGTCCGTGCTGCTGGACTTCAACCGGGCCGTGAACCTGCCGTGCGCGTACACGGACCTGGCCACCTGCCCGCTGCCGCCGGCGGAAAACCGGCTGCCGGTGGCCATCGAGGCCGGCGAAAAGATTCCCTACGAACGTCAGGACCAGCAGTGAGCATCTCTTCAACCCGCCAGGGAGGGTTCCTTGCCCTTGAGCTCGACGGCGCCGGCTGGGACGGCGCGCACCTCACCCGGGCCGTGCTGGCAGCAGAGTCCGCGGGCTTCCATGCAGCAACCTTCACCGACGCACCCGCTCCGGGCCGCGCCAACGCGCTGCAGCGGGCGGCCCTCGCCGGGCCCGCCACCCGGACCATCGCGCTGGTACCCGAGGTGGACACCGTCTACACCGAGCCGTTCCACATCTCCACCCAGCTGGCCAGCCTGGACTACGTGTCCGGCGGCCGGGCCGGGTGGATCGTGACGGCAGCCGAATCGCCGGAGGCTGCTGCCGCCGTCGGACGCCCGTCCGTGACCGGCGCTGCACTGGGTCAGGAGGCCGCGGCGTCCATCGAGGTGTCCCGGCGGCTGTGGGATTCGTGGGAGGACGACGCCGTGATCCGCGACGTGGCCACCGGCCGGTACATCGACGTGGACAAGCTGCACTATGTCGATTTTGATACTGCGGTCGATTTCGAGACTCGTGCCAATTTTGCCGGCGCCGGCTATTCCGTCAAGGGACCGTCCATCATTCCGCGGCCGCTCCAGGGGCAGCTGCCCGTGCTGGCGCCCGCGTCCCTGCTGGGGGAGGTTCCCGCGGACGCCGTGGATGCCGTGCTGGTGTCCGCACCTGCCGCCGAACTGCTGGCGGCAGAGGTCCGCGATGTGCGGTCCCGGGTGGCTGCCGGCGTTGCAGTGGTCGCCGAGCTCGACGTCGTCCTGGACTCCCGCGGGCAGGCCGCGGCGGGGCGGGTGGCTGGCTTTGGCTCCGGCCGTGCTAACTACGCCGGTTCCGCCGCCGGTCTCACGGACTTCCTCACGGAACTCCTGAAGGAGGCCGACGGCGTGCGCCTGCACCCGGCGTCGCTCTTTGTCGACCTGGAGGAACTGGGCCGCCTGGTCCTGCCGGAACTGCGCCGCCGCGGAGTCCTCCGCCCGGTGGTGCAGGACGGCACCTTCCGCGACCTGCTGGGGCTTTCACGCCCGGTGAGCCGCTACGCCACCGCCGCATCCAACGCCGCTGCGCCCGCCGGCGCGGGAAAGTAAGGGGAACCACCGTGACACAGCACAACCGTGCTAAATCCGACGTCTTTGTGCCGTCGGGCCAGATCCAGTTTGGGGTCTTCTTCCAGGGCGTGAACTCCGGCACCATCTGGAAGGCCGCCGGATCGGGGTCGCAGACGGACTTCGAATCGTTCCGCCGCATCGCCCAGACCGCCGAGCGGGGGCTGTTCGCCGCGTTCTTCCTGGGCGAGGGGCTCCGCCTCCGTGAACACCTGGGCCGCCCGCACGCGCTGGACGTGGTGGGCCGGCCGGACGCGCAGACCATGCTGGCCGCACTGGCCTCGGTGACCCGGAACATCGGGCTGGTGGCCACCCAGAACACCACGTACAACGATCCCGCCGACCTGGCGCACCGGCTCGCGTCGCTGGACCTGATCTCGGGCGGGCGTGCCGCGTGGAACATCGTGACCACTGACAACGCCTGGACCGGGGCCAACTTCCGCCGCGGGGGATACCTGGACCACGCTGACCGGTACAAGCACGCCGAAGCGTTCGTGGAGACGGCCAAGCGGATCTGGGATTCGTGGGAAACCCCGGACGGTCCTGCCCGGCGGGTGGTGCACCAGGGCCAGCACTACACGGTGGACGTGACGCCGCGGCTGCCGCGCAGCGCCCAGTACCGCCCGGTGCTGTTCCAGGCCGGCGACTCGCCCGAGGGCCGCAACTTTGCCGCCCGGCAGGCTGATGTGATTTTCTCCGCGCACCCCAAGTTCGACGACGCCGTGGAGTTCCGCAAGGACCTCGTGGAGCGGTCCCTGGCCGCTGGCCGGGGTGCCAACGCCGTGCAGATCATGCCGGCCAGTGAGTTCATCCTGGCGCCCACCGCTGCGGAGGCGGCGGAGAAGAAGGAGTGGGTGCGGAGCCTGCAGATCGGCCCGCAGCAGGCCATCGCCTACCTGGAGCAGTTCTGGGGCCGCGAGCTGTCGTCGTACGATCCGGACGGACCGCTGCCGGAGATCGATCCGGTGGTGGAGGAAACGTCCGAGACCCGCGGCAGCGGCTTCCACGGCGCCAAGGCGCGGCAGCTGGCGGACCAGTGGCGGGCCGAGGCCAAGGACAAGGGGCTGTCCATCCGGCAGTTCGTCACCTCCCGCACTGCACGGGTGGATTCCACCTTCACGGGTTCGTACGTTGAGGTGGCGGACCAGCTGGCCGAGTTCGCGCGGGTGGGGGCGGTGGACGGATTCAACATCTCGCCGTGGCTCATTCCCTCCGGCCTGGACGACATCGTCAACCACCTGGTGCCGGAGCTGCAGGAACGCGGGGTGTACCCCACGGAGTACCGCGGGAACACCCTGCGGGAAAACCTTGGGCTGGAGACGCCGGTGCGTTCTTCGGATGCGGCTGCTGAGGCGGTCCGGGCGTGATGCGGCTGATGCGGCTGGCTGTTTTGGCTGGAAGGGACGACGACGGCGGCAACGTGGGTGCCGTCGTCGACCCTTCCGCGGGGGCCGGTTCCGTTGTGGCTGGTTCGTCCGGGACCGTCAGCCTGCAGCTGACGCTGTGGGAGCAGTGGATCTAGGGCCTGTTGCCGCCCTGCCTCGCAATGCCCGGGCTGACGGCGTGGCCCCAGGGCTGGGGCGCTAGTCGGTTTCCGGGCTCTGGCAGTAGAAGCAGGTGCCGGCGTCGCAGTCTTCCGCTGTGTCCTGTTCCGTTTGGCGCTCACTCATTCCGGGTCCTTTCCGTAAGGGTTGTGAAGTAGTCCCCCTTGCAAGGGTTTGCCCGGGACCCCTGCCGGGATCCCGGGCAAACACCGGGGGTGGTGGCCTGCCGGCCGGGTCAGTGTGCCAGGGCCGGTTCGGCCAGCTGCACCTTTTCCGCTTCGGTGGGCACGAAGCCCGCCTGGAGCTCGGAGCGGAGCTTGCCCATGTCCAGCTCACCCTGCCACTTGGCGATGGCCACGCAGGAGACGATGTTGCAGACCGTGCTGGTGAGGGCGCGGGCCTCGCTCATGAAGCGGTCGATGCCAACGATGAGGGCCACGCCGGCCACCGGGAGGGTGGGCATGACCGTCAGGGTCGCCACCAGGGCCACGAAACCACTGCCGGTGACGCCGGCCGCACCCTTGGAGGTCAGCAGCATCATGCCGAGCATCAGCAGGATCTGGCCCCAGCTGAGGTGGATGTCGCAGGCCTGGGCGATGAACATCGAGGCCAGGGTGAGGTAGATGGCCGTTCCGGTCAGGTTGAAGGAGTAGCCGGTGGGGACCACCAGGCCCACAACGCTGCGGTCACAGCCGATCCGCTCGAGCTTGGACAGCAGGCGCGGCAGGACCGGTTCGCTGGAGGACGTGGCCAGGACGATCAGGAACTCATCCTTGAAGTAGCGCAGGATCTGCCACAGGCTGAAGCCGGTCACCTTGGCCAGGATGCCCAGGCCGACCACCACGAAGACGATGCAGGCGGCGTAGAAGGCAAGGATCAGCATGCCGAGGTTTCCGATGGAGTGGGCGCCGTACTTGCCAACGGTGAAGGCCATGGCCCCGAAGGCTCCCAGCGGAGCCACCTTCATGATGTAGCCGAACATGATGAAGAGCAGCTTGTTGAAGCTGTTGACCACGTTCAGGGCCAGCTGGCCCGGTGCGCCGAGCTTGCTGAAGGCAAAGCCGCACAGCATTGCAATGACCAGCACGGGCAGGACCTCACCGTCGGCGAAGGCGCCAACGAAGGTGGTGGGGATGATGCTGAGGATGAAGTCCACGGGGTTGCTGCTGGGCAGTTGCGTGGTGTACTTCTGCGCCACCGAGGAGTCCAGGTGCGTGGGATCGATGTGCATCCCGGCGCCGGGCTGGAACAGCGTCACCGCGGCCAGGCCCAGGGCCAGGGCGAGTGCCGTCAGCGCGTAGAAGAGGCCAAGCGAACGGATCAGGGTGGGGCCCACCTTCTTGGTGTCCCGCAGCGAGGTGATGCCTCCGACGATGGTGCAGAACACGATGGGGGCGATCATGAACTTCACGAGTTTCACGAAGCCGTCGCCGATGGGCTTGAGCGATGCACCGAGGTCGGGCCACAGTGCGCCCACAACGACGCCGAGGGCGACTCCGATGAGTACCTGGACATACAGGTGTCCGAGGATGGATTTGATCTTCATTGAACAACTTCCTGGTTGGTGCGGCCCCTTAATGATGGGGCAAAGAGATAGGGGTGTTAGGCAGACAGCTCGGCGGCCGGGGCCACGTCGATATCTGCGGTGGCGATGTGGCGGGCTGCCCGGTGGAGGGCCACTTCGCTGACGGCGCCGGTGTCATCGGTGATGATTTCGGCGGTGATCACGCCGGCGGGCGTCCCGACCCGCAGCAAGCGGGGAGTTCCGGTGCCGGTGGAGGGTGATTGGCCTGCTGCGTTGGCTACGACCGATGACTGCAGCGAGGATGCAAGGGCAACTGCCACGGCTGAGGTCAGGCCGATGGCCGGGTGGGGTGCGAGCATGGACAGCATCCGCACCCGCACGTCGTGGCTGCCGGCGGTGATGGTTGTTCCGTCCGCGGCGATGTAGTCGCCGGCTGGCGCCACAACCCCGACTTTCGGAACAGCGTTCTGCGGCGGATCCTCAGGCTTCCGCAGCCCCATGATGAGGCCGGCTGATGCCCGTGCCGCGATGAGGTCCGGCAGCTGGGCGGTGAGGTTGTCCGTCATTGAGGAAAGATCGACGCCGGCCTGGTCGGCTGCGAGGAGCACGGCAGGGGCGCCGGCGTCCACCATCGTTGCGCCCAGGGTCCTGCCGTTGACCTGGAGTTGGTCCACGGTGTTGCCGGTAGGCAGGAGTGCACCGGTGTTCTGGCCCCAGGGGCCGTGGAACGAGAGGCTGACGGGAACACCGGCGGCGCTGCTGCCCGGAACCCGTGCCAGTCCGGACTTGGGAATGTGGCCGCCGGGAGTTGGAACCGCTCCGCTGAGCACGGCGCCGGAAGTGACGTGGCGCATGCGGACCTTGGTCATGCCGTCCCGGGCGGGAACGATGCCGGTCTGGACGGCGAACAGGGCAATGGCGGTGGCGCAGTTGCCGCAGTTGGAACCCAGCTCAACGGTGGGGTCACCGATCCCCACCTGGGCGAAAAGGTAGTCGAGGTCTGCCTCGGCACCAGGGGTTGCCCAGATGACTGCAGCCTTTGACGTGGTGGACGTTCCGCCCCCGACGCCGTCCAGCTGCCGCGCATCCGCCGCGCCGAAAGCGGCTGACAGCAGTGCGGGGATTTCCTCGCGGGTGGGGGCGTGGAGGGCCACGTCCCTGGCATCGAAGAGCCAGCACTTGCTGGTGCCGCCCCGGTACCAATGTCCTTTGAGTCCCACTGTATTTCTCCCTCGTAACTTGCAGGTGCTCTACTTCACAGCACCTTGTACTTCTACGATCCGGGATGGGAGCCTTCAGCACAATCGCAAATAAATGGACGACTATCTACTTTTGCTAAACTCAGTGCATGGCAATCCTCGATCTCCACCGGCTCCATGTGCTCCGTGAGGTGGGCCGTTCCGGCTCCCTGACCTCGGCTGCTGCCGCCCTTTCCTTCACCACCTCGGCGGTGTCGCAGCAGATAGCCAAACTCGAGCAGGAGATGGGCGTGGTCCTCATCGAGCGCCATCCCCGGGGCGTGGTCCTGACCGAGGCGGGGCACGCCCTGCTGCACTACGCCGACGACATCGACAGGACCGTTGAAGCCGCCCGCGCCGAAATGGGGGAGTTCGCGGGCCTTCGGCGGGGCCAGCTCCGGCTTGGGACCTTTCCCACCGGCGGGGCCTCCCTGATGCCCGACGTTGTGCTGGCGTTCCGCGCCCGCCACCCGGAGGTTGCAGTGACGGTTGTCAGTGCCCGCCGGGACGGCCTGCTGGAACGGCTGCGGCGGCGGGAAATCGAACTGACGCTGCTGTGGGACTATCCCTGGCAGCAGATCGAGGACCCTGACCTGGCCCTGGTCAGGCTGATGAACGATCCAACAGTGCTGCTGGTACCGCGGGAGCACCCCATTGCCAAACTGGGCTCGGTCCGCATCGGCGCCTTGAGCGACCAGGAATGGGTGGTGCGCGACGAGCACCCCGTGGCCGATGTCCTCAGCCGGGTATGCCGCGACGCCGGGTTCGAACCGCGGATCGCCTTCGCCGCCAACGATTACCAGGAGACACAGGGCATGGTGGCGGCCGGTATCGGGATCGCCCTGGCACCCAGGCTGGCGCTGACGGCCCTGCGCCCCGACGTCGTGGCGGTCCCGCTCGCCGGATCGCCGAAGCGCCGGATCCTCCTGGCCCACCTGGCAAACCGGCGGCTCAGCCCCGCGGCGCAGCAGGCAACCAAGGTGTTCCGTTCCATCGCCAAGGGCGCGGCTTCCTGACAAAGGAGGGTGCCGCCGTCGTACGGTGCCTTTCCTGACGCCTACCGGGCCAGGGGCCCGGCAACCAGCGCCCGGGCAAGGTCCATGAATTCGGCGTGGGTCACCGGAGCGGGGCCTGCCGTCGAGGCAGCTGCCGTGTGGGTGTTCCGGGCGACGGCGAAGCTGTCGCTGACGAAGCGCCGGTGCACAATGACGCTCCCGATCGCCGGCAGGACCAGCAGGAACTGGCCGTAGTTGCCCGCGGCCAGGAAAGCCCCCTGCCACTGTGGGCCGGATTCCCGGGGGAGCCACCACAGGTAGCCGTAGTCGCAGGTGCCAAAACCGGTGGCCGGCGCCATGTCTGCGCGCCTGACATGGGTGGCCACGCTGTCCCTGACCCACTCCCGGGGGACATGCTGCCGTCCCTCCCACTGGCCGCCGGCAGCCATCAGCATCCCGATCTTGGCCAGGTCCCGAGCGGAGAGGAAGAGGTGGTAGGCAGGGAAGGCGGACTTTCGGGCGTCCCCGAGCATTCGCTGGCGTGTGGGGTCGTAGTCGTCGAACCCCAGCGGACCGGCCAGGTGCTTCTGGAACGCTTCGAAGACGGTCAGGCCGCTGGCCTTCTCGAAGATCGCGCCGGCGGCGTTGAAGTCCCAGTTGTTGTAGAGGAAATACTGCCCCGGTGCTTTTGTGCCACGTGAAGGGAAGACATCCTCGTCACTGCCCGGGCTGGAGGGCGGATGGTAGACGCCCGAACGCGACGTCAACAGGTCACGGAGCCGGGCCGTCCGCTCGATGGGCAGCAGGCCGCCAATATCATCAACACCGAACTCATCGAGTGTGGCGTCGAGGCTGACCGTGCCGGCGTCCACCTGGATTCCGAAAAGGATCGAGAGCAGGCTTTTGCGCACGGAGGCGACGTAACTGGCGCGGGTGGTGTCGCCGAGTTCAAGGATGGTCCTGCCGTCCTGGCGGACCAGCAGGGACGAGGTGTTCCGGGGCACCGGAAGTGCGGGGACGTGGACGGCGGTCACGGGGCTCCTGGTGGTGGGTGAATGAAAAAAGCCCGGGGACCCGGCGGAGGCCGGGTCCCCGGGCACGGGATTGCGGGGTTACTTGGTGTAGCCGAAGACCTGGTTCCACTTGGCAAGGTCGTCCTTGCCGTAGGTCACGGCGTCGGTGTTCTGCATGCGGTAGACCTTGCCGGAATCGACGGCGGGGAGCGTCACGCCCATGATGGTAGGCGGTGCCACGTCGGTGCGGACCGGGTATTCACCGATCTGCGCAAAGACCTGCTGGCCCTGCTTGGAAAGGTTGTAGTTCATGAAGACCTTCGCGGCTTCCACGTTCGTGGCGGTGCCCGTCATGCCCAGGTAATAGTCGTACGAGACGAGTCCTTCCTCGGGGACGATGAACTTGACCGGGGCCTTGTCCTGGACGGCCGAGATGTTGGTGCCGCTGATGGTGACCGTGCCCACGGCAACTTCACCGCGGGCCAGCGCCGTGGCTTCAGCACCCAGGGAGTCGTAGATCTTGGGCTTCTGCGCAGCGTACTTGGCGAAGTAGTCGCCGCCCATCTTGGTTTCCATGAACCTGTTCAGCGCAGCGGTGCTGCCGCCCGAGCCGCCCTGGACGATGCCCAGCTTGCCCTGCCACTTGCCGCCGACGGCATCCGCCCAGGACTTGGGGGCATCGGCTTCCTTCACCAGCTGGGTGTTGTAGCCCAGGGTGTAGACGGAGTTGAACATGCGGGTGAACTGGCCGCCGTCCACGGAAACGTCCTTGAGGGCCGAGGCGCCGGGTACGTCATAGGCCTTCCAGACCTTGGCGTCCTCCATGGACTTGGCAATCCGGTAGTCGGAGGTGCGGATGACGTCGGCGCTGAGCTTGCCGGCGCCCTGTTCGGAGAGAACGCGTTCGGAGAGCTTGTTCGGGGTGAGCCGGACGACGTTGACCTTGATGCCGGTGTCCTTGGTGAAGGCGTCAACCAGCGCGCTTTCAGAGGAATCGGTGTAGCCGGAGTAGAGGGACAGGGTCTGGGTCTTGGCCTTCTCGTAGGTGTCCTTGTCCGCGATGGATTCGCCGTTGATCACCAGTCCGTTATCGGTGTTCACAGCTGCGGTGGCAGTGACCACGCCGGCACTCTGGGCGGGGCTTCCGCACCCGGCCAGGCTGAGGGCGAGCAGCACTCCGGCTGCAGTGAAGGCGGGAAGTTTGGACGCTAACTTCATTGTGGGTGTCCCTTTCAAAGGTGGGTGAGGTCAGTTCTTGGTCTTGCGTTCGCCGCCGACTTTTTGGGCGATGACGGCGAGGATTCCGATGACGAGGCAGTACAGGACGCTGACGGCGGCAGCTGCCTGGCTCTGGCCGTTGTCGAAGTTGTCGAACACGAGGATGGACAGGATCCGGGTGTTCGAGGTGAAGAGGAAGATGGAGGCGCTGAGCTCACGCATGGACAGCATGAGGAACAGCAGGAACGAGGACATGATGCCGACGCGCATCAGGGGCAGGGTGACGTCCAGGACGGACCTGGTCCGTCCGGCGCCGAGCATGACCGCGCTGTCCTCGAGGTCCTGGTCCATCTGGAGCATCGATGCGGAGACGCCGCGGTAGCCCTGGGGCATGAACACTGCAACGCAGGCGACGGCGAGGATCGCCAGGGTGCCGTAGATGGGCAGGGGCAGCAGCAGCCAGGTCCAGAGCAGTCCGATGCCCATCACGATGGCGGGGACGGCAAGGGGGGTCATGGCGACCAGTTCGATCAGCCGTCCCACCTTGGACTTGGTGCGGTAGCGGATGTACGAGGCGATGAAGCTGAGGGTGGTGCCGGCGAATGCCGCGATCAGGGCCACCAGGACGCTGTTCTTGAGGGCGAGCTGGAAATCGTTGGATCCGAGGACTTCGATCAGCTTGGCGAAGCTGAGGGAATTGGCCTCCAGCAGCTGCGACATCGAGGACACGAAGGGGGTGGCCTGCATGGACGCGGCGAGCAGTGCGAGCATGGGCAGGACGACGGACACGGCGAAGTAGGCCAGGGCCAGGATGGTGAAGGGCCAGCGCATCTTGCGCAGCGGCACCTGCCGGGGACGGTTGCCCTTGCCGGTCATGGTGGTGAATTTGCGCTTGTTGATGATGCGCTGCTGGATGAGGGTCACGGCCATCAGCGCAACGGTCAGGATCACGGCGACGCTGGCAGCCTGGTTGCTCTTGGCCGGAGTGGCACTCATGAGGCGGTAGATATAGGTGGGCAGCGTGTCCACGCCGGCGGGGTTGCCGATGACCTGGGCCACGGGGAAGTTCTCCATGGTCAGGGCGAAGACCAGGACGGCGGAGCCCAGGATGGCCGGCAGGGCCAGGGGCAGGGTGACGGTCCGCAGCATGGTGCGCAGCGGAGCCCCGTGGACGGTCGCTGCCTCTTCGAGGTCGGCGTTCATCATCGACAGCGAGCTGTGCAGCAGCAGGAAGGCGTACGGGGCGTAGAAGATTCCCAGCACGAACACCAGGCCCGGGAGGCTGTAGATGTTGATGGCGGCGTCAATGCCCAGGTCGCGGAGGAAGATGTTGATGTAGCCGGCGCTGGGCGAGCAGAGCAGGGACCAGGCCAGGGCGCCCACCAGGGCGGGGATGAACATCGGCGCCATGCCGATAAAGAAGATGAACTTCCGCCACGGTGCATCGGAGCGGGCGCACACGAAGGCCAGGAATGCGCCGATCAGCAGGGCGATAAGTGCCGAGCCTGCGCCGACCATGAGCGAGTTGACCAGGGCCCCGAGTGCTTCCGGGGTGGCCAGCAGCGCCAGGTTGGACAGCGTCAGGCCGCCCAGGGAGATGCTGCCCGGCCGGGGAACGCTGTCCGAGAACGCGGCGAGCAGGACCAGGGCAAGGGGGAGGACGATGAGGACGCCGAGGATCACCAGGACGATCAGGCCCGGCGTGTTCTTCCGGAGGCCGGCAAGGGTCCGGGCAGAGCGGTAGTTCCGGGGTTCGGGCTTCGGCGCCAGGCGGGCCTCGACGCGGCTGGCCGCCTCGGTGGTCTTGAGGCTCATGCGAGGACCTCAGCCGGCAAGATCTGGACTTCGCGGGGGTTGACGGTGACCCACACGCGGTCCCCCACCTTGTGCTGTTCGCCGCGCCTCAGCCCGCCCAGTGCGTCCAGTTCGGGCCCGGATTCCAGCTGGATCGCGTACCGGATGTCGTTCCCCTGGAAGCCCGCCACGCGTACCGTCCCCGGCCACGAGTTGGGGTGTTCGGTGGGCATGGCGGTGATCTGCAGGTCCTCGGCCCGGATGCAGACCTTGGGGGATGCGCCCGCATCACTGGCCTGCTGCGCCGACTGAATGGTGAGCTCACTGTTGGCGATGCGTGCCGTGGTGGCGCCGGTGGCCGTGCCCTCCGGGGTGCAGTCCATGATGTTGGAAACACCCAGGAAGTGGGCGATCGAGGCGCTGGCGGGTGCCTCGTACATGTGCTGCGGGGCGCCCATCTGCACAATCCGGCCGCCCTGGAGCAGGGCGATGCGGTCTGCCAGGGCGAAGGCTTCGTGCTGGTCGTGGGTGACGTACACGCAGGTGAGCCCCAACTGGAGCTGGATCTCACGCAGTTCAACCCGGAGCCGGTCACGCAGGCGGGCGTCAAGGTTGGAGAGCGGTTCGTCGAGCATGAGCACGCTGGGCCGCATGACCAGGCTGCGTGCCAGGGCCACGCGCTGCATCTGGCCACCGCTGAGCAGGCTGGCGCCGCGGTCGGCGTAGGGCTCCAGGCCGACCAGCGTGAGCGCCTCCCTGACGCGCTCATCGATTTCGCTCTTGGAGAGCTTCTTCTGCTTGAGCGAATAGGCAACGTTCTGGGCAACCGTCATGTGCGGCCATACCGCGTAGGACTGGAAGACCATGCCGACGTTGCGCTTGTTCGGGGGCAGGTTGATGCCCTTTTCGGAGTCGAAGACCACAACGTCGTCGATGATGATCCGCCCCGAGGTGGGCTCCTCCAGGCCGGCGATGCAGCGCATCGTGCTGGTCTTGCCGCAGCCCGACTGGCCCAGGAGGACCAGTGCCTCGCCGTCTTCAATGTCGAGGTTGAGGTTTTCGATGGCAGTGAAGCTTCCGTACTTCAGCTGCAGGTTTTGAATGCTGATTTTCATGGCTGATTCCTTGGGCTGGGTTTTTCCTGTAGGGGTTTCTTCAGTCACTTGGCACCAGGATGGTGCTTTCGCTGATGACGCGGGCCGAGCGTTGAAAGGAGACTTCAGCGGGATCGGCGGCATCCAATGCCAGCGCCGTCTTGCCTTTCAGTAAGTGGATAAAGAGTCCGGCCTCCGCCGCCGGAACCACGTTGCGCTGCACCACGCTGCCTGCGGTCCCCGAAGCAGCCGCGACGGCGACCGCGCTGGTGAGGCCGATGGCGGGGTGCAGCGCGCTCATCGAGATCATCCGGGCCGAAACGCCGGTTGCGCCTGCGGGCGGAGGGCCCACGACGCCAACCTTCGGAATGGAGCTGAGGTTCTGCGGCAGCCCCATCCTGCGGGCGGCCGCAGCGCGCAACTGCGGAGCGATCCGGACCAGCGCCTCCAAGGCTTCCTCGCTGGCGGTTGCGTCCAGCCCCAGGTCCTGTGCGGCAAAGAGTGCAGCCGGGGCGCCCGCGTCGATCAGTGTCGCCTGGTACCGCTTCCCGTCGACCTCGATGTCATCCGTGGCGTTGCCTGTGGGGAACTGTGCACCGTAGCTGGACCAGGAGGACTTCTGGAAGATGACGTCGATGGGGACGCCGGGGTAGTGCTGGCCGTCGAGGCGCCGCCCGCCGTAGGCCGGTACCTGCGCCCCCGGTGTGGGGATCTCGCAGACGAGGCGCAGCCCGGTCACGGTGTTCAGGATGGGGACCCGGGTGACTTCCCCGGTGGGAGCGACCAGCCCGGCATGGAGCGCGTAGAGGCCCAGCGCTGTTGCGCAGTTGCCGCAGTTGCTGGCCCACTCGACTGCCGGCTTGTCGATGGCCACCTGGGCGAACCGGTAGCGGACCGTTCCGTCCCGGTCGGTGCCGGCCACGGTAATCGCCTTGCTGGTGGTCGACGAGGCGCCGCCTACTCCGTCGATCTGGCGGAGATCCGGCGAACCGAAGGTGCGGATGAGGAGACGGTCCGTCTCCAGGGCGTCAGCCGGAAGGTCCTCGTCCCGGAATATCCAGCACTTGCTGGTGCCGCCACGGACGAGGGTGGCCGGCACCGGGGTGACCGGGAGGGTGCCGGCGTGCGGCTCTTCCCTGAATAGAAGCGTCATTGGTTCTCCTGAAAAACCCCGGGCTACCGTGTGCAGCCGCCGGATGAATGTTCAAAGCTGAGCAAACCAGAATCCGGTAATTACCCTGCTGTATGGCGTTGGTCACAAACGGTATACCGTTCATATAACTTAAGCAACAGTCTTCAAAAGATGAATACCGAAAGGGGAGTGTGGGTGCCTGGTGCTTTTGGGGAGAGTGTGCGAAATATCGCCACGGTGTTCACAGCCCGCCGGAACGGTATGCAGTGCGCTAGAATTGCGGCTAAAGGTATGGCGCCGGCGCGTCCTGCCGCTTGTTTGCCTGAAGACCGGAGGCCGCCCGTGGCGTCGCAACCAGAGACAAGCCCCTACCTGATGATCAGGAACGCCATCATCTCGCAGGAGCTGCCTCCCCGTGCCCAGCTCGTTGAAAGCGCCCTGGCTAAGAAGTACAACGTCTCCCGGACGCCCATCAGGGAAGCCTTGCGGCGCCTCGAAACCGAGGGGCTCGTGGAGCGCTACGGTTCACGCATGCAGGTGCGGGAGTACCGCCCGGAGGAGATGCTGGACCTCTATGAGGTGCGGACCTTCCTGGAGGAGGCGGCCGCAAAAACTGCGGCTCTCCGGCACACGGACATGGACCTGATGCTGATCGACCGCGCGCACCAGGCCATGGTCACCCTTGATTTCGATGCTGCCACTCCGGCTGAACTGGCCGCCGCCAACCGCACCTTCCATGAGCGCATCTGGGCCGCCAGCCACAGCGCCGCCCTCCTTGACCTGCTCGACCGGATCCTGGTCCACTTCATCCGCTACCCCGGCACCACGCTCTCCACCAAGGAGCGCTGGGACCGCGTGCTGAAGGAGCACGAGGAGCTGCTGGTTGCCATCCGCGCACGGAACGCGGAGGAAGCCGGCCGCATCGCCAGCGCCCACATGGACGAAGCAAAGAACATCCGCATCCAGATGTACATCGACGCCCAGGAAATCAGCCACCCGCGCCTGGGGTAGCCACCACCTCCGGCACTCACCCTCTCCTGCCATGCCCCCAAGCATGTGCCGCCAGCCCATTGCATGCGACGGCATACTTATGTATACAATCGTGTACAGCGATGGAGCTGAGGAGATTGATGATGATCAAGAGCGACGTTTTGGTAGTGGGCGGCGGCAACGCCGGATTTGCGGCAGCACTTGCAGCCGCCGAGCGTGGACGCAAAGTTGTCCTGCTGGAAAAGGCGCGGGAAGCCGCCTCGGGCGGCAACAGCTTCTACACCGCCGGTGCCACGCGCATCTCCCACGACGGGCTCCAGGAGCTCATCGAATTCGTGGAACCGGATGAGCGGCACGCCGCCAGCGAAGTCCCCGCGTACACCGCTGCCGAATACCTTGCCGATCTGTCCAAGGTCTCTGAAGGGCGCAACGACCCCGAACTGTCCGCGGTCCTGGTCAACGAAAGCAACCCGACCTTGCGCTGGCTTCAGGGCATGGGACTCAAATACCGCCTGATGTACGAACGCCAGGCGTACCGGACCCAGGACGGCGGGTATCTGTTCTGGGGCGGACTGCACGTGGGCAACGTGGGCGGCGGCAAGGGACTCATGGCCGACCACCGCGCCGCCGCGGAGCGCATGGGCGTGGAGGTCATCTACGACTGCGCAGCCACCGGCCTCATCCAGGAGGACGGCCGCGTGCGCGGCGTCCGGTACCGCACGTCAACCGGGGAAGGCGAGCTCCGGGCCGAGTCGGTCATCCTCGCCTCGGGAGGTTTTGAAGCCTCACCTGAACTGCGCCGCCAACACCTGGGGGAGGGCTGGCAGAACGCGAAAGTACGCGGCACGCCGGGCAACACGGGGGAGATGATCCTGGCCGCCCTCGACGCCGGGGCGGCCAGGGGCGGCGACTGGTCCACGTGCCACAGCGTGGCCTGGGACGCCTGGCACCCGGAGAACGAGAGCAACCTGGCGCTCACCAACCAGCTCACCCGCGGCGGGTACCCGCTGGGCATCGTGGTGAACAGCGACGGGAAGCGGTTCGTGGACGAGGGCGCCGACTACCGCAACTACACCTACGCGAAGTACGGCCGGGACATCCTTGCCCAGCCGGGCTCGGCCGCCTTCCAGATCTTTGACGCTTCTTCCCGCCCCATGCTGCGCGCCGAGGAGTACGACATGCCGGGCGTCTCGGTGGTCACCGCTCCAACCCTCGCCGAGCTGGCCCAAAAGGCCGGTATCAGCCCCGAGGGTTTGGAGGAGACGGTGCACAACTTCAATGCTTCGATCACCGGCAGCTCGCCCTTCGACCCCAACGTCAAGGACGGACGCCGGGCCGACACCCAGCCGCCGAAGAGCAACTGGGCCCGCAGCATCGCCACCGGCCCGTTCTACGCTTTCCCGGTGACCTGCGGCATCACCTTCACCTTCGGTGGCCTCAAGACGGACACCTGGGGCCGCGTGCTCACCGAAGACGCGGAGCCGCTCGAAGGGCTGTATGCCTGCGGGGAAGCGCTGGGCGGACTGTTCAGCGGAAACTACCCCGGCGGCTCCGGGCTTGCGGCGGGCGCCGTCTTCGGCCGCCGTGCCGGCTCCATCGCCTAGGCAACCCAGCAGCCCCCACCAGCAACGGAAAAGAGGAAAAGTGGCCAGTCCCATCCACCAGCGGCTTCGCGAGGATGTTCTCGCGAGTGTCTTTGCGCCTGACGAGCCGCTCACGGAGGCGAAGCTCACTGAGCGGTACGGGGCATCCCGGACACCTGTGCGGGAGGCGCTGCAGCGGCTGGAACAGGACGGGCTGGTGGAACGGCGCGGCAAGGCGGTGGTGGTCCGTACGCATTCAGCCGAGGAGATCATCGACATCTACGAGTCGAGGATCATCCTGGAGCAGGCCGCCGCGGCCAAGGCTGCCGTCAAGGCAACCGCCCTGGACCGCCAGCTGCTCACGGGGCTGCTGGCGCAGATGCAGCAGCTGGATCCCAATGATGGCCGGGCGCTCGCGGAAACCAACCGCGCCTTCCATGCCCAGCTGTGGCACGCCACCCACAGCCCGTCGCTGATCGGACTGCTGGAACGCCTTGACCAGCAGGTGCGCCGGTACACCCTCACCACCCTGACCTACCCGGGGCGGTGGCCGGTGGTGCTGGCGGACTACGCCGAGCTGCTGGCCGCAATCGGGGACGGCGACTCCGAACGTGCGGGTGAGATCGCCGCCCGCCACATGTCCGACGCCTTGAACATCAGGCTGAAGATGTACGCCGACGATCCCAGGACGCTCTAGGCCGCCGGCGACCGCGGGCGTCCGCACCAGACCCGCCGGCAGATGCTCCTGCATACTCCATCGCAACAGGAAACCCGAGGGGCAGGCTCCAATGGGCCTGCCCCGCCTCGCTTTTCCGGCGCCTTGTGCGCCGGGCCGGCTTCGCTGGAACGGACGACGACGACGGCGGCGGGCGAGTGCCGCCGTCGTACTATCTGCGGGGCTGGTTTCCTGCGGGGAAGCGCGCGTCCGGACGCACAGGAACGGCACAGCAGCAACCGGCCCACGGCATAGCCCCGTGCGGTTTCCTTGCATCATGACCACTTCACGCACACCCCGCCAGCCCGACCTTGACCAGCCGCACCCCGACCACGACCGGGGGCTGGAGTTCGACTTGAACACCCTGGTAAGCCGCAGGTCCCTGGGACTGTTCCTGGGCGCAGGCGGTGCTGTGGCCGCGCTCGCCGCCTGCACGCCGGCCGGAACCTCTGGCTCTGTCTCCCAGGCATCAAGCACGGCGGCGGCCGCCACATCCTCCGCGTCTGCCACGACCACTGACTCCGCCGTCACTCCGACGCTGACCCGGGCCATCGCCGAGTGCGGCGTGGAAATCCCGCAGGAGACCGCAGGCCCCTATCCGGGGGATGGCTCCAACGGGCCGAATGTCCTGGAGGCATCCGGGGTGGTGCGGAAGGGCATCACGTCGAGCTTCGGGACTGCCTCCGCAAAGGCGGAGGGCGTTCCGCTGACCTTCATCCTGACCCTCCTGGACAACGCCAAGGGCTGCACCCCGATGGCCGGTGCCGCGGTGTACGCCTGGCACTGCGACCGGGACGGAAAATACTCGATGTACGACTCGAGCCTGAAGAACGAGAACTACCTGCGCGGCGTGCAGGAAGCCGACGCCAACGGGCAGGTCACGTTTACGTCGATCTTCCCGGCCGCCTACTCCGGGCGCTGGCCGCACATCCACTTCGAAGTGTTTGAGTCCATGAACAATGCCACCGCCGCCGGGCAGGTATTGGCCGTCTCCCAGATCGCGCTGCCGCAGGCGGCCTGCGACGACGTGTACGCCACCCCCGGGTACGAGCGCAGCGTCGCGAACATGACCCGCACAACGCTCAAGTCGGACAACGTGTTCGGGAACGACGGCGGCATCTACCAGCTGGCAACGATGACCGGTTCCGCCGCTGCCGGCTACACAGCGGGACTCAACGTGACAATCTAGGCTGCCGCAGCTCCCCGGTTCCAGGCAACTGCCTCCGGTTTCGTCATGTGGGCCTGGTAGTAAGGGACAATCGAGAGGTCAACACCTGAGGAGCGTGCGGATCGATGGGGCTGGGTATGGGGCGCACCCGCGGGAGCGTGGCTGTTGCCTGCCTGCGTTTGTTCGTTGCCTCGCTCTGCGCAGCGGCGGTGTTGGCCAGCGGTGCTGGCAGTGCGGTGGCCCCTTCCCTGCTGCAGCCCCATGACCGGGTTTCCAGCCAGCCGCGGGTGGTGCCGATGCCACCGCCATTGTCGGACGTGCTGGATCAGCCGGCCGCTGTCCCGGGTGGCTACCCGATGGCCTTGACGGCCCAGGTGGGAAACCACCACGTCCACGCGTCCTGGACCTACGTTGACGGGCTGCCCGCCTTCAACGCCCAGATTGACTCGTGGCTGCTGGGACTCCTGGATGCCGTGGCTCCGGCGGGTGGCCGCTACCGGCCCGCGATGGCACTGAATGCCAGCCAGCGCCAGGGCCGGGAAATGGTCATCTCGGCCAAACCTGTCCAGGCCAAGGGTAGTGTGCTCGTGGTCCGTCAAAGAGTGTCGGACACCGGGCCGGAGGGAGTCAGCGCGATGGCGTCCGCCACCGTTTATGTCGACCTGGCCTCCGGCGCGGTCCGGAGCGGAACCGACCTGCTGAGGCCTGAGTCCATCCCCGCCATCCAAGCACGCGCGGCGGGCATCCCTGCCGACATCGCGGCCCGCGCCCCTCAAGGAATCCCGACCGACCTTGTCCTCAGTCCGGAAGGCGAACTGACCGTCTCCGCAGGGCAGCCCGGCATGACCGGCCGGGAGGTGACGGCCACGATGAATGCCGCGGACACGGCTGCTGCCCTCAGCGATTACGGCCGCCAGGTGCTGGGGCAGCTGAACGCCGCCGCAGCACCGCGCCCGGCCAGCGCCCCGGCCCACAGGCACGTGAACTGCGATATTGTCCCGTGCGCTGCACTGACCTACGACGACGGGCCCGACCCCCGCACCACGCCCCAGTTGCTGGACATCCTGAAGGCCAACGACGCGCAGGCCACGTTCTTCATGACCGGGTCCAACACCACCGCCAACCCGGCCACCGCCAGGCAGGTTGCCGAGGCCGGGTACGCAATCGGCAACCACACCTTCAGCCACCCCTACCTGACCAAGCTGTCCCCGCCCGCGATCAGGAAAGAGATGGACCGGACGGATGCCGCGATCCTGGCCGCCACGGGTTCCACTCCCACCATGATGCGTCCGCCGTACGGTGCGGCCGATGCCGCGGCCCAGGCGGCTGTGGGCAAACCATTGATGATCTGGGCCGTGGACTCGCTGGACTGGCAGAGCAAGAATCCGGCGGCCTTCGTGCCCAAGGTGCTGAAGGAGATCACGCCCGGCGCGATGGTGCTCATGCATGACGTCCAGCCCTCGACAATATCCGGGCAGCAGGAACTGATTGCGGGCCTGCAGGGGCAGGGCTACAAGCTGGTGTCCGTCCCCCAGCTCTTCGAGGGGATTCCGCTGCTGCCCGGGCACGTTTACCGGTCCCGGCCGGCGCGGCCGTAGGGCTGCGGCGGCCGGGCTGGCTGCTCAAGCCGGCTTTTGCCGCGAACCACCGGTGGGCGATGGCGCGCGGTCAGGAGGCGCTGGCCCTGGAACTGCGCCGACGCCGGCCAGGCGCCGACCCAGCCAAAATCCCGCCGCCCACTGGGCCCACGTTCGCACGCCTGTCCCGCTGGCGGCGGAAGGCGACACAGGCCTGACGTACCGGGCTGCCTTTGCTGGAAGGTTCGACGACGGCAGCGGGTGATTTCCGCCGTCGACCATTGCTGCGGGTGCTTTTCTCCGGGGCCATCAGCCTGCAGCTGACGGTACGGGGGAGTCCTTCCAGGGCTGGACCCTGCAGGCCTTTAGCGCGCGACCGGGGCGGTAACGGGCGCGCAGCTGTTGCGCGGCAGGTAGTCCGCTTTGACTTCGATGCGGCGGGCACCCTCCGGGAGCTTCCCCTGCATCCGTCCGAGCACCAGTTCGATGGCGTGAACGGCGAGCATGTCGAGCGGCTGGCGGATGACGCTCAGCGGGGGAGAGGTGAGCTCAGTCCAGGGATTGTCGTCAAAGACAATAAGCGAAAGCTGATCGGGGATGTCAGTGCCCATTTGGACGAGCCTGCGGACTGAACTTTGCACCTGTGCCGTGTTGGCAACGATGAGTGCTGTTGGCGGCTGGCGCATCGCAAGCAGCGATCCTACGGCGTCCCCGCCCGCGTCCCCGCGAAAAGGTACGTCACGTATCAGCGTGGGGTCTACTGGCAGGGAGGCGTTCCGGTGTGCAGCCCTGTAGCCGTTCAACCTCGCACTCCCGGTGGAGGTGGTAAGCGGGCCCGTGATCAGCCCGATCCGGGTATGGCCCAGGCTGATGAGATGCTCGGTTGAGCGTTGTCCCGAGTCAAAGTTTTCGATGCTGACAACATCGACATCTTCGAGTTCTTCGATGGCCCGGTCGATGAAGACGACATTGACGCCGAGGTCGCGCAGGCGCCTCCATTTTTCGATGTTGCCCCCGGTGGGAGTGGCAATGACGCCACTGACCGACCGGTCGAGCAACGTATCCAGGGAGTCCGCCTCCAGGTGCGGATCCTCCTGCGTGGTCATCAACACCACCTGCACGCCATGGCTGCGTGCCTCCCAGACGATCCTGTCCGCCAGGCGGGCGAAGAACGGATTGGAGAGATCGGTGACCACCAGGCCGATGGTGAGTGCATGCCCGGCGCTGAGTTCACGCGCTGCCGCCCTGGGCCGGTAACCCAATTCATCGATGACCCTCAAGACCTCTTGCCTCTTTGCGGGTGCGACCGGTCCCGACTCCGGGTTCAGTACCCGTGAGACCACAGAGACGGATACTCCCGCAGCAGACGCTACGTCGCGAATGGTAGGCGCTTTGCGCACCGCTCCTCCTTGAGACACAAGACCTTCGTGGTTATGACCTACGCGATTTCTTTCAGCCGTTTGATTCATGACGCCGGGCTGGAAGGTGATCGTTGACACAGCTTATCAGCAGCTGGTACAAAAGTGGAACCGGTTCCACTCCGGACGGTTTTCCCATAAAACGCGACAAAGAAGTTGTGCCATCCGGCAAGCCGGAGGTGCTTTTCTTTGGCCAAGCACCCCCTAGAGAGATTCCCGTGAACCTTCATAAACTCCTCAGCGAGCGTGAGCAGCAGTCCCGTCCCATCCGCGTTGGACTGATCGGCGCCGGCCGCTACGGGACCATGTACCTGGCGCAGGCCAACAACATCCCCGGCATCCACGTTGTTGCCATTGCCGACATCAACGTCAAGCGGGCGCAGGGGGCCTTCGAGCTGGTGGACTGGCCTGCCTCCCAGGTAGCTCCCGATATCGCTACGGCGCTGAAGGACCGCTCCACCGCCATCGTCGCCAACGCTGACGAACTGTTCGACGTGGACATCGACGTCATTGTCGAAGCCACCGGTAACCCGATCGTCGGCATCAAGCACGCCCTGAAAGCAATCGAAACCAAGAAGCACATCATCATGGTGACCGTCGAAGCTGATGCCCTTGCCGGCCCTGCGCTGGCCAAGCGGGCCGAGGAAGCAGGCGTGGTCTACTCCATGGCCTACGGGGACCAGCCGGCCCTCATCATGGAGCTCGTCGACTGGGCCCGCACCAGCGGCTTTGATGTGGTTTGCGCCGGCAAGGGCGCAAAATACCTGGAGCACTACCACGAGATGAACCCGGACAACGTCTGGGAGAACTGGGAGTTCTCCAAGGAATTGACCGACTCCGGCCAGCTCAACCCCTACATGCACACCTCGTTCCGCGACGGCACCAAGGCCGCCATCGAAATGGCGGCGGTGGCCAACGGCGCGGGGCTGGCCCCCTCCGATTCCGGCCTGAGCTTTACACCGGGCAACGTTGAAGAGATCGCCACCATCTGCCGCCCGGCCGCCGTCGGTGGATCCCTGGCCCACGAAGGAAGCGTCGACGTCATGTCCAGCGTCAACCGCGACGGCAGCTGGATCAGCCACAACACCCAGGAGGGCGTCTTCGTCGTCGTCAAGGCAACCAACAACTACGTTTCCGGCTGCTTCAACGAATACCCCTGGCACCCGGACCCCACCGGCCAGTACGCCGCCCTGTACCGCCCCTACCACTACGTAGGCCTCGAACTGAACATGTCCATCGCCAACGCAGCCCTCCGCGGCATCCCCACCGGCGGGCCCGTCGGCTTCTATGGCGATGTGGTCGCTACCGCCAAGAAAGACCTCAAGGCCGGTGAATTCCTCGACGGCGAAGGCGGCTTCACGGTGTGGGGCAAGCTGGTTTCCGCCAAGCACTCGGTCTCCACCGGCGCCCTCCCCGTCGCCCTGGCCCACCACGTGGAGCTGCGTAACGATGTGCCCAAGGGAGCGATCGTTGGTTGGGACGATGTCATCATTGATGACTCCCTGTCCCAAGCGCTGGAACTCCGCCGCGAAACCGAAGCGCTGATTTCCGCCCCCGTCACCGTCTCCTGAACCAGTACCACCGCATCCTTCCAATGAAGAAAGGCATCGAATGAACCTCAAGACCCGCGCCATCACCGGGGTACTGGCAACCAGCCTGGCCGCCGCCCTGCTGTCCGGCTGTGCAGGCGGAACCCCGGCCGGCCAAAGCGCCCCGGTGGCCAAGATCCAGCTCTCCATCCCCGATCCGCTGACGTCCTCCGTCGGCGTCACCGCCCAGCACTTCGCCGACCAGGTCAAGAAGACCTCCAACGGTTCCGTCCAGGTCACCGTGGTACCCAACGGCACGAGCTTCAGCGGGGACCAGAATGCCGCCGTGACCCGGCTGCAGGGCGGATCACTCGACGGACTCATCCTGTCCACCTCCGTCTACGCCTCGGTGGTCCCGGAAATGAACGGCATCAGCATCCCCTACCTCTTCTCGGACACCAAGGAAGAGGCAAAGTTCCTGGCCGGAGAACCTGGAAAGGTCCTGAAGGACAAGCTGGCGGCAAAGGACACCGTGGCACTCGCCTTCCTGACCCGGACCGGCCGTGAGATCACCAACTCCGTGCGCCCGATTGAACAGCCTTCCGACCTGAAAGGGCTGAAGATCCGGGTGCCGGGCAACACCCTGTGGACCGACTTCTTTGGCAAGCTGGGCGCAAGCCCCACCACCATGGCCTTCTCGGAAGTCTTTACCGGCCTGCAGACCGGAACGATCGACGGCCAGGAAAACCCGATTGAGGTCCCTTGGACGAACAAGTTCTCCGAGGTGCAGAAATACGTCTCAATGACCAACCACATCAACGACGCCTGGGTCCTGGCACTGTCATCGAAGAAGTGGGATTCCCTCACGGAGGACCAGAAGAAGGCACTCACCGCCGCTTCAGAGGAAACGGCAACCTTCAAAACCGGTTATGACGAGGAACAGTCCAAGAAGCAGCTGGATGAGCTGGCGGCCAAGGGCATGAAGGCCAACGAGCTCAGCGCGTCCGGGCTCGCCGAGTTCAAGGCGACCTCCCAAAGCCTCTACCCGGAGTTCTCCAAGCTCATCGGCAAGGAGTTCTTCGATCAGGCCATCGCCTTCGCCGGCAAGAAGTAGCAAGGACGGGTGGGAGCCCACAAGGCGGCTCCCACCCGTACCACCACCCCACTCCCCACACACACACACACATCCCGCTCTCAATGTCGACAGTCTGGAAAACCATGAAACCCACCGTTGCTCCCCAGGACTACGAGGAAGTCCTTCCCCTCGAAGCGGAGGAAATCCTTCACCACGACCACGTGCCAGACCGCTGGAGCGGCGCAGCTTGGCTCGACAAGACGCTCGAAGGGATTGTGGGAGCGGCGATTCTCGCGGAGCTCGTGGTCATCCTCCTGAACATCACCGTCCGCCTCATTACCGGTGATTCCGTGCTTTGGACACAGGAAGTGTCCGAGATTGCCCTGCTGACCATTGCCTTCATCGGCGGCGCCATCGCCTACCCGAAGGGCGCGCACATGTCCGTCCAGGCGCTCATCATGCGCCTGCCCGCATCCTGGAAGCCGTACCTCGCCGCGCTGGTCGACTGGCTCGTCTTTGTCATGAGCGCCGGCGCGCTCGCCCTGTTCGTGCCCACCCTCGTCCAGCAGGTCGAGGAAAAGACACCGATCCTTCAACTCCCCGTGTTCTGGGTCAACCTGCCCTTCTCGGTGGGCATGGTCCTCATCGCCTGGTTTGCCCTGGTCAAACTTCGGCGCCAGGCCTGGCGACCCGCCGTCGTCGGTGCCGGAATCGCAGCCGCCGTCGTCGCCGTCGTCCTGATCTCCCCGCCGCTGTTCTACTACGCCTCACCGAACGTCCTGCTCGTGGTGGTCCTCGTGGCCCTGTTCGGCCTGCTGTTCCTGGGACTGCCCATTGCGTTTGTCCTGGCCCTCGCCTCCGGCATCTACCTGTACCTCGGCGGCATTTCCGACGTAAGCGCCATCCCCATCGGCATGGCATCCGGAGCCAAGGGATTCGTCCTGCTGGCCATCCCGTTCTTCATCCTGGCCGGCACGGTCATGAACTCGGCCGGCCTCACCCTGCCGCTGGCCAAGCTCGTCGATGCACTGATCGGCCATCTCCGCGGCGGCCTGCTGCAGGTGGTGGTGGTCACCATGTACATCTTCTCCGGTATCTCCGGCTCCAAGGTCGCCGATGTCGCAGCAGTGGGCACCACCATGCGCGGCATGCTCGAAGAGCGTAAGTACCCGCGTGGAGAAGTGGTCGCCGTGCTGTCGGCGTCGGCCATCATGGGCGAAACCATCCCGCCCAGCATCGTCCTGCTCATCCTGGGCTCCATCACCACCATCTCGACCACCACCCTCTTCCTTGCAGGCTTCGTGCCGGCAGCCTTCCTCGCCCTGGTGGTCATGGCGCTGGTCTTCCTGAGGGCGCGCAAGCAGGGAGGCGTCCCAAGCGCCAAGGCCACGTGGCGGGCCCGGGGCTCAGCCACCTTCTTCGCCCTGCCGACGCTCCTGCTGCCCGTAGGTATGGTGGTGGGGATCCTCAGCGGATTCGCCACCCCCACGGAAGTTTCCTCGGTCGCCGTCGCCTACGCCTTCGTGCTCGCGGCAGCCTACCGCCGCGGCAGCAGGCGCCTGATGGGGGACACCCTGCGTGAAACAACCACGACGGCGGGCATGGTGCTGTTCATCATCGCCGCGGCGTCGCCCCTGGCGCAGACTCTCGCCTTGGCCGGCGTTTCGCAGCAGATCCACGACCTGATGTCCGGGCTGGGCGATTCCCCCATCCTGTTCATGCTCTTCACGGTGGTGCTGCTGATCATCATGGGCCAGCTCCTCGAAGGCCTGCCAGCGGTGCTCATCTTCGCGCCCCTGCTGCTGCCGATCGCCACCGACTTCGGCGTCAACCCCGTGCAGTACGCCATGGTCCTCATCATCTCCATGGGCATCGGATCCTTCGCCCCGCCGGCAGGGGTTGGCTTCTACGTCGCCTGCGCCACCGCCCGCGAAACCGTGGAAAACAGCCTCAAACACTTCTGGCCCTACCTGGTGGCGGTGTTCGTCGGCCTCCTCGTCCTCGCCGCCGTGCCCTGGTTCAGCACCTTCCTTCCCGCCCTCGCCGGCCTGATCCCCTTCTAACCCATGACAGAAACCAGACGTCCCTCAGCGCTCGATCCCGGTGTCTCCGTCTCGCTGCTCGGCACCGGCCCCATGGGAGCCCCCATCGCCCGGAACATTATCAACGCCGGGGTACACCTGACGCTCTGGAACCGCACGCTCCAGAAAGCCGAAGCCATTGAAGGGGGGACAGTAGCGCTCCGGCCGGCGGAGGCCGCGGCGGATGTTGTCCTCACCGTTCTGCCGGACCTGCCCCAGGTCGAAGCACTCCTGGCGGGCGAGGACGGCCTGCTCGCGGGGTGGGCGCGGGCAGGCGTGGCTGAACCTGTCCTGGTCATCCACGGCACCGTGTCCCCCACCGCCGTCGCCGCCTTCGCAGCCCACTGCAAGTCCCGTTACGGGGTGGTGGTCATCGACGCACCGCTCAGCGGCGGGACCATCGGAGCGGAGCAGGGGCGGCTGAGCATCATGACCGGCGGCCCCCGGAGTTCGGTCGAGTGGCTGACGCCGCTTTTCAAGCTCTACGGCTCCACGGTCATGTGGTTCGGGGAGGCCGGCGCCGGGGCCATCGTGAAAGCCTGCAACCAGATCGTGGTGGCCGCCACGGTCACCGCCCTGTCGGAATCAATGGCGCTGGCGAAGGCGTCCGGCCTGGACTTGGAAAAGGTCCAGGCCATCCTCAAGGGCGGCCTGGCCAACTCTGAAGTCCTCCAGCAAAAAGGCGAACGCTGGGTTTCAGGGGACTTCCACGGTGGCGGTTCGGCCAAAAACCAGCTCAAAGACCTGCGCTTTGTCACGGAGGCGGCCGCGGATGCCGGACTCTCACTGCCTGTCGCCAACACCCTCACATCGGCATTCCAGACAATGGTCACCGAGGGCCTCGGGGACCTTGACCACACAGGCATTTACCTGAGCATCACCAGCAATCGAGTAAAGGAACCATCATGACCATCGTCGTCACTGCAGTCTTCACGCCCAACGACGGCGCCCGCGACCAGGTTGTCGCGGCCCTCAAGCCCGCCATCGCCGAGGTCCACGAAGAACCCGGATGCCTCCTGTACGCCATCCACGATGCGCCCAACGGCCAGATCGTCATGATTGAGAAATGGGAGAGCGCCGAGCTGCTCGACGCCCACGGAGTGGGGGACGCCGTCAAGCGGCTCAACGCCTCACTCGAAGGACTCCTGGCCGAACCCGTCGAGGTCACCCGCCTGACGCCCATTCCCGCCGGCACTGCCCGGCAGGGCGCCCTGTAATGCCCCAGAGCATCGTGGTGATGGGCGTCTCCGGTGCAGGGAAATCCTCCGTGGGCCAGGCGCTCGCCACCCGGCTCGGCGCCAGTTTCGTCGATGGCGACACCCTGCATCCGGAAGCAAACGTCAAGAAAATGGCTTCGGGCGTTCCCCTCACGGATGAGGACCGATGGCCGTGGCTGCACCTGGTGGGTACCAAGCTGTCCGCCAGCACCGAAAAAGCAACCATTGTTGCCTGCTCAGCACTGAAGCGAAGCTACCGGGACGCCATCCGGACGGCCGCGCCTGCCACCACGTTCATCCTGCTGAAAGCCGACAGGCCGGCACTGCAGGACCGCCTCACCCAACGCCCCGGGCATTTCATGCCGGCCTCGCTGCTCACGTCCCAGCTGGAAACCCTGGAGGAGCTGCAGACCGACGAATCCGGCCTGATGGTCGAGTCAACAGGGGGCATCGACCCAACCGTCGAACGCATCCGACGATTGCTGGAGCAATCAGCAGCGGACTGAGTCTCCCCTTGCTGGAAGGTACGACGACGGCGGCAGGTGCGTGCCGCCGTCGTTCCTTGTTGCGGGGGTGCTTTCCTCGGGGACGGTCAGCCTGCAGCTGACGGTGTGGGGGAGTCCTGCCGCTGGGTGACACGCTGGATGAACTCGACCGTCTCGCGCTCTGTCTCTGCGCGGGTGGTGGGTTCGTTGTGCACCTCATGCCGGACGCCGGGGAAGACGCGGGTGCGGACGTCCGCGTGGCCTGAATCGGCAAGGCGGTTTGCCACGTGGTAGGCGCCTTCGCCGTAGTTGGTCACGGGGTCCTGGTCGCCGGCGAGGATCAGCACGGGGAGGTCCGCGGGGAGCTGTTTGTACCAGTCGTCCGAGGTGACCTGATCGTAGAGGTCAACGAAGCCCTGCAGGAACCGCGCGCTCAGCGGTGCGCCGAAGTTGTTGAAGGGGTCCCTCCCGTGGTCGGCGACGACGTCGGCGTCCAGCGCCACCCAGGCTGTGGGGCCGGCGTTTTCGCCGAGGCGGCCCAGGAAACCGTCGAACAACTGGCCCACCAGTTCCTCAGGCGCGGGCTCCGCCGCACTCTCGCCGGAGGCAAGCCGCGCCAGTTCCGGCCGGTTGATTCTTTTCTCGATGCCCCGCATTTGGGCGGCGATTCCGCAGAGGATCAAGCCGGAAAGCTGGGCCTGGGGATCGATGGCCATGCCGCGCGCGATCATGGAGCCCCAGCTGTGGCCGAACACCACGTAGGGGAGTTGGGGGAGCGCCTCTTTGGCCTTGGCCTGGAGGGTGACCTCGTCGGCAACCACCACGCTGGCGGCGTCCTCGCCGGCATCGCCCCAGGTGCCCTGCTGCATCGCCGTGCGCCCGTGCCCGGAATGGTCGCCTGCCACCACGATGAATCCCGCGTCCACCAGGGTGGAGATGAGGTGGAGGTAGCGGCGGGAGTGCTCGCCGAGACCGTGGATGAGCTGCACGATGGCCTTGGGTTGGCCGATGGGCTCGTAGACCCACGCCTGGATTTTGTCGCGGTCGTTGGCGGACGTGAATTCGATTTCCTGCAATGACATGTATTCCTCCTGTGGCGGCGCCGTTGCTTGCCCGTGGTGAGCCTAACCACAAGGCCGTCATGTGCGTCAATGCTTGCTGGTTCATTTAAGGGGCTTCCGCCTAGTCTGAAACCAGCCCCGTCCGCCGCTTTGAAGGAAGCCGATGCCGCACCCCAACCGTCCCCTGCGCAAGCTGGGGTTTCTGACCATTGGTTTGTTTGATCCGGCAAACCCGGCTGCGGGCCACGAGTCCACGTTGCAGATCATCGAGCTGGGGGAGCGGCTGGGGTTCGACAGTGCTTGGCTGCGCCACCGCCACCTGCAGTTCGGGATTTCTTCCCCTGTTGCCGTGATGGCGGCGGCGAGCCAGCGCACCTCGTACATTGAGCTTGGCACTGCCGTGACGCCGCTGGGCTGGGAAAACCCGCTGCGCCTGGCCGAGGACCTGGCCACCGTGGACCTGCTGGCAGGTGGACGCATCAACCCAGGCGTAAGCGTTGGGGAGCCGATGCAGTACGACACGGTGAAGCATGAGCTGTACCCGGACACCGCGGACGTGGAGGACTTCAGCTACGCGCGGGTGGGGCGGTTTGCGCGGTTGGTTGCCGGGGAGCCGGTGCGGGAATTCTCCGGCAAGCAGGGCGTGGTGGAGGAGTTCTCCAACCGGTTGGAGCCGCACTCGCCAGGACTGCGGAGCCGTCTTTGGTACGGGGCCGGCAGTACGAAGTCGGCGGTGTGGGCGGGTTCGAATGGGTTCAATCTGCTCTCCAGCAGCGTGATCTTCCCGGACAAGAACCAGGACCCGGACTTCGCCTTGGTCCAGCAGTCGCAGATCCGGGCGTTCCGCGAGGCTGCTGCTGGCGCGGGGCATGCGCAGGCGCGGGTTTCGCAGGGCCTGGTGGTGATCCCGACTGACTCGGCGACTCCTGCCCAGCGGGAGAAGTACCAGCGGTATGTCGACGAACGCACTCCGCGCGCGGCTGCTCCGCAGGGGCCGCGGGGCATGATGTTCGCTGCTGATCTCATTGGTACCAGTGAGGAGATCGCGGAGCAGCTGTACGCGCATGCAGGGTTCCAGGAGGTGGATGAGGTGGCGTTCGCACTACCCTTCAGCTTCGACCACGAGGATTACGTCCAGATCTTGACGGATATGGCAGGGAAGCTGGGGCCGGCTCTGGGTTGGACGGCGGGCGGCGAGGTGCCGACGTCATAGCACGTGGGCACCGCCGCAGGTGACGTCCGCATGGGAGAAGCAACTTCTCACGATCGCGCGCGTACGTAGCCCCGCCCTCCTTAGCAGAGGACTCGGCGGGGGCTCAGACCTGTCAGATTTGAACCTAAGACTGTTACACGGATCCGTGTAGTACGTATCTTTCGGACCCCAATCTGACGCTCAGTACACCCAAACCTGACGTCAGGTTTGGGTGTAGCTCGGCCTGACTGGATTTCCTGGGAAGCCATCCGGCAGCACCACTAGACGATCCGAAGGAAAGGGGAGGACGGCCCACGAAGGCGGTCAAACCCAAAAGAGATGATCGGCTTCTGCCTTGACGGTGTTGGTGATGCTGCCAACGCCTTGCACCGTCACGGTGACGGTGTCACCGTCTTTGAGGAACAGTTGCGGGTGTCGGCGGTATCCGACGCCGGCTGGTGTGCCGGTGAGGATGACGTCCCCTGGTTCCAATGTGGTGAATTCGGAGATGGTGGCGATGAGTGTGGGGATGCTGAAGATCAGGTGGGAGAGATCCGCTTTTTGGACGACTTCCCCGTTCAGGGTGGTGCTTATGCCGGCCTTGCTGATGTCGGTTTCTGCGGGTGTGACGATGTGCGGGCCGAGCGGGGTGGTGTTGTCCCAGATCTTGCCCTGCAGCCATTGGTGAGACTTGTTCTGGTAGTCGCGCATGCTGACGTCGTTGGAGACGCAGTAGCCAAGGATGTGGTCCATGGCGTTCTGTTCGACGATGCGGCGGCCTGTCTTGCCGATGATGACGGCGAGTTCGCCCTCGAAGTCGACCTGGGTGGATTCCGGGGGAAGGATGATGTCGTCGGCAGGTCCTATGAGGGTGGATGTGTACTTGGGGAAGAGGACGGGAAAGGTGGCTGTGCTGGTGTCGTCGGCATGGTCTTTGTAGTTCAGGCCCACGCAGATGATCTTGCCGGCCTTTGGTGACGCCGCCCGCAGGGTGACTTCGGATAGGGGAACCCGTGATTCCCTCAGGCGGGCGGCACTGGCAAGGAGATCGGCGGATGTTTCCGGTCCGATGTCGGTGAGCCCGGCCAGCGGGATGAGGTGTTCGCCATGAACTTCGCCAAGGTAGTTGTGACCCTTGTATCGGTAGTTTGCGTAGGCCATTCGTTCTCTCTTCAGATCTTGGTTGCTGATTACGGCGGTGGGCGGATGTGCCGGACGGTGGTAGTTGTTCATCAGCGGCATCCTTGCCGCTTCGGCCCCTTTGGGCGCAGGCGCTAACCTGCCGGCTGCACACCGAAGGCCACGGCGAGCTTCATGATCTTCTCGGCGCGGCCAAGGCGGGGCAGGTCGGAGCCGTCACGGATGACGCGGCCGTTGGCTTCGAAGTCGTTCATGAAGTCGGTGGCCCANACGGCGAGCTTCATGATCTTCTCGGCGCGGCCAAGGCGGGGCAGGTCGGAGCCGTCACGGATGACGCGGCCGTTGGCTTCGAAGTCGTTCATGAAGTCGGTGGCCCACGCGACGTCCGACGGCGTGGGGCTGATGACCTCGTTGATCACCGGCGTCTGGTCRATGGCCAGGCAMAGCTTGCCGGTCATSCCCATCATCACGGTGATGCCGGTCTGCTCGCGCAGGATGGGGTGGTTGGTGCCCACGGTGGGGCCGTCRATGGGGCCCGGCAGGTTGCCCACCCGGCTGGCGACCACGAGCTTGGCSCGSGGGTAGGCCATGGCCTCCGGGGTGGCGGCCATGCCGGTATCGCGGCGGAAGTCGCCGGAACCGAAGGCCAGGCGGAACGCACCCTGGGCCTTGGCGATATGGTTGGCTTCCTCGATACCGAGCGCGGATTCCACCAACGGGATCACGGGGGTCTTGCCGTCCATGCGGTGGAAGCTCTCGGTGACCTGGTCCGCGGATTCGGTCTTGGCGAGCATGACGCCCAGCAGGCCCGGGGTGCCGCGCAGCCCGGCAAGGTCATCAGCCCAGAACGGGCTGGTGGCGTCATTGATCCTCACCCAGGCCTTGCCGCCGCCGGTCAGCCAGTCGATCACGTTGGNCGCGCAGCCCGGCAAGGTCATCAGCCCAGAACGGGCTGGTGGCGTCATTGATCCTCACCCAGGCCTTGCCGCCGCCGGTCAGCCAGTCGATCACGTTGGTCCGGGCCTGGTCCTTCTGGGAAGGGTCCACCGCATCCTCAATATCCAGGATGATCGAATCGGCGCGGGAAACGGCCGACTGGTCGAAAAGCTCCGGCTTCATGGCATTGACCAACAGCCAGGAACGGGCGATCTCTGCGGGAATATTGCGTTCCGGGATGACGCCCGGGAGCACATTGCTTAGCACTGGGGTGGAGTAGGAGGTGTCTTCGGTGCTTCGGGGCATGTAGGTGCGCTGCGTCATGGGTCTCCGTACTGGGTCAGTTATGTGATGGTGCTGTTGATGTCATCCGGTAGCAGATCCCGTCTTCGGCTTCTTCCGGGTGGGCCCACACCTCGATCCCGTGCGCAGCTTCGTACATGGTGCGTGGTTGGGCGGCGTCGCCTGCGATCCAGAGCGCTGTGGAGTCTGCCATGGCGTCATCCACGGTTCCGGTGCGGATGAGTTGGCCGTGCTGGCGGATCTGGACGGTCGCTCCGATGAGCCGTCGCCAGTGGAGGTGCTGGCGGAGCATAATGCGCTCTTCGAAGGCGGGTGTGCGCCCGTTGCTGGGGCCGGTCGAGGGGGTCATGATGCGGTCAGGGCTGCGGCCACTGCTTTGCCCAGTTCCTTGGTGGTGGCATTGCCCCCCATGTCGGGTGTGAGGGCTTCGGGTCCGCGGGCAAGGACGGTTTCCATGGCAGTGGTGATGGCGGCCGCTGCTTCGGGTTCTCCCAGGTGGTCAAGCATCATGGCGGCGCACCAGATTTGGCCGATGGGGTTGGCGATGCCCTTGCCGGCGATGTCCGGCGCGGATCCGTGGACGGGTTCGAAGAGGCTGGGGAATTTGCGTTCGGGGTTGATGTTTCCGCTGGGGGCGATGCCGATGGTTCCGGTGCAGGCCGGGCCTAGGTCGGAGAGGATGTCCCCAAAGAGGTTGCTGGCTACGACGACGTCGAACCAGTCGGGGTGCATGACGAAGTTAGCGGCCAGGATGTCGATGTGGTACTTGTCCACCTTCAGATCGGAGAAGCCTCTGGCCATTTCCTGCACACGTTCGTCCCAGTAGGGCATGGTGATGGAGATGCCGTTGCTCTTGGTGGCGGAGGTGAGGTGCTTCTTGGGCCGGCTCTGGGCGAGGTCGAAGGCGTATTTGAGGATGCGGTCCACGCCGGTGCGGGTCATGACGGTTTCCTGAACTACGGTTTCCCGGTCGGTGCCTTCGAAGATCTTTCCGCCGATGCTGGAGTATTCGCCTTCGGTGTTTTCCCGTACGACGTAGAAGTCGACGTCGCCCGGGACCCGGCCGGCCAAAGGGCTCGGCACGCCGGGCAAGAGCCGTACGGGGCGGAGGCTGACGTATTGGTCGAAGTGGCGGCGGAACTGCAGGAGGCTTCCCCACAGGGAGATGTGGTCCGGGACGACTTCGGGCCAGCCGACGGCGCCGAAGAAGATGGAATCGAACTGGTTTAGTTCCTCAAACCACCCGTCGGGGAGCATCTTGCCGTGCCGGGTGTAGTAGTCGGCGGAGGCATAGTCCAAGTGTTCGTATTGGAGGTTGAGGTCGAAGGCTGAGGCTGCGGCGTTCAGGACGCGCAGCCCTTCCGGTACGACTTCGGTGCCGATTCCGTCGCCGGGAATGACTGCGATGCGGTGGGGTTTCGACATCAAGGGACCTTCTTACTGTTTGCTCGATGGGGGGTTAGTGGTTGACCTGGTGTGCCGGTTCGCGGTGTTCGAGGACGTCGATGACGGCGTGTGCGGCTGCGAGCCCTGCCCGGGCACGGGCTTCGACGGTTTGCCCGGCGAGGTGGGACGTGATGACCACGTTGTCCAGGCCGCGGAGGGGGCTGTCGTCGGGGAGGGGCTCGCTTTCGAGAACGTCCAAGGCAGCTGCGGCGATGGTGCCGTCGGACAGTGCTTTGGCCAATGCGTCTTCATCCACGAGTGAGCCCCGCGCGGTGTTGATGAGCACGGCAGTGGGTTTCATTGCGTGCAGCCGGGACGCGTCGATGAGTTTGCCGGTGCTTTGGCCTCCACGGGTATGCAGGGAGAGGTAGTCGGCGTTGCGGATGACGGTGTCGAGATCGCTGAACAGTACCGTGGCGTTATCAGGGTCGGGGTGGGCGGTGCTGACCAGGACGTTCATGCCGAGGGCTGCGCCGAGGTTCGCGGTGGCCCGTCCGCTGGGCCCGTAGCCGATGATGCCCAAGGTGGATCCCCGGAGTTCGTGGCCGGCTTCTCTGGGCCAACGTCCTTGGCGGACAGCATTCGTAACCTCTGTGACGCGGCGTGCAGCCATGATGATCAGCCCGATGGTCAGTTCGGCGACCGAGTGATGGTTTGTCCCGGGGGCGGTGCAGACCCTGATTCCGCGGGCGGAGGCGGCCTCGACGTCTATGGAGTCGTATCCGACGCCACTGCGGGCGATGACTTTGAGGGAGGATGCATCAGCGAGCATGTCGGCGGTGACCGGTTCGCTGGCGAGGATCGCGCCTGCGATGTGGTCGAACAGTGAGCGGCGTTCCTCAAGGGGCCGCGGCCCCGTCGACGGTGAGTAGACGGGTTCAAGTCCGTGGTCGCGCAGGAGCCGGTCGACGGCATCTCCTGTGTGGAGGTAGTCGGTGGTGATGAGTATGCGCGGGGCCATGGTGTGGAGTTCCTCGTCGATGTAGCGGTGGGTTGTTCTGTGTGCAGTGCACACGGGCCAGGGCCGCCGCGGGGTGGGCGGCGGCCCTGACAGGGTTTAGTGGGCGTTGGCGGTCTCGGCTTCCGGTGCTTTTACGTCGAGTTCCTTCTTCTTGCCTGATGCGCGCAGTACCTCGCGGGCTTGCTCGGGATCGAAGTCCTTTTCCCATTTGCCGATGACGACTGCGGCCATGGCGTTGCCCAGGACGTTGATGAACACCCGTCCTTCGTTCAGGAGGCGGTCAATGCCGACGATGAGGGCCAGGGCGGCCAGTGGGATTCCGCCCACAGAGCTCAGGGTGCTGGCCAGGACGATGAATGCGCCGCCGGCAATGCCCGCGGTGCCCTTGCTGGTGAGCATCATGACACCGACCATGACCAGTTGCTGTTCCCAGGAGAGGTCCATGCCCACGGCCTGGGCGAGGAACACCGAGGCCATGGTCAGGTAAACGGCGGATCCGTCGAGGTTGAAGGAGAATCCGGCCGGAATGACAATGCCGACGGTCGATTTTCCAACGCCGAGGTTCTCCAGCTTCTTGATGAGCTGGGGCAGGACGGCCTCGCTTGAGCAGGTGCTCAGGGCGATCAGGAGTTCAGCCTTGAAGTAACGCATGACAGTGAAGATGTTCATGCCGCAGGCCCGGGCAATGGCTCCCAGAACAACAAGGACATAGACGATGCAGGTTCCGGTGAACAGCAGAACGAGGATGCCCAGTTGCTGCAGACTCTGGGTGCCATAGTTGGCCACGACTGCCGCGAGGGCGCCGAAGGTGCCGATTGGGGCAAGGCGCATGACCCACCCGACGATCTTGAAAATCACGGTGGACAGGGCCTGAATGCCCTTGGTGATGAACGCGCCGGACTCGCCCGAGACATTGAGTGCGGCACCGAACACGATCGAGACCATGAGCGCGGCGATGATGGTGTGTCCGGTAAGGGCGCCGAAGAGGGACTCGGGAATGATGCTGTTGACGAATGCCAGTCCGTCGAAGCCCTTGCTGGCCGCCGCGGGAACTTTGCTCGCGTCCAGCTTGGAAGGATCAATGTTCATGCCTGCGCCGGGCTGGAAGACGTTGGCGACCACCAGACCAATCAGCATCGAGACCAGGGACAGGACGATGAAATAGCCCAGTGCCTTGACACCGATACGGCCGGCTTTGCGCAGGCTGTCCATGGATGCGATGCCGAGTGAAACGACGCAGAACACCACGGGGATAACGATCATCTTGACCAGTGCGATGAACCAGTCACTGAGGTGGGTGAGCTGCTTGGCCACCGAGGGCAGGAGGAAGCCGACGGCGATGCCCAGGACGGCGCCCAGGACGACTTGGAACCAGAGTTCACCAAGCAGCCGGCCGAAACGGGACCTCTGTTTGGGCGGGGAGGAATGCTGTGGGTTCTTGATGGTGTGGGACGACATCCAGGGTGCTCCTTTGCACGCTTCAGACTTGGGGTTGGGGAAAGAGTGGTGCGGTCCCGGGCAGTTCTGCTGCCCGGGACCGGGCACGAAGAGCCGGTTTACTCGTGCAGGCCGCGCAGGACCTTGTAGAACTCGGCCTTGCCTTCGAGGCCGATGCCGGGCAGATCGCCGGGGGCCACGCGGCTGTTGACGACGACCGCGTCGTCGGTGAAGCCGCCGGTGGGCTGGAATTCGCCGGGGTAGGACTCGTTGCCGCCGAGCTTGAGGGCTGCGGCGATGTGCAGGGAGAACTGGTGTCCGCCGTGCGGGATGCAGCGGCGGGATGACCATCCATGCTGGGCCAGCATGTCCTGGATCCGGCGGTATTCGGTGAGGCCGTAGCTCAGGGCGGGGTCGACCTGGATGAAGTCGCGGTCCGGGCGCATGCCGCCGTAACGAACCAGGTTCCGTGCGTCCTGGAGGGAGAACAGGTTCTCGCCGGTCGCGATGGGGTTCCGGTAGTGCTCGGAAAGGGTGGCGTTCAGGGCGTAGTCCAGCGGGTCGCCGACCTCCTCGTACCAGAACAGGCCGTACTTATCGATGGCCTTTCCGTATTCCAGGGCGGTGTCCAGGTCGAACTTGCCGTTCACGTCCACCATGAGGCGGGAGGCGTCGCCGTCGAGGACCTCGATCACGGCTTCGATGCGGCGGAGGTCTTCGGCCAGGTCGGCTCCGCCGATCTTCATCTTGACGATGTTGTAGCCCTGGTCGAGGAAGCCGCGCATTTCGTTCTGCAGGTCTTCCAGCGTCTTGCCGGGGGCGTAGTAGCCGCCGGCGGCGTAGACGAAGACGTCCTTGTCCGGGTTGCCGTCGCCGTAGTGGTCAGAGATCCACCGGTACAGGGGGACACCGGCGATCTTGGCGGCCAGGTCGTGCAGGGCCATGTCGGCTACACCCACGGCAACGGAGCGTTCGCCGTGGCCGCCGGGCTTTTCGTTGGACATCATGATGTCCCATGCCTTTTCCGGCGAGAGTTCGCCGTTCTCATCCAAGAGGTCCTCGGCAGGAGCGTCGAGCAGGCGCGGCAGGATGCGGTCCTGCAGGATGCCCGTGGCGTTGTAGCGGCCATTGGAATTGAATCCGTAGCCGACCAGCGGCTTGCCGTCAACAAACACGTCGCTGACCAGGGCAATGATGGTGCAGTCCATCTTGGTGAAGTCAATGAACGCGTTCCGGATGGAGGAACTGATGGGGATGGTGCCTACGTGGGCGGAAACGATTTTCATCTTTGAATCTCTCTGGGATCGGAACTTATTTCTTATAAGACCAACACCCGAGACTAGCCCAAGCGTCGCATCACCTGCAGTACTTGGAGGCAAATATCTTATAAGACGTTGAATCGAGGTTAGCTTGCCCGTGACCGGGAGCACAAGCCCAGTGAGCAGATTTCTTATAAGATGTTTTCGCGCGGGGCTATACTAAGGGGAACGGGCGACTCCCGGCAGATTTGGAGCGACAGATGAGTACCAACGTCTTTTCGAGTAAGGGCAGCCTGGCGTACAGCGAACTACGCCAGATGATCCTCTCCGGCGCCTTAGCCCCCGGCTCGCGCATTTCCCAATACGAGTTGGCCGAGAACATGCAGATGAGCATCACACCCCTTCGTGAAGCCATCCGCCGGCTCTCGAGCGAGGGCCTGATCACGATGGACACCCACCGCGACTCGAAGGTTGCCGACATGAGCGCCGCCGAAGCCCGCGAGCTGCTTGAAGTCCGCCTCTCCCTGGAGCCGTCCGCAACGGAACTCGCCGCCTACCGCCGGACCGACGCTGATGTTGCCCTCATCCGGGCGGCCGCCGAAAAACTGCTCCCTGTCACACGCGTGTGGGGCGAGGACGCCATCATCGCTCATCGCGACTTCCACCGCGCCGTCTACACCGCTTCTCACAACGCGACCCTGATCAAGCTCCTGGATGACCTCTGGGACAAGTCCGACCGCTACCGGCGCATCGGCCTGGAGCTGCCTTCCGCTGACGAGCCCCGCACCATCGACCTGAACCAGCACCACCAAATCCTTGAACTCGTGACCGCAGGAGACGGGCCCGGAGCGGCGGAACTCGCTCGTACCCACATCGCCAACAGCCTCACAGCATCGGTGACCGGCGCCCTGCAGGAGCGAGAGAACGAATCCTCATCCGACCTTGAGAGAACCGCCTAAACTCCGCCGGCTTTTGGGGTACGGTCCTCCGCGTTCGCAGCGCCACCTGGCGCGACATTCAGCGCCGTGAGTCACACGCTCCTTTCGTTGCTGACTGAGGTCAGGACGGGGCGTACTTCTGTCGACTGCTGGGCCTGCTGGGCTTGAAAACAGGCTTCTGCCGTGCTGAAATCGATATCAGTGATGTCGATCACGATGTCTCTGGTCTCTGACCGGAGGCCTCCCCGGAACCCTTGTGGCACCTGATGCCGCGCCAATTTTAGTGAGGAAAATAATGGTCCCGAAAAGGAAATGTCTTGACTTAGGAGTGTTGTTAGCGTTAACTGCAGCCTCGACCCTGGCCGCTTCAACTCTGCCGGCAATGGCAGCGGAGAACACTCCTCCGGGTTCTCCATCCTTGGAGGTAACCCAAGTCATTTATCCCACTCTTGATACTGACGTCCGCGGCACCAGTACTACGCCAACTCACTGGCTGAAAACCCTGGAGGTTGCCAACGCGGGCACACCGGACAGCAGTGAGTCCCGGTCCGCCTACTTGAAGTTCGACGTGAAGTCGGGCATCCCCGGAACTCTTACTGCTGCCCGCCTGGAAATGACACTAAAAGGCGCCGTATCGGCCGGTTCAACCACCTTGACAACTGGATTCGTTGCCAATGACAGTTGGGCGCCAACGCGCGAGCGGGCCGAGCAGCCACAGTTTGAGATGACTGGCGCGACGAAGCTGCCGTCGACGGACATCCCCGGCACAAGTTCGTCGCTGCAGAACAGCGGCGGCAGCACGACGTATTCAGCAGAAGTGGGAGAAGCCGCGGCAACCGAGCGTACAGGCGACGGGACTCTCAGCCTCCGAGTATCTGCAGATCAGGTTGAACCAGGAAAGGTGCTGAGCTTCATTTCTGATGACGGAGGTGTTGGTGTCCAGCGGCCGCATCTGGTGCTCACCACCGTCTTGACAGACCCCAAGGAGATAGCGGACTTCAAACAGGCGGAACGGGATTTGGCCTCCGCCAGGTCTTTGCTGGAGAAAAGCAAAGTAGCCACGAGCAACCTTCCCCTACAAACCCGGGGGCTTTCCCCTGAGTCGGTGACCTGGTCATCTTGGGACACCGACATAATCACCGATGGCGGAGAAGTGACGCGACCACAAAAAGAAATTGGCGATGCCCACGTAAAACTGGACGTTTCCGTCACTCACGGCGCAGTGAAAATGAGGGACAGGTTCGAAGTCGAGGTGCCGGCTCGGGAAGTGGCGGAAGAACCCAGACCCACCCCCGCCAAGGTCGACACCGTTGAGCTCGAGTCCACTGTAAAAACCTTGATTGCAGACCGTTGGTCAAACGACTTCACTCACGTCGAATACCCCAGTCAGAACATCGCTAATGAAGTCCTGGTTCATCCCGGCGAGTCCATACAGTCGGCTGTTGATACGCTGGCGGCCCAAGGCGGGGGAGTGGTGCGACTTACTGAGGGCATCCACACCGTTGCTGCAAAGATCAACCTCAAGAACATCATCACCATCGTCGGTGCAGGGCGCGACCACACTGTCATCCGGTACCAGGGAACGGGGGCGGCCATCGGAACTGCCCAGCGGACTTTGACCGACGTCGTAGTCAAGGACCTCACGATTGCTGGCGAACGCGGCACTGCGAATCTCAGCCATGGAGTGCTCCTCGAAGGCGTCGACCCGGTCGCTTCCCGCCATAGCCGTATCGCGCTGCAGAACCTGACGGTGAAGGACTTCACCGTCCATGGAGTGCACATGAAGCGATCCAGCAACATCATCATGTCCAACACCAAAGTGCATCACAACGGCGAAGCCAACGGGCTGTACCACAACGTCTACTGGCTCTTCGACAACAACATCCTGCAGTCCGACGTGGACATGTCCAACCCCATCAGGGGTAAGGGCGCTAAATACACCTCAACAAGCAACGTCATCGTTCAGCGCGCCCAGATCCGCAACTCAACAGTCAACGGGGTGCAGGCAGACGGCGCAAATGACAACAAGATCCTTTTCCACAAGTTCGATATCACCGGATCGGGAAAGACCGCTCTGTGGTTCATCGCGGAAATTTTCAGCAACCCGAACCAGTACACCGAAGATCCGCTGAACGCGCCCCGCGACGTGATCATAAACGAGTCAAAAATCACCGGGAACAAGAGAGGCGGGGTATGGAAGATCGCTTCGAATGTCCAGGTAATCAACAGCACCTTCGCCAATTGGGACAGCGACTTGTTGCTCATGAAGAGTTACCCAACGTTCGAGAACACCACGTTCACCCATCCTCCCCAGTATTTCACCGATCCCGCTAAAGTACCGCTCTTCTAAGGCCAACGGCGTCCTAAGCTGTAAGCCGTGCAGGTCTGGTTCCCGCCCAGCGGCGGGAACCAGACCTGTTCCTATACACACTTGCTGGGCAAACCTTCCCCCGGGGCAAAGCCTGGTGAAAATGCTGCCAAATCCTAGTCCTGCAGGAGCCGTAGCGCGCCCATGGCGGGTTCCGCGGTGAGGATGCGTACGTCGGTGAGTCCCGCATCAGCAAGTGCCGATGTGAAGGCCACCTGGACGGGCTCGGCGTTCATGCCGATGCCACCGCCAAGGACAACCGGGCCCGGTATTCCAAGTTGGCCGGCAGCATCCTTTGCCATACTTGCCAGGCTGCGGCCAGCCTGCTGCAGCAGCGCAGTGCTTGCTTCGTGGCCTCTGGCTGCGGCCGTAAGGACATGCCTGGCTTGTCCCGCCCAAAAATGGCGGCCGTGATGCGGTGAATGGAAAAGGGCTATCAGTTGTTCGGGCGCCTTGAGCCCACATCCGGTAAGCAGCAGTTCCGTCAAAGGATCGACAGGCAAGCGGTTGTTCATCCGGCGGAGGCTGTGGCGCACAGCTTCCCGTCCGAGCCAGTAGCCGCTGCCTTCGTCTCCGAGGAGGTAACCCCATCCGCCGATGCGCGCCTCGCGGCCTTCCTGATTGCATCCCCAGACGGCCGATCCGGTTCCGGCGATCACGGCGATCCCTGTATCGAAGCCTCCCGCCGCGAGGATAAGGCGGGAATCATGAACGATGTGTATCGCCGCAGTTCTTACCAGGGGCCGAATGAGCTCTTCAAGCCTCCGGGCATCCTCAGGGGTGTCAATGCCGCCTGCGCCTGCTACTACGTGGGTCACGTCAGAGCCGATCTGGGCGAAGAGCTCTTCAAGCTGAGCGCCAGCCGCCTCCGCGGAAACATTCTGCACATTGGCGCTGCCGACTGTCCTTTCAGCAGCGACCTCGCCACGCACGAATCGAATTCCGTGTGTTTTGCTGCCCCCAATATCCAGCCCTACAAGAACAGTCATACTGCGGCCTTTCCAACGGTGACAGCGAACGCGACGAAGGGCGGGCTTGCCCCGCCGGCAGCCTGCAGTGTGAGCGATTGGGCATTGGCGGGCACGAAGGCGCTCTCACCAGCGCTCAACTTAAGGCTTGCCCCCGGGATGGAGACGTCGCCCTGCCCTTCAATTGCCAGAACCAGGACGGGGCCATTCTGGTTCAAGGGCACGGCCCCGGCCTGGGCATTGGCCTTTATCCGCTCCACCTGAAATTCCCGAAATGGAGGAACCCAGCGTTTGATTCCAGCGGCGGGCTCCTGGGCCTGCAGTCTCGGGGTGTCCATGGTGCGGAAATCGACTGTCTTCAGGAACTCCGCCACGTCGACGTGTTTGGAGGTTAAGCCGCCCCTTAGGACGTTGTCGGAGGAGGCCATCACCTCGAAGCCCACACCAGCAAGGTAAGCGTGGACGTTTCCGGCAGGCAGGTAAATGGCTTCACCTGGCTGCAGCGAGACGTGATTGAGCAGCAGGGAGATGAGAACCCCGGGGTCTCCGGGATAAGCCCTTCCAAGTCCGACGAGCGCGCTGAACTCTGCCCTGACTGAGGGGAGTCCCGCGAGCAGTTCAACGGACGCGGCAACCGCTTCGGCGACTAAGTGATCACCGGCAAGAAGGTAGGAAAGGCCTTCGCGCAGGCCAGTGTCCTCTTCGCCGAGTAGTTCTGCTGTGATCCGGATTGGTTCCGGCGTCGAAGCCCCGCGGTGTGAGAAGTGGCTACCAAGCTCCAGGAGGAGTTCGCGGGCAACTGCGGGGGAGCGAAAACCACAAAGAGCGTCGAAGGGCGACAGCGCGACGATCATTTCAGGTTTGTGATGTGCGTCCTTGTAGTTTCGATGCTCTGACGAGAGGGGAAGGCCAACCTCGTTCTCTGCCTTGAAACCGTCTCGTGCCTGTTCCAGGTTGGGGTGAACCTGAAGGGACAGCGGTGAACCAGCGGCGAGTATTTTGGCCAGAAAGGGCAGCCGACCGCTGAAGACCTCCGCGGTTTGGGATCCGAGGAGGGCGGTCGGGCTGCTGCTGATCAACTCGTCCAGTGGGAGGATGCTTCCATCGGGCGCCTCGGCGATTGAGGGGGAGCCAGGATGGGCGCCGATCCACATCTCGGCTTCGGGGGAACCTGAAGGCGCCCGGCGGAAGAGGTCGGCCATGGCAGTAACCGATCCCCAGGAATACGGGCGAACGGGGTTGTCTAGTTTGAACATGGGTCTCCAAAGGCATGCGGGACCTTCATACCGGGGGTGAAGGCACGCAGAAGTGGCGCGTCCCCAATATGGGACGCGAGGTGGGTTGTGAATCAGATCCGGCGGGCGGCGGGCGGCGGGGCAGTGGATTCGCGGATGACGAGCACAGGCGCGGCGATACTGTCCGAAACGTCTTGATCTCCGGACATCTTCTTGAGCAGAAGCTCGAAAGCCCGCGCACCAACATCGCCAAATCCGGGTTCCACCGTGGAGAGGGCTGGAATAGTGAATTCTGTAAAGGGCTGATTGTCCCAACCCATGAGCGAAACATCTTCCGGCACCCGCACTCCGCGCTCGTGCAGGGCCCGCAGCGCCGCGTGTGCCAGTCCGTCGTTGGAGCAGAAGACGGCCGTGATCGATTTGTCGTCGGCGATCTTCAGGCCCTGTTCATAGCCTGTCTTGGGCGAACGACTCGCCGGCAGGACCGGTGGGGGTTCAACGCCGGCTTCTTTCAGTGCATCCAGCCACCCTTGGTATCGCCCTGAGAACTGCGACAGCGGGAACAATCCTAGGTGGTGCACCGTGGCGTGACCAAGGCCCAGCAGGTGTCGGGTGACCTCAAGTCCGGCGGCATATTCGTCGATGAAGGCATAGGGGAAACCCGGCTGCCCTTGAGAAAAACCAGAAGCTGCCACCGCTGGCAAGTCCTCTGGGAGATGTCTCAGGACCTGAGCCCCGGCCGGATCGAAGTCAATGACCAAAGCGCCTGCAACCTCTTGCTCAAGCACCGGGGCGAGGGCCGCCTTCGCGTCCTCCGGATCTGCAGATTTCACCGCCGATATGACGACCGAGTATCCCGCCTCCTGCGCAGCGCGTTCTACACCGGCGATCGTGCGGGTGTAGCCGTAGTGTTCGGTGCTCCCGGCAAGGATGGCAATCATCTTCCGTGCACCAGATTTCAGCGCCCGGGCAAGCGAACTCGGCCGAAACTGCAGTTCCTCGATGGCTGCGAGCACCCGCTGCCGTCGCTCTTCGCTTACCGGAATGTTCCCAGTCAGGACGCGGGAAACAGTTGGGACCGACACGCCAGCCAGCCTGGCAACGTCAGCAATGACAGGTTTCCTCTGGTCTTTGGTGATCCGGATCCTCGAACCAGACCCATCCGCGTCCCGGCGCAACGGGTCCAACGCACGGCTGTCCGCCATCAGGGCCTCTTCCTTTCGAAGGCACCAACACCGCCGACCCGAAACCCGGATGTCTGTCCAAGTCCGACCGCTGCGGCGCCAGCGTCTGTGCTGGCCTGTTTCATCCACGTCCCATCGCTCATACTGCGCATCCGGGAGGATTTGCAGATTCCATCATAAAGAAATTTCAAACTGTGACTTGCGCCTCTGATATCGATATCATACTGTTTATTCATGAGGTCGTCCACGGAGGACGGCACCACAAGGAGAACTTTTCATGGCACACAGGTGTGCGCGCTTCGTTCCGGTACAAGCAGCCGCAGCACTCCAAATTGAGCCTTGGACCGCAGTTTTCTATCCCCGTTCCGGGTCGGCAACTTTTGCCGCCCACACCCACGGCTGGGGGCGAATTGTTGAGAACCCGGGGTCTTGTGCTTCCGGGAACCAGACCAGAAAGCAGCGCCACATGAAACTATCAGCCTCGTCTCTTGGGGCGCCGGACGTCGATGCAGACCAGCTGCTGCGCTGGCTGACCGAGTCCGGCGTCAATGGGCTGGAGCTCCGCGTCGGGGATGGGCAGATCGCCGGAACGGACATGGAGCCCGCCCGTCGCCGGCAACTGAGGGACAAGATCGACGCTGCCGGCGTGGAACTCACCGGGCTCGCCAGCTACGTCCACATCGCCCAGGCCGGGCAGGACGCTCAGATCGAAAGTGAACTGGTCGCCGCTCTGGAACTTGCCAGCGATCTCGGCGCCCCCTTTGTTCGCGTTTTTCCGGGTGCGCCCGCCGAAGACCGCGGCTACATGGCCGCGCCGGGGTTGCTTGAAGCGCGGGCTACGGTGAACGAACGTGCTGCACGCCGGCTCTCTCGCGTAGCGGGAACAGCTGCGCGTCTCGGTGTCCTGCCGGTTATTGAAACTCACGATTCGCACCCGACCGGCCGTGACATCGCCGCCATTGCCGCCCTCGTGGATGGGCCGGTGGGAGTTGTGTGGGACCTGATGCACCCATGGCGGGTAGGAGAGTCCCTGATGGAAACGTGGGCCGCTCTCGGGCCTTGGCTCAGTCAAGGACTCGGTTCCGTGCAGATCAAGGATGCGGCCCTTCCTGAGGACAGGACCCCCGTTCTCATCGGCGATGGAACACTGCCCTGTGAAGCATTTAGAGATCTTCTGGTCAGGCGTGGATACAGCGGAACCGTGACCCTGGAGCTTGAAGCCGCCTGGTATCCGGCAGCCCCACCGCTGCCGGAGGCTCTCGCCTCCGCCCGGTTGTGGTCTGACCGGGAAACTTCGAAGGTAGTCAAGCGATGACGTTGGTAATCCCCGCAGCTCAGGCCGACAGGACCGCAGCCCGTCCACGGGTCGCACTCGCAATGCAGGACGGAAACCTGCGAGATGCCCTGTTCTCCGAGAAGCTCAGGCACCGGCTCACGGCAGTTTCAGACTGTGATTTCAGCCTTGTCATCAACGATTTCAACGCTGTCCCGGACACAGTGCTTCAGGACGTGGATGTTCTGCTGACAGGCTGGTTTTCCCCCAGGATTGATCAAACGGTCCTCGACCGGATGCCCCGCCTTCGGCTCGTCGCCCACGCAGGAGGCAGTGTGAAGGACCATGTGGACCCGGCCTGCTGGAGCCGGCCCATCAGGGTGACCACTGCTGCGATCGCCAACGCTGTCCCCGTCGCCGAATTTACGCTGGCCCAAATCCTCTTGGCCGGTAAATCCGTTCTCGCTGCAACGCAGCTGTACCGTGAACGCCAAGAACGGATCGACCGGGAAATCGAGTTCCCGGGAACGGGCAATTACGACAAAGTCATCGGGATTGTGGGCGCATCTACGATCGGACGGCTGGTCATCGACCGGCTCAAGCCGTTCGACCTCAGCGTGCTGCTCTACGATCCGACCATCGGCGAGTCGGAAGCGCAGAAACTGGGTGTGCGGAAAGTCGGGCTTGAAGAACTGATGAAGCTTAGCGATGTCGTCTCTCTGCACGCCCCGGTCCTGCCTGAAACCGTGCGGATGGTGGGACAAAAAGAACTGGCTGCAATGCGCACCGGGACAACCCTGATCAACACGGCACGCGGTGACCTCGTTGACCACGACGCTCTGAGACGGGAACTGATGGCGCAGCGCCTCACCGCCGTGCTGGATGTGACCAGTCCTGAGCCGCTGGAACCCGGAGACCCGTTGTTTGAACTTCCCAACGTACAACTCACCCCGCACATAGCTGGGTCGATGGGCACCGAACTGCATCGCATGACCGCATTCGCCGTGCATGAAATCGAGCGCCTTGCCGCCGGCAAACCTGCCCGCCACCCCGTCCACCTTCAGGATCTGGTGCGCTCGGCATGAAGTGCCAACAAGACGCGGGGTCCAGTGCACTCAACAGATGCCGACCACCTTTTTACATCCGTAAGAACTGACCAGCCAACGACAACTTGCCTGGTTCGGCGCACCCAATGCACACCATAACGAGCACTGCCGGTAACGCCAATAGACACCCATGAACAGCCCAAGAAGCCAATCTCACCGCATACAGCAGGGTTCGTGGAAGAGCCCAACCCAACACATAGGAGTGACAATGAAGACCACCATCACACGCCGCGCAGCTTTTGCTGCTGCGGTCGTCCTCGCCGGCACCTTGGCCGGCTGCTCAGGGACGGCCGGCACGCAGGCACCCACAGCTTCTGCCATTGCAGTGCCTGATAAGTGGACTGGCGGGAACGTCACCTTGACCCTCTGGAACGACAACGCGGCAATGAAGGGTGCAGCGGACCTTTTCAACGCCCAGCACGCGGACCAGGGAATCAAAATCGAATTCTCACCCAACACAGATCTGGCGAAGTCAGTCCGCAATGCCCACTCCGCCGGAAATCCCCCGGACATCTTTGCCACTCAAACCGCGGACCTGGCAGGCTACATCGCCGAAGACATCGCGACAGACCTCGCCCCCTACTTCCCCAGCATCGAAAAGGACTACGCGAAGGCAACTCTTGACGCTGTGAGCCTGGGTGGCAGCAAGTACGGCATCCCGGCGTCGGACATCCCCACCTTCACGCTTTTCAACAAGGAGGTGTTTGATCAGAACGGGATCGCCCTGCCCACCACATACGAGGACTTCCTTGAGGCAGGCAAAAAACTCAAAACCAAGGGCATTTCCGTCTTCAACGTCGCAGGTGAAGATCCCACAACCTACACCTACATGGCGTGGGAAGCCGGGGCGAAGTGGTGGGAGCTGAAGGACGACGGCTGGAACGTCAATATCGACACCCCGGAAACCCGCCGCGCGGCCGAATACTTCGATGAAGCCTTCTCAAACGGCCTCTTCAGCAAGATCTCCTACGCCGAGTACTCGGCGATGATGCAGGAATACAACACCAACAAGATCGCCGCCCGCCAGCTCTCAACCTGGCAGACCAAGGGTATGCAGGCGAACCTTACCACTGGTCTGGGTAAGTGGGTTCCGGCACCCAACCTTGCCTGGAAGGGACAGGACACTGTGAATGCGGCCTTCACCCGCGTCTACGCCGTGGACTCGAAGACAAAGAACAAAGATGCCGCAGTCTTTGCAGCGCACTGGCTCTCTACCAATGCTGATTCTGTTGCCGCCCTGGCCAGCCCTCAGACCGGGCTTGGCTGGTTCCCTGCCGTCGCGGATCCCTCGCCCTACATCGCCACCTCTGCCCCCAAGGCCCTCCTGGGCGACAACATCAACCAGTGGGACCCTGTCGTGAAGAAGGCCGTTCAAACCCGAGCCACGGACTGGACCTGGGACCTGACTACGCCGGTGCCTTCACCAAACTCCAGGACCTCTGGGGCAAAGCAGTAGCAGGGCAGATCAAGGCAACGGAAATCGCCCCGCAGCTGCAGGCCTGGGTTGTGGATGACATGAAGAAGCAGGGATACACCGTACTGAACCACTGATTCGCCGGGACTTGAAGGTGTGGTCCGCGACGGACTCCCTACGGACCACACCACCTGTCACAGGCAGACAGAACCCGCTTGAAACTGGAGAACATCATGGCCCTCGCAGCCAGCAAAGAAAAGATTCCACCCTCGACGACTGGCAACGCAGCCCCGCGGCCCCGCGCCATGGGATGGCAGCGCCTCAGCGGACTGAAGGGATTCGGTTTCACCGTCCCGTTCTTCGCCGGGTTCCTGCTTGTGTTCGTCGCCCCCTTCATCTACGCCCTCGTGCAGGCATTCTTCGCCGTCCGGCGATCCGGAAACGGACTGGGAGGCTCCTTCCTCGCCTTCGTAGGAGCCGACAACTTCATCAGAGGATTCACCGACGAACAATTCTGGTCCTCCATGGCCAGAGTCGGTGTCTTCGCCCTGGTCCAGATCCCCATCATGCTGTTCCTGAGCCTTCTCATGGCACTGTTCCTGGACATGATGACCGGCAAAGCAGCACGCTTCTTCCGCGTCGGTCTTCTCGTCCCGTACATGATCCCGGCCATTGTCGCCACCTTGGTATGGCTGTACCTGTACTCGCCGCGCCTCGGCCCCCTCACCAAAATCGGTCAAGCGTTCGGGACAGACGTCAACTTCTTCTCACCTGAACTGCTCTGGGTCTCCATCGGAAATCTGCTCACTTGGGCCGGCATCGGATACAACATGCTGATCCTGTACGGTGCTTTGCGGTCCGTGCCCCGGGACCTCTTCGAGGCCGCCCGCCTGGACGGTGCCGGAGAATTGCGGATCGCCTGGTCCATCAAGATCCCCTACGTCCGCTCATCCCTGGTCCTGACAGGCATGCTGTCAATCATCCACATGCTGCAAATTTTCGCCGAGCCCTTGGTCTTCCGCGTCAGCTCACCGGAAACAGTCACAGCCAGCTTCACCCCGATCATGATGATCTACAACCTGGCATTCACTGAAGGCAACTACCAATATGCGGCGGCGCTGTCGGTCATCCTCGCGCTTGTCGTCGGTCTCAGTTCCGCCCTCTTCTACCGCCTAACGAACAGGAGGTCAGCGTGAACGCGCTGCTCTCGAACACAGCCCAGGACCGGCGGGAACGTCCGGCCACACCAAAAGCCCCGAAGCGAACCACCCGCATCCGGAATCTGGAAGATGACGCGGGCGACGCCCGGCAGTCCCGGCGCACACGCCTGCTGGTACTCATTGGACTGGCCCTCTTCACCATCTACTCGGTTGCACCGATCTGGTGGCTCATCGTCAACTCGACAAAAAACACTCGCGACCTGCTCCTGAGTAACGGCCTGTGGTTCGCCGACTGGAACCTGGGCAAAAACCTGACCGATATCTTCTCGTACGAAAACGGGATCTTCCTGCGCTGGACCGCCAACTCCATCATCTATGCAGGCGTCGGGGCCGCCGTCGGCACGCTCGTAGCATTGGCCGCAGGATACGGGCTGGCCCGGTTTTCCTTCCCGGGACGGTCGCTGTCCATGGGGCTGGTCATCGCGTCCTTCCTGGTGCCCTACAGCATGCTCACCCTGCCCCTGTACCTCCTCTTTTCCAACATGGGCCTGATCGATTCACCGTGGGCCGTGCTGATTCCAACCTTCATCAACCCCTTCAGCGTCTATCTCGCCAAGGTCTATATCGAAGGCGCAGTCCCGGCCGAGCTCCTGGAGGCGGCACGCATCGACGGGGCCGGCGAGATCCGGATCTTCTTCATGATCGTTCTGCGAATGCTCACCACCGCAGGCGCGACCATCTTCCTGCTCGCCTTCGTCAGTGCATGGAATGGGTTCTTCCTACCCATCACCATGCTGCAGAGCCCGGAGAACTGGAACATGACCTTGGGCCTGTACAACTGGCTGCGGCAAAGCCAGGTCAGCAACGCCAGTGTCTATGACTTCAACACCCTGGTCATCACCGGCTCGCTTCTCTCGGTCATCCCACTGGCCATCGTCATGATCGCCCTGCAGCGGTTCTGGCGCACCGGCGTCTCCCTGGGCGCACTGAAGTAGGGCGCGGCGGGGAACGCGGTTCCCCGCCGCGAACGCCGGCCGGATTGCTGCCGGGACACTCCACGAAGACGTCCCGGCCGCAGCCATGCCCGACCTCACAACGACACGGTTGATGAAGGGAGAGCATGCCCGGAGAGCCCTGCCTCCGCGAAACGTCCATCCCCCTGCCACACCGCTTACCAAAGGAGACCCACGGGTGATCCGCAACCCAGTACTGCCGGGATTCAATCCTGACCCCACGATCGTCCGCGCCGGCGACCGTTATGTCATCGCCACCAGTACCTTCGAATGGTTCCCCGGGGTCCGCTTCCACACTTCAGAGGACTTGGTCACGTGGCAACCGGCCGGGTACGCACTCACCGACCCGACACACCTGGACCTGCGCGGTGTGCCGGACTCCGGGGGTATCTGGGCACCCTCCCTCTACTTTCACGAGGGGCAGTACCGGCTGCTTTTCACAATTGTGCGGACACTGGGCCAGACCAAGGACGTCGATAACTACATCACCAGCGCCCCAGCCATCGATGGGCCCTGGAGCACGCCCGTGTATGTGGGCTCACGTGGTTTTGATGCATCCCTTTTTCACGCCCCGGACGGGCGGCTCTATCTCCTTGGGCTGCGGTGGGACCACCGTATCGGCAACCCCGGATTCGGTGGCATCCAGGTCCAGGAGCTGCACCCCTCCACCTTCGAGCGTCTCGGTTCCGCCCGCGTGGTGCACTCGTCAACCGGGCTCATCGAAGGCCCGAACATGTATTACCGCAACGGGTGGTATTACCTGCTTCTAGCGGAGGGCGGCACCGGCTGGAACCATGGCATACGAATCGCCCGCTCCCGCGACCTGTGGGGGCCGTACGAGGAAGACCCGGTTCCCGTCCTGACCACCAGGGACCTGGACCCGCTCGACGTAGCGAGAAAGGGTGAGTCCGGGCCCTCCGGCGGCCTGCATAAGGCCGGCCACGGCGAGCTTGTCTCGACCCCCGACGGTGAGTGGTACCTCGTTCATCTCGCGTCCCGGCCGTTGGAAGCAGCGGAAGGCGCGGTCTGCCCGCTCGGCCGCGAAACGTGCCTGCAGCCGGTCACTTGGACAGAAGACGGATGGTTGCGGCTTGCCCACGGCGGCTTCCTTCCGGCGCTGGCAGTCCATGCTCCCGCTGCTCTTCCGGGGCGTACAACCGCACTCCCCGCAGCGACCGAAGAAGTCCTTTCTCCGCAGACCCTCACTACGGGCTGGCAGACTCTGCGTGTCCCAGCTGACGAGTCCTGGCTGAAGTGGTCAATGAACCCTGGACACAGCCTCCGCATTACCGGCCGGGAAAGCCTGCGTTCGACACATACCCAATCACTGGTCGCGCACCCGCTCACTTCCGTCTTTGCACGGTTGAGGGCCACGGTGGATGCCGCCCCGACGGCGCCGGCACATCAGGCCGGTGTCGTTGCCTATTACGACACAACCAGCCACGTCTTTTGGCACCTCACGGCCTCCGACGAAGGACGAAGACTGCTGGCCATGGAGCGCAGAAACGCAACCTCCGCCTCACGTGCCGTCCTGGACTTCGACCCTGGCCCCGCCGGACCGGTCCATCTGCAGATCGCCTTCGAAGGAGCGAGCGTGCGCGCATATGCCTCACTGGACGGATCGTCATGGACACCCTTCGACCTCCCAGTGGATATCAGCGAGCTGAGTGACGATCACGCCGGACTGTTGCGGTTCACGGGCGCTTTCGCCGGCGTTGCCACGGTAGACGTAGCTGAACACGCTTGGACCGCAGAATTCAGCGATGTCTCGTTGGTGACGTCACAACCGCAGCTGCCTGACGGTCGACTGCCAGCGGTCGAAGCTGTTCCTGCCGGGCAGGCCTCCAGCTAAGAGGGACTTTTCATATTCAACAGCTTGACATTGTCAGTTCTCGATTCAACCTCCAGCGTCCAGGGCTGTTCTGTCGAATTGGAGCACCAAGTGGCGGGGCAGGACCGCAGCATTTGCAGTTGTAGCGGTGGACCCAGCATCCGGCAGGACCTTCGTCCTGATGTCACATGCAACTGATGCGCTCCCGACCCTGCGTGCCGGGGCGAGTGACGAAGTCCGGCGACCCAACATCGCCGCGAATGAGCTGCATCAAGTCGTTGTTTACCTGTCGACCGTGCACTGCCCGATGGCCAAAGAGGGACAGTCTTCAATCAAGACACACAAGTGTGCCTCAGGAGCGGGCGCCCCGCGTTTTCTTGAAGGTGGTAATCCTCCAACTCACAATGTAAAAGAAAAATTGACTGTGACTTGAATCTCTGAAATCGATATCATAGAGTGGTCAGCATCTGAGGGCAGTTCAGCCCGCATCGTCGCCCTATCCCTTGATTTGTCGGCCAAAGGAGCCCGCATGACCGAATTATCCCGTCGCACTTTCGTACAGGCCGCCTCAGCGGCCTTGGCCACAGCGACCATCTGGACTTTGACCGATGCGGGAGCAGCCAAGGCTGCACCCGGTGGGTCTCTTCCCTTGGACCGTCTCGGATTGGGCAACCCCGCTTCGGAAACTGCCCACGGTGTGGGCAGCTCCCTGTCGTCCTCTTTGACCGGTGCTTTGTCTCAGCCGGCACGGGTCCTCAACCCGACCGAACCGGCGGGTTCCTGGGGTGGCACGCTGCGTTTCCGCATGATGGTGGATCCGGAGAAAACCACGTACCTTTCGCTCAAGCTTTGGGGCGAGGACTTTGCTGCACAGGAGCAGGAGTGGCGCCTCCAGCTCTTCATTGACGGGAAGTCTGCCGGATGGCTGGATCAGGGACCTGTGGATGGTTTGGATCAGATGAGCCTGGCACCTCGGACAGCCGGGATGTTCTATCTCCACACCATCCCGCTGCCCGAAAAGCTCACCAGCGGTCGGACGGAACTGGAGGTGGAGATCCGCTCCCTGGGCAGGATTTGGGCCTACGGCGACGGAACAAGCTTCTACAAGCCCATGACCAGTCCGTCCCGTCCCATCTACGCCGCTTATACGCATACCGATCCCTTCTTCGTTCCGGCGCCCGATGACCCTTTCGGGACACCGTCGCAACGCGGTGTCCGCCCGGACGATTCGGAAGATGCCATCCAACGTGTCCGCGAGCGGGTGCTGGCAGACCAGAACGCCCTGTTTTACGCCAAGCCACCGGCGTCCCTCGATCCCTGGGCGTGGATGACACTCGTCCATGGGTACCAGTGGAAAGAGAGCCCCGCCTTCAACTCGCCGCTGACGCTCACCAAGATCTGTGAAGCAATTGACGCCACCTACTTGGCGTGGAAAGCGAATAATGCTGTCCTCACTGCGTCCGGCCAGCAGTGGCTTGGGTTCGGACGCGTCGCGCTTGCACTGGACACACTCTGGGGAGACATCCAACCGTTGTTGGACAAACAGGTCACGCCGGGAAGCACCTTGGTCCCGAACCCCGGATTCGAGGCCGGAACAGCAGGCTGGACTGTCACCACATGGCGGGGGAGTGGCTCCGTCGTTGCGGACCCTTCCGTTGGAAGGTCCGGCAAGAGCTCGCTCAAGGCCACAGCGAACCCGAACGGCTCAACCGGCAGCGTCGTGGGCGTCACCCTTGCCGGTAACAGCCGGCCCCTTGTAGGAAGCGGAACCTACCGTATCTCTGCCTGGTGCAAGACAGCAGACGCCACCGCCCCCGGCGCCTACATGAATGTCCTCTTCTACAACTCTGCCGGCGCCGTGGTGCAGTCCGACCGTAAGTTCTTCGCAACCACCGGCACTCACGACTGGGAACAGATCACGGCGGAGCTACCCACCCCGGCAGGGGCAGCCCGCATCCGCATCGACCTTAGGGTCGAGGGAACCGGAACAGCGTGGTTCGATGACGTCGCCCTTGAGTTGGTCAACGGTACGCCCCCAACGTCGGGCACACTCCCGCTGAGGAAGGCTGCGTACCGCGAGATGCTCGTCGAAAGCCGGGAGTACTGGCGGCAAAACCAGCGGCATTACACCAACCAGGTCCAGTTCACGAGCTTGGGAGTCTATCTCTGCAACAAGGGCCTGGAACTGCTCTCACCGGCGGACGCGTGGCCGGAGCAACGCGCCCGCGAGTGGATCTATGAGGCCGTTGGGCTGCTTCCCTTGTCCAGTGGAGAAAACGCCGACGGCAGCAAGAAGTGGAAGTTGGGAAGGCAGTATTACATCTACAGCGAGCAGGGCCTGAGTCGCGAGCTTGGCTATGTTGGGGGCTACGGCGAGATCACTGCCGATCTGCTCGTGGCCATGTATGAAGCCGTCACCACGGGCGCCATCAAGCGGGACGATGAAAAGCTGCGGGCCCGGGTGGAGCAGCTCTTCCTTGCCCGTGGATGGTTCAGGCACGAAGGTTTCGATGAGGAAGGCCACCGGGTCATGCGGCTCGAATCCATCATCGGCTGGCGCAACGAACACTACCCCGGTGAAGTGGTTTATGTGACTCCTACAGACAAGGATGTCACCCCGCTACAGGCAACGGCCGCGTTCCCAAGCGCCAAACTAGTCGGCTGGGCCCAGCAAATGGTCAAAGATGGACAACTTGGGCCTGCACTCGCCCTCCTGCACACCGATACATCGGCGAGGATCGGGCTCACGGCCGCCCGGTTCGTCATGCACGACCTTCCCGCTTTCCAGGCTGCAGCCCCGAGCAGTGAGCGGCTCCCCGCGGGATGGGGACGTCCCGATTTTGCTTTCGCCGACCCAACCACGGGTGTGATTGCAGTGAAGCGCGGCGACGAGGTTCTGTACGCATCACTCTATTGGCGGGCGCGGCAGGCGGTGAACCGGTGGTCACGGGTCCACCTGTTGCGGCCTGATACCGAGAAAAGTGCAACCGTCCGTTGCGACGTTGAGTTTGGGTCCGCAAATCCGGTGGGGACGTTCACCATCCAGGATTGGGTCTGCTGGGACTACACCATCAACGACAGCGACGGTAACGGTATCCGGCCCGGTGGGTTCGCCCCTCCCGGTCCTGCCCTCCACCAGGCGTACGCCGGCGAGGAGCTTCCGATCGCCCGGACGCCGGAAGGCATGGACCCGAAACTCGGCGCCACCGCCCTCGGTGTGGAGGCCATCGAATCGGGGCGTGCCCCCTTCTATCGGCTCTCCTACGCCGGTTACCACGTTGCTATGAACACCACCAGCGACCAGAGCTTCGACTATAAGTGCCCAGCAACAGGAACCGGAATCGACTGCATCACCGGACAAAAGACAGCACTCCCGAAGATGCGACGGATTGGTCCCGGGGAAACCGTCGTATTGTTCGATCCGGCGTCCCGCCCATGACCTGCACCGAAGCGGCCCAACCAATGCAGGCCAGACGAATATCAGCAACAGACGTAGCAGAACTCGAAGCTGCGCTGACCGCTGCCGTCGACGCCACCATCCCTGAGGCCCTGGCAACGCGTCAAGGTATCAGAATCAGACGGTTGGCCCCCGGCGAGTTCGCGGTACAGGCCGATCCGGAAGTCCCCTGTGGGTACACCATATGTGAGTCCTAATTAGTCGATCATCCGGTCACATTCACCAGGGACAGCCCCGACTCGAAGGGGCACGCGCCAGTGGAACCAGATGGGTGCCCCCCGTTTGCATGGGTGGGCACCCATCAAGCCACGCCAGACCGCCTCATGCGGAGGCAGGCCGCAACCCGTGTTATTCACAGACCCATAGAGCTTTCTGTACCGGAAGGCCCGCAACAGCGCAGTTCTTCCACGGCTGCGTGACGAGCTCGACGTCACGCTTGTACGTTCCCGAGGGCTGATACCGCGCCCCGGTACCGGAATCGCATCCAAACTAGAGACCGAAAGACTGAGATGCCAACAGCCCCCACCCCGAGCCCGTTCATCAGCATGTGGTTTGGAAACTTCTTCGAGCCCTTCTACTCCGACGCGGACGCAGTTCGTAAGGGTATCGCAGACGTCGCGGGTCTCGGGTTCAACTCCGTGAACCTCGACTCTAAGCCGTGGGAGGACTTCTTCGCGCGGTACAAAGGCGACCCACCCAGCCAGTACGTAGCCACGCAGGAACTCATGATGAGCGAGGCCGCAAAGCACGGCCTGGACTACACGTGCCTCGCACTCTACCTTTGCGGCGACAACCTCTACCCCAATATCCGCGACGTGCCCCCCGTACGGGGAGAACAAGCAGTTCTACCCAACGGTCAACCGATGGGTACATACAAGTACTGGTCACCCGTCGCTCAAGCAACGATGGTGGACCACGTTGCCGGACTCCTGCGCCTCTATGGAGCGGGCATGCGTCGCAGGAGCGACGGCCGGATCGCGATGCAGACGATGTTCGACCCGATCGCCAAGCCAAGCTTCGACGAAGAAGGCAGAAAGCACTACCTGGATTGGCTCAGCCAGCGTTACAACGGTGACCTGGCCGAGCTGTCTCGCCGCTATGACGTGATCGCCGGGAGTTTCGACGGCTTGCTTCCCGCGGACTACTGGCTCCGACCAGACGAACTGAACTGGGTTGGGTGCGCCCTGCCGACGGCCAACGATTTCCTCGCGCAAACCCCGGACTACTATCGCTGGGTCGATAACCAGACATATCTAGGTGACGTGATGGTCAACTACTTCGCGACGATGCGCGAGCACTGGCGGGGCATGGATCCGCAGCTATTCGTCGAACCCGTGCTGCACCAGTGGGGATACTTCTTCAACCCTCCTTCGCAACCAGACTGGCAAACTGGACAACGTGCTCTGGACGTCTACCGGCTGGCTCGGCACGTTGACAGCGTACTGTTCATTGCAGCGCCGCTGAATGCCGAAAACCGTCCCGACGCCAGCGTTCTCAGTGTCGAGGGCGCAATTGCCCGTACAGCCAATGAGGGGCGTCCGTTCACTGGCGGGCTTTACATGGGCCGCCACATCAACGAGGACGTCTACCGAACCGTGCCGCCGGCAGAAGCGATCGCTACACAGGTCGCTGCCGGTGCGAAGCGGTTGCACGTATACGGCTACAGTGGCCTCGACGATGGCGGCGTCTTGTTCCGCATGGACGACGTTTTCAAGGACTCCCTATGCAATGGCACACGCTGGGCGGCTGAAGTGATACCCCTTCTGGAAGAGCCCCGGCCACAAGAGGTGGCAGTTCTCTTTCCGGCGGCGATGAGCTTTTACGAACCTCTAGAGCTCGACGACGGTGGACGTCACCGAATGGACATCCTCGGTTGGTACCAGCAAATGACCGACCTGGGCTGGCACGTCGATATCGTCCATCCCGACCAAGTAGCCGCCGGCGCCCTGCAGAACTACCAACATCTGGTCGTCCCGACCGACTCGCTGTACGGCCTCACAGACACCGGCGCCGCAGAAGCGGCGATTCGCGCCTTTGTGGAAGCGGGCGGAACAATGATGCACGGAGCTGGATGCGCACTCGCCAATCGCGTGTTCGGAATCACTGAGGAGGCCGTGGACTTCGACTGCATACGCTGGCAAGAAGATCTCATCCCGCACGGGTGGTCGACCTCGGCCTTTACATCCGCAGGTGAGAATATCGGCTCGTACATAGGCTCGGATCGACCGGGCATCTTGCGCACATCCATCGGTCGTGGCCGGGTGTTGTCATTCGGGTTCGAGTACGGCTACGCGTACTCCCGCCGCACAATGCCGATCGTCCCTCCCGCCTACGGGCGGAGCGAGATGCATCCCTTAGCGCTGCTTAAGCGCACACCCATCGATGACGAGATCGGTATCTCCCCATCCGCCCTCATGCATCCCACTCGAGGGGTTGAGACCGCAATTTTCGGAAGCCGGGCAGTGATCGTGAACCATCGCGCATCGCCGATAGATATCAGCGGAATCCACGCGCGACGCCTAATCCCGCTGACTCCTTCCGCGCCCGGATGGCTTGCTGCCCACTCGGCGGTTTATGTCGAACTCTAAAGCCCCTATACGCTTTACCTGATCCAAGACGGCGGCTTCGTGCGACAATAGCCCGCTACCCACAGACAAGGACCCGGACCGCCAACGGTCCGGGTCCTTCCATCGCCAAGCAGAGCGGATTTTCTATTGCTGCATAGCTTTGCGGCACAGAGCGAGGCCCAGCGAACCCTCTTATTCCTGCAGCTCGGCCCGTCATTCTAGAACGCCGATAATGAAGTTTCGTAAAGCTGCGGAAGTGCGGCCCGGAGAGGAGCCCCTTCTTGCGGACGGTGCACTTTATGGAAACGCGCCTAGTCCTCCATCACCGCAGCAGTTGCCGGCCGCCAGCTGATGATCATCTGAGTGCTCAGAGTCGCAAGCAAATCCCTCTTCTATTGTCAGCTCAGGTCGAACGCCGAGAACTATGGCATCAATCGGCCACGTCTCTTGGTTCTTCGCCCCGAGAGGCAAATGCCCGCAGCGCCTCAGGCATCAATGAGTCGTCCGCCCCGTGTAGTATCACCGTGAACAGCTCGCTGATGGCGGCCATCCTTATCGGAGTGGGTTCCATTTTCGGCAGGGTTTTCTCTGGCGGAAAGATTCGCTTCAGTCCGACTCGAGCAACGGCTTGGTCAAGGCGCCGGTCATGATCATCTCCAGAGCTGTAGCTTGAGCCAACGAGCATCACTACCCGGCCCAGCCTGATTGATTCTGAAGCGTTGATTGGACCCTCACGGAGACTAAACCCGATGGGTACGCCATTCTCATTGAGCAGGACCCTGGAATCCCCCTTCAGAGCAAGAACGTAGGGGGTGCCTTCTGAATCCATAGGCTCGACCGAGTCGTCGACAAGCGCAGCGTAAACCCGGACACCTTTCGGTGTGCCGGCGTGGTGCGTGTCGAAGCGGCGAAGGAGCAGTCGTCGACTTGCCTCTACACCTAGAACCCCCCTGCCGCGTGCAAGGCTAAGCAGCAACGTTATCCAAACGATCCAGTCACCGAGATGCTGCAGGGTCTTTTTGGTGACGGGAGAACCTGTCTCGATGAGATCCATCATCTCCGATCGTTGATGGAGAACGCTGGTGGCCTGGTTGTGTGTCAAGCAAAGATCGGTCCGGAAACGCGCGAGGTCATCGTGATCCGGATCGAGTCCAAAGCGACTCCAGAGGGCCTGAGGAATGATGTGCTCGACGGTGGGCTCTTCAAGACTTCCACACAGCAGGCACGGCCTGCCCTCGTCGTTCCCAGCCTGGGAAATTTCAGCCACTCGTCATCCTCCGCCGTGCTTGCGAGGCCATCTGGCCAACCGGAAACCAATACCTGATATTCAAGCACGGCCAGCCCGGACGACAGGGAGTCCGAGCCGCGGGTATCTCGGACTGCTAGTAGTGCGTCTGACTTAAATGTCGCACCCTTCCGGTCTACTATCAGAAGACATAAGGAGGAGAACGCATGGCACCCACAATTGCTCTGACACGACACGATCTGAAAGCGCAACGCCGGCACGTTCTGCGGGACCTGGGGGTCTCCATTGACGAGTTTACGAACACTGTTCGGACCAACACCCTGAGCGGGGCCGAATGGGAAGCTAAGGACCGGTTAGAGGAGATCTACTTCTTGCTAGACGAACGCGCGCCTTGGTCAGTTGAGTGACCTAACGCTTGAGCAGCGTTCAGCACTGTTCGCATCAGAAATTCAAGAAACGCTAGACGGTTCCCTCCCTGGGGACCGTCTAGTTGCGTCATACAAGGCACCCTCGGGAAACAAGTTCGTTGTCAGGCTTGAAGAGGCAAAGATGCCGCTTACGGTCGCTGGAAAGACGGTTGCCTATCTCGGGTGCTCGATGGATCAGGAGCTGGATAGGGCCGGGAGGTATCTGAAAACCACGGGATCGAAAGTAACGGTTTGGTCGAAAATCGATAGAACACCACTAATTCGGCTTGAGTACGACGCGACGATGAGGGGAGCGCCCATCTCCCATTGGCAGATACACGCTGAGCGCGGTGCGATGAGCCATCTGCTGGGCCATGCATATGGCCTTCCCGGAGCGGCTGTCAGCCGTCCGCATGATTTCAGTTCGCTTCATTTTCCGCTGGGCGGCGAAAGATTCGGTCCTTGTTTGGAGGATGTAATCCAATTTCTCATCGAAGAGTGCGGAATTGATTCCAAGGACAACTGGCGGACTGTGATCGAAGCGGGACGTGAAAAATGGCGCCGCATACAGCTTAGGTCAGCCGTCAGGGATGCCCCAGAGGAAGCCGCATCCGTGCTGCGCCACCTCGGATACACCGTTGAATCGCCCTCAGAAGAAGTGGCAGATCGGCTGACGCCCCTGCGGAAATGGTAACCGGTCGCGTGATCACCGGGCGAACGCCACGAGATCTCGAGCAAACACGGCAGGTCATATTGCCCCGGCAAGTCGACCATGAGGTCCGCTAGCCGAATCTAGGCGATTTACCTGACCGGCCCGCTGGCCGACGTAACCAGGGCCCAGACAGCATCATCCTGAGCATGATGCCAACGCAACCTCTGATCTGGGCTACGAAAGCGCCCCATTTCGTCCAAGGGCGCCACTTCTACTCGTCCCACTCGAAGGCCGATAATCGGCATTTTGTTTGGGGGTAGCTCAGCTAAAGGAGTTGGGTAGGAGGAACGGACTTTGAGTTCGCTCCGTTGGCGATGCGAATGTATTGGTAAACCGTTTCTCGGCTGATTCCGTAGTCGCGGGCGAGGACGACTTTCGGGATTCCGCTGCCGGCGCGTTGGACCAGTTCGGCAGCCCGTTCCGGCGTCAGGGTCTTCTTGCGTCCCTTGTATGCGCCGCGTTGCTGGGCAAGGGCAATACCTTCCCGTTGGCGTTCCCTTATGAGAGAGCGTTCGAACTCAGCGAAGGCGCCCATGACCGAGAGCATGAGATTGGCCATGGGGGAGTCCTCTCCGGTGAAGACGAGCTGCTCTTTGATGAACTCGACCCGTACCCCTCGTCGGGTGAGTCCTTGGACGAGTGCACGCAGGTCATCGAGGTTTCGGGCTAGGCGGTCCATGCTGTGCACAACGACGGTGTCGCCATCGCGGGCGAACCTCAGCAGTTCTGTCAGTTGCGGCCGAGCCATGTCTTTGCCCGAGGCCTTGTCCGTGAAGACCCGGTCCAGTATCTGGCCTTCGAGCTGGCGCTTCTCGTTCTGGTCGAGTGTGCTGACCCGTACGTACCCTATCCGCTGACCAACCATGGCCGCCTCCAACCCTTGATGCGTGGAATTGAGTGTCCGGGCATCCGGGAGGATCGTCAAGACCGTTTCTGTTCTGGTGGCTAGGTGCGGTGAGTTCTCTGACTTTCCGCCATCAAGGAATCAATTCTCACGTTGCGCGTTGCAGTTCCTCCAAGAGGAACAACCGCTCGAAGTGATGCATCTGATGCAAAACGCAGACCTCGGCTTTACATAACCTCGGTTACCGGCATGGATGACTCGTTGCTCTCTGGGAGTATTGGGGGAGTAGCTGCCCTTCCGATCCAAGTCGGGAAAGGCAATAGATGAGGCCCTCCACGCTTGGTGGCGACACCGAGTGAGCGTGGGCGCGTTGCTGCTGCACAAGAACGTCCGCCCGCCAGCGGTGGCCCAGCAGGCGGGACCTCCGGCTGGCAATTACGACCTGGATCGAAGGACCTACCACCGGCGGCGACGGCAAAGACGGGTGGGAAAACTCACGCCCATCGAATATGAAACAATCAACCGGACAGCGCTCACAATGGCCTAAGACCCCGAGTCAACAAAAGCCAGGGGAGTCTCGCGAGGGAATAGTCGAGGGTAGGGCAATCAGTAGGTGACCCGGTCACCGGTAGGGGGTTTCCACCAAGTGATGTCACCAAGTCTGGGCGTGACACGTCGTCACTACGGCAGGGGTTGGCGCTGTCGGTTCCGTGCGGAGTGTTGAGGTGTGGCTACGGCGAAGAGCGCTTCCACTGGGACAGAGCGAGTACGAGCCTCACGTGACGGTGACCGATTCCACTACACCTGGGCTGCAGCTCGCCTGCTAGAGCTCCTGAGCCCCGCGTCCGATCTCCAGCAGGTATCGATCGAGGGACTAGGATCCGCTCCTTCGGAAGAAGAGCCAGACGGTGCTGAGGTCATAGACCTTGTTGAGTTCTATGGGCTTCCAAACGAAGGGTTCACGTCCCTAGAAGTGCGTCAATTCAAGCACTCGACCCTGCGCTCAAACGAGAATGTCACCCTTGGTGAGATCCGCAAGATCGTCAGCAAGTTCGCTCAGCTCGACGACACCTTGCGTATGCAGTACCCGCAGGCCAAGATTCGCTTCTCTATAGTCACCAACAAGCCGATTTCCTCTGACGCTGTCAGTGCAGTGCGCGATTTGGCGGAAGGTCAGCCGGCGCCCGTGGGATCGTCAGCCGCCAAGCTGATGGACGCCGCGAATCTCAGCGCCGATGATGCGGCGTCCCTATGCTCGCGGCTCGACCTCCGAGGCCGTGAGTCCGGGGTTACCGTTCTTCGACGCGGGCTTGACCGAGAAGTCGGCGGACTCACTGCTGACACCGATCTCCGCGTGTCCGCCTCTCTTGTTGACCTTGTCGCATCGAGAGCGAGCACTGAGTCTAGCGGCCCAATCCTGAAGGCAGATGTCCTCACTGCTTTTGGCTGCCGGGAGGACGAGCTTGCTCCAGCGCCGTGCCAGCTTGAAACTGCACCGTTCTTTGTACGAGACGCATATGTGGAACTCGCGGATCGGATTCTTGGAACTTCTGGTTCGATAGTCGTAACGGCCGAGGGCGGAGCTGGAAAGAGCACGTTCGCTCGGGCGCTACCGGGTCTTTTAGAAGGTCAAGCCGACGTCATCATCTATGACTGCTTCGGAAATGGGTCCTACCGCAGACCAGACCGTCCTAGGCATCGTCACCGCGATGGCCTAGTTCAGCTTGCAACTGAGATCGCAGGGTTAGGGCTAGGTCTCCCGATAGTTCACACCGGTAACCTCGCTCCCGAGGAATACACGAAAGCTTTCATTCGTCGCCTGGATGCTGCGAGCGAGATTCTCATGCAGAGTGGAAGTCGCCAGTTGGTGATAGTGGTGGACGCCGCCGATAACGCAGTGATGGCTGCTGAGGACAACGCGGATTACAGAGCCTTTGTGAGGGACTTGCTGAGGCTAGACGACGCTATTCCAACGAACGTTCACATTGTGCTGACTTGTCGACCAGAGCGTGTCCATTTCCTTGAACCTCCGGCGGGTATGGTCGCGTTCGAGTTGCCGACCTTCACACTTGAAGAGACGGCGAAGGTCGTTCTAAGTTCACATCCATCGGCGACGACCCTGGACGTTGCAGAGATTCACGATCGAACCGCGGGCAATCCGCGAGTCGTGTCGACTGTGTTGTCTGAAACGAAAACGATTCAAGTGGCTCTTGGTCGACTCGCTGGTTTTACGAGCAGCACTTCTCCGCTTGATGCTCTCATGCGAGAGCAGGTCACCAAGGCTTTCAACAATGCTGGTAGATCGCGATTAGAACTCGAACGTGCTGCGCAGCTCCTCACATTATTACGTCCAAGTGTTCCATTGGACGTGCTTGCGGAACTTGCGGGCACGCAGGCTGCTAACGTTCGCAGTTTCATATCCGACCTGGGTCGAGGCTTGATCCTGAGCGGGCAAAGCGTCCAGTTTCTCGATGAGCCGACGGAAACTTATTTCCGCACCCGGCACCGTGCAACACCTGATGTCGCGGCCCACGTCGCGTCTCAGCTTCGAACGCTCAGTGGCTCATCTGCTTACGCCGCATCTTCTCTCCCTGAGGTCCTCTGGAGCGCTAATCTCCACGACGAACTCCTGGCCCTCGTTGCCACGGACGATGCCTTGCCCTCAACGAGCGACGTCGAGCGTACGCAGGTCGAGCACTTACGCGTAGAGTTCGGTCTTCGCGCAGCTGTCCAGCTGCGACGTCCGGATTCGATCGTCCAGCTGGCTCTGCGCGCTGGAGCTGGACGCGCTGGGAAGGGCCGGCAGTTCACGATCATCAGAGACAACCCTGACCTGGCGGGTTCGCGGATGGACGCTCGGGTTCTTAATGAGCTGATTGCGTCGCGAGAGCTCCCACAGAGTTGGCCCGGGTCTACGATCGGCGCCGAGGCGGCGATGCTTGCTCATTCCTCCGGAGAGACGAGTACAGCCAGGAGCAGGTCTCGGCAAGCAGCTTCCGCCATCAGTGCCTGGGTACGCGCACCGAGAGAGCGGTACTCGCGCGACGAGAATGTCACCCCGGAACAAGTGGCACACATCGCACTTGCGATTCTACGAACCGATGGATCTGCTACGGCTGTCCAATACCTGACGCGTTGGCGCCCAGCTCGATTCGTCCTCGAATCGAGCGCAGCGCTTACGCGGATGCTCCTTTCGTGTGCCACAGAGGAGGACGTAACCGGCCTGATCGTGAGTTCCACTCATCCTGCAGTACTGCTCGGCGTCTTTGGCGAGATGCAGCACGTTGGCATGGCAGTGGGTGCTGATGTCGTCGGCGGCGCGTGGACCACAATGAAGCAATTCCGGGCTCGCCTCCTTGCCGAAGAATACGATCACCGGAAAGCCGAAGATATCGCACTCCGTGGAGCCTCGTGGCTCTGCGCACTTGCGGTACGTCACTCAGTCACCAGTGCAACGGTAGCCGCAGAGCGACTTCTCGATTGCCTTCCGGCGTCGCTGCCCACCGGTCTTGGTGACCGGCATGGCTCAGGCCGGCCAGGCGTCCTCCTAGCTGTCGCGTTGCGCGTGGAGCTCACGGGCGAGGTCCTCGATGTGGGTCATTACCGGCCCGTTGAAGTCGTGGCGAAGCGTGGAAAGTACGATCCTATAAAGTCCAACGACGAGGATCTAGATCGATATCTGCGCCCCGCCCTTAGCTGGCTTAGCGCCTGGGCAAAGTACGCTCGCGGTGACCTTAATCCGCAGGCCGCTGTTGAAGTAATCGCGAGTTATCCCGGACGCCACTCACGAGATGACACGTGGTCGATGAGCCTCCGGATTGCCCGACAGGTCTTGCCATTGCTCGGCTCTGCCTTTGAAGAAGAGTCGGTCACGGCCGCTTGCGTTCAAACGATCCAGACGATCGCTGTTGATACGCCGATTCCCGGGGCATTAGATCTGATACCGGGTCTTCATGGCGATACCCGTTTCGGATCGGCAGTTCTCGAACTTTCCAACGCGGCACGTCTTGCCCTTGCCCATACCGCCGAGCCAGCCGATAGCAAGGCCGAAACGCTTGTGCGCATTGCTCGGGGACTACACCCTTTTAGCCAGGCTGAAGCTGGAAGCTATTTCGACCAGGCTGTGAAGGCCGCCGCCGGGGTAGGCGATGACGCGATCCATCGATGGGATGCAATAGTCGCGCTGACGCGAGCGGCTGCTGGAGTAGATCTCACCGACGCGATCGCCCTCGTCGAACGCGTCGCTCGCCTGGGCGAGGCCGTGGAACCGATCCTGTATGACGGATTCAACCAACACCAGCTCGTCGCTGCACTCGCACTGGTCTCGGGCACGGAGGTTCTCCGAATTCTCGGGCAGTGGCGGGATCGTCGGTTCGGGACGCTCGACTGGCAATTCAGTGGACTAGTTGAGGGGGATGATGCCTTGTTCGCAGGACGGCCGGACCTCATGACAGTTCTGGCGCCTTTCTCAAGAAATTTCGACCTAAACACAGCGCTCCGTAGACTTGACACGTCCGGCGGCCGCAGCGCAATGGCCTTGTCCGCCGCAATCAGACTTGCGGCCCGACTTGGATACTCCCTCGATGCTGAGTTCTCGCAATCATCACTTCCTGACCCCCATCGTGCCAAGGACCCTGAGGAGTTCCGGAGCACCACCTTCGATCTCACCCCGGACGAACAAGCAGAACGCTTGGTTCAACTAGAGAAGTGTAAAGCACAGATCGCGGCACTTAACCTGGCTCAGGCAAGTGGCGTGGACGCGGCGGTTCGACTTCAGAAGGAGGCTCGTACGTCCAGCGACAGTCTCTTCGTCGCTGAAGTCTTTACGCGTCCACAGCTTCAGTGGGGTCCGATCCTGGACGCCGCGTTGACTTCGGACGCCCTCAGCCATTACGAGCTAGCCAAGCTCTTGAACGCGGCCCTTGTGCGTCCTCGAACGGCTCAGTCGTTCGTCGACTCGCTGAAGAAAGCGGTCAGCACCTACGTCGATCGACACGGTGCCCAGCTGCTTCACCACAACTGGATGTCTTTTGACCTCCCTGCGGCGGCCGACCTTTTGGGGGTGCGCACGACCGATCTCCTTCAACGCGCCCTCGACCATTTGAATCTTGAGGAAGCGTTGACCGACTCAGACCACTGTTACATGCTCGCAGCTGGAGCTGCAGCAGTGCTCGGCCCTTCCACGGCTGCGCGCGTGCTCGGCGAAGCGGTCGCCTCCTTCGAGGAAGAACTTGGTATTGACCCGAGAACAGCTACCGGGCGGACGGAAGCGGATCCAATCGAAGTCGCCGTCGCAAACTTCCTTTGGGCTGCGCTCGGCGACCCGCGCTCGGCAGTTCGTTGGCAGGCTGCCCACGCGGTGCGTACCGCCATCGAAATTGGCGTGCGCGATGTGATCGCCGCACTTGGCGCGGCAGTCCTTCGCAGTGATACAGCTGGGTATAGCGATGAAAGATTCCCTTTCTACCAGATGAGCGCTGCAGAGTGGTTTCTGGTGGCTGTCGAGCGAGTGGCACGCGACGATCCCTCTGCCATCGACGCGCTCATTCCTGCAGTGACCGAACTAAGTGATCGCTATCCAGATCACGCCGCGATTCAACGGCATTGCTCTTCAGTTGCACGACTAGCCGCCGCTCCGGCTTACCGTTCAATGGGGACAGAGTGGGAGGCCACACTCGCGAAGCCTGTGGTGCTCGAAAGCTGGCGTCGCCCCACCCGCCCCGACCCCATGATGAAGGGAGCACCGCAAGCTGAGTACCGATTCCATTCCGACTTCGACGAGTACGTCCTCGGGATGCTAACGAAAACACTTGTCGTCACACACCAAGAGGTGCTCGATGCTGCTAGCGCTCTTATCCTCGACGAATGGGGATGGCGAGGCAACGGTAAGCGCCTAGAGGACCCGAGGCGGACGGCTGCTGTATACGAGGACGGCGAAACCTACGGATACAAGTGGGAGGTACCCAAAGCCGAGGATCTCGATTACTATCTGGAACGTCATTCGGCACTGACTATCGCAGGAAGGCTCATGCGGACTGCTGCTCCGTACCGCGACCCGGATTCAGAGCAGCCGGACGTGTTGGGTTGGCTCGCCCAATTTGACATCGCACGCCACGACGGGAGATGGATTACTGATCAGCGAAGCCTGGTTCCTGGTTCATTGGCTACTGTCGGACCGCAGGGGAAAAGCGGAGTCGACGAGTCCGAGTTCCTGGCCGCCCTCAAACCCGCCGACGGCTGGGTAACAGTCTGGCAGTCAGCCTCTGTCACTGAATACGACCGATCCCTGAGCATCGACATCGCGTCAGCTCTGGTCAATCGGGAAGCCAGCGGAGCGCTTGTACGTGCCCTCCAGACTGGTGGCGGCTATTGGAGCTTCCGAATCCCATCAGCTGACCTCGATGATGAGGATTTCCAGTTCTCCTCACCACCGTTCCAGCTTCGAGGTTGGGTGTCTATGCCGCATGCTGAGGATGGTGTTGATCGGCTGGATTCCCTCGCGACTGAACTGACGTCCGAACTCCCTCGCCCTTCCGTAGAGATTGCAGAAGCCCTCAACATCACGCCGGGGGACGGCGGTGTCCGCTGGGAGAATGACGATGGCGATGTCGTTTTGACGTCTGAGAACTGGGCAGAGATCAGCGCCGGCCGTGAACCATACGGCCCATCAGGTAATCGGCTCCGGATCACGACCGGAGCGCTCGACCAGCTGCTGGGACGCCTTGATGTAGCGCTCATTGTGGAGGTACGCGTGAGGCGCAAGGATCGTCGTGCTCTCTATGCTGACGTCTCAGACAACGACGATGAGGGAGGTGACCGCGATCGTGGCAACGACTTCCGGGTCTTTTCCTACGAACCAGGGGCAGGATGGAGCGATTTCTACGGCCGTGTTGGAACTAGGAACGATGCTGGCGTCTGAGCTTGAGGTGACCGACACGCTCGGACGCTGGATGGCTCACTATATTGCGGAGCGTATGGCCCGCCTTGAACAGAAGTCTGGATCTGAAAGAGCCATTGCCGAGGCAGAGGTTGCCGACCTGATCCTTCGCCTCTGGTCGCTTCGCCGCCAGCTTCCCGGCAGTCGGTTACCCCTTGCTGAAGTGGATGAGGTGGAGGCGGCAATCGAAAGGTTGGCACCCGGACGACGACCATGGGCATACTTCGGCGCGTTCTCCGCTGACACTGAGCCAAGCATGGAGGAGACTGAGGCAAGCACCACTCTGAAAGCCGCACTGCTCGTCGATCGACTCTCCGGAGATCTCGTTCACGGGCTGATCCGCCTCGCTGCCGAAATTGCCGAGGAAGACGACGCGGTTTGGGTCAAGCAAGCGGAGAAGATCGGGGATGGGGCGCTGCGGACAGTCCGTCGCATTCAGTTTGCCGATAATGACAGCGAAGAGGCTGATGAGAGTCCGGGCTGCAACAGTGACGTTAAGAGGAGAGCAACAGCGCTGTCATCGGTGGTGTCGGCCTTGGTCGCTGCGCTTGAAGCAGAGGAATCGGAGCTTTCGGACGAGAGCCGCGGATGACCTTTCGCCCGCCGGCCTACCTTGGGGCTGGAGAGGATGTTCCTGGAAGCCTTTGGGAGCCACTCTCAGCAGTAGCTTTACATAAGGTCCATTATCGGCCCCGAATTAGGGCGGGGAAAGGCTCGGAGAAGGACGCGCCTGGGTCTTCTCGCACTTGCCAGCGCGTGACAGCTTCATCCCTGCGCAATGCCGACGTTTTGCCCTCAGCCGCTGGCGCCTGCCATCACCCTTGGCGGAGTGGTGCATCAGGGGTAGCCCACGGCGGCCATCCGGAGCCATGATGGCACCATGACTGATCCTCAACGGAAGCTGTCCGCCGCCGAGCTCGCCGAGGCGGGGCTTAGCGGCTGGCGCGTTACCGGCGAGGTCCTCGCCGCCACCTTCGGGACCCGGAATTTCTCCACCGGGCTGGAGCTCGTGAACCGAATTGGCGCCTCCGCCGAGGAGGCCAACCACCACCCCGACCTCACGCTCACCTACCGCGAGGTCGGCGTCACGCTCACGAGCCACGATGTCAGCGGGATCACCATCCGTGACATCGACCTGGCCCGCACCATCAGCGGCCACGCCGCGGACCTCGGGGTCGCCGCCGAGGAGTGAGTCCGCGCCGTCGGGCACGGCGCGAACGGATCGTCGAGGCGCTAAGCGGATACGCCAAGACCCGCGGTCGGTGTAAGCGCCATCGGGGCCGCTGACACCCCGATGCCCCTGTGCACGCGGGTGCCAAATTCTTGGAAGTCTCGGAGTCACCGTCGCCCTGCTCACTCATATGCTGTCGCTGGCCGTTCCGGCACTTCCGTGCGTGTATTTCTTCAACCTGCTGTAGCCGGAATGATGGCTACTTTGGCCTCAGCGCCTAGGCAGCCACGAATGTTGAAGATGTGACTCCTGCCTTGGGGGGCCCTACGGTAGCGCCAAGACTGCCAGTTCCGCGCCTCGGCGGACTGGCAGAATCTTCATTATCGGGAGCAGTTAAACCTGCTATCACTTGCTCGTTAGACGGCGACCGCGATGCCGTGGACAAGCCGATGCATAGCCGCACGGAGCCCCCCGTCGTAGCACACTGACATACGAAGCAATGTTTCGGCGTGTCGCACGTAACCTGTTTAGATGCCTCGTTTTGCGCTTGATATTGAGTCCGTGCCCCGCCCTGCCCGTTCGCAGGAGCTCCTGGACGCCGTGAACCACCGCGTGGTCATTGCCGACGGCGCCATGGGCACCATGCTTCAGGGCCGGGACCTGCAGCTCGAAACGGACTTCCAAAACCTCGAGGGCTGCAACGAGATCCTCAACGACACCCGCCCGGACGTCATCGCGGACATCCACGACGCCTACTTCGCCACCGGCATCGACGCCGTCGAAACCAACACCTTCGGCGCCAACTGGTCCAACCTCTCCGACTACGGCATCGATGACCGCATCGAGGAACTGGCGAGAAAAGGCGCCCGCATCGCCCGCGAACGCGCCGAGGCGGCAGAGCAGACAGACGGCCGCATGCGCTGGGTCCTCGGCTCGATGGGACCCGGCACGAAGCTTCCCAGCCTCGGCCACACCAGCTACGACTACCTCAAGCAGACCTTCGCCCTGCAGGCCGAGGGCCTGATCGACGGCGGCGCGGACGCCTTCCTCATCGAAACCAGCCAGGACCTCCTGCAGACCAAGGCCGCCGTCAACGGTTGCAAGCAGGCCATCGTCTCCCGCGGCGTCCGGCTCCCCATCTTCGTGGAGGTGACGGTGGAAACCACCGGAACCATGCTCATGGGCTCCGAAATCGGCGCCGCGCTCACTGCCCTCGAACCGCTCGGCGTGGACGCCATCGGCCTGAACTGCGCCACCGGCCCGGACGAGATGAGCGAGCACCTGCGCCACCTCTCCAAGCAGTCCTCCGTCGCCATCGCCTGCATGCCCAACGCCGGCCTGCCTGTCCTCGGCGCCAACGGCGCCCACTACCCGCTCTCACCCTCCGAACTCGCCACCGCGCACGAGCAGTTCGTGCGCGAATTCGGCCTGGGCCTGGTGGGCGGCTGCTGCGGTACGACGCCGGAGCACATGGCCGCCGTCGTCGAACGTCTTGCCCCCTTCCGCACCAAAGCCGTGGAGACCAAGGAAGACAACGCGCCGGCGAGAATCCCCGAAGAACGCGAGGCCGGCGTCGCCTCCCTCTACCAGCACGTGAACTTCGACCAGGAGTCCGCGTACCTGGCCATCGGCGAACGTACCAACGCGAACGGCTCCAAGGCCTTCCGCCAGGCCATGCTCGAGGAACGCTGGGACGACTGCGTGGATATCGCCCGCGAACAGATCCGCGTCGGCGCCCACCTGCTGGACGTCTGCGTCGACTACGTGGGCCGCGACGGCGTCGCGGACATCAAAGAGGTCGTCAGCCGCTTCGCCTCCGCCTCCACCCTCCCGCTGGTCATCGACTCCACGGAGCCGCCCGTCCTGCAGGCCGGCCTGGAACTCATCGGCGGCCGCCCCGTGGTCAACTCCGTCAACTACGAGGACGGCGACGGCCCCAACAGCCGCTTCGCCCGCATCATGCCCCTGGTCAAGGAACACGGCACCGCCGTCATCGCCCTGACCATCAACGAAGAGGGCCAGGCCCGCACCACCGAGGGCAAGGTGGCCATCGCCTCCCGCCTGGTGGACGCCCTGGTGGGCGAATGGGGCATGCGCGTCGAGGACATCATCGTCGACTGCCTCACCTTCCCCGTGGCCACCGGCCAGGAGGAAACCCGCCGGGACGGCATCGAAACCATCGAGGCCATCCGCCAGATCACCGCCAAGTACCCCGGCATCAACACCACGCTCGGCGTCTCCAACGTCTCCTTCGGCCTGAACCCCGCAGCGCGCATCGTCCTGAACTCCGTGTTCCTGCACGAGGCCGTCCAGGCCGGCCTGACCAGCGGCATCATCGACGCCGCCAAGATCGTCCCGCTCGCCTCCCTCCCGGAAGAGCAGCGCAAGGTGGCCCTGGACCTGGTCTGGGACCGCCGCGAATACGACGCCGACGGCAACGTCACGTACGACCCCCTGGCCAGCATGCTGGACCTCTTCGCCGGCGTCGACACCGCAGCGCTCAAGGACCAGCGCGCCGCCGAACTCGCGGCGCTGCCCACCGGCGCGCGCCTGGAGCGGCGCATCATCGACGGAGAAGGCAAGGGCCTCGAAGAGGACCTGGACCTGGCCCGCAGCGAGGGCATGACCCCGCTGGGCATCATCAACGACCACCTGCTCGAGGGCATGAAGGTGGTGGGCGAGCGCTTCGGCGCCGGCGAGATGCAGTTGCCGTTCGTGCTGCAGTCCGCCGAGGTGATGAAGAATGCCGTCGCCCTGCTGGAGCCGCACATGGAGAAGTCGGATTCGTCCGGCAAGGGCACCATGGTGATCGCCACCGTCCGCGGTGACGTACACGACATCGGCAAGAACCTGGTGGACATCATCCTCACCAACAACGGCTACAAGGTCATCAACATCGGCATCAAGCAGGGCATCGCCGAGATCATCGCCGCAGCCGAGCAGCACAACGCCGACGTGATCGGCATGTCCGGCCTGCTGGTGAAGTCCACCGTGGTGATGAAGGAAAACCTCGCGGAGCTGCAGTCCCGCGGCCTGGCCAAGAAATGGCCGGTCATCCTGGGCGGTGCAGCCCTCACCCGTGCCTACGTGGAGCAGGACCTGGCGGAGCAGTTCGACGGCGTGGTCCGCTACGCCAAGGACGCCTTCGAGGGCCTCTCCCTCATGGAGCCGCTGGTGCGCGTGGCCCGTGGCGAGTCGCCGGACGACGTCGGCCTGCCGCCGTTGAAGAAGCGCATCCACAAGGGCGGCGCGAAGTTCACGGTGACCGAGCCCGAGGCCATGCCCGGCCGGTCCGACGTCGCCACCGACAACCCCGTTCCCGTGCCGCCGTTCTGGGGCACCCGCATTGTCCGCGGCGTCTCGCTCCACGAGTACGCCGCGTTCCTCGACGAGCGCGCCACCTTCATGGGGCAGTGGGGCCTCAAGCCCGGCCGCGGCGAGGACGGTGCCTCCTACGAGGAACTGGTGGAACGCGAGGGCCGGCCGCGCCTGCGGTACTGGCTGGACCGCATCCTGGGCGAGGGCATGCTGGACGCGTCCGTCGCCTACGGCTACTTCCCCGTGGTCTCCGAAGGGGAGCAGGTAGTGGTGCTTCACCACGGCGAGGATCCCGACGGCGTCCTGGGCCAGGCCGGTCTGCTCGCCCCGGACGGCGGTTCAGGCGGCCCGATCGGCACCGACCGCCTGCGGTTCGACTTCCCGCGTCAGCGCCGCGACCGGCACCTGTGCCTGGCCGACTTCGTGAAGTCCCGCGAGTCCGGGCAGATCGACGTGCTGCCCGTGCAGCTGGTCACCGCCGGCTCCAAGATCGAAGAGTTCACGTCCAAGATGTTCGCGGCCAACCAGTACCGCGACTATTACGAGCTCAACGGCCTGGTCATGCAGCTCACCGAGGCGCTTGCCGAGTTCTGGCATGCCCGGATCCGGAAGGAGCTGGGCTTCGCGTCCGAGGAGCCCAAGGACACGGCAGGGTACTTCAGGCTGGACTACCGCGGTGCCCGGTTCTCGCTGGGCTACCCCGCCTGCCCGGACATGGAGGACCGCCGCAAGGTCACCGAGCTGCTGAAGCCCGAGCGGATGGGCGTGGTCCTGAGCGATGAGCTGATGCTGCACCCCGAACAGTCCACCGACGCGTTCGTGTTCCACCACCCGGAGGCGAAGTACTTCAAGGTGTGAGGTGAAGCCGGTCGTTGGCCGGGCATGGGATCGCCCTCGACCAGGTCTCGGTCGAGGGCGATCCCCGAAGTGCGGGGCGTTGCATGGTTACGAGGGCACCAGAAGGACGCCTATGGCTTGGAATTGTGCGCCTGGATCCCGCCGTGTGGAGTCTCGAAGAGCAGGTGCTCTCCCTCCAGCACTTCGCGGTCTGCCGGGGCGACGGTGGCACGCGGGCCCTTGCTGCCAGTTTCCGGAAGCGTGAAGTAGGCGATGAGGGAGAGGGCGACAATGGCGATCATGTAGTACGCGACGAACATGGGCTGTCCGGCGCCGACGAATGCAGCGGCAATCAGTGGTGCAGTGCCTCCGAAGACGGCGATCACGATCTGGTGTGCAAAGCCGATTCCGGAGACCCGGACAGAAGCCGGGAACAGCTCGGCCTGGATTGTCGGATAGACCGACTGCCAGATTCCAAGAACCACCCATCCCGACGCTGAGACCAGAACGTACACGCCGAAGCCTGGCTGGTTCAGCAGCAGAAGCAGTGGGTAGAAGAGCACGATCATGCCGATGGCACCGATGATGGGGAAGATCTTTCGTCGGCCGAGGCGGTCGGAAAGGTATCCGCAGACCGGCACGATGACCACCAGCAAGGCAAGGCCGATAACGCTTCCGGCAAGAGTGGAGGACAGGTCGCGGCCGGTGGTCAGCTTGGCATAGGTGGGAAGGAAGGTGGCCCAGGTGTAGTAGGCCACGGCCGGAGCAGACAGCGCAGCTGCCTGCAGCAGAGCCTTCGGGTGTTCGCGCAGCAGGTCCATCAGGCGCGCCGCCGCGGACTTTTGGTCGACAAGGGCAGTCGCCTCAAACTCAGGGGTCTCGTCAGAGCGAGCCCGCAGGATAAGCCCGACTACGCCAAGGACACCGCCTATGAGGAACGGGATGCGCCATCCCCAGGCGGCGAGGTCGCCGGGAGCAAAAGAGGAGGTCACGATCGCGGCGGCACCGGTCGCGGCGAGGGTCGCCAGGCCGCTTGCCATATTGGAGAACGAGCCAAACAGGCCCCTCCGGTTCGCGGGAGCGTGTTCGACCATGAAAGCGATTGCGCTCTGCTGCTCGCTGCCGGCCGAGATGCCTTGAAGAATGCGTGCAACCAGGAAAAGAACTGGCGCTGCGTACCCGATTGTCGCAAATGACGGCGTGAGACCGATGATCAAGGCGCCGAGCGCCATTCCGGAGATGGAGAGCGTCAGGACGAGCCTGCGGCCGAAACGGTCGGCCAGTGGTGAAATGATGATTCCGCTGAGCGGGCGGACGACAAACCCGATTGCGTAGGTCAGCAGTGCTGCGACCAGGGACGCAAACGGGGAGTCGCCGGGGAAAATCTGCGATGAGAATACTGCTGCCAGCAGCCCGTAGATGTACCAGTCGTACCACTCCACGAAGTGGCCGATCGTGCCTGCCACCATGTTGACGGAGCGCCTGCGTGGCTCCGGCACTTCCGGAAATCCCGAAGGGCCCGAGCTGTCGAGCGCATCTTTTGAGGTCTTCATTGAACTCTCCATACTTCCACGTTTGCTGAGGAGGGGTTAGGGGTTGAGCCGGGGCGGTCAATGCTCCGGCTGCAGCTGCCGTTACCGCCTTGGCGGATCAGCAAAACCAATAAGATCGGTTGCTGAGATCGGTTGCTGAGATCGGTTGCAATCAGATTACGGACGACAGAACAGACTTGTCAACGTTTTTTGTGAGCCTCGTCGCAGATTCTGGTGTCGCCCCTCTAGGAGGGGCAACCGCTTTGCGGCAGTGGGTGCAGCGGTGGGGCCATTACCCCTCTGCCGGAAGGGGTGTCTCGTTGTTGAAGTCCAGGTACTGCACGCCGGACCAGGCGCATTCCAGGTCTCCGTAGACCGACCAATACTCATTCCAGTGGGTGAGCTTCCATTGGTCCCGTTCCAGGCCGCGGAGGGTGAGCCGTTCGCGTAGAAGGTCCTGCGGGACCCTCACCCGGACCACCGTGGTTTGGGAAGGTGGCCAATCGAACTTCTTCGCAGCGTTGGTCAGAAAATCCGGGTCTTCGAAGTAGGCCCCGAAGGGGGCGTCGAGCACGACGGACCGGCCCAGGCGCAGGTTAGCCCCGGCCACGTCCATGAGGGTCTCGTACTCGAGGGGAAGCAGGTTTTCGCGGTAGTACTCGTTGGACTCCCGGTCGGTGGGGTCGTGTCCGGTTGCCTTCAGTGCGAACTCGACAAAGCGTCCGCATACCCGGTCCTTGTCCAGGTAGGCCGCGTTGTTTTCTCTTGCTGTTTTCTGTGCGACCGTTGTTTTCCCCGAGCCGGCCGGTCCGATCACGACAAAGACGCTAGGGGTCGTCATCGGCGGGCCTCTGCCACTGCTGACAGGAACTCCTTGGCGGCTTTGGTGACGCGGTTGAAGTCGCCGTCGGGCTGCCATGCTTTGGTGACGTAACTGCCGACGCCGACGCCGGCTACGCCCGCGGCGAACCATTCGCCTACGTTCTCCAGGGTGACGCCGCCGGCCGGCATGATCGGCAGGTGGGCGAGTGGAGCGAGAACGGATTTTGCGTAGGGGATACCGCCGGCTTCGGTGGGGAAGAGCTTGAGGATGTCAGCGCCTGCCTCGGCGGAGTTAACAAGCTCGGTCGGCGTGTAGGCTCCGCTAACGGTGGGCACCTGGTACCGGTTTGCTGTCCGGATCATCGCCGGGTTGAGCTGGGGACTGACCAGGAATTCAGCCCCGGCCCGGATGCACTCATAGGCTGCGTGCTCGTCCAGCACCGTTCCGGCGCCGATCGCGACTCCATTGGCAGCATGTTTGGCGGCGAGGCGGCGGATTACCTCGACGGCGCCTGGGATCGAAAGTGTGATTTCAAGGGCGCGGAAGCCTCCGGCGATGGCAGCTTCGGCAACACGTTCTGCGACGTCGGCGTTCTCGAGACGGACGATGAGGACGGCGCCTGATTCGTCGATGGTCTGCAGGGTGCGGAGTTTCTTGTACATGGTGGCCTTTCTTGGGGCCGAGGCTTGGGATGATCCTTTGTTGCCTGGGCCACTGTTGAAGTGTCGTTGACAAACTTTCCCACCATCCATACTGTTATTGCAACCGATCTCAGCAACCGATCTCATGCTGAGTGGACAGCAAGACCCATACCTAGCAAAGGAGCTGTGAGGGTGAGCAAAACACGCACGATCATTCTTGGTGCTTCACACTGGCACGTTCCGTTGTATGCCCGGGCAATCGGCGAAGAACACCAGGTCGTCGGCATCAGTGACGAGGACGTGTCACTCGTTCAGGGACTGGCAAAGACTTGGGCCGCTCCCGTTGAGGCGGACTGGCGGAGCCTGCTCGATCTGCCCGGGGTGGGGCTCGCCTATGTTTTCGGCCCGCACGATGGAATGGCCGAAAAGTGTCTTGCCCTGATCGAGCGTGGCATCCCCATTGTGGTGGAGAAGCCGCTGGGAACGTCCTTGACGGAACTTTCGCAGGTGCGCAAGGCGGCTGAGGCAGCCGGCGTCCCGGTCACCGTCCCGCTGGTCCAGCGGGGTGGTCCGACGGACCGTTGGCTGGCCAAGGCTGGCCGGCCTACGTACCAGAGGATCTCCTTTATTGCCGGTCCGCCTTCGCGTTACCTGGCTAACGGCAACCCTTGGATGCTGGACCCTTCCACCGCCGGGGGAGGGTGCCTGGCAAACCTGGGACCGCATTTCGTGGACCTGTTCCTGCAGGCCTGTGACGAGTCAGCGGCGAGTGTCGAGTCGCGGCTGTCGGCGGCGCTGCATGGCGGGGCTGTTGAGGACCATGCCAGTCTCATCATCACCACCCCGAGCGGGTGTGAAGCCATTGTGGAGGTGGGGTACGCCTTCCCGGGTTCGCCGTTGAAGCGGTACTGCAGCTACACGTCGGCGGGCGGGGCAGGATTCGCCTCCGTCAACTCGGATGGTTCTGCCACGTTCACCGCGTTGGACGGGACAACGGAGTCTGCCGTGATCGACGTGGACAGTGACCCTCTCTATGATCCGTTCGTGCGCCGTGTCGCCCAGACACTGGAAGATGGATTCAAGGGGCTGCCAACATTGGCCCAGCTCGAAGATGTGATGCGCCCGATCTGGCAGGCGTATGACGACCAGCGCGGAGGAAAAGAAGATGGCTGACCTAAGTATTGACGTTGTCGCGAAGGCGGCCGGTGTCCACCGCTCAACGGTTTCCCGGGCATTCTCCCGGCCGGAAGCGGTGAAGAGCGAAACCCGCGAGCACATCCTCCGGGTTGCCGAGGGCCTTGGCTACACAATGAGTCCACTCGCCCAGGCACTCCGCCGAAAGACCAGCACCTTCATCCCGCTGATCGTCCCTGACATCACCAACCCGTTCTTTGCAGAACTGGCCAAGACGATGACGCAGGCGGCGGATGAGCGCGGCTACCAGCTGCTGCTCTGCGTCACCAATGGGGACCCCGCTAAAACTGAGGGATACTTCGTCGCCATGCAGGCCATGTATGCCCCCTTTGGTATCGTCGCGCCCTCCACGAAGGTCGATACCGAGGCGTTGAAGCGCTTCGATTTCGGCCACAAGGTGGTGGTGATCGACCGGGTGGAAGGCGATGATACGGTTCCCACTGTCACCGTCGACAGCCGCCGCGGAATTAAGCTTGCGCTGGACCACCTGCACTCACTGGGGCACACTTCCATTGGCTATGTTTCCGGCATCGCCGGTACGCACACCGCCCAGGACCGGATGGACGCGTATCTGGAGCTGTCCGCCGAGAGCGGCAGTGCACCTGTTGTGCTGGACAGCGGGTCGGATCTGGATGCGGGTACGCGTGGGGCAGAGCATTTCCTAGAGATGGAGAATCCGCCGACGGCCATCATCGCCGCGAATGACATGGTGGCCTTTGCGGTCATCTCGGCCCTAGGTAGAAGCGGCGTGCGTGTACCGGAGGACGTGTCGGTCATCGGTTTCGACGGTCTGGCTTTGGGGGCCCGGTTCAACCCGGCCCTGACCACCATCCGGCAGCCTATCTCCGACATGGGACACCTCGCCATCGAACTGGCCGAGAAGCAGAACGCGGACGGTTCCGTGGACCACATCGTGCTCGAACCTGAGCTTCTTGTCCGTGCCTCCACTGCAGGACCGCGCAAATGACCGCGCAAAGGTACGATGCCACAGCAGGCTCACTGCGGCGTTTGCCGGGGCTCCAGCATGCGGACCACATCGGCCTGACCGTTCCCAACCTCGAGGAGGGCGTCCGGTTCTTCGTCGACGTGCTCGGGGCCGAGGAACTGTACCGCTCCGAACGTGGGCCTGACGAAGAATTCATGCCCACAAACTTCGACGTCCCGGCCGATGCGAAACTCACGCTCGCCATGCTTCGCCTGCCCCCGAATCTGAACATTGAGCTGTTCGAATGGAGCAGCGCCGAGCGGCGCGAGACCCCGCCACGGCATTGCGACTCGGGCGGACACCACCTGTGCTTTGTCGTGGACGACGTTGACGAAGCGATCGCCGTACTGCAGGAAACCCCGGGAGTCCGCGTGCTCGGGGAGCGCAAAGAAGTCGCCGGCGACAGCCCGCGCGTGGCCGGCAACCGCTGGACCTACTTCATCACCCCTTGGGGCCTGCTGATGGAGATCGTCGACCGATCCCGGGTCGCGTCCCCACCCAGGCTCGTCGGTCCAGCGGACTGGACGGCAACACAACACACTTCCAGGAAGGACAATCAACAATGAGGTTTGCAGGTCACACACTAGGCACTCCGCACCATACGGTCCCCCAAGCGCTAAAGCTCTTCCGGGACGCAGGGCTTGATGCCGCGGAAGTCATCTACCAAAACGGCTACACCTCAGGGTTGCCGCTGGGGGACCGCCGCGCCGCCATGGAGGCACTGACGGCGGCAGACGGCGAGGGCCTTCCGATCCTTGGCCTCACGCCCTACACCACGGCCATCAACTCCCTTGACGAGAGTCAGTGGCGCGGGGGAGTTGACGAATTCCGCGGCGCAATTGAGACCGCCCACCTGCTTGGCGCCGACCGGGTGCGTGTATACGCGGGAGCGTGGCATCCCGGTGACACCGATCGTGACCGGCGATGGGCGAAACTGCGGGAGGCCCTGCAGACCCTGGCACCCGAGGCTGAACAGGCCGGCGTGCGGCTGTGTGTGGAGAACCACTTCGGCACCATGACCCAGACCGCGGCAGAAACCGCTGCGCTCGTCCGGGAGGTTGCCCACCCGGCCGTTCGTGTTCTTTACGACCAGGCCAACCTCACCTTCACCCATGACGAGACGTTCGAGGAAGCCTTTGCCGTCCAGGGCGACCTGATCGGTCACGTGCACGTGAAGGACCTCGTGTTCACCGATCCGAACGCAGCTTTCCGTGCCACGGAAACAGCGCGCGTCGACGCGTCCGAGCGCGCCGTCCGATCAAGGGTCATCGGTACCGGTGTTCTTCCCTGGCCCCAGATCCTCGCTGCGCTGCTGCGCCACGGCTACGATGACCTGCTGAGTATCGAGTATGAGTACCGCTGGCACCCGCAAGACCTCCCCACCCCTGAGGACGGATTCCGGGAATCCGTGACCGCACTGCGCGGAATGCTCACTGATCTGGCTGAAATGGAGAACGCCCGATGACCGGGCAGCGCCTCCGCGTCGGCGTCATCGGCGCAGGCAATATCGCCACCATCGCCCAACTACCCACACTCGTCCAGCGCGATGATGTGGAGCTGGCAGCCCTGGTATCCCGCCGCGAGGACCCGGGCAACCTGGTTCGGCGCTGGGGATTCGGCGCCGCCTACCGGTCAGTGGAGGACATGCTGGACGCGCAGGACCTGGATGCCGTCTTCGTCCTCACACCCCGATCCGAACACGCGCACGCGGTCCAGTTGTGCCTCAACAACGACGTCGATGTGTTCTGCGAAAAACCTCTTGCCCCGGCAACCGAGGAAGCAGAACGTTTGGCGGACCTGGCCGACGAGCGCGGCCGCATCCTCATGGTGGATTTCAACCGCCGCTACGCACCCGTCTATGCCGCCGGCCGTGAGCTGTTCGGCGCAAAAGGCGCTACCTTCTGCGTCGCGCAGAAGAACCGCCCCGGATCCGAATACCGTGCAACGTTCGAGAACGCCATTCACATGGTTGACCTGCTCCGCTGGTATTGCGGCGGCGATCCCGTGGACGTTGCCGCACACGCAGCCGGTGACGACCCCTGGGAAGAAGACGGCGTCGCAGCCATGATCCGCTTCAGCACCGGCAACACTGGAGTGCTGATGGCTGCCCGGACAGCAGGTGCCTGGAATGAGAAACTCGACGCCTACGGCGATGGCAAGACCGTGGAAGTCAGGGCGCCGGAGACCGTGTCGACCACCGTCAAGGGAGTCACAACCTCACGGGAGCTCAGCTCTGAGGCGTATGGCTGGGCAACGGCGACCGACACACTCGGATTCTCCGCCGCCGTCCACCACTTCCTGGACCGGGTGGCCGACAGGGAACAGCCACTGACCTCCGGTCGCGAAGCCGTCCATACCCAGCGGCTGCTTGACCAGGTCCTCGCCGCCTCCGGACTGCCCACACAAGAACAAGAAGGCCGGCAATGGGCAAGCCACGCCGTTAGCGGCAACAGCTAGGCAGCACGGGCAGGTGCACCACCCTGGTCCGCGCCCGGAGTGACGGCTCACCCCCATAGAACCTCAAGTAAGGAGCTGGAAAGATGAAACGAGCAGCCCACCAGCCAGCCGCAGGGCAGCAACAGATAAGCGGAGAAATCAGATGAGCCTCAAAGACCAAGTCGTTCTGGTGACCGGATCAAGCGGCGGAATCGGTAATGCAGTCGTCGAGGCACTCACAGCCGAAGGGGCACTCGTCATAGGTGCCGACCGCGGCCCGAAGGATGGCCAGGAACTGGCCGGCTTCTTCCCGCTGGACATCACCTCCGAAGAACAATGCGCCACAGTCGTCCGTGATGTCACAACCACGCACGGGCGCATCGACGCTCTCGTCCACGCAGCTGGAGTCCTGGGTGCCACGCCGGACATCATGAAAACAACGACCGAAGAATTCGACTCCATCATGCGGATCAACGGTTCCGGAACCTTCACGATGGTCCGCGAAACCGCACAATCAATGATTGGGACCGGCACTGCCGGCGCCATCGTGATCCTGTCCTCCGTTGCAGCCAAAGAAGCCCGCCTCAACTACTTGCCCTACAACGCAAGCAAACTCGCAGTACTCCACATCATGTGGTCCTTCGCCGAGCTGCTCGGCCCCAACGGCATCTCGGTCAACGCCATCGCGCCCGGCCCGGTAAACACTCCCATGTGGGCGCAATTCGCCAAAGACTCTGGCCCTGATGCAGCCGCAAACCGCGCCAAGCGCGCCGCCCAGCTTCCAATGCGCCGGTTCGCCGAACCAGAGGAAGTCGCCCGCGCCATCCTTTTCCTTGCCGACCCGGACAACCGCTACATCACGGGCGTATCCCTCGATGTGGCAGGCGGAGCCCACCTGGGAATAGGAACCTGATCCGGGGCTTAGGGCTTAGGGCTGGTGCCGGATGGCCTGTGCAGTCACTGGCATGGGACAGCTCTTCATGCCTCTCATGATCGAAGAGCTTGTAGTGATGAGATCAGGGTCACAGGAGCTGCAACAAAAGCGCGAGATTTTGAAGATAACCATGCGGAAGGATGCATGATTCATCCACAGCTCATGCCAACGCAACTATCTTTCGGCGGGTCCTCAGGCCCTGAGTTGTAGCGGGTCCACGACGTGGGTGGGCCGGGGCCGCGCGGCCTGCCCACCCTCGCTGGAGACCGGCTTTACCCGCCGCAGCGCGGCGAGGATGGCGCGGCCCACCACGGCGATCCCGAGCACTGTGGTGACGGCGCGCAGGGTGTCCCAGCCCGCCGTCGACGTCAACAGCGAGTAGAGCAGGAAGCTGCTGAGGTTGGTGGCCAGCGGCGCGCCTGGAACGTAGGAGATGCCGGTGCCGGCGCCCACGGCGAAGGGCCAGAACCACAGGTTGGTCAGCAGCCCGAACAGGTACGATGCCACCACGCCGTAGCCTGCCAGCATCCACAGCTCGGCCCTGCCCCGCACCCGGCGGGGGAGCAGCCCGGCACCGGCGCCCACCCAGGCGCAGGCGAACATCTGGAACGGCGTCCACGGCCCGATCCCACCCCACAGCACGCTGGAGACGGCGATGGTGGCGGCGCCGAGGAGCAGGCCAAACCGTGGACCGAACGCCCGGCCCGCCAGGATCAGCAGGATGAAGACCGCCTCCACGCCGCCGACGCCGGTGCTCGCCACCCGGACAGCGGAACCGACGGCCGCCAGCACGCCCAGCAGTGCCACCGTGTGTGCCGAGCGGACCGACCCGTCCAGGGACACCACGACGGCGACCGCGGCCACGGGTGCGATGGCCAGCGCAGCGTAGGGGAGGGCAGCGGTGGCATCCTGCGGCACGGCGGCGGCGAGCAGCGGCCAGGAGAAGGCCGCGAGGGCCAGCAGGTTTGCGGCCGCGAGGACTGCCAGTTCGAGCGCCCGCGGCATCCGGGGGCGCCGGGGCTTTGCAGCGTCCCGTGGGCCTGCCTGCTCGTTGAGGGTCGCTGGCTGTGGCCTCGTTGCTGCTGGCCGCGATGGGAGGACAAGCGGTTCGGGGCTGATGGCTGCTTTGGCTGCAGGCGCCACGCCGTCCCGCATCGGCAGGATCCGGGCGCCCAGGCCGCGGGCAAACTCAAGGTCGTGGGTGGCAATCAGGACTGCGGCGCCGTCATCCGCCGCCGCCCGCAAAGCCGCCGAGACAGCCGTCCGCGCCGCGGGATCCAGGCCGCGCGTGGGCTCATCGATCAGGAGGACCTGCGGGCTGTCCATGGTCTGCAGCGCGATGGCGAGGATCCTGCGCTCACCGGCAGAGAGGTCCCGGGGATGCTCGTGGCCAATGGGAATCTGCACGCCTCCCCGCAGCCGGGCCAGGCGTGCCGCCGCAAAGCCGGGGGCGGGCTGTCCGCCCTTCTTCCCACGGGCACCACTCTTCCCACGAGCGCCACTCTTTCCACGGGCCAGGCGCCGCTCGGCCGCACGGAGCTCTCCGGACACGGTGTCGCTGGTGAAGAGGTCGTCCGACGCGTCCGGCACCAGGGCCACCCGGCCGCCGTCGAGCACTCCTTCGTCAGCAGCTCCCTCACCCAGGGCCAGCGCCACCAGGAGGGAGGACTTGCCGGCTCCGTTCGGCCCCACCAGTGCCACCACTTCACCGGGGTGGAGGGCCAGGGACGCGTCGCGCACCAGCGGCGTACCTTTGTGGTGCACGGCGAGGTGGGCCGCCGTCAGCACCGGCACGGAGCCGGCCACCTCCCGCGCCGGACTGTCACCGGAAGGCACCGGCGCCGCGGGCGGCGCAGAACCCTGCACCAGCGCGCCACCATCAATGGTCCACCATGCATCGGCGACGGGGGCGAGTGCTGACGCCCGGTGCTCCGCCACGATGACGCAGACGCCGTCGCCGGCGAGTGCGTTGAGCACTGCGATGACGCGTGCGCGGGCTGCCGTATCAAGATCCGCCAGGGGCTCGTCCGCCAGGAGAAGCTTTGGATGGTCCACGACGGCGGCGGCGATGGCCACCAGCGTCGCCTCACCGGCCGAGAGGGTGCTGACATTCCGGTCCAGCAGTGCCGGGATTCCGATCCGCCCGGCCACCTCCAGCACCCGCGCCTGCGCAGCGGCGGTCGGCACGCCGCGCAGCTCAAGGGCCAGGGCAATTTCATCCCGGACCCGGGTGGTGGCGAAGGCAGCCCGGGGATTCTGGAGCACGGTGCCGATGAGGCGGGCGGTGTCCCGCGGCGGTGTGGCGGCGCGGTCCAGTCCGCCGGCGAGAACGGTGCCGGAAACCGCTCCGCCGTCAACGTGGGAGAGCAGGCCGGCGATGCCCCGCAGGATGGTGGACTTTCCGGAACCCGTGGGCCCGGTGATCACGGTGACGGAGCCGGGCATCGGCGCGAACCCGTCAACCCTTACGCAGGTGTCCCCAATCCGGAACTGTGCGTTCCGGACGATAAGCGGCAGGCCGCCGTCGAGCCCTGGCTGGTGCGCTGCCCGGCTCCCGAAACCGCGCAGCTCCAAAGCTGCGGCAACCCGCCCGGCGTGCTCCAGGGTGCGCTCCAGTATGGGGACCAGGGCGCGGGGGCCGAAGCGTTCGCCCCGCAGCCGGAACGCCAGGCGCACGGAGGCGACGGCGTCGGACAGGGCGGGGAGGGCCGCCCATGCCACCACCAGCATCCGGGCCACGCCCTGCAGCGGGCCGCCGCGGGCCAGCCGCACGAAGCCGCGGGACACATCAACCCACGCGTTGAGCAGGCCGAAGCCGAGGATGGTCGCCGCAATGGGCAGGGCGGACAGCACCGCCTGCCAGAGGCCCGGCGCGGTGACCGGACCGAGGAAGACTACATGGGCATACGGGGCGGGAAGCCGCAGCGGCGGCAGGTCGAGCAGGACCGGGCTGCCGGTGCCCGCCCCATTGAAAAGGACGCGGTAAATGACCCGCGCCGCGATGAACACAGCGGCGAGGACTGCCGCTGCGCGCAACGGCGCGGGCCGGAAGGTCATGCCGCGGGCGCGGCCGGCTCGCCGTCGACCGTGAAGAGCAGTTCCAGGCTCTCACCGGGGCTCACCTTCAAGGTGGCGAGGCCTTCCTGTGCGTAGGCCCATTCACCGGAGGCGGGCTTGACCCAGAGACCCCAGTAGGCGAAAGCGGCGGGCATGCCCTTGCACTCTTCGCGGTAGGTGCCGTCCTTGTGCTTGATGTCGAAGTCGGCGGCGGGCACGCCGTTCACGCGGCACACGATTTCGTTGGGGTACTGGGTGGTGCCCTCGGTCTTGACCTTTGCCTCGTCGAGCACCTTGGACGCCACGGTGGGTCCGTCCACGGACACGCAGGTGGAGGTGTCCGCAGCGGCCTGCTTCAGGGCGCCGGAATCGACGATGACCTTAACCCCGGCGCAGGGGCCGGCTGTGGTGGACGCGGCGCTGGCAGAAGCTGAGGAAGCGGGCGCAGAGGCGCTTGGCTGGGTGGCGGCCGGGGTGGAACAGCCGGCGAGGGTCAACAGGAGACCGGCGGCGGCGAGGGAGCCCGCGGCGGCGGTACGAATCTTAGTCAAAGTCACCTGTCAAGGGTAGGGCGTTGCCGCTCCGGATCAGGAGGCCGCTTCCTTGTGTGACGACGGGCCTCAACATGGCGGTGGCCGGAGGCGCAGAAAAGGCCGACGACGGCACTCACGTGAGTGCCGCCGTCGGCCCCTTCCTTTGTATGCGCTGCTGCAGCGGACCCTGCTGCAGCAGCAGCCCTATGGCACCTGCACGTCCACCAGGTGGTGCTCCCCGGAAGCGGCGCGTGTGGCGCTCGACGACGGGTGGGCAGCCACGGCTGCGGCGTGCTCGGCCAGTACCCCTGTCTGGTGGCGGATCTTCAGGCGGTAGAGGAGGGTCCCGCCAATGATGACGGCGGCCACGAACATCACGCCGCCCCACTGCAGGTACCACTCGAACGGCGGCACCGAGTTGTAGATTTCCGGGCGGGGCCACACCAGGTTCACCGTCATGGCAGCGCCCCACAGGACGGCCAGGATGTTCACGGGAACGCCCCACTTGCCCATGCAGAACCCGGGCTCGGAAACGTCATCGGCCAGCGGCCATTTCCTCAGGAACCGCTTGCGCAGCAGGGGAACCGTGACCAGGAGGTAGGACAGGTAGATCAGCACGATGCTGATGCTGGACAGGATGGTGAAGATGGCCGGCTGCATCACGTTGACCAGCAGCGGGATGACGGCCATGATTCCGATGACGATGGCGGCGACAGTGGGGGTCCGGCGGACCGGATCCACCTTGCTGAGCTGCCGGCTGAAGGGCAGGTTGTTGTCGCGGGCCATGGCGAACATCATGCGGATGGCGGCGGCGTGGACGGCCAGGGTGCAGACCACCACGGCCACCACGATGCAGGCCAGGAAGGCCTTGCCGAACGGGCCGCCCAGGACGGAGAGCACGATGTGCTGCAGCCCGCCGTCGGCCGCTCCCACCTGGGGGTCGCCGAGGTCCGGCGCGGCCAGGATGCCGAAGAGCAGGATTCCCCCGCCCAGCAGGAACGATGCCGTAACGGCGCGCAGGATGGCCTTGGGAGCGGTCTTCTTGGGATCCTTGGTTTCCTCGCCCAGCGAACTGGCAGTATCGAAGCCGTACATGACGTAGCCGGAGGCCATGGCGCCGATCAGGAAGACGCCGAAGAAGCCCAGGTCGTGGCCTTCGCCGAAGCCGTTGGTCTGGAAGAAGACCTCCGGGCCGCGCACCACATGCCAGCCCAGCGCGAGGATCAGCAGCACGGCCGCGATCAGCTCCACGAAGACACCGATGCTGTTGATCCTGGTCATCAGCTTCACGCCGAACGCGTTGATGAGGGTGGAGATGGTGATCATGATGGTGGCCAGCACCACGCCGTTCATGGCGAAGTCGTAGGGGCCTGTGCCGTCACCCACGAACTGGAAGCCGGACCAGAGCTGGGGCAGGGTGATCTGCAGGGCCAGTGCCACGGAGCCCAGCGCCATGATGGAGGACAACAGCAGCAGCCAGCCGGCCAGCCAGGACGAGGTCCCGGACGCCAGGCGCTTGGCCCAGTTGTAGACCGAACCCGCCACGGGGTAGCGGCCGGCCAGTTCGGCAAAACACAGGGCCACCATCAGCTGGCCGACGAACACGATGGGCCAGGACCAGGCGTACGCCGGGCCGGCCATGGAAAAACCAAAGTAGAACAGTTGGAAAACACCGGTGAGGATGGAGATATAGCTGACACCTGCGGCGAAGCTGGCAAACTTGCCGATGCTCCGGTCAAGGGTCTGGGTGTAGCCGAATTCATCCATGCCGCTTGAATCAATACTCTTGCTGGGTTCCAATATGGACTCCTAGATCAGAAAAGCACGATGGGACCGGCCGCCCTGGGGTGCGGCGGAATAACGAGGGTGGGGGCCGCCGCTGTTGGGGAAGTGCGGCCCCCTAAGACCTGCCGCTCAGGCGAGGGATGTGGTGAGCTCCTTTTCTTCCATGGCGTCTTCGACCGTGCGGTCCGCGCGGATCAGATCGGCACAGCGCTCGCCGATCATCATGACGGTGATGTTGGGGTTGACGGTGACGTGTTCGGGCATGACGGACGCATCGGCGACGCGGAGGCCGGTGACGCCCTTGACCCGCAGCCCGGGATCCAGCGGCGACATGTCGTCGTCGGCCGGGCCCATGCGGACGGTGCCCACCGGGTGGTAGACGGTGTTGTGGGTCTTGCGGATGTAGTCCTGCAGCTCTTCATCCGTCTGCGCCTCGATGCCGGGCGACAGTTCCCGGCCGGTCCATTCCGCCATGGCGGGCTGGCCGGCGATTTCACGGGCCTTGCGGATGCCGGCCACCATGACGCGCATGTCGTGGCCGTCGGGGTCCGTGAAGTAGCGGGGGTCCACCATCGGCTTGTCGCGGAAGTCGCGGCTGCGCAGCCGGACGGTGCCGCGGGAGCGGGCGTGCGTGACGTTGGGGGTGAGGCTGAAGCCGTTCTCCGTGGTGGGGTAGCCGTGCCGCAGCGTGTTCATGTCGAACGGGACGGAACCGTAGTGCATCATCAGGTCGGGGCGGTCCAGGCCGTCCTCGGTGGGGGTGAAGATTCCGATCTCCCACCACTGCGTTGAGGTCTGCACCATGGGCTGTTTTGCCTCGAACTGGACCACGCCCTCGGGGTGGTCCTGCAGGTGCTCGCCCACGCCGGGGGAGTCCACCAGGACGTCGATGCCGTGCTGTTCAAGGTGTGCTGCCGGTCCGATGCCGGAGAGCATGAGCAGTTTGGGGGAGTCGATGGCGCCGGTGGACAGGACCACCTCGCGGTGTGCGGAGAGCCGGTGGGTGCGGCCGAAGGCCGAGTCCACCACGTCCACGCCGGTGCAGCGCTTGGCCGCATCGAACACCAGCTGGCGGGCGCGGAGGCCGGTCAGCAGGGTGAAGTTGGGCCGGTCGATGATGGGGTGGATGTAGGAGACGGAACTGGAGGCGCGCGTGCCGTCCGCCCGGCGGTTGATCTGGAAGAAGTTGGCGCCGTTGACCACGGTGGTGCCGGTGTTGAACTTCGCACGGGGAATTCCCGCCTGCTCGCAGGCGTCCAGAAGAGCGACGCCGGCAGGATCCGCCGGGGGCACGTTCATCAGGTGCACGGGGCCGGAGTCCCCGTGGTGGGGTGCGTCCGGGCCGGCGTCCTCGTTGGTTTCCAGCCGCTTGTACAGCGGCCAGGCCGCGTCGGCATTCCAGCCGGCGGCGCCGTACTTGGACTCCCATTCGTCCAGGTCCTCCCGTGGCGCCCAGAAGGCGATGCACGAGTTGTGGCTGGAACAGCCGCCCATCACCTTGGCACGGGCGTGGCGCATGAAGGAGTTGCCGTTTTCCTGCGGTTCCACCGGGTAGTCCCAGTCGTAGCCGGATTCCAGCAGCTCCATCCAGCGGTCCAGCTGCAGGATCTCGGGGATGTTGCGGTCGTCCGGACCGGCCTCCACCAGGGCCACGGTCACGTCCGGGTCCTCGCTCAGGCGGGCGGCAACCGCGGCGCCGGCGGATCCGCCGCCGATGACGATGTAATCGAACGAGCGCTCGCTGAGGTCCTCGATGTTGTCGAAGTGCATCTAGTTCTCCTTGCCGTGGTCAGCGAACCAGCCGGTGACCTGCGGGCTTGTGTTCTGGTAGATGTGCTTGGCTTCCTGGTACTCCGCCAGGCCCGTGGGGCCCAGCTCGCGGCCGACGCCGGACTGGCCGAAGCCGCCCCACTCGGCCTGGGGGAGGTAGGGGTGGTAGTCGTTGATCCAGATGGTGCCGTGCCGCAGCCGGGACGCCACGCGCTGCGCCTTGCCGGCGTCCTGGGTCCATACCGCCCCGGCCAGCCCGTAGATGGTGTCGTTGGCGGTGGCCACGGCCTCGTCCTCGGTGCGGAAGGTTTCCACTGTCACCACGGGGCCGAACGCCTCGTCGGTGACCACGGACATGCCGCGCTGCACCTGGTCCAGGATGGTCGGCTGGTAGTAGAACCCGCCGTCGTACTTCTCCCCGGAAGGTGCCGCGCCGCCGGTGCGGAGCCGCGCGCCCTCCTGGATTCCGCGCTGGACGTACGCGTGCACCTTGTCCCGGTGGGCGGCGGAGATCAGCGGGCCGGTCTCGGCGGCGTCGTCAAAGGGGCCGCCGAGCCGGATGCCCCGGGCGCGGCGGACCAGCTCGTCCACGAAGCGTTCGGCGATGGATTCCTCCACCAGCAGCCGGGCGCCTGCCGAGCAGACCTGCCCCGAGTGGACGAAGGCACCGTTGAGGGCGTTGTCCACGGCGGCGTCGAAGTCCGCGTCGGCAAAGATCACGTTGGGGTTCTTGCCGCCCAGCTCCAGCGCCACCTTCTTGACGGTGGCTGCGGCGGCGGCGGCGATCCGCTTGCCGGTTTCCAGGCCGCCGGTGAAGGAAACGAGGTCGACGGCGGGATGTTCCGAGAGCGGTGCACCCGCCTCCGCGCCGGGCCCGGTGACGAGGTTGGCGACCCCATCCGGCAGGCCAAGGTCCTTCAACAGCTGCATGGCCATGATGCTGGTGGAAGGGGTCAGCTCGGACGGCTTAAGTACGAAGGTGCAGCCGGCGGCCAGCGCGGGGGCGATCTTCCACGCCGCCTGGAGCAGGGGGTAGTTCCATGGTGTGATCAGGCCGCAGACGCCAACGGGTTCGTAGACGATCCTGCTCACGACGCCGGGGTCCCCGGCGTCCACCACCCGGCCGGCCTGCTGCCCGGCCAGCCTGCCGAAGTATTCAAAGCAGGCGGCGATGTCGTCCATGTCGATGCGACTCTCGACCATGCGCTTTCCGGTGTCAAGGGACTCGGTCCGGGCGAACTCTTCCCGCCGTTCGCGCAGCCCGGCAGCGACCTTGAGGAGGAAGGCCCCGCGCTCGGGTGCCGGGACGGAGGACCAGGCGCCGGAGTCGAAGGCTGCGCGGGCCGCGGCAATGGCGCGTTCGGCGTCTTCCCGGCCGGCCTCGGAGACCGTGGCCACCAGCTCGCCGTCTGCCGGGTTGCGGATCTGGCGCACGGCGCCGGATGCCGCCGGCTCCCACGCGCCGTTGATGAACAGGGAGGACGCTGCGTCCGTTGTGGTGCTCTCGACGGCGTCCAGGGTTGGTGTGGCGTATGTCATAGGAAGGACAGTAATGCACGTTGAACGAGTGTTCAATACTTTTTTGAACACTCGTTCAATGTTACTTTTGGGCTGTCTGCGCCCGGGAGCAGGCGGGTTAGCGCGGGCTGGGCTCCTGCCCGCCGGCCCCTTCATCCTGGACCGGCGCGAAGGCAATCTGTTCCGTGCGCTGGATACTTCGCTGGATGGCGGCCTTGTCCACCCCGAGCAGTGCGGTCAGCCACATGCCGTTCTGGATGACCACGATGTCCGATGCGCGCTCCCGGCATGCCTCCCAGGAGAGCCCTGGCCTGGCGCTGGATACCAGTGCTGCGAGCCCGTCGATGTAGCGGTCGAAGGCGGCGGCGTTGATCTGGGCGTAGTCCTCGTCGGCCTGGGCGAGGGCCCAAAGGTGGAGGCGCAGGGACAGGTAGCGCGTGGTCAGCAGGTCGGCGCCGGCAACCCGCCGCAGGGCCTTGCGCAGCTGTTCATCCGGGGGAGTGGACGGATCGGGGGCGACGAGCAGAAGGTCATGCTCATCCACCCGGCGCAGGGCTGCCCGGATCAGGGTGGTTTTGTCGTCGTAGTAGTAGTTGACCAGGCCCAGCGCCACGCCGGCTTCCCGCGCCACGGACCGCATGCTCACTCCGGAAATGCCGTGCCGGGACAGCAGGTCCATGGCCGCCTCGAGTATGCGCGTCTGCCTGTCCACTTGTTCGCCGGAGTTAACGGCACTGGTCCCCATCTGGCCAGACTATTGCCTAACCGGCCGGGAGCGCACTTTCGCGGATCCGCACTCAAACAGAAGAATCCCCGCCCTGCTGCCGGCAGGGCGGGGATTCCTTCGTCGGCAGGCTGCCTTATTTCTTGGGCAGGCCCGCCGGGTTCAGCTCGGACTTCTGGATGGCCTCGGAGGAGAGGCCCCAGCGGTCCAGGATTTTCGCGTAGGTGCCGTCCTCGATCAGGTGGTTCAGCGCAGCCTGGGCGGCCACCGCCAGGCCGTTGCCCTTCTTGGTGGTGAAGGCGATCTGTGCCGTCAGCGGCCAGCCGCCGTTCAATGTGCCCACCTGCTTCGTCTTTCCGTCCTGCGCTGCCTTGTAGGCGGCAGCCGCGTTGGGGCCGAACGTCAGGTCCGCACGTCCTGACTGAAGGGCCAGGCTCGAGGCGGAGTCGTCGTCGTAATACTGGAACTGGACCGGCGCCAAACCGTTCTTCTTGTTCTCCTCGTCCCAGCGCACCAGGATGGCTTCCTGGTTGGTGCCGGATCCAACGATGATCTTCTTGCTGGCCACGTCCTTGGCTTCCTTAATTTCACCGATGCCGGAGTCGTTCTTGGCGTAGAAGCCCAGCAGGTCATTTCGGTAGGTGGCGAAATCGAACTTCTCCTTCCGCGCCTCGGTGACGGTCACGTTGGAAAGCACGGCCTCGTACTTGGCAGACTCCACGCCCAGCGGCCAGTCGGCCCACGCCACGGGCAGGACCTCCACGTCCAGGCCCAGCGCCTCGCCCACGGCGTAGGCGATGTCCACCTCGCTGCCGATCAGGGTCTTGTTGTCCGTGGCGAACAGGCTGAGCGGCGCCGCCCCGCCGGTGGTCACTACGGTCAGCTTGCCGTCCGCTTTGATGGCCTCCGGGACCAGTGCGGCAGCGGCGGGGTCGGCAGAGACTTTGAAGCGGTCCTGCTCCGGGGACAGGTTGAAGGTCTTGCCGCTGGCGTTGGTGGTGGACGACGACGGTGCTGTCGCCGCCGCGGCACCGGGATCGGAGCAGGCAGCCAGTCCCAGCAGCGCTGAGACGGCCAGGGCAACGACGGCGGCCGGCTTGGGCTTGATGGCCATGTTTCCTCCTGGAAGGGTGGCAGGGATGCAACGGAATGTGCGCGTTGCAGCAACTATCCGGCAGCCGCCGACAGCGAATCAAAGCCCCCGAAACCCGGGGATACAGGGAGTAACGGCGGTTAACCGGAGGACCGCGGCAGTCATATTCAGCCCGGCCCGGGCCACTACCCCCAATGGCGCGTCACAGATCCATCAGAAAACGAGTACCCGGCCGGAAAAGACAGGTGGTGACTACGCGTGTTCTCCGCCCGTGCCCCAACTTACGGTGAGATACGCTGCGGCCCGGATGGCTGCGGGCAAATGAGGGAGGCACAAACATGAATCATTCGCCGGGTGGGAAGACTACTGCTGGGGGGACGGGCCTGCTTAGGCGAACCAGCACCAGGACAGCGGCGGCAGTAGCTGCGGGAAGCATGCTGCTTGCGGGCGGTGGGGTGGCTTACGCCGATGACATTTTCAACAACCTTGACGGCACGGTTGACTCAGTGGCAGAGCTGATGCCGCTCAACGTCGGCGGTGCCAACGGCAGCACTACGCTGGCAGTGGCGCCTACGGGCAGCGATGGCAAGAGCGGCTGCAACCTGACAGGTGCAACCACGCTCACGCTGAACCTCAGCTCCAGCAACCCTGCCGTCGCCACGGTGTCCCCGTCGTCGGTGACCTTCACGTCATGCGGTGACACGAAGTCCTTGACCGTCACCCCGGTCAGCGCCGGTTCTGCCACCGTGAGTGCAAGCCAGGCAAGCAACAACAGTGGCGGAACCTTCAACCTTGCCCCAGCCACGTTCACGGTGAACGTGGTTGCCCCCGCGCCGTCCAACACGGCGCCCAAGCTCAATATCACCGGCGTCACCGCTGGCGCCTCGTACCCGAAGGGCGCCGTTCCTGCCGCAACCTGCAGCGTGACTGACGTTGAGGACGGCAACAGCTCCTTCCCGGCAACCTTCGGTGCCGTCTCGGGCGCCGACGGAGCCGGCGGTGTCGGCACGCAGGAAGCCAGCTGCAGCTACACGGACAAGGGCGGACTCACCGTAGCCAGCTCCGTTACCTACGGGATCACTGACGGGTCGGCTCCCGTCATTTCCTATACCCTGTCGCCCACTACGCCGGATGGCTCGAACGACTGGTACAAGAACGCTGTCGCCCTGCATTGGACGGTGACAGAAAGCGATTCTTTGAGCACCCTCAGCAAGACGGGGTGCCAGGACCAGACCATCGCCGCGGACCAGGTGGCTACCGACTTCAGCTGTTCCGCCTCCAGCTCCGGTGGGACTGCGGCCACTCAAACCGTCAACCTGAAGAAGGACGGCACCGCCCCCACGGTTGGTTTCACAGACGCAACGGGAACCGCCGGCACCAACGGCTGGTACACGTCCGACGTGGATGCCACATTTACCGGATCGGATACCACTTCGGGATTGCTGACCTCATCACAGAAGGTGACCTCCTCCGGCGAAGGACCGGCAGTCCAGGTAAACAGCCCGTCTTTCACTGACATTGCGGGCAACACCGCCGCGGAGGGCGCGGCTTCACACACCTTCAAGATCGACAAGACGGCTCCGGAGGTAAGCTACGCCGATGAAACCGGAACCGCCGGCACCAACGGCTGGTACACCTCCGATGTCCAGACGGACTTCAGCGCCACGGACCTGATCTCCGGACCGCTCACCGCAACGCAAACTGTAACCTCTGCCGGGGAAGGCGAGGCGGTGACGGTCCAGAGTCCTGCGTTCACCGACAACGCGGGCAATACCACCGCCGCTGGTGCCGTTTCCCGGTCATACAAAATCGACAAGACCGCACCGGATGTCAGCTACGCCGACGTTGCGTTCGGCACCCTGGGCCTGAACGACTGGTACGTATCGGACGTCGAGGCCCGCTTTACAGCCACGGACAAGACATCGGGGCTGGCTGCCTCCTCCCAGACGGCAACCTCCAGCGGTGAGGGCTTGGACGTGTTGGTACCGAGCCCTGCCTTCGTCGACAACGCCGGCAACACCACACCCACCGGGGCCACCACCAAGTCGTTCAGGATTGACAAGACCGCGCCGAAGGTCGCCTACAGCGGGGCCACGACGCAGGCCAACAGCAACGGCTGGTACAACACAGACGTCACTGCCACCTTTACAGGAACTGACGACGTGTCAGGTCCTGCCTCCGCAACCCAGTCACGGACCACCACCGGCGAGGGTGGGACGGTGACCGTGAACAGCCCCGCCTTCACGGATGGCGCCGGCAACACCACTCCTGAAGGCGCCACCTCGGCCACCTTCAAGGTCGACAAAACGGCGCCCGCCGTTTCCTTCGACTCGGTCGTGGGGGACAGCTTCTTTGGCTCCACCGCCGCCAAACCCACCTGCACGGCAACGGACAGCGGCGGTTCGGGCCTCTCGGGCAGCTGCGCGGTCACCGGCTATGACACCAAGAACGGGACGCACACGCTCAAGGCAACGGCAACCGACCTGGCCGGCAACACCACAACGGTGGAGCAGACCTACACGGTCAAGGCCTGGACGCTGAAGGGGTTCTACCAGCCGGTGGACATGAACGGTGTCCTGAACACGGTGAAGAACGGCAGCACGGTTCCGGCGAAGTTCGAGATCTTCGCCGGTGCTACCGAGCTGACTGATCCGGCACTTGCCAAGTTCACCACCAAGCAAGTGGCCTGCTCGCTCCTGAGCCCGATCGACGACATCGAAACCACAGCCACCGGCAACACCTCGCTGCGGTACGACGCCACGTCAGGACAGTTCATCTACAACTGGAAGACGCCCGCCACGGCCGGCAGCTGCTACACGCTGACCATGACGGCGAACGACGGCAGCTTCATCAGTGCGAACTTCAAGCTGAAGTAGCACTGCCGGGCCGGCGCCCAATGACGCGCGCCGCAAGGAGGGGACCAGTTCATTGCGAACTGGTCCCCTCTTTTATGGCCGTTTGTGCTTGCTGAACTAGCTCAGTGCAGCCAGGACTTCCTTGGCCACGTCCTCGCTGGACTGCGGGTTCTGCCCGGTGATGAGGTTGCCGTCGCGGACTACGTTGGAGGACCAGGCGGCACCGTTTTCGATCACCGCGCCCTTCTCCTTCAGCGCATCCTCCACCAGCCACGGGGTGTTCTCCCCGGTCCCGCCGCCCAGCTCCTCCTCGTTGGTGAAGACCGTGAGGCGCCGGCCCTTGAAAGCGAACCCGCCGTTGTCGTCCGTTGCACTCAGCAGCCCCGCCGGACCGTGGCAGAACGGCGCAATGATCTTGCCGTCCCTGTTGGCTGACACCAGCAGGCGTCCCAGGTCGGCGTCCTTGTAGAGGTCCGCCATGGGGCCGTGGCCGCCGGGCATCACCACGGCGTCATACGCTGCGGCGTCGACGTCGGCCAGCACCAGCGGGTGCGCCAGCTCGCCGTCGATCTTTTCCAGGTAGTCCCGGAAGCCCTGTGCCCGGTCCTCGCCACCGGCCGATTCGGCAGCCAGGCTGACTTGGTCCACGGTGGGCTTCCGGCCGCCGGGGGTTGCGATGTGGACGGTGTTGCCGGCCTGCGTCAGGGTCTGGTGGGCCACCACCAGTTCCTCTGCCCAGTAGCCGGTGGGGTGCTCGCTGCCGTCCTTCATGGTGAGGGAATCCGCGGCCGAGACGACCATCAAAATGTTTGCCATCGTGTAGCTCCTGTCCAGGTTTCTTTACGTACCGAGTTCTCTACTTGCCGGCCGCTTCTAGCTCCGCGTACGTATCGTCGTCGAGCGTGATGCCTGCGGCGCCCATGTTCTCTTCGAGGTGCTGCACGGAGCCGGTGCCGGGGATGGGCATCATCACGGGGGAGCGGCGCAGCAGCCAGGCCAGGGCCACCTGGGAGGTGGTGGCGCCAAGGCGCTTGGCGGCCTCATCCAGCGGTCCGCCCGGCCGGGCGAGCTCGCCGGCGGAGATCGGCGCCCACGGGATGAAGCCGATTCCGTTCTCCTCGGAGTAGCGCAGCACGTCCTCGGAGCTGCGGTCCGTCAGGTTGTAGCGGTTCTGGACGGTGGACACCGTGAAGTGCTTTCCGGCGGCTTCGAGTTCGGCCACGCCCACCTGGGACAGGCCCAGGGCGCGGACCTTGCCTTCGTCCTGGAGCTCACGCAGCACACCGAACTGCTCCTCGGCGTCCACCTTGGGATCGATGCGGTGCAGCTGCAGCAGGTCCAGCGTGTCCACCTTCAGCTTGCGCAGGCTCAGTTCCGTCTGCTGGCGCAGGTATTCCGGCCGGCCAACGGGAACCCATTTGTTGGGCCCCGTGCGTGTGAAGCCCACCTTGGTGGCGATCTTCAGCCCCTCCTTGTAGGGGTGGAGGGCCTCGGCAATGATTTCCTCGCTGATGTTGGGGCCGTACGAGTCGGCGGTGTCAATGAAATCCACGCCGAGTTCGACGGCGCGGCGCACCACGGCCACGGCGGCCTGCCGGTCTGCGGGCTCACCCCAGACGCCGTCACCCACAATGCGCATGGCACCAAAACCCAGCCGGTGCACGGTTCCCAGGTCCTTGAGGTCGATCGTTGCGGACAGTTCCAGCTGCTTCGTTGAATCATGGCTCATAGGAGCGGCAACCTCATCAGTATGCTGAGTATTCCCCAGCTCACAGAAATAAGGCGGGGCCCGCCGTCGTTATGCATCACGTGCCCGCCGCCATCCGGCCGGCACCCCCCCTACGAAACATTTTGAAAGGCCGGCACCTGACGTGACTCTTCCCCTCTCCATCCTTGACCTGGCAACCATCGGCAAAGGCCAGACGGCGGCGGAGAGTTTCGCAGGTAGCGTGGCCATGGCGCAGGACGCCGAGAAGCTGGGCTACCGGCGCGTCTGGTACGCCGAGCACCACAACATGTCCTCCATCGCCTCCTCCGCCACCAGCGTGCTGATCGCCCACGTGGCGGCGCACACCGAAAGCATCCGGCTGGGCGCCGGCGGCGTCATGCTGCCCAACCATTCCCCGCTGACCATCGCAGAGCAGTTCGGCACCCTGGAAACGCTGCACCCCGGACGGATCGACCTGGGCCTGGGCCGGGCCCCGGGCAGTGACCAGAACACCATGCGCGCCCTGCGCCGGGACCCGATGTCCGCCGACAGCTTCCCGCAGGACGTCCTTGAACTGCAGGGCTACCTGACCGGCCCCACCCGCATCGAGGGCGTCGAGGCCACCCCGGGCAAGGGGACCAACGTGCCGCTGTACATCCTGGGGTCGTCCCTGTTCGGCGCCCGCCTGGCCGCGCAGCTGGGCCTGCCCTACGCCTTCGCCTCGCACTTCGCCCCCGCCGCTTTGCAGGACGCGGTGGCCATCTACCGCAGCGAGTTCAAACCGTCCGCCCAGCTGGACGCGCCGCACGTGATCGCCGGCGTCAACGTCATCGCCGCCGACTCCGCGTCCGAGGCGCAGGCCATGTTCCAGGCCACCAAGCGCGCCCGCGTCTCCCTGTTCTTCGGCGGCGGCCGCGAATTCACCGACGACGAGGCGGACATGATCCTGGACTCGCCGCAGGGACGCCACATGGCACAAATGATGACGTACTCCGCAGTGGGGACGCCCCACGTCGTCATTGACTACCTGGACAGCTTTGGAAAGCACGCCGATGCAGACGAACTCATCGTGGCGCACCAGAGCCCGGGGACGGAGGCGCGCCTGCGGTCCGTGGAACTCCTGGCCGAGGCGGCCGGGCTGGTCCGGGTGTAGCCGCTGTGGTTTGCCGGCCGGTGCGCAACATGCAACGCCACTCGGTCGGTCGGACTTTTACACATACGCAATGAAGGGGACTTCCGGGGGTAACTGCCCGGGCTGAGGATGGGATGTGCCCCGGGTCATCCACCCGGAACCCCGGGGCGCCAACCGGTAGCCCGCGGACCGTCCGTGCGGCTGTGTTCCCGGCCTGGCCCTGCCTCAAAGGGGTTTTGGATGCCGACGCCATTGAACCAGAGCGTGGCGGATTCCGCGCTGCTCACACGGTCCCTTCCGCTGGACATGCTGCGCGCCTTCATCCAGTCCGATGCGGCGGACAACGGGCTGACCCCCGCCCTGCTCACGGAACTCAAGGTGCTGGCCCGCGTCCCCAGCCTCCTGGTGGCCTGCAATTACGGCGGAACGCTGTGCGACGCCGAAGGCATCTCCACCGAGACGCTCCCGCTGGGCAGCGCGGCCATTGCGCTTCGTGCGCTGGCAGCGCTGCCCAATACCCATGCGGCGATCATCTCGGGCCGCTCACTGCGTGACCTGGCAGCGGTGTCACGGCTGCCCGCGGAGGTGCACCTCATCGGTTCGCACGGCGCCGAAGCGGACATGGGGTTCGCCCACGCGCAGACCCTGGCCACCGAGTCCGTCCTGCAAAAGGTCAATGCCGCCCTCAACGAGGCCGTCGGCTTCCACGAGGGCATCTGGATCGAACGCAAACCGGTGGCAGTTTCGGTGCACACCCGGCCGGCCCGGCCGGACGTGGTGGCGACCGTGACGGAAATTTCCCGGCAGATCGCTGCTGCCCACGGGCTGTTCTTCATTGTGGACGGCTCCGTGCTGGACCTGTCCGTGGTGGAACCGTCCAAGGGCGAGGCCTTGGAGACCCTCAGGTCCCGGCTGGGGGCCAGCGCGGCCATGTTCGCCGGGGACGCCGCCAGCGACGAACTGGCCATCGCCACCCTGCGCGGGCCCGACCTCGGGCTGCACGTGGGCCCGGGCGAGACGGCAGCCCCGCACCGCCTCCGCGACCCCCAATCCTTCGCCCGCGTCCTGGCGTTCCTCTTCGAACTGCGGCGGGCGTGGCTGTTCGGGGAGGACGCGGTTGGCCTTGAACGCCACTCGATGATCGGCAACGGCTCCTCCACCGCGCTGCTGACGCCCGACGCGAAGATCTGCTGGATGAGCCACCCTCTGCCGGACTCCGGTTCACTGTTCGCCCACATTTTGGGCGGCGATGCCGCCGGGCACTTCTCGGTGGAACCGGTCAAAGCCTCCCAGGTGCTGGGACAGCGCTACGTGGACAGCACCATGATTGTCGAAACCCGCTGGGCGGACGTCACGGTCACCGACTACCTGGAGCCCGCACCGGAAGGCATCACCAGCCTGGTCCGGGTGCTGACGGGCCACGGCGCAGCCAGGATCACGTTTGCTCCGCGGCCGGACTACGCCAACGCCCCGTTCAGCATGGAGGCGCGGGGCGGGGAACTGCATGTGCTGGGCACCTCGGAGCCCATCATCCTGTTCGCGCCGGGCGCCGCGTTCAGCATCACCTCGGACGGCCGCCATGCCACGGCAACGGCATCCGTCAACCTCCAGGACGGGCCCGTGGTACTCAACCTCCGCTGCGGGGACACCGAACCGCAGTCCGCGGACCCCGGCGGGGAGACGGAACGGCGGGCCCGGGTGGCGCTCCATGCCCGGCAGTGGGTGCAGAACCTTTCCCTGCCATCGGTCAAGCCCTCGCTGGTACGGCGGTCGGCGCTGGTGCTCCGCGCCCTGGTGCATGAACCCACGGGCGCCGTACTCGCGGCCCCCACCACTTCCCTGCCCGAGGGAATCGGCGGGACCAGGAACTGGGATTACCGGTACTGCTGGCTGCGGGATGCCTCCATGACCGTCAATGCGCTGGTGGACCTGGGCTCCACGGCGGAGGCAGCCGGATTCCTGGGCTGGCTGGGCCGGATCCTCGAACACGCACCCGGCCCCGAATGGCTGCACCCCCTTTACTCGGTGACGGGCGCGCCGCTGTCCACGGAAGCCGTGGTCGACAGCCTTCCCGGGTACGCGGGCTCCCGTCCGGTGCGGATCGGAAACGCGGCGGACCACCAGGTCCAGCTGGACGTCTTTGGGCCGGTGGCCGAACTCATCCACTCGCTGAGTGAACGCGAGGGCGCGCTCGCCGACGACCACTGGGAGCTGATGATCCAGATGGCCTCGGCGGTCCTGGCCCGCTGGCATGAGCCGGACCACGGGATCTGGGAAGCCCGGCGGGCGGCACGGCATCACGTGTATTCAAAGGTGATGTGCTGGGTGACCCTGGACCGCGCGCTGCGGACCGCGGCGCGGCACGGCCGGGAGCCGGACCCGGCCTGGGCGCCGGCGGCAGCCACGATCCGTGCGGAAGTGCTCCGTGAGGGCTGGGACGAGTCCGCGAAGTCCTACACTGTTGCCTACGACAGCCCGGACCTGGATGCCGCCGTCCTTCACATCGGTCTCTCCGGCCTGCTGGACGTCACGGACCAGCGTTTCCTGGACACCGTCACCGCTGTGGAGCGGGAGCTGCGGGTGGGGCCAACGGTCTTCCGCTACAGGTACGACGACGGGCTGCCGGGCCTGGAGGGCGGGTTCCACATCTGCACCACCTGGCTGATCGAGGCGTACGTGGCCGTGGGCCGCATCGATGAGGCCTGGGACCTTTTTGACCAGCTGGTGAACCTTTTCGGCCCCACCGGGCTGCTCCCCGAGGAATACGACCCCGGCACCGAGACCCACCTGGGCAACCATCCGCAGGCCTACTCGCACCTGGGTTTCATCCGCTGTGCCCGGCTGCTGGACGAACACCAGGACAGGAGATAGTCGGCTCCCGTCGTGGGTACGTAGAGTGGAGGTAACAGGGACCCACATTACTGAAACGAGACTGATGACGACCGCCCGCGCCCAGGGAGTGGGGTTCCGGTCCGAACGCGGACCCATCCTCATCGCACTGATGCTGTCCACGGGACTCGTGGCCATCGACTCCACCATCGTGGCCACGGCTGTGCCGTCGATCGTCCGTGACGTGGGCGGCTTTTCGTCCTTCCCCTGGCTGTTCTCCGCCTACCTGCTGGCGCAGGCAGTCACGGTACCCATCTACGGGAAACTTTCGGACATGGCGGGCCGTAAGCCCATCATCCTGACCGGCATTGGCCTGTTCCTGCTGGGCTCCGTGCTGTGCGGCTTCGCCTGGAGCATGCCGTCGCTGATCGCCTTCCGGGCCCTGCAGGGACTGGGCGCCGGCGCGGTGCTTCCGGTGTCCATCACCATCGCGGGCGACATCTACACCCTGCAGGAGCGCGCCAAAGTCCAGGGCTACCTGGCCAGCGTGTGGGCTGTTTCCTCGGTGGTTGGCCCCAGCCTGGGCGGCATTTTCTCCGCGCTGGGCATCTGGCGCGGCATCTTCCTGGTCAACGTCCCGCTCTGCCTGCTGGCCGGGTGGATGCTGGTCCGCACGCTCCACGAAAACGTGGAACGCGCCAAGCACAAGGTGGACTACGCCGGCGCCGTGCTCCTGGCCGGCTCCCTTGGCCTGCTGATCCTCGGCGCCCTCCAGGGCGGCCAGGCCTGGGCCTGGAATTCGCCCATCGGCATTGGCGTCTTCGTGGTGGGCGCAGTCCTGCTGGCCGCGTTCCTCCTGGTGGAGCGGCGCGCGGCCGAACCCATCCTGCCCTCCTGGGTGGTATCGCGGCGCCTGCTGGCCACTACCGCCCTGGTGTCCTTCGGGGTTGGCACGGTGATGATCGGCCTCACCTCCTACGTGCCCACCTTCCTGGAGGGAGCACTGTCTTCCTCGCCCCTGGTGGCCGGCCTGGCCCTGGCAGCCCTGACCCTCGGCTGGCCGCTCAGCGCTTCGCAGGCCGGCAGGTTCTACCTGCGCATCGGCTTCAAGTCCACGGCCCTGATCGGCATCGCCATTTCCGTGGCGGGCCTGCTGATCCTGTCGCTGACCGCCCGCGCCCCCAACGTTGCGCTGATCGCCGTCAGCTGCTTCGTCGTCGGGCTCGGCCTGGGCCTGCTGGCCACGCCAACCCTGATCGCCGCCCAGTCCAGCGTCCCCTGGCATGAACGCGGCGTGGTGACCAGCACCAACATGTTTGCCCGCTCCATCGGCAGTGCGCTGGGCGTGGCCGTGTTCGGTGCCGTGGCCAACGCCATCTACGGCCGCAGCAGCGGCGGCGAGGGGGACCCCGCCACCGTGGTGGCCGCGTCCGGGGCTGTGTTCCTGGCCGCGCTGGTGGCTGGGTTGCTGACCGTCGCGGCGGTGCTGGCCATGCCCGCCGTCAAGGCCGAAACAGCGGATCCTGCCGCAGAACCTGTGAAGGAACCTGTCGATCCGGAACCCGTGTCCAGCCCCGAAGGCGGCTCCAGCCATGGCCGCGCCGTCTAGCGGAATGCCGGCTGGCGCGATGCCCGCCGGGGGATGACTACCGGGAGGCTCGGAAGATCGACGGCGCGGGCCGGGCCCCGGTGGCAAGGTCGGCCAGGATCCGTCCGATGACGGGGGTGAACTTGAAGCCGTGCCCGGAGAAGCCGGCGCCGATCACCACAGGCCCCACCCGGTCCAGGATGAAGTCCTCGTCCGGGGTGGTGGTGTACGTGCAGCTGATGGCCTCGAGGTCATCGGGGTCTACGCCGGGCAGCCACTGCCGCGCGTAGTCCTGCAGCGCTGCCAGCTGCGTTGGTTCGGGCTGGAAGTCGCGGTGGTCCGGGTCCACCACGGGTCCCACCCCATGCCAGCCGGCCTTGATGCCCTCGCCCGGAGTCTGCATGCCATAGACAGGGGAGTACCAGCCCCGGTAGTCCGGACCCGGATAGTGGTTGAAGCCGGGCCACACGGCGCCGGCGTCCGCCACCCGGAAATGCGCAGGCTGCTCCTGCGTCACCCGGAGCCGGGGTAGGCGGATCCTGCCAGCGTCCGCGTCTGACGCGTTGCCGGAGAGAATATCCAGCAGCTTCCCGGTCCAGCCGCCTGCCGTCACCACTGCCTGCGCTGCCGTAACCACCTCGGTGCCCGCAGCCGATTCGAGCGTCAGCCGCACGCCGTCGTCGAGCACCACAAAGTCCACCACCTTGGTGTGGTGCCTGATCTCGGCGCCCCGGGCGGTGGCCAGCCGCTGGAAGGCGGGCAACGCGGCTTCCGGGTTGAGCTGGCCGCCGTCGGGCATGTGCAGGACCTGCTGGTCGAAGCGGATGCCGCGCCACCGTTCATGCGCCGCGGCAGGGTCCAGGAACTCGGCACGGATCCCGGCAGCGGTGAGGGCAGCCGAAACCTTTTGGAGGTCCCCGCCGGGGCCGTGGTTGACGATCCCGGTGCGCGCCAGCAGCTGTGTGCCGCTTTCCTGCTCCAGCTCGTCCCACAGGGCCAGCCCCTCGGCCAGCATGTCCACGTACTCGGGCCGGTGGTAGCCCGGGTTCAGGTTCCGTGTTGCCCCGTGGGATGCGCCGATCCTGTGCCCGGGACCGAACTGCTCCACCAGCGTTACCTGCCGGCCGCGCCGGGACAACGCCCACGCGGCGGCGGAGCCCATGGCGCCGCCGCCGATCACCACGGTGTCAAGAACAGTGTTCATCAGCCCTCCAAGCTGGGTGTGCGGTTCAACAGATTTACAGGCTTATGCCAACAAAAGCGCGACGCCGATCATCGCCGGCACTGCCACCACGGTGGTGATCAGCACGGTGTCCTTCGCCACGGTGAGCCCCGTCTGGTACCGGCTGGCGGCCACGAACACGTTCTGCGCGGTGGGCAGGGCCGACGTGACCACCACCGCGAACAAGGCATGGCCGTCCATCCCCAGCGCGAAGCGCGCGAAAACATAGGCAAGGGCCGGCTGGACCACCAGCTTGAAGCCGCTCGCCAGCAGGGTGTCCACGCGCCGCCCGGCCGAGGCCTGCAGCGGGCGGGTGCCGTTCAGGCTCATCCCGAAAGCGATCAGCATGGCGGGAATCGCCGCGCCGCCAATGAGGTGGATGGGTTCCATCACCAGCGCCGGAACCTGGAATCCGGTGCCGGCCACCAGCAGCCCCAGGCCGGAGCCCACAATCATGGGGTTCCGCAGGATCATCAGGAAGAAGCCCAGGGCAGTGGTGCGGTGCGTGCTGGTGCTCGAGTCAAGGATCATCAGGAACATCGGGGTGAAGAACGCCAGCTGGAAGATCAGCAGCGGGGCCACGTAGCTGGCGTCGCCCAAGACATATACCGCGATGGGAATACCCAGGTTCGCCGAGTTGGCCAGCGATGCTGACATGGCTGACATCAGCGATTCGGGGAGCGCCCGCTTCAGCCATAACCTGGCGACGGCGAAGAAGATGGCGGCGGTGGTGATGGCCGCCGCCGCGGTAACCAGCAGCGGTTCGGCGAACACTTCCTGCAGCCGGGCCTTGCTGAGGGTTTCGAAGAGCAGCGCCGGGCTGGCGACGAAGAAGGTGAGGCCGCTGAGTACGGGCCGGGCGTTGTCGCCCAGGATCCTCCGCCGGCCCACGAACCATCCCACCAGGATGATGCACCAGACCACGAAGAACCCGGCCAGCACCCCTAGCAAGGATCAGCCTTTTGGGCGCACTGGAGTAAAGGACCGGGTTGCACGCTCCGGTTACAGGGTGGCGTTGTTAAGCGCGAAAGGGGGGCGCATCATCCCGGGGGTGAGGCCCTCTGCGGGATCGTTGCCCAGCTGGATCATCCGGTTGTTTTCATCCACATGGACCACGCGGGGCTCGTAGGCCTTGGCCTCTTCGGTGGTCATCTGGGCATAGGTGATGAGGATGACAATGTCGTTCTCGTGCATGAGATGCGCCGCTGCACCATTGATGCCGATCACGCCGGAGCCGCGCTCGCCGGCGATGGTGTAGGTCTCAAGCCGCGCGCCGTTGGTGACATCCACAATGGACACCAGCTCGCCGGGGAGGATGTCGGCGGCCTCGAGCAGGTCAAGGTCCACGGTGACCGACCCAACGTAGTGCAGGTCGGCGTGCGTGACGGTGGCCCGGTGGATTTTGGACTTGAACATTGTTCGATTCATAACGGCTCCAGTCTAGACCTGCGGCCTTCTGCCCGCAGTGACGCAGGAAACACAAGAGTCACGTACGCTGCTGCGCAGTGATGCCGGGGATCGCTGCGCAAGGGGGGGCGCACCTGCGCAACGACGTGCTGTGTGGCGGCGCAGGGAAGGGTGCGTACGACGGCGGCCGGTCACCCGGCGTCGTCCCTTGCCACTGCGGCGGCGGCCGCAGCCAGGGTCTCCCGGGCGGCCAGGATGGCCGGGCGCTGGGCGCTGGAGCGGCGGACCGAGGTGAAGATGGTGCGGTGCGGCTTGCCGGGAAGCTCCAGCAGCTGGGCCGTGGTGCCGCGGCCGGTCCACACCAGGTCCGGCATCAGGGCCACGGCATTGCCGGACTCGATCAGGCGTGCCTGGGCCTGCAGGTCTGCGGTCTCAAAGCGGACATCGGGCTCGAAGCCGGCGCTGCGGCAGGCCTGTTCCGCCCAATGGCGCGACGCGGCACCCCTCGGTTCCATGACCCAGGCGAGGTGCGCCGTGTCCTCGATTCCGCGAATGGCCGGGCCGCCGTCGGACGCCGGGGGGACCGCCAGCCGGATGGCGTCGGTGGTCAGCTTTACCCGGTCCAGCTCCGGATAGCGCGGGGCGGCGTGCCCGGGGTATTGCTCGGCGATGACCAGGTCGAAGTCGCGCGCCCATGTCTCATGCAGCGCGGTCTCGGGCTCGCGCTGGATCATCTCGATCCGGACCTCGGGGTAGGCGGTGGCCATGCGGGTGAGGGTGTCCGGCATCAGGGCCAGCGCCGCGGACTGGAACACGGCGATCCGCACCGTCCCCGTGACTGTGGTCAGGGACGCGGCCAGGTCCGCTTCGGCCTGCTCCATGGTTTCCAGCAGCTGCGCCGTGTGCGCCACGAGCACCTCCGCCTGGGGTGTGAGCTGCACCCGCCGCCCGGTCTTCCGGAGCAGTTCCACGCCCACTTCCTTCTCCAGCAGGGCCAGCTGCTGGGATACCGACGACGGGCTGTACTGCAGTGCCTCAGCCACCTCTGCCAGCGTCCCCCGGATGCTTAACTCGCGGAGCAGCCGAAGCCTGCGGACGTCAAGCATGATGGATTCCTAACTGAAACTAATGAATATAGGTTAGAAGTAGTCACTTTATCTAACGCAACCGCGCACGCATACTGTTGAAACCGAGTTACCCCCGTCACAGCCAGTTTCCTTGGCGTGCCGCGGCGGGGTCGCACCCCAAGCAGGAGTTCCTGATGAGCAGTAAAGATATGAGCCAATCGATCATGCGGCGCAAGCCAATTGATGACATCGAAGAAGAAAACAAGCACAGCGGACTGTTCAAGTCCCTTGGCCTGTGGCAGCTCACCGCCATCGGCGTTGGCGGAATCATCGGCGTCGGCATCTTTTCCCTCGCGGGACTGGTGGCCGCCGGCAGCGAAGGAACACCCGGGGTGGGGCCCGCGGTACTGATTTCCTTCCTGATCGCAGGCCTGGCCTCAGCGGCCGCAGCCCTGTCCTACGCGGAGTTCGCGGGCATGATCCCGCGCGCCGGCTCCGCCTACACCTATGGCTACGTAGCGCTCGGCGAGGTGATCGGCTGGTTCATCGGCTGGGACCTGCTGCTGGAATACATTGCCATTGTGGCGGTGGTGGCCATCGGCATCTCCGGCTACCTTGACGCCTTCCTCGCCGGCATCGGCATCCATTTGCCCACCTGGATGACCTCCACCGCAGACGAGGGCAAGGGCGGCATCGTCAACATTCCCGCCATCCTGGTCTGCCTGCTGGTGACCTGGATCCTCTCCCGCGGCACCAAGGCGTTCGGCCGGTTCGAACTCGTGGCCGTGGCCATCAAGGTCATCCTGATCCTCTTCATCATCGGGCTGGGCATCTTCTACATCGACACCAACAACTACAACCCGTTCATGCCCAGCGGCTTCGGTCCCGTGGTGGCAGGCTCCGCCACAGTCTTCTTCGCCGTGTTCGGCTACGACGCCATGAGCACCGCGGCAGAGGAAGCCAAGGACGGCAAGAAGCACATGCCCAAGGCCATCGTGCTTTCGCTCATCATCGCCATGCTGCTTTACGTTGCCGCCACCCTGGTCCTCACCGGCATGCAGAACTACAAGGACATCGACCCCAAGGCGGGCTTCGCCTCGGCCTTCACCTCCGTGGGGCTCCCGGTCATCGCCACCATCATCTCTGTGTTCGCCGTGCTGTCCATCCTCACCGTGATGCTGACGTTCCTCCTGGGCGTTACCCGCGTCTGGTTCTCCATGAGCCGCGACGGCCTGCTCCCCGGCTGGTTCTCCAAGACCGACCGCCACGGCACCCCGCAGCGCGTCACCTGGATCGGCGGCATCGCGTCCGCTTTCCTTGCCGGCGTGTTCCCCATCAAGGCGGTCGCTGACCTGACCAACATCGGCATCCTGGCCGCGTTCGTCGTCGTCTGCCTGTCCGTGATCATCTTCCGCTACAAGCGCCCCGACGCCCCACGCACGTTCCGCCTGCCGCTGATGCCCCTGGTTCCGGCCTTCGGCGTCCTTGCCTCGGCCTTCCTGATGCTGCAGCTGCACTGGGAGACCTGGCTGCGGTTCGTGGTGTGGCTGATCATCGGCCTGGCCATCTACTTCGGCTACGGCCGCAAGCACTCGCTGATGAACCCCAACAGCCCGCGCCATGAGGAGCTCGTGGAGCTGCACCGCCCCCTCGCCTAGCCCACCTCCGGGACGCCCGCTCACATCCGGCGGGTTTTCCGGGAACCCCCGCTCACTTATGGGCGTCCCGCAGCGAACCCCCGCTCACCCAGTGAGCGGGGGTTCGCTGTTTGTTGCCGGAAGTGAGCGGGCGTTGAGGTTTCGGGCGTCAAAGGTGAGCGGGCGTGCGGGGGCGGAACCAGGGCGGCAAATCATCGGTTTTCCTAACCTGTATTGGTTGGAAAAGATCGCTTTATCTTATGTGAGCAGAAGCTCATACTGGTGGAAAGACCTTCTCCCACGGCAAGAAAGATCGGGAAAAATCATGACCCACGTTGCAATGGAACCAGCAACTTCAGCCGGTACCGCACCGCAGACCGTCGACGTCGACGTCCCCCAGGCAAAGGCCCTCGCCAATGAGTCAGTCGCCTTGGTCCGCCGCTGGCTCACCGAGGCCTCCAAGGTCCCCGTGGACGCCTCCGCCGAGCAGCTGGCCGGCGTGCTGAAGGACCCCAACGGCCTGGACTTCACCGTGGGCTTCGTGGACGGCGTGGTCCGTCCCGAGGACCTGAACGTGGCGGCCCGCAACCTGGCCAAGCTCGCCCCCAAGGTCCCGGCCTTCCTGCCCTGGTACATGCGCAGCGCCGTGGCCCTCGGCGGCACCATGGCCCCCGTCATGCCGCAGGTGGTCATCCCCATCGCCCGCAGGGTGCTCCGTGAAATGGTGGGCCACCTGATCGTTGACGCCACCGACGCCAAGCTGGGCCCGGCCATCGCCAAGATCCGCAAGGACGGCATCAAGCTCAACGTCAACCTCCTCGGCGAGGCAGTCCTGGGGGAGCACGAGGCGTCCCGCCGGCTCGAGGGCACGCACACGCTGCTGGCCCGTCCCGACGTCGACTACGTTTCCATCAAGGTCTCCTCCACCGTGGCCCCGCACTCTGCCTGGGCGTTCGATGAAGCCGTGGAACACGTCGTCGAAAAGCTCACCCCGCTCTTCCAGCGCGCAAACTCCTTCGCCGGTGCGGGGAAGAAGGCCAAGTTCATCAACCTGGACATGGAGGAGTACAAGGACCTGGACATGACCATCGCGGTCTTCACCAGGATCCTGGACAAGCCCGAGTTCAAGTACCTCGAAGCCGGCATCGTGCTCCAGGCCTACCTCCCGGACGCACTCTCCGCCATGATCCGCCTGCAGGACTGGGCCGCCGAGCGCCGCGCCAAGGGCGGCGCGGGCATCAAGGTCCGCGTGGTCAAGGGTGCCAACCTGCCCATGGAGCAGGTGGAGGCCTCCCTGCATGACTGGCCGCTGGCCACCTGGGGCACCAAGCAGGACTCGGACACGAGCTACAAGCGGGTCATCAACTACGCGCTGCACCCGGACCGGATCCAGAACATCCGGATCGGCGTGGCCGGCCACAACCTGTTCGACATCGCCTTCGCCTGGCTCCTGGCCAAGCAGCGCGGCGTGGAGTCCGGCATCGAGTTCGAGATGCTGCTGGGCATGGCGCAGGGCCAGGCAGAGGCCGTCAAGAAGGACGTGGGCTCCCTGCTGCTCTACACCCCCGTGGTGCACCCCTCCGAGTTTGACGTCGCCATCGCCTACCTGATCCGCCGCCTGGAAGAAGGCGCCAGCCAGGAAAACTTCATGTCCGCCGTCTTCGAACTCAGCGAGAACGAAGGCCTCTTCGAGCGCGAAAAGCAGCGCTTCCTGTCCTCGCTCGACGCCCTGGACAACAGCGTGCCGCTGCCCAACCGGCGCCAGGACCGCAACCTTCCGCCGGAGCCCATGCCGCACGCCGGTTTCAAGAACACCCCGGACACCGATCCCGCGCTGCCGGCCAACCGCACTTGGGGCCGCGCCATCCTGGAACGCGTCCCAGCCTCCACCCTGGGCAACGGGTCGGTCAAGGCCGCGTTCATCAACGACGAAGCAACCCTCAACACGGCCATCTCCAACGCCGTGGAAAAGGGCAAGGCCTGGGGTGAACTCTCCGGCAACGAACGCGCCGAGATCCTGCACCGGGCCGGAGAGATCCTGGAAGCCCGCCGGGCCGACCTCCTGGAGGTCATGGCCAGCGAGACCGGCAAGACGATCGACCAGGGCGACCCCGAAGTCAGCGAAGCCGTGGACTTCGCCCACTACTACGCCGAGTCCGCGCGGAAGCTGGACACCGTCGACGGCGCCACGTTCGTCCCAGCCAAGCTCACCGTTGTCACGCCGCCCTGGAACTTCCCGGTCGCCATCCCCGCAGGGTCCACCCTCGCGGCACTCGCCGCCGGCTCCGCCGTCGTCATCAAGCCTGCCAAGCAGGCCGCACGCAGCGGCGCCGTGATGATCGAAGCCCTGTGGGAAGCCGGCGTGCCCAAGGGCGTGCTGACCATGGTGCAGCTGGGGGAGCGGGAACTGGGCCGGCAGCTGATCAGCCACCCGTCCGTGGACCGCGTGATCCTCACCGGCGGCTACGAAACCGCCGAGCTGTTCCGTTCCTTCCGCAAGGACTTGCCGCTGCTTGCTGAAACGAGCGGCAAGAATGCCATCATCGTCACGCCCAGCGCGGACCTGGACCTGGCGGCCAAGGATGTGGCCTACTCCGCGTTCGGCCATGCCGGCCAGAAGTGCTCCGCGGCCTCGCTGGTGATCCTTGTGGGCTCGGTTGCCAAGTCCAAGCGCTTCCACAACCAGCTGATTGACGCCGTGACGTCCCTGAAGGTGGGCTACCCGCAGGACCCCACCAGCCAGATGGGCCCCATCATCGAGCCCGCCAACGGCAAACTCCTCAACGCCCTGACCACCCTGGGCGACGGCGAGAACTGGGCCGTGGAACCGCGGAAGCTGGATGACACCGGGCGGCTGTGGAGCCCCGGCGTGCGGTACGGCGTCAAGCGCGGCTCCTACTTCCACCTGACCGAGTTCTTCGGCCCGGTCCTGGGTGTGATGACCGCTGACACGCTGGAAGAGGCCATCGCCATCCAGAACCAGATCGAGTACGGCCTCACCGCAGGCCTGCACTCGCTGAACTCCGAGGAGCTGGGCATCTGGCTGGACACCATCCAGGCCGGCAACCTCTATGTGAACCGCGGCATCACCGGCGCGATCGTGCAGCGCCAGCCGTTCGGCGGCTGGAAGAAGTCCGCCGTCGGCGCCGGAACCAAGGCCGGCGGCCCCAACTACCTGGCCGGGCTCGGCGATTGGGCGCCGGGTACGGCCTCGGCGAATGCCGCTGTCACCCACCCCGGCGTGCGGCGCATCGTCAACGCCGCCGGCCCCGCCCTGCAGCCCGCCGAGCTCGAGTCCGTCCAGCGCGCCCTGGCCTCCGACGCCGAAGCGTGGGCCGAGGAGTTCGGCACCGCCAAGGACGTCTCCGGACTCAGCGCCGAGCGCAACATCTTCCGCTACCGGAGCCTGCCGGTCACTGTCCGGCTCTCCGAAGGCGCTCCGCTGGCGCACCTCGTCCGGACTGTGGCGGCCGGCGTGCAGGCGGGTTCGGCAGTCACCGTGTCCACCGCCGTCGAACTTCCCGCCCAGCTGCGCTCCGTGCTCACCGCCCTTGATATCGACGTAGTGGTGGAGTCCGACGCCGGCTGGCTGGCTTCGGCGGCAGGCCTCGCCTCCGCGGGCAAACTGTCTGGTGCGCGCATCCGCCTGATCGGCGGCGACGCTTCCGCGCTCGCCGATGCGACCGGCGGCCGGCCGGACGTGGCCATCTATGCCCACGCCGTCACAGAGGCCGGGCGCGTGGAACTGCTTCCGTTCCTGCACGAGCAGGCCGTCAGCATCACGGCACACCGGTTCGGCACCCCGAACCACCTGTCGGACGCGCTGATCTGAGCCATTGAGGCTCTGATCCCTTGAAACCCGCGCGCCGGAGCCAGGCGCAAGGAATGGCCGGGCAGCCACCGAACGGTGGCTGCCCGGCCGTGTCTCTTTAGGGCCGTGTCTCTTTAGAGCAGTGTGTTTAGCCGGTCTCGCTAGCCCAGATACCAGCCCGGTGGTGTCCAGGTGGCCGGGACGCTGTGGGCCGAGAATTCCTCGCAGCGGGTGCAGGTGTACGCCACTTCGCCAAGAGTGGCTACGGTTCCGTCACGCCGGTAGGTGGGCGGAATGTACGATTCGAGGTAGACGAACTCGTCCGTACGGCATTTGTCGCAAGTGGGTTTTCCCACGTAGCCGGAGTCCACGGAGGCGTGTCCGGTTCCGAGGGTGTTCTGGCGGGTGGACGGCCGTGCGGTGTTGTACGGGCGCGCGTGCGCTGAACCGAGATGGATGTTCCTGGCTGTCGTCATTGGCTGCCTGTCCCAAGCGCGGCTTTCCGGCATGCGGATGCGCGCTTGTTTTAGTGAACCGGCCTGCTGCTTGACCTTGGTAATTGAGCATAGGGGATGGCACCTCCCCTATCAATGGACACGGGCCCCCTAACTCCCCTAAATGCAGGAATTTGTGCCGGTAGGGAGTTAAGTTTGGCGGTTAATGGTCCTTCCGACGATCGATTGGGTGAGGGCGTCGATCACCTCGGCGTTGGCCAACGGGTTGCGGATCAGCGTGAAATCCACATCCCCCACCGCCGGAAGATCGAACCGGCGCGTGATGATTTTCAGGTCCTCAGGCACCAGCGACGTCGGCATCACGGCCACGCCGATGCCGGCCCGGACTGCCGCAAGCACGCCGCTGATCTGGCGGGTGGTGCAGGTAATCCGCCAGGTCCTGCCATGGGCTTCCAGCGCATCGATGGCCAGCTTTCGGCTGAGGCTCGGGGAAGGGTAGGCGATCAAGGGCACGGGCGTCCCAGGCTCCAGCACCGTCTGCTCCAGCCCCACCCAGGAGAAGGAATCGTGCTGGACCACGGTGCCGTCCTTTGCGCCGGCAACCCATTTCACGAACACCAGGTCCAGCTGTCCGGCGTTGAGCTTCCGGTACAGCTGGTCGCTTTGCCCAACGGTCAGTTCCAGGTTGATCTGCGGGTAGATCTGCCGGAATTCACGCAGGATCCGGGGCAGCCCGGTGATGGCGAGGTCGTCCGCGGTGCCGAACCTCAGGCGGCCGCGCATTGCCGAGCCGGAGAAGTAGCGCGCGGCGGCGTCGTGCGCGGACAGGATGTTGCGGGCAAAACCCGCCATGGCGTCGCCGTTGTCCGTGAGCCTGACGTCCCGGGTATCCCGGGCAATCAGGCTGCGTTTGGCGGCCGCTTCAAGTTTTCGGATGTGCTGGCTGATGGTGGGCTGGGCCAGGCCCAGGCGCTCGGCGGCCTTGGTGAAACTCAGGGTGTCCGCCACCGCGAGGAAGGAACGCAGCTGGGCTGGTTCAAACATTGTGGGTTCCCGGGCCTTCCACTCTGGATGGGTTATTGCGTTTCGCAATACGAGTTATAGGGACCATACGCCTCCATAATCTGCTCCGCCAGCCTAGCGTTAAAGACATCCCAGACCGCCCGCAATTTGAGGACACTCCTGTGGCACCCCCACCGCCTTCGTCGGCCTCCGTCTCCCAACCAGTCATCGACGCCGCGGGCACACCGCCGCCGGACAACCAGACCCAGCCGCTCGCCGTCGTCGCCGAAAAGCTCCCCTGGAAGCACACCTTCATCTCGTTGAAAGTGCCCAACTTCCGGATCTTCGCCGTGGGCCACTTCATCGCCGTCATTGCCATCTGGATGCAGCGCATCGCCCAGGACTGGCTGGTGCTGCAGCTCTCGGGATCGGTGACGGCCGTCGGATTCACGGTGGCCCTGCAGTTCATGCCCTCCCTGCTGCTTGGCCCGTGGGGCGGCATGATCGCCGACCGGTTCGCCAAGCGGAAAATCCTCATCCTGTGCCAGGCTGTGGCCGCCATCCTGGCTGCATCACTGGCCCTGCTGGCCCTCACCGGCGTCATCATGGTCTGGCATGTCTATGTCATCGCCTGCGTCCTGGGCCTGGTGACCGTCCTTGACCAGCCCGCACGGCAGGTGTTCGTCAATGAACTCGTCGGCCCCAAGTATCTGCGGAACGCCATCAGCGTCAACTCCACCACCTTCCAGCTGGGCGGGCTGATCGGCCCTGCGATCGCGGGCCTGCTCCTGACGGCAGTAGGGGCGGGCTGGGCGTTCGCGGCGAACGCCCTGGCCTGCTGCTCAACGGTGACCATGCTCCTGCTCCTGCGCAAGGACCAGCTGTACGTCAGCGCCCCGACGCCCAAGAGCAAGGGCATGCTCCGGGAAGGGCTGCGCTACGCCCTGAGCAAGCCCACCATCTACTGGCCATGGCTCATGGCAGGGTTCATCTCGGTCTTCGCCATGAGCCTGCCGGTGCTGCTTGCCGCCTACGCGGACCACATCTTCCAGGTGGGCGCCGGCGGGTACGGACTCCTCAACGCCCTGGTGGCACTGGGTGCCCTGTCCGGCGCCGTGGCGTCCACCCGCCGTCGGCAGCTCCGCCTGCGGTCCGTGGTGTTCTGCGCGGGGATGTATGGCCTGATGCTCTGCCTCGCAACCCTCGCCCCGTCCATGGTGTGGTTCGGGGCCGTGATGGTCCTGTCCGGGTTCTGGTGCCTGATGTTCCTTACCGGCTCAAACCAGCTGGTGCAGGTCAGTTCCAACATGGCCATCCGCGGCCGCGTGATGAGCCTGTACATCATGGTGCTGATCGGGGGCCAGGCGCTGGGCGGCCCCATGCTGGGCTGGATCGCCGAACATGCCGATCCCCACGTTGCCCTGCTGGTAGCCGGCGGTGTTCCCGCGCTGGCGGCCATGACGGTGGCGGTGGTCCTGGCGCGCAAGGGTGGATTGAAGCTCCGGATGGACCTGAAAGGCGGCCACCCGGTGAGGATCGTCAGCCGCCACGCAGGTGCCTAGGACTGCGCCAGCCGGTCCGCCATGTGAAGAACCTGGTGCGGATACTCCGGGGAGCGCTCCTGGAACTGGAGCACGGCTTCATTGCGGATGACCCCGTCACGGATCTCGATGGCCCGCGCGATGGTGTCATTGCCTTCCCAGGCGTCAGGACCGGCCATCACGGTTTCGAGGAACGGCTGCAGGGCCTGGCTGATCTCCCAGCTGGAGGAGTTCCAGAGGTAGGAGGGGCTGTGGTCCACCGCGTAGTAGTTGATGTGGTCCCCGACCGTAAACATCGGATCGGCAAACGTGGTGGAGCGGGCCCAGCTGAATCCCATGCCCTCATCACAGGAGACATCGATGATGAGGCTGCCCGGGCGGAATCCCGCCAGGTCCTCTGGCCGCAGGTACGTCAGCGGGTTGTTGGGGTCCTGCAGCGTGCAGTTGACCACGATGTCGCTTTCGGCGAGGAACGGGGCCAGCGGAACCCGGCCCCGCTCGGTGATGACCTGGCTCAGGAAGGGGGCCTCGGCGTCGTGGTCAAACTGCACGATGTTCACCGAATGGATAGGGGCACCCACCGCAGCCACACCGCGGTTGGTGAGCACCTGGACGTCGTGGACGCCGTGTGCGTTCAGTGCCGTCACAGCCCCGCGGGCGGTGGCGCCGAAACCGATCACCATGGCACTGAGGCGGCGCCCGTAGTCCCCGGTGGAACCGGTCAGGGCCAGCGCGTGCAGGACCGAACAGTAGCCGGCAAGTTCGTTGTTCTTGTGGAACACGTGCAGGCCGAACCCGCCGTCGCTGGCCCAGTGGTTCATCGCCTCAAAGGCGATGAGGGTGAGCTTCTTGTCAATGGCGAGTTGGGTGATTGCACGGTCCTGGACGCAGTGCGGCCACCCCCAGAGGACCTGCCCATCGCGCATGTCGGCAAGGTCTTCCGGCTGGGGTTTGGGCAGGAGCACGACGTCGGCCGCGGCCAGTAGCTCTTCCCTGTCCGCCATTCTTCCCACCAAGGTGGAGAGGTGGCTGTCCGGAACACCGAAGCGCTCGCCGTAGCCCTGTTCCAGGATGATGCGTCCGCGGAGTTCGGGGTCGATCCGCTCAAAATGCAGGGGATGGATGGGAACCCGGCGCTCGTCCGGTTTCCGCGTAGTGGCCAGGACGCCCAGGCTCAGCTGGGCCTGTTGGCCTGTCACTTCTTCTTAGCGGCCTTGCTGGATGTGATGTCCAGGGAGCTGGCCGGCGCAGCGGCGGCCTTCTTGTCTGCGCGCTTTTCCTTGAGGGACTTGCCGGACTTTTTTGATGCCGTTTGACGCGGGGACTTGTCAGCCATGATTGCTCCTGTAGCGGAACCGAAAAGGTTCCTGACTACCGACCCTACACCCCTGTACCTAATACGCGCCGGGGGTTGCAAAGCTGTGGGAAGAGGGAAAACAGAGCGGCTGACGGGAATCGAACCCGCGTATCAAGCTTGGGAAGCTAGCGCTCTACCATTGAGCTACAGCCGCATGCCGCCACTCGCGCGGGGCAGAACTTAGCTTAGCGCAGATCTGCGGGCTCCCCGCCAACCCCGAAGCTGCGCGGCTTTCGTGTCCTGAACGCGGGACGTCATCCAGTAACTCTTCAATAACGTCGGCGCTGTCGGCTGGGTCTGGGCGCCGGGCGCTGGCTAACCTGATCCGGGTAGCGGCCGCGTTGGGGGAGGCAGCTATTGCGGCAGCCCACGTCAACCACAGGAACTATCTTCATGGCAATCGCAGAGTACGAGGTCCTCATAGAACGCGACGCCATGGCCGTCTACCAGTACCTCCTCGACGCCACCAATCTTCCCTCCTGGCGCAACGATGTCCGCAGCGTGAAGCTCGTGCAGGGGCCGGCCGAGGCTGCGGGGGCTGTCTACCGGAAAATGGTGGCGGGCCGTTCGGGCCTGAGCATTCCCGCGGACCTGGAAATCACCAACGTGCGCCCCGGCGCAGAAATCCAGTTCCACGTTGTGTCCGGGCCGGCAACCCGCTGGGGCGGCTATTACCTGAGCACCGAAGACGCGGGAACCCGGGTCCGGTTCGCCATGGAAGCCAAACGCGAGGGGCGCCTCGGTTTCTTCAGCAGGTTCGGCTTCCTGGACGGTATGCTGCAGCGCCGTGTCAGCGCGGATGTGGCCCAACTGGACCGGCTGAAGCACGTGCTGGAGCTCCAACCGGCCATCTGAGCCCATGCCGGCAGTCCCGGCCTACTGGGCCAGCCGCTGCCCGGTCCAGGGTCCGGCAAGGTTCGACGGCGAGGCAAGGCTTCCCGCGGTCAGGTCCCAGTACTGCACGGTGTCGTTGGCGCGGCGGAGCGCCACGCCCGTGGAGTTCAGCCCAGTGACGTTGCGCAGCGCCCGGATTCCCGTAACGTCCGTCCAGCCGGTGGCCACGGTGGGCCGCGTCTCTGCACGTAGTGCGGTGGTGCCCCACCCGCGGTAGAGCTGCACGCTGCCGTCCGCTTTCAGCGCCAGCACGTCCTGGAAGCCATCGGCGTCATAGTCCACCATCGAAAGCCGGGAAGCGTAAACACCGGTGGCAACGGTGGCCCGCTCCGCGATGTCGCCGGTGCCCTTGTTGGCGTAGAGGAACAGGTTCCCGGCCCCGTCCAGGGCCAGGATCTGGGGCATCCGGTTGTTGGCGCACCAGCCGCCCACGGCCAGGGTCAGCGTGTTCCAGCCGCCCTTACCGAGAGTGATGGCGGCCTGGAACCCACCCCCGGCGATGCCCCGGTGCAGTGTGAGGTCGCCGCCGGTCCACTGGGTGAGGACGTCATATGTGCCGTCACGGTCCCAGTCCGTGACAAAGACTTCCTTCGCTCCGCTGAACCCTGCGCCGATCACCCTGGCCGGAGCATAGGTGCGGGGTCCGGTGGATGCCCTGTCCAGCAGCTGCCCTGCGGAGTCGACGGACACGATGTCGGCCGGGCCTGTGATCGCGGCGGCGGCGAGATTAAGCGTGGGCGGCATGTGCTTGGCGGGTGCATCGCACAGGCTAGGCGCCGGCGGCGGGAAAGCGTCCCCTGATCCCCGGCCGCCCGGGGAATCCAGGGTCCCCGCCGGCAGCGTGGTGTAGCCGAAGAAGTTCACCACGCCCCAGATCTGGTAGGTGGAGTTGGTGTAGGAAATGCCGGCACCCATCACGTTGAACCGTGGATCGAGGAGCATGGCGTTGTGGCCCGGCGACCCCTTCCACCATTCCACCAGCTGGGCGGCGTCGCGGTCGGTACGGATGGCGATCACCTCGCCGGCGCCGTTGTTGGGGCTGAGGGCGCGGGGATCGGTCCAGAAACTTGCCCGGTGCTCGATCACGTCACGGCCGGCGATGCTGTCCGACCATTCCTGCGACATGCCCGCCACCGTGGGGTGGTACTTGACCTTGTTCAGGCCGTTGGCCACCCGGTATTCGTTGATCCTGGTGAACACGGTGAGGATGGCTGCAGCATTCGAGTCCGGGACCAGTGCCTCCGTGGAGGGAAGCGCGGTGCCGGACTCAGGGGTGGCCAGCCGGGTGGCCGGCGGCGAAGCCAGTTCCTGGTCCGGCGCCCACAACGGAGGGACGGACACCGTCTGGGGTGCGGGCTCCGCCGGAACGGCAGTTGGTGATGCCACCGGTGACGTTTCCGTGGAGGGCACAAGCGCAGTAGTTGCAGGAGCGGCTGTCACGGGCGCGGACGCTGCAGTTGGCGTGGCTGTGGCCGCCGGCAGGGGCGAGGCCACCCGGATGTCCGGGTCCACGGCAGGGGTGAGGCGTCCTTCGGAACCGTCACCATCGACGGATGTTCCGCCCCGAACCACGGGAGCCGCCAGCGAGATGCCAGCCGAATCCGCCTGGCTGAACGGCAGCGGCGCGGGAGGCGCTGCTGCCGACGAGGAGACCAGTGCCCAAGCACAGAGCACGCCAATGAAAGAGGGTGCCACCAATTTATTCACAAACATCCCCAGCCCTGTTACGCCATCCGGGAGACCATTCCGGCGGCTTTCATTCGCAACATTAGCCCCACGAGGCCACAGCAACAACGGGAAAGTGCGGCTGTGGATAACCGATACGGTAATTTGGGACGGTGCTGATCTCTGACCGCGACATTCGTGCCGAAATTGATTCCCAGCGGATCGTGCTGGAACCGTTCGATCCTGCGATGGTCCAGCCGTCGTCCGTGGATGTCCGGATCGACAAGTTCTTCCGCCTGTTCGACAACCACAAGTACGCGCACATCGATCCCGCGCAGGAGCAGCCTGAGCTGACGAGGTTGGTGGAAGTGGAGCAGGACGAGGCCTTTATCCTGCACCCGGGGGAGTTCGTCCTGGGTTCCACCTATGAAACCGTGACGCTGCCCGACGACATCGCGGCCCGCCTGGAAGGCAAATCATCCCTGGGCCGCCTGGGCCTGCTCACGCACTCCACCGCAGGTTTCATCGACCCCGGATTTTCCGGCCACGTCACCCTGGAGCTGTCCAACATGGCCACGCTGCCCATCAAGCTGTGGCCGGGGATGAAGATCGGGCAGCTGTGCTTCTTCCGGCTCAGCTCGGCCGCGGAATACCCCTACGGCCAGGGCGAATACGGCAACCGGTACCAGGGCCAGCGCGGCCCGACCGCAAGCCGCAGCCACCTCAACTTCCACCGCACCAGCATTTAGCCGCACCAGCATTTAGCCGCACCAGCATTTAGCCGCACCAGCGTTCAGCTGCGGCAGTGTCCGGCAGAACCGGCACGGACGCCGGCGCGCCCCCAACGCCTAGAGCTGCGGGGCGACGGCCGGCCTCCGGATAAACGGCCTGGCCAGCGGTTCCACGTAACGTGCGGCCAGCGGGCCCAGCACCCCCATCAGCAGCACGTAGGCCGTAGCCAGCGCCGCCAGCTCGCGCGGGACCACTCCCGATGCAACGGCCAGGCCGGCGATCACGATGGAGAATTCGCCGCGGGCCACGAGCGCGGCGCCGGCGCGGAACCGGCCGGGCCTGGCGATGCCGGCGCGTTTGGCGGCCCAAATCCCGGTGGCCATCTTGGTGGCGGTGGTGGCCGCAGCAAGTACCAGGGCCCAGCCAAGGACCGGGGGAATGGATGACGGGTCCGTGTTGAGTCCGAACGCCACAAAGAAGATGGCGGCAAACAGGTCGCGCAGGGGTTCAAGGATCCGGGTGGCGTTGTGGGCCGTGGAACCCGAGATCGCGATGCCCAGCATGAAGGCCCCCACCGCGGCGGAGACCTGCATTGCCGATGCCGCCCCCGCCACCAGCAGGGCGGCCCCCAGGACGTTGAGCAGGAAGACTTCGGAATTCTCGCTGTGCACTGCCTTGGAAACATGGTGCCCGTGCCGCAGCGCCACCATGAGGACCATGGTGACCACCGCCAGGGCGATGCCCACCGCGGTGAGCCCGCCCAGGAAACTTACTCCCGCGAGCGTTGCCGTGAGGATGGGCAGGTAGACGGCCATGGCCAGGTCCTCGAACACCAGGATGGACAGCACCACTGGTGTCTCGCGGTTTCCCAGCCGGCCGAGGTCGGTGATGACCTTGGCGGCGATGCCGGATGAGGATATGTACGTGACGCCGCCCATGACCATGGCGCCCACGCCGCCCCAGCCCAGGAGCAGGGCCAGTCCCGCGCCGGGCAGGAAGTTAAGGACCAGGTCCAGGACGCCGGCCTGCCACGAGCGCCGCAGGCCGGTGAAGAGCTCAGACGCCGTATATTCCAGTCCGAGCATAAGCAGCAGCAGGATGACACCGATCTCGCCGGAGAGATGCGCGAACTCGTGCATGCCTTCCAGCTTGACGATGCCGCCCGCACCAAAAGCCAATCCGCCCAGCAGGTAGAGCGGGATGGGCGACATTCCGATCCGTCCGGCCAGCCTGGCCAACAGCCCCAGGCAGAACACAACGGCCCCCAGTTCAATGAGGGTCAGGGCCAACGGGTCCATAGGGCTTAGCCGTGGCGCAGGATATCGGCCGCTGAGTCGAGGCCTTCCTGGGTACCCACAGCCACCAGCAGGTCGCCGGGGTGCAGCACGACGTCGGGACCCGGCGACGGCAGCACCTCGCCCTCGCGCATGATGGCCACGATCGACACGCCGCAGCGGGTGCGGATGCAGGCCTTGCCCATGGGCTGGTTCTGGAACGGGGAGTCCGCGGCGATGGAGAACTGCCGGGTGACAATCCCGGGAACGTCCTTGTGCTCTTCCGCGAGCTTCATTGCCAGGTGCGTGCCGCCGAGGAGGTTGCCCAGGGTGGCGGCTTCGTCGCTGGTGAGCGGAATGGAAGCCTGGCAGGTGTCGGGGTCGTCCCAGGTGGAAACGATGAGTTCCGTCTGGCCTTCCCGCCGCTCCACGACACCGATGCGGCGTCCGGAGGCGGTCATGAAATCCTTCCGGCGGCCCAGGCCGGGAAGGTTGGTTTCGTCCACGTTCATAGGTCAAGCCTAGTCTGCCTGGCAACACTTGGCCGGGGCCTGGAACGTTGCCCGGAAGGTGTTTTCAGGCGGCGGGGACCACGGCGATGGGTGCCTTGGCCGGCGACTTCACCGGCAGCAGCACCAGGAGCCCTGCCAGGAGGACCACCATGATGCCCAGGATCCCCCACCGCTGTGCCTGCCCGGCCGGCACCAGGGGGGTGGCCACGGTGATGCAGAGGGTGAACAGCGCCGGCGCCAGGAAGCTGACGGCCCGTCCGGTGGTGGCGTAGAGGCCGAACAGCTCCCCGGATTCGCCGTGCGGCGCGAGCCGGGCCAGGTATGCGCGGGATGAGGACTGGGCAGGCCCGACGAACAGGCAGAGGAAGAGCCCGAATACCCAGAACGTGGTGGTCCCGGCCCACTGCATGCCGAAGAAGACATAGTCCCCGTTGCCCAGGGCCAGGATCGCCGACCCGGCGACCAGGAGGCCTGCCAGGGACCCGGCGATGACAGCCTTGGGGCCCACCTTGTCGTCCAGGAATCCGCCAATGACCGCCCCGACGGCAGCCACCACGTTTCCGAAAATGGCGAAGAAAATCACCTGGGACAGGGCAAAGCCGAAGGTACCGGCAGCGATGATGCCGCCAAACGTGAAGACGGCGGCCAGTCCGTCACGGAACACGGCACTGGCCAGCAGGAAGTAGATGGTGTGCGGGCTGGTGGCATAGATCGCCTTGATGCGCCGGAACAGCAGTCCGTAGCTGGCAAAAAAACCCAGACGGCCCGCCTGGGCGGACCGGGGCAGTTCGGGGACGGCAAACAGGACGGGGAGGGCGAAGACGAAGAACCACAGGGCGGAGAAGACGGCAACGAGCCTGATGTTGAGGCTGTCCCGGGTGGACGCGCCGAACCAGTCAAAGGCCGGCTGGACGAACAGCTGCAGGACGATCAGGAGTGCCACGATGCCGCCAAGATAGCCGGCTGCCCAACCCAGGCCGCTGACCTTTCCGATGTTTTGCGGCGTGGAGACCTGGGCCAGCATGGCGTTGTAGTTCACGCCTGCAAATTCAAAGAACACGTTGCCCAGGGCGATCAGCGATACCCCGAGGAGCAGGAATTCCGGGCGGGGGAATACGAAGAAGCACAGGGCCGTCAGGATGGCGACGGCGGCCGAATTGACTCCCAGCAACAGCTTCCGCCGGCCCCCCGCGTCCGAACGCTGGCCCGTGACGGGCGCCAGCAGGGCGATGGCGAACCCGGCAACGGCAAGTGCGGCGCCCAGGACCGCAGAGGCACTGTCCTCGCCGCCGAAAGCGTTGGACGTCAGGTAGACGGTGAAGACAAAGGTGGTCATCACTGCGTTGAAGGCCGCCGAGCCCCAGTCCCAGGAAGCCCAGGCCAGTACGCGGCCCTTGCTGGAGTTCCGGGTTCCGGCTTCGAGTTCCGAGGCAGGCTGCATTGCTCCCGGAGCGCTGGCGCTGTTCATACGATGCATCGTATCCGCCGGTGGCGAACACCCTTGGGACCACGGGCCTTTGACGGCGGGGTTCCGCCGTCGGTGGCGCCGCTGACGGGGGAAGACACCCGACGGGCCTTGATAAACTGAGCCCTCCCGGACCTTACTTTTTGCCGCCTGCTCCAACTTTTGACAATCGAATTCCTGACGTTGCGGAGAATACAGTGATCACAGTCCTTGCCGTGCACTTTTCGGTGGCTGTCCTCGCGCCCTTCCTCTTCAGGCTCTGGGGCCGCAACGCCTTTTACGCGCTGGCTGCCGTTCCGGCTGCTTCCTTCGGCTGGCTGGTGTTCCAGCACGGTCCCGTCTACTCAGGGTCAGGGTCAGGAGCCGTCACCGAGGCCTGGGACTGGATCCCCAGCCTCCACCTGGAATTCGCCTTCCGCATGGACGCACTGGCTTGGGTGATGTCACTGCTGGTGCTTGGCGTCGGCGCCCTGGTGCTGGTTTATTGCGCCCGGTACTTCAAACGGAAAGACCAGGACCTCGGCCCGTTCGGCGCCCAGCTGCTGGCCTTCGCCGGTGCCATGTTCGGGCTGGTCACCGCCGATGACCTGCTGCTGCTGTTCATCTTCTGGGAACTGACCACCATCCTGTCCTACCTGCTGATCGGCTTCGCCCGGACCAGGCTTGCCGCCCGCCGGTCCGCCCTCCAGGCACTGATGGTCACCACTGCCGGCGGCCTGGCCATGCTGGTGGGCCTGATCATGCTGGGCTACACCGCCGGCACGTACCGTATCTCCAGCATCCTGGAGCAGGCTTCCACACTGGCGTCCGGACCGTCCGGCGCCGTGGTGGGTGCCGCCGTCGTGCTCATCCTGGTGGGTGCCATCACCAAGTCCGCGCTGGTCCCGTTCCACTTCTGGCTCCCCGGCGCCATGGCCGCGCCCACCCCCGTCAGCGCCTACCTGCATGCCGCCGCCATGGTGAAGGCCGGCATCTACCTGGTGGCGCGCCTCGCTCCGGGATTCTCCGCGACGGCCTACTGGCAGCCCGTGGTCCTGGGCCTGGGCCTGGCCACCATGCTGGTGGGCGGCTACCGGGCACTGCGGCAGACCGACATCAAGCTGATCCTCGCGTACGGCACCGTCAGCCAGCTGGGCTTCCTCACCATGACGGTGGGCCTGGGAACGCCCGACGCCGCGCTGTCGGGCCTTGCCATGCTGCTGGCCCACGGCCTCTTCAAGGCCACGCTCTTCCTGGTGGTGGGCATCATCGATCACCAGTCCGGAACCCGCGACGTGCGCAAGCTGTCAGGGGTCTTCCGTTCCTCCCGTGCGCTGGGCATCGTGGCCGGCATCGGTGCCGCGTCCATGGCGGGCGTTCCGCTGCTGGCCGGCTTCGTCGCCAAGGAATCCGTGCTGGAGGCGTTAGTGCACCACGCCGCGGACCCGCACTCCGGACCGTGGGGCACGGTGGTCCTGGCTGGGCTGGTGGTGGGGTCAATCCTCACGTTCGCCTACAGCGCCCGCTTCATGTGGGGTGCCTTCGCGGTCAAACCCGGCGTGGACCCCATCCCCTTCAAAGCCATCCGGCCCTCCTTCCTCGCCGCCCCTGCCGTCCTCAGCGTCCTGACCATCGTGTACGGGCTCTGGCCCGTGCCGGTGGAGGCCTGGATCCAGCCGTACGCGGCGCTGTTCGCTTCCACAGCGCCCGACGCCGGCACTCCGGCCGCGCAGGCGGGCCACCTTGCGCTGTGGCACGGACTGACCCCGGCGCTTGGGCTGACGGCCGTCACCTTCGTGCTTGGCGCGGCCATGTATCTTGGCCGCAACGCGGTGGCCCGCGTCCAGTCCCTGGTCCCGGCCTGGGTGGACGGCGACCGTGCCTACCAGCTGACCATCGGCGCCCTGGACGACGTGGCCGTCTGGATCACCGGCCGGACCCAGCGCGGCTCACTGTACTTCTACCTTGCCGTGATCCTCAGCGTGGCGTTCGTCCTGCCGCTCACGGCCATCCTCCTGGGTGGCAACCCCCTGCCGCAGAACGTCTACCTGGTGGATCCCAACTCCCCGCTGCAGCTTGTGGCCGGGGTGGGCATCGTGATCGGCGCCCTGGCCGCCGTCAAGGCGAACAAACGCTTCCTCGCTGTGCTGATGGTCTCCGTGACCGGGTACGGCATCGCCCTGGTGTTCGCCCTGCAGGGCGCTCCGGACCTGGCGCTGACCCAGATGCTGGTGGAGACCATCATCCTGGTGGCGTTCGTCCTTGCCATGCGCAGCCTCCCGCCGGAACTGCGGGACCGCACAGGCGGCAAATACCGGGTGGTGCGCGTCATCATCGGTTTGGGTTTCGGCGCCACCATGGTGTTCGCGGCCATTTTCGCCATGGGCGCCCGGACCGCCCTGCCCGTATCACTGCAGTTCCCGCAGCTTGCCTACGAGGGCGGCGGCGGCCTGAACGTGGTCAACGTGACCCTGGTGGATATCCGCGCCTGGGACACCTTCGGCGAGATCAGCGTCCTTGCGCTTGCCGCCACCGGCGTCGCCAGCCTGATCTTCGTACGCGGGCGCGGCGACCGGCTGCAGCGGTCCGCATCCGTTGCCGAGGGCACGGTGGGACGGTCCCACGGCGTGGATCCCGGCTCCCGCGACGGCGCGGCACTGGCCATCAGCCGCAGGTTCGCAGCCGCAGCCCGCGATCCCTGGATCGTCGCGGGCCGCACCCTGGCCCCCGAACGGCGCTCCATCATCTTCGAAGTGGTCACCCGGCTGCTCTTCCACTCGATGATCATCTTCTCGCTCTACCTGCTGCTGGCCGGCCACAACCTGCCGGGCGGCGGTTTCGCCGGCGGCCTCACCGCCGGCCTGGCGCTGACTATCCGCTACCTGGCAGGCGGACGCTTCGAACTGCGGGAGGCGGCGCCACTGAGCGCCGGCGCGCTGCTGGGCACCGGCCTGGCCCTGGCCGCCGTGTCCGGCGTGGTGCCCCTGCTGCTGGGCGGCCAGGTGTTCCAGTCCGCCATCATCCAGGTGTGGCTGCCCGTCTTCGGGGACATCAAATTCGTCACCTCCACGATCTTCGATATCGGGGTGTACATCGTGGTGGTGGGGCTGGTGCTTGACGTGCTGCGCAGCCTCGGGGCCGAAATTGACGAGCACATGGAGGAACGATCGGCGGCCGCCCCACACCAGGACGAGCCGGACATCGACCGTCCCGGGCAGCCGGAACTGGAGGCTGAACGGGACCTGGAACCCCCGCTGGAGCCCGACACCGTCCCCGCCGAGACCACCGCAAAGGGCCACGCATGAGCGTCAACCTGACCCTGCTGATCGTCATGGGCGCCCTGTATGCCTGCGGCATCTACCTCATCCTGGAACGCAGCCTCACCCGGGTGCTGCTGGGGCTGATGCTCCTGGCCAACGCCACCAACCTGCTGATCCTGGCCACCGGGGGCTATGCAGGACTGGCGCCGCTGTTCGCCAAGGACACCCCGGCACAGGACTACAGCGACCCGCTCCCGCAGGCCCTGATCCTGACCTCGATCGTCATCTCCTTCGCCGTCACGGCGTTCATGCTCGGCATCATCTACCGCACCTGGCTGCTGGCGCGCCAGGACGACATCCAGGACGACCTGGAAGACCGCCGCGTGGCGGCGACCCCCAGCTTCGACGCGGAGGACGACGCCGAAGTTCCGGCGGAAACCTCCGAGTTCCCGCTCACCATGCTGGGATCGGACGGCCGGGACGTCTCAAACCATGCAGCGTCCAACAACAACGCAGATCTGCAAACGGACCAGCCGGTGGCCACGCTTGTGGCCGGCGGCCGGGAGATGCCCGCCGAACACGCTGCCGCGGAGGAAAAGCCCGGCTCACTCAACGTCGACTCCGGCCCGGAAGGAGGCGGAAAGTGAACATCGCAAGCTTTGCCCCGCTCGCCGTCGTACTTCCCATCCTGGGCGCTGCCCTGACCTTCCTGCTGATCCGGCATACCCGGGCCCAGCGCGCGGTGAGCATCGCCCTGCTCTCGCTGACGCTGGCGCTCGAATGCCTCCTGCTGGCATCGGCGTGGAACGGCGGGACCGCTGCCGTGGCCATCGGCGGCTGGCTGCCGCCGTGGGGCATCGTGATGGTGGTGGACCAGTTCTCGTCCCTGATGCTGGTGGTGTCCTCCGCCGTGAGCCTGGCCGTGCTGGTGTATGCCACCGGGCAGGGCATGGCCGACGGCGACCAGGACGCCCCGGTCTCGATCTTCCACCCCACCTACCTGATCCTGGTGGCGGGGGTGTCCAACGCGTTCCTGTCCGGGGACCTTTTCAACCTATACGTGGGCTTCGAGATCCTGCTCACGGCAAGCTACGTCCTGATGACGCTGGGCGGCACCGGGCCGCGCATCCGCGCCGGCGTCACCTACGTGGTGGTGTCCGTGGTGTCCTCGGTGCTGTTCCTGATCTCCATAGCCATGGTCTACGGCGCCACCGGAACGGTGAACATGGCGGATCTGGCCATCAAGCTCGGGGACCTGGACCAGGGCACCAGGACCCTGCTGCACGTCATGCTGCTGGTGGCCTTCGGCATCAAGGCCGCCGTCTTCCCCCTGTCCTTCTGGCTCCCTGACTCCTACCCCACGGCGCCGGCCCCCGTCACCGCCGTGTTCGCCGGGCTGCTCACCAAGGTGGGTGTGTACGCGATGGTCCGGACCGAGACCTTGCTGTTCCCCGGGGACACCCTCAACACCCCCCTGATGGTGGCGGCGCTGCTGACCATGGTGGTGGGCATCCTTGGTGCCCTGGCCCAAAGCGACATCAAGCGGCTCCTGTCGTTCACCCTGGTCAGCCACATCGGGTACATGGTGTTCGGCCTGGCCATGTCCTCCGTTGCCGGGCTGGCCGCAGCGGTTTTCTACGTGGCCCACCACATCACCATCCAGACCAGCCTCTTCCTGGTCACCGGCCTGATCGAACGGCGGGGCGGGAGTTCCTCCGTGGACCGGCTGGCCGGCCTGGCCAAACTGTCGCCCATGCTGGCGATGCTGTTCTTCGTTCCGGCCATGAACCTCGCTGGCATCCCGCCCTTCTCGGGGTTCCTCGGCAAGGTGGGCCTGATGCAGGCCGGCGTTGAGCTGGGCACGCCACTGGCCTACGCCCTGGTGATCGGCGGGGTGGTGACGAGCCTCCTGACCCTGCTGGCCGTTGCCAGGGTCTGGAACCGTGCGTTCTGGCGCAGACCCACCGACGCTGAGCATCCGGATCCGGTGCTCCTTGCCAGCCCGGCCCGGGTGTCGGGACCGGGCGCCAAGCTGAACACCGTGACCCTCCTGCCGCGCACCATGGTGGGCCCCACCCTGGGCCTGGTGGCGCTGGGCGTTGCCCTGACCGTCTTTGCCGGGCCGCTGTTCGGGCTCTCGGACCGGGCAGCGCGGGACATGCTGGACCGGACCCCGTACATCCAGTCAGTCCTGGGCCCTGATGTCCCGGTTCCCGCCACGCCTGCCGTGGGAGGTATGCGATGAGCCGCAAACGCATCTCCCTGCGCCAGGAACTGCCTCTCCTGGTCTGGCTGGTGATTGTCTGGGGCGCCCTGTGGCAGGACTTCAGCCCCGGGAACCTCCTCTTCGGTGCCCTGCTGGCAGTGGGCGTGGCCCGGTTGTTCTACCTTCCGCCGGTGGAGCTCAGCGGCCGGTTCAACATCCTTTACGCGGTTCCCTTCGCGCTTGCCTTCGTGGGCAAAGTGGTGGTGGCCAGCGCCCAGGTGCTGTACCTGGCCACGGTCCGCGGCCCCAAGGTGACCAACGCCGTCGTTGCGGTGAGGCTGCGCAGCCACCAGGACCTGATCGTCACCGCCACCGGCCACGTGATCTCCCTGATCCCGGGGTCCCTGGTGGTCGAGGTGGACCGCTCCACATCCACCCTCTACCTGCACGCGCTCAACATCGCCTCCAAGCAGGACGTGGAGGGCCTGCGGAACGAAGTCCGGTCCATCGAGGCCGGCCTGATCCGCATCATGGGCAGCCCGGAGGAACTCGAAGCCGTCCGAATGGAGGCCGCCACGTGATGCATGTTGTCCTGGCTGTTACAGCCGTCATCTTCTCGCTTGCTGCGGCCGGTGCCATCATGCGGATCGCCCGCGGCCCGTCATTGCTGGACCGGGTGCTGGCGGCCGACGTCCTCCTGGCCATCCTGGCCGGAGCCCTGTGCATCGACATGGCCGTGAACCGGCACCTGAACAACCTCATGCCGGTGGTGGCCATTTCCATCATCGGCTTCATCGGGTCCGTCACCGTGGCCCGTTTTGTGGCGGACCGAAGGGTGAAGCCCGATGAATCCTGACTTGTCCGGTCCCGACGGCTGGATCGACGCCGTCTCGGCAGTATTCATGGTGGTGGGGGCGCTCATGTCCCTGGGCGCCGCCATCGGCCTGCTCCGCTTCCCCGACCTGCTGAGCCGCATGCACGCGGCCACCAAACCGCAGGTCCTGGGCCTGTTCCTGCTGCTGGCGGCTATTGGACTGCAGATGCGGACATGGTGGGTATGGCCTGTCCTGGTGGTTGCCTGGATCTTCCAGCTGCTCACCGTACCGGTGTCCGCGCACATGGTGGGCCGCGCGGGGTACCGCACCAAGCACCTGCACCGGGAGCTGCTCACGGCCGACGAGCTGGAGGCCGTGGTGCAAAAAGCCGCCGCCGAGGCTGCCCGGAAAGACAGCCCCGACGGCGGCGGGTAATGCCGGGAGCTAGACGATGTCCTGCGACTTGGCGAAGCGGGTGATGGCGCGCTGGGTGCCGCGGTTGGCCAGGACCTGGATGATGGCGCTGACCGACGCCGAGATCAGCGCGAAGGTCAACGCCGAACGCAGGCTGGTGGGGACATCCTCGTTCTTGCCGGTGGGGGCTTTCTGCCCGGTGGTCTTCTCCCAGATGGTGTTGACCAGCTTGGTGCCGGCCAGGCCTGCGCCGAGGCTCACCCCGGTTCCGAGCAGCTTGATGAAAAGGTTCATTCCTATTACTCCTTGCGGGCGGAAAACGGACTGCCTCCAGCCTAGCCGTACGCCCGTGCCGGTCCGGGCAAGGCCGTGGCGTGCTGCAGGCAGGTTGTTGGACTAAATGGCTTGTTGGACTACTTCGCGGGCGGCTCGGTGCGGAACTTGATCATCTTGTGCGTGCCGTCGCAGTAGGGCTTGATGGCCGAGGCGCCGCAGCGGCACAACGCAACTGTCCTGCGGTCGCGGGGCACCGCGTCCCCGGATGGGGTGACGATCTCGAAATCACCCCTGACGATCAGGGGCCCGTCCGGGCAGACCACGATGGAGCCCGCGGCGGATTCGTGGTCCATGTCCGATCCTGTTCCATGCTGTCCGGGTTTCATGCCTGCACCGCTTTCGTCGTAGTCATGCTGCCGCCGGTACGGCCGCCCGCAGCGATGATGCCCCGGCTTCCCATGAGGACATCAGATGGGCGGACAGCCGGCCGTCGAGGGCCATGGCGGCAGTGGCCCCAAACAGGACGTCCGCGAGGAGTTCCGGCTCGGCTTCGACGAGGCCGCCGGCGAGGTCCCGGCCTGCGATCTGCTCGTGGACGGCGTCGGCCTCCACATGCTCATCGAAGTAGTGGGTGATGTCCGCGCCGAAACCGTGCCGGCGGAATCCGTTGCCGTAGAACCGGTTGGGCTGGGAGGAGGTCATCTCGTAGATCGCCAGGTGGCCGGTGATGGCACCCCGGAGCCGCCGGTTCAGGCCGCACAGCGACATGAGGTTGACGGACGCGAGGGAGACGGCGGGGACGGCATCCACGTACGCGCCGTAGCTGACGTCGAGGCCCAAACCGCGCATGGTCCGGGCGAACAGCGCGCTGTGCATGCGCTCGGGGCGGCCGCCGCCGTATTCATCCGCCTGGATTTCCACCAGGGCCGCCTTGGGCCGTCCGCTGAGCCGCGGAATGGCCCATGTATGCGGGTCGGCTTCCTTCAGCTGGTACATCGACTTGTGGATCAGGAACTCCCGGAGCTGGTCCAGGCCCGCCCTCCTGGCGACGTAGCGGGAGACGCTGGGCCCGGTGTCCGTGGCTGCGAGGCCGAACAGGACGTCGGCGACCTGGTCGCTGGTCAGGGCACCGGCAGGCAGTTCGAAGTCTGCGGCGGCCTGGTGCGCGGCAGCACGGAGGGCTGCCTCAAACGGTGCCTCGACCAGCTGCCGGACCCGGATTAACGCCGGCTCCCACTCCCAGTTGTCGGAGACGCCGGCCAGGCCGGAATAGTGGAGCTCGTAGAGGCAGAAGAGGGCCAGCTGGATGTCCTCGTCGCCGATGATGTCATTAGTGCCGGCCACCTGCCGTGCCGCGAGGTGGTACAGCCCGTCCAGCCCCGTCCCGGCTTCGGCCGGAGCCTGCGCAAGGAGTGCGAACAGGGCGTTGCTGAGGGGGCCTCTGGATTCCGGGATTCTCATGGTGCTCCTTGGTCTGCCGCGCTGGTGACGGGAACGAACGCGGGACCGCCCATGGTGACTCCCATGCCCTGTCCTCCTCGAAACCCGGGAACCAATATAGTAAGCATGATTACTAATAAAAGCTAAGCAGGCTTCCTGTTGGCGGCAGGTCAACCGGCGCCTAATCCCGCAGCGACGACCCCAGGATGTCGCGCAGCGCCTCAACCACCAGGTCATGGTCCTGCAGCTGCGGCAACCCGGAGACGGTCACCGTGGCCACGGCGCCCACGCCGGTGACGTAGATCGGAAAGGCGCCGCCATGGGCTGCATACCGGGATTGATCGAACCAGGCGTTGTCCTCGATCCGGCCGCCGCCCAGCCGGCCGCGAAGCCCCACCAAAAGTGACGGCACCTCGTACCGGGCGGCAGTGCGCTGCTTGGCGCGGATCCAGTGCCCGTTGTCCGGCGTGGCGCCCGGGAGCGCGACGTGGAACAGGACCTGCTCGCCCTTGGTGATGTCGATGGCGATGGGAAGGGACCGCTCCTTGCCCAGCTCCACCAGGAGCAGGCCCAGGTTCAACGCGTCATCCAGCGAAAAGCCGGGGAACTGGAGCTCCCGGACCTCCGCCTCGATGCGGGCGATCGACGCTTCCAGTGACCCCTCCAGCTGGGCGTCGGCGGAATCAGGATCGAATCCGGTCACATCCGGTGGAATGGCGCTCATGGCCCTCAATCTACCCCCGCCAGGTGTAAACTTGACCACGCCCGGAAGGGCAGTTCAAAAAGCCTTACCCATCCAAAAGCACCACTAATAACGACAGGGGAGCGCCGCCGTCGGACATCCTGGCACAAGCCGGGCACCGCAGGTGGGCGCTGAGAGTGCGGACAGCCGCAGACCCTCGAACCTGATCCGGTTAGTACCGGCGCAAGGGAGTCGAGTTCTCAAAGTGCCGCGGCTGCACGGCAACAGCCGTCAGCCGGGTCCACTTTCCCCTCCTGTTTCCCAGGAGGATCACATGAGTACTGCAGCAATCAAGAAGACCACCAGTAAGTCCTGGCGCGTCGTGGACATCGTGGTCGCCGCGCTGGTGGCCATCGCGGGCGGCGTCATTTTCTGGGCGTGGGACCAGGGAGCAGCCGCGCTTTCTGCCCCCATGAATGCCGCCTACCCGCCCCTGACCGGGCTGCTGGCGGGCGGCTGGATGATTCCCGGCGTGCTGGGAATGCTCATCATCCGCAAGCCCGGAGCCGCCCTGTTCTGTGAAACCGTGGCCGCCACCGGGGAACTCCTCATGGGTTCCCAGTACGGTGCCTCGGTCCTCTTCTCCGGCTTCATCCAGGGCCTCGGCGCGGAAATCATCTTCGCCATCTTCGTCTACCGCAAGTTCAACCTGCCCGTCTCCCTGCTGGCAGGCGCCGCGGCTGGATTCTTCTGCGGACTGAATGACTCGTTCGCACCGTGGGGCTGGAACATCGCCTACTCCGGTGCGGACAAGCTGGCGTACATCGTGCTGACCACCCTCTCCGGCGCCATTCTCGCCGGCGCCCTGTCCTGGCTGGCCACGCGCGGCCTGGCGCGTACGGGCGTGCTGAGCTCCTTCGCTTCGCGCAAGGCCGCCACGGAGCCTGTCTTCTCCTGATGGCACCAGCCCAGCGTGACGGCGGCACCGTCCGCCCTGCCGCCGTCACAGCCCGGGGCTGGGGGTGGCGGCATGCCGGCAGGGCCAAGCCTGCCGTCCACGCGCTTGACCTGGACATCAGCCCGGGGGAGCGGGTGCTCCTGCTCGGCCCCTCGGGTGCCGGGAAGTCCACGCTCCTGCATGCGCTCGCAGGGGTGCTGGGGGACATTAACGACGACGGCGGCGAGGCGGGGGACGCCGACGAGTCGGGTTCGCTGCTGGTTGACGGCGCCGTGCCCCGCGCCCAGCGCGGGCGCGCCGGACTTATGCAGCAGGACCCCGAGACGCAGGTGGTCCTGTCGCGGGTGGGGGACGACGTCGCCTTCGGTGCCGAAAACCTTGCCGTCCCACGGGAAGCAATCTGGGCGCGCGTGCACGAGGCGCTTGCCGACGTCGGACTGTCCCACCTGCCGCTGGACCACCCGACGTCGGCCCTGTCCGGCGGGCAAAAGCAGCGCCTGGCGCTGGCCGGCATCCTGGCCATGCGCCCGGGCCTGATCCTCCTGGATGAGCCAACCGCCAACCTGGACCCGGACGGCGTGTTGGAGGTCCGCGATGCCGTGGCGCGGTGCCTGGACAAGACCGGGGCCACGCTGGTGGTGGTGGAGCACCGGGTGTCCGTGTGGAAGGACCTGGTGGACCGGATCGTGGTCCTGCAGCCGGGCTCCGCCGCGGATCCTGCCGTACTCCTGGACGGGCCGCCGGACCAGGTGCTCACGGAGGCGCGGGCCATGCTGGCCGCCGCCGGTGTGTGGGTCCCCGGCTACGTCCCGGCAACCCGTGCCCGGGCGGTGGTCCCGGCCCCCGGCACGGGAAACCTCCTGCTCGCGGCCGAACAGTTGGGAGTCGCCCGCGAACGTCCCCGACGCAAGGGCTTAAGGAAGATTCCGCCGTCACCGGTCCAGGAAGGCCTGGCCGCGCAGGTGCGCGCCGGGCAGGCGCTCGCCGTGACGGGTCCCAACGGCGCCGGTAAGTCCACTTTCGCCCTGACCCTGGCAGGGCTGCTGGAACCGGTGTCCGGAAAGGTCTCCGCCACCATGGACCTGAGCCGCGGTGCCGGCATTGACCCGTACCGGTGGAAGGCGGATCAGCTGATTTCCCGAGTGGGGACGGTGTTCCAGGAGCCGGAGCACCAGTTCGTGACCGGCAAGGTGCTTGACGAACTGCTGTTCGGCCCCCGGCACCTGGGCCACGGCGGGGATCGGGTGGACGAACTGCTGGAGCGGCTGCGGCTCACCGCGCTGGTGGACGCCAACCCCTACACGCTCTCCGGTGGCGAGAAGCGGCGGCTGTCCGTGGCCACCGTCCTTGCCGCCAGCCCGCAGGTCCTGGTCCTGGATGAACCCACGTTCGGGCAGGACGCCAACACCTGGGCCGAGCTGGCGTCCTTCCTGTCCGAGCTCCTGGATGCCGGCACTGCCGTGGTGTCCGTGACCCATGACGCCGAATTCACCCAGGCCTTGGGCGGGGCCGAACTGCGGATGGCCGCGGCGGAAGCGGTGGCGCCATGAGGCAGCAACTCACCCTGGGCGGCAACCATGCCCTCCTGGTCCGCGCCAATCCACTAAGCAAGTTCGCTGCCGTCCTGCTGATCACCGCCGTCCTGGCGCTGTCCATCGACTGGGTTTCGGCGTCCGTGGCCCTGGTCTTTGAGCTTCTGCTGTTTCCCCTGGCCGGGCTCACCCTGTACCTGCTGTGGCAGCGCGGCTGGCCGCTGATCCTCGCCGCTGCCGTGGGTGGCTGGAGCACCTCCATCCTGGCCCCGGACAGCGGCCGGATCCTGCTCGACGCCGGGATCTGGTCCATGAGCGAAGGTTCCCTGCAGCTGGGCATCGGCTTCCTCCTGCGCGGCTTTGCGATCGCCCTTCCGGCCGTGCTCCTGATGAGCTGCACCGATCCCACGGACCTTGCCGACGCGCTGGCGCAGAAGGCGCGACTGCCGCACCGCTTTGTCCTGGGAACGCTCGCCGCGATGCGCCTGGTGGGGCTCATGGCTGAAGAATGGCAGACCATCGGGATGGCCCGGCGTGCGCGCGGCGTGGGTTCGCGCGGCAGCGTGGCCCAGCGGGTGAAGGCCACGCTGGGGCAGAGCTTCGGGCTTTTGGTGCAGGCCATCCGCCGCGCGTCCCGGCTTGCCGTGACCATGGAAGCCCGCGGTTTCGGCGGCGGCAGCCGGACCTGGGCCCGGGAATCCACGTTCAGCGCGCTGGACCTTGGGGTGGTGGCCGGCGGTGTCCTGGTGGCCGGCCTCGCGCTATTTGCTGCCCTGGCCGCCGGGACCTGGAACATGGTGTGGCTGGGCAGTTGATGTTGGCGGTCCGGCCCAGGTGATTCCTATCGCATGCAGTGGGTAGAGGCTTTCCCGGTGCCCCGTACCGGTGGCCGATCAGGGCTCGCGTAACTCATCTATGATATATTTGCGGGTATGACGCAGGAGACCGCTGAGCACGTTGCCGCCATGTTGAGGGATGCCCGGAGCGAGAAGGGCTGGACCCAGGGCCAGTTGGCCGCCGAGCTCGGCACCAGCCAGAGCGCCGTTGCCCGGATGGAGCAGGGCAAGCAGAACCTGAGCCTGAAGATGATCCAGAGGCTGGAGAAGATCTTCGACCGCAGCATCGTCAACGTCGGCAAGCCGCAGATGACGCACCTGCGGGTGGAGGGCGGCCGTACCCTCTCCGGTGCCGTGGATGTCAACAGCAGCAAGAACGCCGGCGTCGCCCTGCTGTGCGCCAGCCTGATTAACCGTGGCACCACCGTGCTCCGCCGGCTGGCACGGATCGAGGAAGTCAACCGCATCGTCGAAGTGCTGACCAGCATCGGCGTCGAGTGCACCTGGCTTAACGACACTGACCTGCGTCTTCGCCGCCCCGCCGTCCTGGACCTGGAAGCCATGGACGTTGACGCGGCGCGCAGGACCCGCAGCGTCATCATGCTGCTGGGTCCCCTTCTGGATGAGTCGCGGGAGTACCGGCTGCCCTACGCCGGCGGCTGCGACCTCGGCACCCGAACTGTGGAACCGCACATGCAGGCGTTGCGCCAGTTTGGGCTTGCCGTGGAAGCCACGGCCGGTTTCTACACGGTCCAGGCTCCGCCGGCGGACGCGCAGGACCGCTCCTTCGTCCTCACCGAACGCGGGGACACCGTCACCGAGAACGCCATCATGGCCGCGGCGCACCGGCCGGGAACCACCGTGATCCGCAACGCCAGCCCCAATTACATGGTGCAGGACCTGTGCTTCTACCTGCAGATGCTGGGCGTCACCATCGAGGGCGTGGGCACCACCACCCTGAAGATCACGGGCCGGCCCGACATTGACGCGGAGATCGAGTACTTCCCCTCCGAGGATCCCATCGAGGCGATGAGCCTCATCACGGCCGGCATCGTCACCAATTCCGAGGTCACGGTGCGGCGGGTGCCCATCGAGTTCATGGAAATCGAGTTGGCCACCTTGGGCCAGATGGGGCAGAAGCTGGAAATTTCGGGCGAGTACATGGCCCGCAACGGCCGCACCCGGCTGGTGGACGTCACCACCAAGCCCTCCGGGCTGCATGCCCCGGAGGACAAGATCCATCCGATGCCGTTCCCCGGGCTGAACATCGACAACCTGCCGTTCTTTGCCGTCATTGCCGCGAACGCCGATGGCCAGACCATGATCCACGACTGGGTCTACGAGAACCGGGCCATTTACCTGACAGAGCTGAACAGGCTTGGGGCGCAGGTGCAGCTACTGGATCCGCACCGGATCTACGTCAACGGGCCCACCAAGTGGCGCGCCGCCGAGGTGGGCTGCCCGCCGGCGCTTCGTCCGGCCGCCTGCCTGCTGCTGGCCATGCTCGCCGCCCGGGGCGTGTCCGAACTGCGGAACATCTACGTGATCGAGCGTGGCTACGAGGACCTGGCGGAACGCCTGAACACCATTGGCGCCAAGGTGGAGTACTTCCAGGACTAGCATTCACGGTTCGTCATGAATCGCCGGGGCCCCTCGAATGCCGGACAAGTATCGCAGAATGTTCGTATGCGTACTTTTGGCGTAGAGGAGGAACTCCTGATCGTTGATCCGGAGTCCGGGGAACCCCTTGCCCTGGCCGACGCCCTCCTGGCCGGCCACCGCGTTGCGGCTGACGATCTTCCCGTGGACCCGGAGGTCCACCACTCCGGAAAACAGGCGGATTACGACGACGAGATGGGCTTGAGTGCCGAGCTGAAGCTTGAGCAGATCGAGACCCAGACCCGTCCGTGCCTCGAATACGGGAGCCTGCTCGAACAGATCCGCGCGGGCCGCGCCCTGGCGGACCAGGCCGCCAGGAAGCATGGCGCCCGGGTGGCGGCCCTCGCCACCTCGCCCTTGGCCTCCACCACCCACACGACGCCCGACCCCCGGTACGCCAAAATGCTGGAGCGCTTCGGCCTCACCGCCCAGGAGCAGCTGACCTGCGGCTTCCATGTGCACACGTTCATCGAATCGCCCGAAGAGGGCGTGGCGGTCCTGGACCGGATCCGCGACAAGCTGGCAGTGCTGACGGCCCTGAGCGCCAATTCACCCTTCTGGAACGGCGTTCCAACCGGGTTTGAAAGCTACCGCACCCAGGCCTGGAACCGGTGGCCCACGGCGGGCCCGGCCGGTATTTACGGGACGTACCCTGCCTACCGGCGCGTGGTGACGCGGCTGCTGGAAAGCGGCGTCATGCTCGATGAGGGCATGCTGTACTTCGACGCCCGGCTGTCCCGCAACCACCCCACCGTCGAGGTTCGCGTGGCGGACGTCTGCCTTCGTGCCGAGGATGCAGCGCTCATTGCCGTGCTGGTCCGGGCGCTGGTGGAATCCGCCAGCAGGGAATGGCAGGCCGACGTGGATCCTGCGCCGGTTCCCACCGTCCTCCTCCGGATGGCCTCGTGGCAGGCCAGCAGCGCCGGGCTAAGCGGTGAACTCCTGGATTTTGGGAATTTCCGGCCCGCACCGGCCGCGGACGTGGTCCGGTCCCTGGTGGATTACCTGGCTCCCGTCCTGTCCGAACAGGGGGAGCTGGCACTGGCACGGCAGGGGGTGGAGGACATCATCGCCCGCGGAACAGGAGCCGCCGAACAGCGCCGCGCCCGGGACAAGGCGCTGGCGGGACCGCCCCCGGAGGACATGGGGTTCGGCGCCGTGGTGCGGCAGGCCGTCAACGTGACCATGCGGGATGCCCTGGATCTAGCTGACGTGGAGGGCACGCCCGAACTGCTGCGGGTCCGCCAGAGCTGACCTTCGATGCGCATATCCATTCCCGACGCGCAGATTCCTCCTCGCGGCCCATATTTGGTGCGCGCCAGGGAATCTGCGCATCGAGAGTGAGGAAGCGCGTCGCCCGGACCCAGAGGAGCTAGGGCTTCCCGCGCGGCTAGATCTGCTTGAGTGCCTGTTCCAGGTCGCGGAGGAGGTCCTCCGGGTCCTCGAGCCCTACCGAGAGCCGCACCACGCCGTCACTGAGCCCAATGGCGGCGCGCCCTTCCGGCCCCATGGCGCGGTGCGTGGTGGTGGCGGGGTGCGTGATCAGGGACTTCGAATCACCAAGGTTGTTGGAGATGTCGATGATGCGCAGCCCGTCCAGCAGTGCGAAGGCCGCTTCCTTGCCGGAGCGCCCGCCGGAGGGAGCCAGCTCAAGCGTGAGGACCGTACCGCCGGCGCTCATCTGCCGTGCCGCCAGGTCGTACTGCGGGTGGGACTTGAGCAGCGGGTACTTCACCCAGCTCACGGCGGGCTGTTCTTCCAGCCACTCTGCGAGCCGGAGCGCCGTGGCGGAGGAATGGTTCACGCGCAGGCTCATGGTCTCCAGGCCCTTGGTCAGGACCCAGGCGTTGAACGCCGAGAGTGCGGGCCCGGTGTGGCGCATGAGCTGTTTCACGGGGCCGTCGATGAACTCCTTGGTGCCCAGGATGGCGCCGCCCATGACCCTGCCCTGGCCGTCGATGTGCTTGGTGCCGGAGTAGACGATGACGTCGGCGCCCAGGTCACCGCAGCGCTGCAGCAGGGGAGTGGCGAAGACGTTGTCCGCCACCACCTTGGCGCCGGCGGCATGCGCAAGTTCGCTGACCGCGGCGATGTCCACGATCTCCTGCATCGGGTTGGACGGGGATTCGAAGAAGACGGCGGTGGTGGGCTTGGAGAGGGCCTCGCGCCACTGGTCCAGGTCCGGCCCGTCCACGAAGACGGTCTCCACGCCCCACCGGGGAAGGATCTCGTTCAAAATCACGAAGCACGAACCGAACAGCGACCGGGCGGCCACCACCCGGTCGCCGGCAGCCAGCAGGGCACCAAGCGCGGTGAACACCGCGGACATGCCCGACGCCGTCGCGAAGCAGGCTTCGGTGCCTTCCAGCAGCCGGAGCCGCTCCTGGAAGGTGGCCACGGACGGGTTGCCGTAGCGGGAGTAGACAAAGCGTTCGTCCTCGCCGGTGAAGGCGCGTTCAGCTGCTGCCGCGGATTCGTAGACGAAGCCGGAGTTCAGGAAAATGGCCTCGGACGTTTCCTGGAAGTTGGTGCGGTCCAGCCCGCCACGGACAGCCTGGGTGTCGGGGTTCCAGCCGGGGGCGTCTTGGTTGAAGGTCACTTAGTTCTTTCCGAGGTTGGTGGGAAGGCCGCGGTTTTTCCAGCCGTTGACGGTGCGTTCGCCATAGCGGTCCGGCTCGCCTTCAAAGCCCTCCAGCACGTTGTAGGAGGTGAAGCCGGCCCGGGTGGCCGCGATGGCTGCCGCGATGGACCGCTGGCCGGAGCGGCACAGGAACACCAGTTCGGTTGAACGGTCCTCGGGCGCCTGCTGGCTGAGGTCGTTGATGAAGTCGGGGTTGGGGATGCCGCCGGGGAAGGTCCACTGGATGAAGAGGGGGTCGTTGTCCGTGGCCTTGGTGTCCGGAATGCCGATGTGGGCCCATTCGCCCTCGGTGCGGACGTCCACCAGGATGGCGCCCTGTTCCAGCTTCTCCCATGCTTCCTGGGGCGTGAGGTCTCCCGCGTAGCTCATGCGTGGCCCTCGCCGTCGAACTCGCCTTCAAATTCGGCGTCCAGTTCATCCACTGCGGTGGCAACCGCGGCATCGGCCGAGGCGATTGCCGCCGGAAGGACCACTGCCTGCGCCACGATCACGCTGGTGCCGTTGAAGGTGGCTGCCGGGCTGCCGTGCAGCACATAGCCGTCGGCCAGGGCCGTGGAGATCCGCTCGCAGAATGAACGGTCATCCGGGCCGGTGATCAGGCGGTAGGACAATTTTTCGTCGGGGGCAGGTGCGTCAGACACGACGGATCTCCTTCTTTCACGCTTGCAGCTCGAATCGGTCGATATGCCGAGTATTCACCTGAGGCACCCCGCCGCGAAAGGGAGGGTTGCCGACCGGCCAGTCAGGGCTTCACACCGGTACTCATTACTCCCCAAAAACGTAACATCTGCCGCGCCAAGCCGCACCGCCGCCGTCGTCATGTTCCGTAATTGAGCAGCGCTGAAGGGAGGCGCGGGGTTGAAGGAAAGCGCGACGGCGGACATCGCCGCAGGTGGGCGGCCCGCCACGTGCCGCCCGGGGCCGCGGGGCCGATAAAGTTCTTACCGGGGCGCCGCCCCGTCGTCACAGCAATGAGCACCGGGGGTCCTGTCAGCATGCGGGCAAACACATCGCGCCACCAGGCCGCCATTTGCGGGACCCGCCGGCCGTCCATCGGTGCGTTCCTGGCCGCGGCCATCGTCAGCCTCCTTGCCCTGCTGGCGGCTGCGCCGGCGCATGCGGCGGACGCTGCGCCGGAGAAGGGAAAGCCCTGGCTGGGCGCGGTGCTCGAGTGGGGCGAGGACACCGCCGCAGGCTTCAGCGGCCGGCTTGGTGCCAGTCCGGCCGTCTTCGGCCACGACATCACCATCCCCTACCGCGATTCGGAACGGAACGACCTTGACGGCTTCCTTCAGCAGGCCGCGTCCCTAGGCGCCCACGCCCTGCTCACGGTGAAGCCGTCAGTGCCCCTGGGCCAGCTCGGCACCGCGGAAGCGGAAGCATTCGCAGCGCAGGTGCGCGACCTTACGTCCGGGTTCAAGGGGCAGCTGCTGATCCGGTTCGCCCCGGACATGAATGCAAGCTGGGTGGCCTGGGGCCAGCAGCCCGCCGCGTACCGGCAGGCCTTCAGGGCTGTGGCGGCAGCGTTCAAGAAGTACGACGGCGGCCGGGCCACCTTGGTGTGGGCGCCTTACCTGGGCAAGGACTACCCCTTTGACCGCAACCGGGATGCCCCGCAGCCCGGAACCGAAGGCTTTTCCCTCCTGGACACGAACGGCGACGGGGCCTGGAACTCAAGCGACAGCGCCTACGCCCCTTACTACCCGGGCGACGACGCAGTGGACTGGGCGGGGCTGGCCGCCTATCACGACGACACGGCCGGCGGCCCCGCCGTCAACTCCCAGCCGAGGGCCGGCGAGCTCCAGGACATGCTGACGGCCTCCGGCGGCGAAAACTTCTACGGCACCTATTCCGAGGGGCGCAACAAGCCGTTCCTCCTCCAGACCTCTGCTTTCTACAGCCCCGCGTCCGGCGGCGCGCAGGAGGCGGACATCAAGGCGGGCTGGTGGGACCAGGTGGTGGGAACTGCCACTTCCCCACCTTTTGCCGGGACGGCCGCCGTTGTCTGGGACGAGCGCACCAGCACCAGGGATACCGGCGTGGCGAGCATCAGCTGGCTGCTCACGGGACAGGCGGGCATCGCCAAAGCGGCCCTGGACAGGCTGAAGGCATCGCCAATGGTCACCGGGCCGGTCACCGACGTGGCATCCGGGAGCACCTACGTCCGGGCCAACACGCTCTCCGGGGCTGCCGCCTGGACTGTTGCCGCCGCCATGGCCATCCTCCTGGTGGCCCTGTGGCAGATACCCCGCCGGATCAACGCAGCCACGGCCTGGGGCTACCAGGATCCCTCCGCCAGGGACTCGCGCATCGATCTGCTGCGCGGGATGGCCATCGTCTTTGTGGTGGTGAACCACCTGGGCATGGCATCGCTGTTCCAGCTGCTCACCCAGGAGGCCGTGGGCTTCGTGTAGGGTGCGGAACTGTTCGTCCTGTTCTCCGGACTGGTGGTGGGCATGGTGTACGGACCCAAGGCCAGGGAGGACTTCGGGCAGGTGGTCGACCTCACGACCCGCCGCGCCGGCAAGCTCTACCTGACGGCGCTGGCCGTGCTGATCGGCGTCTTCCTTCTGTCCCTGCTCCCGTTCTTCCACACCGAGGCCCTGACCACGTTCGTGGACCAGGGGACCGGTGGCGCCGGGCACAACGGGGCCGGCCGGACCTACGACCTCTATGCGGGCATGTCATCGCTGTTCCAGTTCCCCGTGCCGCCCCAGGTGCTTCCGGCCATCGTGCTGCTGCAGTTCGGTCCCTGGCAGTTCAATGTCATGGGGCTCTATGTGGTGCTGTTGCTGGTCAGCCCGCTGATCCTCGCGGCGCTGAACCGCGGAAAGGCCATCTGGGTCGTGGCGGTGTCGGTTGCCGTGTATGCGGCAGGTGCCATGACCAGGTTCCGGATCCTGCCCTCGCAGTTTGAGGACTCCTTCCCGCTGCTGGTGTGGCAGGTGCTTTTCGTGCTTGGGCTGGTTGCGGGCTACCATCGGCGCAGCATCACAGCGTGGCTGTCGCGCCACACGTGGGTGGTGGTTGCCTGCACCACGGCAGCATTCGCTTTAGCCTTCCTGTCCTGGGGCAACCCCTACCTGGCCAACGCCTATGACGTCCGACTGGCGCTTCTGCCGGATGCGTCCTACCGGGCAATGTATGACGCCTTCTTCGGCCGGACATACCTGGCCCCGGGCCGGCTGCTCAACGTCCTGGTCCTTGTGGTGGCTGCGTACGCATTCCTCGGTGCTTACTGGAAACCGGTGGACCGGGCCCTGGGCTGGTTCCTGGTCCCGCTGGGCCGGGCCACGCTGTACGTCTTCATCATGCACGTGGTGCTGATCGCCGTCGTGGCCAACATCCCGGCCCTGCAGCAGCAAAGCATCCTCCTCAACACCGTGGCCTACGCCGTGGTCCTGGGGCTGCTCTGGGTGATGGTCCGCACCAGGTTCCTCTTCCGGATCATCCCTACCTAGCCGGGGGCATGAAAAATGCTGCGGCACGGGCATGCCACAGCATTTGATCATGTACCACCCGGCTGCCCGGTGGCCTCTTACGAATCCGGGGGTCTCAGACCAGGCCCGGGTAGCTGGTCATGATGTAGTCCGCAGCGGCAGGACCCTTCATGCGCAGCCCGTTGCGGCGCGGCGGGATCCGGTGCTTCATGGCTGCCCAGAAGGTGGACTCGGTGCCAGCCGGCTGCTGGTTGAGGAAGCACCAGCTGGTGTACAGGCCGTAGAGGCGGTCGCGGTCCATGCTGGAACCAGCGGCGTGGTCGGGGTAGGTGGCTTCGTGGAGAAAAGTATCGAACTGCGAATGTGCCATGATGGCTTCCCTTCGCTAAGTGCTCGGCGCCGCCGTTCGGCTACAGCAGCAAGATTTGATGCCCTGCACATGGCCATCGAATCTATAGGTTGGGTCCCGTGAAAAGCGTCCGGGGCCTCAGCGTCGTCAGCGCCTGTCTACGATGTAGACTTTACTCGTAGACTACAAGTAAGGCAACCGTCTCGATTAATCCGGGCCGCCACTTCCACCGCTAGGACAACACCATGAATCCCCCGCACGCTTCCGGCCGCACCCCCGCCAAGGCCAGGCTGAGCAGGGAGGTCGTGCTGGCCAAGGCCCTGGAACTGGTTGATGCCGAAGGACTGGATGCACTGACCATGCGCCGCCTGGGGCAGGAGCTTGGCCGGGACCCGATGAGCCTGTACCGCTACGCCGAGAACCGCGCGGCGCTGCTGGACGGGGTTTCTGAGCTGGTGCTCAACCAGCTTCCGATTCATCCGGAGGACCCGGATTGGAAAGCGCAGCTGCGGAGCATCGCCCACAACCTGCGGATGCTGGCGCTCAAGCATCCCAACGTTGTCCCCCTGCTGGTGACCCGGCCCCTCTCCACGCCGCTGGGCATGCGCCCGCTGGGCACGTTGCGGCCATTGGAGCAGATCCTGACCCTGCTGGTGGCGGCAGGATTCGAGCCGGCGGATGCGCTGCACGTCTACCGCGCCTACTACGGCTTCCTCTACGGGCACCTCCTGAACGAACTGCAGGAGTACGTGGTGGACCCGGAAGAGAACGAGGTGCTGCTGCGGCTGGGGCTCCACCGGCTGCCCGCGAAGGAATTCCCCCGGCTGCGTGCGCTGGCGCCGGCGTTGGCTGACTACGACGGCGCCAAGGAGCTTGACCAAGGGCTCACCATCCTGCTGTCCGGGCTGGAAGCCCAGCTTTCACGGCAGGCGGCAGGCTCCAGCGCCTGACGGAGCGGCCGTGTAAAGGCGTGGTCGTTGAGCGGCCGCTATTCGAATGACGCCCGGCGCCGGTCCTGGAGGCGGGTGTTCCAGACGTCCGGCCGGTTCACCTGGAACCTGCGTCCGGTCAGCGCCTTGGCGTTCAGCCTGACGTAGTTTGCCTTTTCGCCGGGCTGCCACGGCTCCAAGCCAAGGCTGTCCACCGCATCTTTGACGGCCTGGTCTTCGATGATCCCGGTATTGCCCCGCGCCACCACGCTCCAGGCCAGTTCGGTGGTGGGGTCGTAGCCGTCGATCTCCAGTGCGGCAGGGCGTTCCATTTTCGCGTCCCACAGTTTTGAGCCGGGTGCCGTGCGGAAGACGATGCTGCGCAGGTGGACAACGTAGTTCACGGGGAAGATTTCCGGATGTCCGTCCACCACGATGGCCAGCCTGCCCACCGTGTCGGTGTCAAGGAGTTCCCAGCAGTCGTCAAAGGACAGTTTTTCGATCGGCAGCTTGTGCGAGTCCATGGTGCACACCTTACGGGTGATGCCGGGGCGGGAAAAGGGCCGGCCCTGCCTGTTGCGGGCTAATGGATGCCGGCGAAAAGTCCGCTCAGTTCTGTGGTCAGTTCCTTTTGCACAGACGGGGTGCCGATCTCCCTGCCGTCAATCCGGTTCACGGGCGCCAGCAGGCGGACACTGGAGATCAGCCAGACCGCGTCTGCGTCCAGGAGGTCCTGTGGCACCAGCGGCCCGTAGCCCAGTTCCCAGCCCGCCGCCTTGGCGGCAGCAAAGAGAGCCCCCTGTGACGTTCCAGGCAGGATGCCGCTGTCCAGCTGTGGTGTGATGAGGCGCTTCACTGTTGTGCCGTCGTCGGACTTCTCCACATGCGCCAGCAGCACCGTGGAGGTGGGCCCTTCCAGGACCCGGCCATCGGAGGACGTGAAGATGACGTCGTCGGCGCCCTGTTTATGCGCGTGGCGCAGCGCTGCCATGTTGACGGCGTAGGAGAGCGTCTTGGCGCCCAGAAGCAGCCAGGGTGCCCGTTCGGCCACGTCACTGTCGTAGCCGCGGTCAAGGAGGATGACGTCGACACCCGTTTCCCGCTGGCGGCGGGCGGCAGCTCCGGCCGGTGAGGCCTGGACCCAGGCGGTGGGGGCGGGCGCGCCTTCCACGCCGCGGGTCACCACCAGTTTGACCACCAGTTCATCTGCCGCCGGGTCTGCCGGCGGGTTCTCCGAACGGTGCCGGGCAACGGCAGCGGCAATGGCGCGCCGCCACACATCCTGGTCCGGGATGTCCAGGTCCAGCGCCGCGGCGGATCCGGCAAGCCGGTCCAGGTGGGCCTGCATCTTCCGCACCGTTCCCCCAACCGCCAGCATGGTTTCGAACACGCCGTCACCGCGCGTGACGCCAAGGTCCGTGACCAGCAGCTGGGGCTGGGAGGCATCCGCCACCCTGCCGTCGGGGAAGGCGGGGTCAAGGAAAACGAGAACCACGGGGGCTGGAGAGCTCATGGCACCAGCTTAGTGCGGCACCGCGGATAAGCTGGGCAGAGCGCCCCGGCCGGAAACCGTTCCCCGGGGCCCAACCTCCCCGGGAGTTATTGACGTGTTGTGGCCTTTTTCGCTTGCCGGCACCGCGCCGACGTGGGTTGTGGTGCTCCTGGGCTTCGCCGACCTTGTCATCAGGGTCCTGGCACTGGGCATCATCCCCGGCAACAGGCGGCCCACCACGGCGATGGCCTGGCTCCTGGGCATCTTCTTTATCCCATTCGTGGGCATCGCGCTGTTCCTGCTGTTTGGAAACTTCCAGCTGTCCAGCCGCCGCCGCGCCCAGCAGGAGCAGGTCAACGACCGGGTGCGGGCCGGCATCACCGCCCTCTCGGACGTGGACAGCGACTACCCCGGCCCCGAGTGGGTCAAGTCCGCCGCCGAGCTCAACCGCACCCTGGGTTCGCTGCCCATGGTGGACAACAACTCCGTTGACCTCATCCCCGGCTACCCGGATTCCATCCTGGCCATGACCCACGCGGTGCGGAAGGCGAAGAAGTTCGTCAACGCCGAGTTCTACATCATGAGCTCCGACCACGTCACCAACGACCTGCTCACGGCCATGGAAGAGGCCGCCGCGCGGGGCGTGGAAGTGCGGCTCCTGTTCGACCACATCGGCACGCTGCGCATCAAGGGCTACCGGAAGCTGCTGAAGCGCCTGAGGGCCGGCAAGATCCAGTGGAAGCGGATGCTTCCCCTCCTGCCCATCCATGGCCAGTGGCGCCGGCCGGACCTGCGCAACCACCGCAAGATCATGGTGATCGACGGCGAAATCGCCTTCACGGGGTCGCAGAACCTGATCGAGCCGTCCTACAACAACCCGCGCCACCGCAAGGCCGGCCGCGAGTGGGTGGAGCTGATGGCGTGCCTGCGCGGGCCCATCGTGACCACCCTGAACGTCGTCTTCGCCACCGACTGGCTGAGCGAGACCGACGAATCCCTGGAACACCAGTTGCAGCTCCCCGCGAATCCGGAGCCCGGCCACGTCACGGCCCAGGTGGTGCCCAGCGGTCCCGGGTTCATCACGGAAAACAACCTCCGGCTCTTCAACACGCTCATCTACTCCGCGCAGCACCGGATCTCCATTTGCAGCCCCTATTTCGTTCCGGACGATTCACTGCTGTACGCCATCACCACGGCAGCGCAGCGCGGCGTCGACGTGGAGCTGTTCGTGTCCGAGAAGGGCGACCAGTTCCTGGTCCACCACGCCCAGCGCTCCTACTATGAGGCGCTCCTTGAGGCCGGCGTGCGGATCTACCTCTACAAGGCGCCGTTCGTGCTGCACGCCAAGCACTTCACCATCGACGACGAGGTGGCCGTCCTGGGTTCCAGCAACATGGACATGAGGTCCTTCTCGCTGAACCTCGAGGTCTCCGTGATGCTCCTGGGCGAGGACATCGTGAACAAGATGCGGGCGGTGGAGGACACCTACCGGGACATCTCCCATGAGCTGAAGCTGGCAGACTGGCTGAACCGGCCGCTCGCCGCGCGCTATGTGGACAACGTGGCACGGCTGACGGCCACGGTGCAGTAGGACGGCCGTGCCTCCCTAAACCCGGGTCAGTCTTCGGGAAACTCCGCCCCCAGGGTGGAGAGCACCCCGTAGGCCTTGGTGCGGATCTCCTCATATTCGTCGTCCGGGTCGGAGTCCGAGGTGATGGCACCGCCGACGCCGAGCGACAGTTCCGCGGTTCCGTCGCCAGCCGTGCTGACCACCAGGGTCCTGATGGCGACGGCGAGATCCGCCGCCGCGTTGAGCGAGAAGTAGCCGATGGCACCTGAATAGAGCCCCCGCGGCCCTGCCTCCAGGTTGTCAAGGATGGCCATGGTGCTGATCTTCGGAGCCCCCGTCATGGAGCCGGCCGGGAAGCAGGCCGCCACCGCCTCTGCCCGTGGTGCTCCGGACAGGAGGTGGGCGTCGATGGTGCTGACCATCTGGTGGACGGTGGCGTAGCTCTCGATGGCGCAAAGCCTGCTGACCGTAACGGAGCCAGGCATGGCAAAGTGGCTGAGGTCGTTGCGCAGCAGGTCCACGATCATGATGTTCTCGGCCCTGTCCTTGACGGAGGTGGCCAGGTCCGTCCGCAGGCGGCTGTCCTCCTGCGGGTCGGCAGCCCGGCGCCGGGTGCCCTTGATCGGTTCGGCGCGCATTCCGCCGTCGGACCCTATCTTCAGGAACCGCTCGGGCGAGGTGCTGGCCACGGCAACGTTTCCCAGCCGGAGGTAACTGGCGAACGGGGCCGGGTTCCTGCTGCGGAGCGACAGGTAGGTGGCCCATGGATCCAGCGAGCCGGCCGGGACAGTGGCTTCGAGGGTGGTGGTCAGGCACACTTCGTAGGTGTTTCCCTGGGCGATCTGATGCTGTGCGGCGGCAATCTTCTCCCGGTACCGTTCCCCGGTGTCCCGGCTGCGGAAAGTGGGTGGTGTGGTGGGACGCACGACGCCGGTGCTGCCGCCGGCTTCCTGCGTTGGGTCCGCGGCGGCTTCCACGGCTGCCCGCGCTTCCACCAGCCACCCGCCGGCGTCCGGTGCCTCCAGGGCCAGGAGCCAGGCCGTGCCTTCGGCGTGGTCCAGGACCACCGCCCGGCCCGCGAAGATCAGGGCTGCGTCCGGCGTGGGCGCGGAAAGATCGCTGCCGCCGGTTTCGCGTTTCAGCTCATACCCCAGGCAGCCCAGCCAGCCCAGGGTGAATTCGCCGGGGTAGCCCTCGGGGGCCCGCACCGCCCGGCGGCCCCAGACGGTGTCGAGCCAGCGGAAGAAGGGGCCGGGAACGTTGGCAGTGGACGAGCCGGCGCTGATCCGGCTCACACCGCCACGGTGCGTAACGCACTGGCCGAATGTGCCGCCGTCGTCCGCCATGATGCTGAACCGGCTGCGCTCTGCGGCAGTCCGCTGTACAGGATCCGTGCTGTCCGGTCCGCTGCCTGTGTTGGAGGAGTCCAGCCAGACGGCGTTGCCAGAGCCGCCATACAGTGAGTGGAACAGGGTGGGTGCGTCCGGGGCGGCTTCAATGCGCTCGGCGTGAAGGCGAAGGCCGCGGCGGGCTGACAACTCGGGGGCGAGGACCGGAGCCAGGGCGGGCAGGTAGGGGAGGAGTTGGAGGAGGTCCGCGGGGGCTGAGCCGTCGGCGAGGTTCCGGACGCGGAGGTCCGCGTGGCCGGGGACGTCGTCGCGGCCCAGCCACTCTTGCTCCTGGGCTGCCCACAGGTCCCAGTACGGTTCATATGTTGCGCCGTCGCGCTCCAGTGCCCGGGTCCGCCGGACGTCGTCCGGGGATTCCGCCCAGATCACCGCGCCCAGCATGGGGCGGGCGGCCTCGGCGGCGGCCCCCACTCCCTCAACGATGACGATCTCCGCAGGCAGCGTCACCCTGGCGTCGCCGTCGTAGTGGTTAGCCCAGTCCCAGCTGGTCCAGGAGGCCGCCTGCCCCCGGCTCAGCGGGGTGAGGACCGTGGAGACGTAGCGTTCAATGCCCGCCGCCAGTCCGTCCCAGCCCGGGTAGATGTCCTCAAGGTGGAACAGCGAGACCTTGTGGTGCGCCCGGAGCCGGGCCGCGAGCTCGACGGCGAGGGTGGTCTTGCCTGCGCCGGAGCGCCCGTCGATGGCGATGATGACGGGGGCTGGGCTCATGGACTAGAGCGTACCGTTTTCCGTTGCACCCTTTCACCCGCGGGGCAGTTGCTGCGCCGATGCGTGACGGCCGCTGCTCAGGTGGCCGCCCAGGAACCCGCTCACCAGCAGCAGGACAGCCGCTGCCCTCGCCAGGCGGCGTTGGCGCCGGCATGCACGATGCCTGCACGCTTCAGGGCGCGGTCCTTGTCGGGCCATGTCGCCCAGCCGGAGACTCTGCCTCTTCCAGTGTGGCGAGAAGCCGTGCGTACTTGCCGGATGTGCTGGGAAGGCCGTCCATGCAGCAAGAAAATACTCCTGGTGCCGCTGGATTGCACCGTCTTTTGAAGAGTTTTTGGTGCCTAGTGCGGCTGCAGCTGGGTGTTCCGAAGGACCGCGGACCTGATGTGCTGGACCAGGCCGGGCAGGGCTCCATGGATCTGGTGCCAGACGGCGTCGAAATCCGCGTGGCCGCCGTACCAGGGGTCCTCGATGCCCTGATCCAGGCGGTCCCGCTCCGCCATGGTGGGATCGAAGCTGCGGAGCATCCGGATCTTGTCCAGGGATTCCTGGTCCGGCGCCGCCTCGGTGAGCCACGCGTAGTGGTCGATGTCCAGGGCCAGGATCAGGTCGCGCTCGCGGAACCACCCGGGTTCCCACTCGCGGGCCACGTGGTGGTCCGAGGCCAGCTGGGTTGCGGCGAGCCGGCGGGCGGCGCGGGGATCAATGGGCCGGCCCGCCTCGTAACCGGTGGTGCCGGCGGAGTCCACCTCCACCAGGCCGTCAAGGCCCTCGCGTTCAAGCGCTGCCTTGAGCATGAGCTCGGCCATGGGGGACCGGCAGATATTGCCCGTGCAGACGGTGATGACGCGATATGCGCTCGACGCTGAGTTCATGCCCTAAGCATGCGCGCTTCCGAACGCTCTTGGCTAGCCGCCTGTTCACAAAGTTTTACGGGTTTGTAAAGATGCATGACTAACGCCCGAATGGGTACGTCACACGCTGGTGCCGAGTTTGGTGGGTACCTGGTTCAGTGGATCAGGGCCAGCAGGATACCCACACCCACGAACAGGACACCGAACACCCTGCTGAGGACCATTTGGCCCTGTTCCGTGTTGGTGAAGCGCTGGAATGACCTGGCAGCCGCCGCAAAGAAGAACCACATCACCAGGATGTCGATGACAACGATTGTTGCCGTCAACACGGCGTACTGGGTGAACAGGGGCAGGTCGGGCCGGATGAACTGGGGAGTGAAGGCGAGGAAGAACACGATCGCCTTCGGGTTCAACAGGTTGACCCAGAAGCCGCGCCGGAAAATGGACCACGCGGGTTCGTTGCGAAGGGCAGCTGCCTGCTCCTGGGCCACCGTGGGCTTGCTCAGGAACTGGCGGATGCCCAGGTACACCAGATAGGCCGCGCCCGCGTAACGGATCACGTTGAAGGCAAGGGGGGAACTGGCCACCAGCACCCCGACGCCCAGGGCCACGATCAGGACGTGCACCATCAGCGCAGCCTGCTGGCCCAGGATTCCCCAGATGGACCGGCGGAACCCCGCGTTCAGCGAGTTGCTCATGGTGTTGATGGCCCCGGCGCCCGGGGTGAAGCTGATCAGGGCGCCGGCACCTGCCAGGGCCAGCCAGAGGGAAAATTGCACTGAACAATCCTACGGTGGCAATTGGCTGCCCCTTTTTCAGTCCCTGTGCTGCTGTCTGGGCAACCAGGGATCAGGCCCGGGCGATGACCTCACCGTTCGGGATCAGGAACCATCCGTCGTCCGTGGAGCCCCAGCGGTGCCAGCCCGCAGAGATACGGGCAAGGTCGGCCGGGTTGGCGAACCCGTACTCCAGCGCCTGCTCGGCGAAGGCTGAGTGGAGCACCCGCTCACCCCAGACGCGCGCCTGCCAGCGCCGCTGCTGCGCGGTGGCGTAAAGCCAGTTGCTGCTGGTGGGGGCGACGTCGGTGAATCCCGCAGCCTGTGCCCAGCTGACCAGCCGCCGCCCGGCGTCGGGTTCTGCACCGTTCCGGCGGGCAATCCGCTGGTACAGGTCCATCCACTCGTCCAGTTCCGGAATGGCGGGGTACCAGCTCATGCCGTGGAAGTCGGCGTCGCGCACTGCCACGATGCCGCCGGGCTTGGCCACCCTCCGCATCTCCCTGAGGGCCTCAACGGGATCGGTCAGGTGCTGGAGCACCTGGTGGGCATGGACGACGTCGAACGTTTCGTCGGCGAAGTCGAGGTCGTAGATGTTGCCGGCAACGAATTCAACGTTGGGTACTTCCCGCTCGGTGGCGAGGGCCTGCGCCTGGGCGATGATGTCAGGTGAGCGGTCCAGGCCCGTGACCTTGCCGGGGCTGACCAGGGCGGCGAAGTCGCAGGTGATGGTGCCGGGGCCGCAGCCCACATCGAGCAGCGACTTACCAGGCGTGAGGTGCGGGAGGACAAACGCCGCGGAGTTTTCGGCGGTACGGGCGGCATGGGCGCGGACCACCGATTCGTGGTGGCCGTGCGTGTAAACGTCGTCTTCAGGCTGCTGCGCACTCATAACCAAACGCTACCCCCAACCTGCATTGCACGAGCGGATTGCCTGCGGGCTACGCGGACTCGCTCCGGGCAGCCACCGTGGCCTCCACCATTGCGGTCATAAAGCGTGTGACTGTTTCCAGCTCGTCTTGCGAGAAGTCCGCCATGGCGCTGCCCATGTGCTGGGCCAGGGGAGCGAAGACAGCGCCCCCGTCCTGGAAGGCCTTGGGGGTCATCTTCAGCTGGACCTGGCGCCGGTCCGTGCTGTCCCGCTCGCGCACGATATGCCCCGAGTGGTCCAGTCGGTCGATGAGGGCGGTGGTGGCAGGCGAGCTCAGGTTCAGCTCTTTGCGCAGGACCCCGGGCGTCACCACGCTCCCGGCGGCCGTGTGCCGCATGATGACGGCGAGGGCATTCATGTCCGTGCGGTGCATGTCCTTCCTGCCGCCGGCGACATCCACATAGCGGTTGGCCTCCATGGTGAACTCCTGCAGGAGGCGGATCAGCGGGTGTGGCGGACCACCGGGAGGGCCGCCGGATGGTCCTGGTGCCGCGCCAGCTGACGTCTTGCGTGCCATGCCCACCTCCCTGCCTTCCTGGTTCCACGCCCACACTTCCGTCCGGCCGTACTGACGGATATTACTGCAGGCCCGGCATTCGTCCCCTACCTGCCGAAAAAAGCTTGGCAGCCACTTATCTCTATGGTGGAGATAATCTATGCTGGAACAAATACTACTCCGCCCGCTTATCGATGGAAGGCGCCATGAACCGCAATAAAGTTGCCAAGGAGCGAGTCCCTTTCTGGCTGCGCTGGCTGGTCCCTGTCGTCCTGGTGCTGACCTGGCTGGGTCTCGCCGGGGTCGGCGGCCCCACCTTCGGCCGGTTGGAGGAGGTCTCCTCCAACGACCAGGCGTCATTCCTGCCCGCCAGCGCCGAGGCCACCGAGGCGCAGGACTGGCAGGCAAAGTTCCGGGACTCGGATGAGGTCCCGGGGATCATCGTCATCGAGAAAAGCGAGGCTTTCACTCCCGCCCAGCTGGGGGAGCTGGCCACGCTCAAGACCAGCCTTGAAGACCTCAAGCTGGGCAGCACGGTGATCGGCCCGATTCCCTCCAAGGACGCCAAGGCGGTGCAGTTCGTGGTCCCGGTCGGGTCCTCGGTTGAGCTCAAGGATGCGGTCAAGGAACTCCGCGGGACTGTCACAGAAGCGGCCCCGGCAGGTGCCCAGACCTTCGTGACCGGCCCCGCCGGCCTTGCCGCCGACCTCACCGCAGCCTTCGGCGGCATTGACGGCATCCTCCTGCTGGTGGCCTTGTCCGCGGTGTTCGTCATCCTCCTCATCGTTTACCGGTCCCTGCTGCTGCCCATCATGGTGCTGCTGACCTCCGTGTTTGCCCTGTGCGCAGCAATCCTGCTGGTGTTCGGCATGGCCAAAGCCGGCTGGATCCAGCTCAACGGCCAAAGCCAGGGCATCCTCTCCATCCTGGTAATCGGCGCGGCCACGGACTACGCCCTGCTGTTCGTGGCACGCTTCCGGGAAGCGCTCACCCACACCACCAACCGCACCGCGGCTGTCCTGAACGCCTGGAAGGCGTCCTTCGAGCCCATCCTGGCGTCCGGCGCCACCGTGATCATCGCGCTGCTGTGCCTGCTCTTCTCCGACCTGAACTCCAACAAGGCACTGGGACCGGTGGCGGCCGCAGGCATCCTGTGTGCCCTGTTCGCAGCGCTGACCCTGCTGCCCGCGCTGATGGCCCTGCTGGGCCGGGCAGCCTTCTGGCCGTTCCGTCCCAAGCTCCTCCCTGCAGACCAGCGTGAACCCGAGCTGGTTACGGGCCTGGAAGGCCAGAAGGGGCTGTGGCGTGCCACCGGTTCGCTGGTAGCGCGGCGGCCCAGGACCGTCTGGGTGGCTTCGGTCCTCCTGCTGCTGGTTGCGGCAGGCGGCCTGTTCCAGCTGAAGGCCAACGGCGTACCGCAGACCGACGTCATCCTCACCGCCTCCAACGCCGTCGACGGCCAGGACGCACTGGCCCGCCATTTCGACGCCGGCAGCGGCAGCCCCGCCGTCGTGATTGCTGACCAGGCCAAGGCCGCCGAGGTGCTGGACCGCGTGAAAGCGGACGACGGCGTGGGCGAGGCCTACCTGCTGGGCCCGGGCAGCGTCCCCATCACCGGAGCCCCCGGGGCTCCCAGCGCCCCGGACGTCCGCGAAGGAAAGGTGATCATCAACGCCACCCTCAACGACGCGGCGGACTCGCTGGAAGCGGAGGAAACCGTCAAGGCGCTGCGGGCCGGGGTGAAGGCCGTCGATCCCGGCGCTCTGGTGGGCGGCGTCACCGCTACGGCGCTGGACACCAACACCACCGCCCAGCACGACCTGGTGGTCATCATTCCGGTGGTCCTGGTGGTGATCCTCTTCATCCTGATGCTGCTGCTGCGCTCGATCGTGGCCCCGGTCCTGCTGGTGCTCTCCGTGGTGCTTTCCTACGCGGCGGCGCTCGGTGTGTCGGCCTTTGTCTTCAACAACATCCTTGGCTTCCCGGGCGCGGATGCGACGGTTCCGCTGTTTGGCTTTGTGTTCCTGGTGGCCCTGGGCGTGGACTACAACATCTTCCTGATGAGCCGGGTCCGTGAAGAGTCGCTCAAGCACGGCACCCGGCCCGGCATACTCCGTGGCCTGGTGGTGACTGGAGGGGTCATCACCTCCGCGGGCGTGGTGCTCGCGGCCACATTTGCAGCGCTTGGCGTCATTCCCATCATGTTCCTGGTGCAGCTGGCGTTCATAGTGGCGTTCGGTGTGCTGCTGGACACCGTTCTGGTGCGCTCGCTGCTGGTGCCGGCCCTGGCCTACGACATCGGACCGAAGATCTGGTGGCCCAGCAAGCTGGGGCGCGCGGACGGCGGGAATGCAGCCCGGCCGCGGGAGCCCGGCGTCGAGCCGCTGGAAGAAGTGCCCAGCCGCTGACCCTGCGCCAAAGCGCTAAACCTCGGAGCACTAACCCTGCTGCCGCCACCAGTCCACGGTGGCGGCAGCAGCCGTTTCCAGCGGAGTCGGACCGACTTCCAGGGCAGCCTGGGACGCGGCCGAGTCCATGATGAACGGCCGCTCAAACTGGTACAGCATCTCGGCCAGCTCGCGGGCGTCGGTTGAGAGCATCCCGGCGGTGCGGAGGGTCCAGCCGGGCAGGGTGCGCACCTTGGGCGCCGGCCGTCCTGCCGCGGCGGCGAAGGCGTGGGCCAGCTCCATCTGGGTAAGGGCCGGACCCGTGGGGGCGTGCCATACGGCATTCCAGGCGGAGGGCCTGTCCGCCGCCGCGATCATCGCCGTGGCCAGGTCCGGGACGTACGTGAACGAGTGCGGCTGCCGTGAGCTGCCCACCACGCTGACGTTCTTCCCCGCCAGGATGGGCACCACCATGCGCTCCCCGCCGTGCGCCATCCGGACGCGGGGACCAAAAAAGTCGCCTGCCACCACGCTCACCGTTGGCGTTGTGGCGGCCTCGCGGGCCCGGAGCAGCTCCGTCCGCACCCCGCGTTTGCCGCCCGCAGCGTGGCGCGGGCTGCCCTCCGTCATCACGCTGTCCGGCTCGCTGTAGGAGTAGAGGCTTTCCGGGAATACGACGACGGCACCCGCTTGGTGCGCCGCAGTGAGGACCGCCTGCTCGGCGGCGGGAAGCTCCGCCCGCCATGCCGCGGCGGTGTACGCCGAGCCGTGGATGCAGTGGAAGACTGCCCGGGCGCCGGCCAGGGCTGATCGCAGAACCTCGGGATCCTTCGCATCACCGGCCATGAGCTCGATCAGCGGGTGCTGTGGTCCGCTGCCCGACCGCGTGAGGACGCGCACCTGCCGTCCCAGGTCTGCCAACTGTTCGGCCACCGTCCACCCCACCGGTCCCGCTCCGGTTACTACGTACACATCTGCCATTGTGGCCTCCTTGTTCCTTTCCGAGAGCACCGCTCTCGGGAAACAGCATGACCCCATACGCCGGCTAAGTCAAGAGCGGTGCTCTCTTTTGATTCCGGCGCTCTCGTTTATGGCATGCTGGACCCGTGACTGACGTCGAAAAAACAGCCGGCACTGTTGTCCGCCCCCTCACCCCGCGGCAACGGGCAAGGGCGCAAACCGTGGCGGATATCGTCCGCCTGGGGCGGCAGCACCTGGCAACGCACGGTGCGGCCGCTCTCTCCCTGCGGGCGGTGGCGAGGGACCTCGGGGTGGTGTCCTCCGCGGTCTACCGCTATGTGGAGAGCCGGGACGAGCTCCTGACCTTGTTGCTGATAGACGCCTTCGGCGAGCTTGGGGACGCGGTGGACGCCGCCGTCGCCCAAGCGCCGGAGGATGACCACACTGCCCGCTTCCGGGCGCTGGGCCGCGCGGTCCGGGAATGGGCCCTGCGCGAGCCTGCCAGCTACGCGCTCCTTTTTGGCAGCCCCGTGCCCGGCTACAGCGCCCCGGCGGAGCGCACGACGGGCCCGGGCACCAGGGTCATCGTCAGCCTCATCGGCATCCTGGACGCAGCTTCCCGGGCAGGGCAGCTGGCAGTTCCGGCCGAAGGCGCACCGCAACTGCCGCCAACCCTGGGCAGGGACCTTGCCGCCATCCGTTCCGAGTTTGGCCTGGACCTTCCGGAGGAACTGGTGGCGAGGGGTGTCCTGGTGTGGAGCTCCCTCTTTGGTGCGGTCAGCTTCGAGGTGTTCAACCAGTACGGGCCGGATACCTTCCATGCGCCCGCTGACCTCTTCGACCATCACCTCGCCGTCCTGGCAGGCATCGCCGGCCTGCCGGCAGGGGCCTCCCGATAGGTGCCGGCGAAGCCCTGTTGGTGCGCGCGGGCCGTCGATAGACTGCCAGTGCGCCCGCATGGACGCGGAGCCTCGAAGGAGAGATGCACCATGACCGAGAACCCTGAAGTTGCAGCCGAGGAGCCCCGCAAGGGAAGCAGCGCACCCGGACTGGAGGGTGAAGGCGGGCAGTACGTGGATGGTGACTATGGCGATGCCGGAGCCGTGGAAAGGCCGGCGGGTGAACGGGACGACCAGTATCCGGAAGGCAACTACGGCGATGCCGGAACAGTTGGGGCCCCTGCCGGAGGTGCGGGCGAAGGCGGGCAATACGTGGACGCGGACCATGGCGCCGCCGGTACCGTCAACGGGCCCGGGCGGGACCTTGCCGACGGCGAATACGAGGAAGGCGACTACGGGGAGGCCGGCACAGCCGGCGGCGCCCGAACAGAGGAGGCCGTGCGTGAAGGGCTTACCGACCGCCAGGTCCAGGCGACGGCGGAAGAGCGCGGCCCGCTGCACGGCGATCGGGACACGGAGCGCTGAGTAGCCCGGCGCCGCGTTCTCCTAAAGCGAACCCGCCTTCCGGCGTCGTAATTCTGCGCGCAAAAGCCCGGAAATCCAAGGAATACCGCGGCTGTTATCCGGCGCGGCTCCAAAGTTGAGCGGACTGCACTCAACTTTGGATTGACATCGGTGGCGCCCTGAGTAAAGTTGAGTGCAGAACGCTCAATGCTTAGGGCGCCAACCAGTTTCCAAGGAAAGAAGGAAGCAACACATGTCACGTGCAGTAGGTATCGACCTCGGAACCACCAACTCCGTCGTCTCCGTTCTCGAAGGTGGCGAGCCCACCGTTATTGCCAACGCCGAGGGTGGCCGCACCACGCCGTCGGTCGTTGCATTCTCCAAGTCCGGCGAGGTCCTGGTTGGCGAAATCGCCAAGCGCCAGGCCGTCAACAACATCGAGCGCACCATCGCTTCAGTCAAGCGCCACATGGGCACCGACTGGAAGGTGGACATCGACGCCAAGAAGTACACCCCGCAGGAAATTTCCGCGCGTATCCTCATGAAGCTGAAGAACGACGCCGAGTCCTACCTGGGTGAAAAGGTCACCGACGCCGTCATCACCGTCCCGGCCTACTTCAACGACGCCGAGCGCCAGGCCACCAAGGAAGCCGGCGAAATCGCAGGCCTGAACGTCCTGCGCATCGTCAACGAGCCCACCGCCGCGGCACTGGCCTACGGCCTCGACAAGGGCAAGGAAGACGAACTCATCCTGGTCTTCGACCTCGGTGGCGGCACCTTCGACGTCTCCCTGCTGGAAGTCGGCAAGGACGAAGACAACTTCTCCACCATCCAGGTCCGCGCCACCGCCGGTGACAACCGCCTGGGCGGCGACGACTGGGACCAGCGCGTCGTTGACTACCTGCTGAACCAGCTCAAGGTGAAGGGCATCGACCTCTCCAAGGACAAGATCGCCCTTCAGCGCCTCCGCGAAGCAGCTGAGCAGGCCAAGAAGGAACTCTCCTCCTCCACCAGCACCAACGTCTCGCTCCAGTACCTCTCCGTCACCCCCGACGGCCCGGTCCACCTGGACGAGCAGCTGACCCGCGCCAAGTTCCAGGACCTCACCAAGGACCTGCTGGAGCGCACCAAGAAGCCGTTCCACGACGTCATCAAGGAAGCCGGCATCAAGCTCTCCGACATCAACCACATCGTGCTGGTGGGCGGTTCAACCCGTATGCCCGCCGTCTACGACCTCGTGAAGGAACTGGCCGGCGGCAAGGAGCCCAACAAGGGCGTGAACCCGGACGAGGTCGTCGCAGTCGGTGCAGCCCTGCAGGCCGGCGTGCTGAAGGGTGAGCGCAAGGACGTCCTCCTGATCGACGTCACCCCGCTGTCCCTCGGCATCGAAACCAAGGGTGGCGTGATGACGCACCTGATCGAGCGCAACACCGCCATCCCCACCAAGCGGTCCGAGACCTTCACCACGGCGGATGACAACCAGCCGTCCGTGGCCATCCAGGTCTTCCAGGGCGAGCGCGAGTTCACCCGCGACAACAAACCGCTGGGCACGTTCGAACTCACCGGCATCGCCCCGGCACCGCGCGGTATTCCGCAGATCGAGGTCACCTTCGACATCGACGCGAACGGCATTGTGCACGTCTCCGCCAAGGACAAGGGCACCGGCAAGGAGCAGTCCATGACCATCACCGGTGGCTCCAGCCTCTCCAAGGAAGACATCGACCGGATGGTCCGCGACGCCGAGGAGCACGCAGCCGAGGACAAGGCGCGCCGCGAGGCAACCGACACCCGCAACACGGCCGAGCAGCTTGCCTACTCCGTGGACAAGCTGATCGCCGACAACGCGGACAAGCTGCCCGAAGAGGTCAAGACCGAGGTCCAGGCCGACGTCGACAGCCTCAAGAAGGCCCTTGAGGGCACCGACGACGCCGCTGTGAAGTCCGCGTTCGAGAAGCTGCAGGCTTCCCAGACCAAGCTGGGCGAGGCCATCTACGCCCAGGCCGGTTCGCCGGACGGCGCAGGCGCTGCAGGTGCTGCAGGTGCTGAAGGTGCCGCCGGAGCTTCGGCAGGTTCCAAGGACGAGGACATCGTCGACGCCGAAATCATCGACGAAGACGAAGCGAAGAAGTAACCCATGCCGCACCACGGTAACGAGGAAGAGCACAACACATCCGCAAGCCAGCAGAACACGCAGGGCAACGGCCAGGAGCCCGTCATTCGGGACAACCGCAAGGTTGACCCGGTGACCGGGCAGGCCCGGCACCCCGGGGGCGGCCAGTCCGCTCCGGGGGCCGGTTCCCGGGCCGGGGCAGCAGATTCCGACGGCGACGCGCTGGCCCAGGCCGAGGAGATTCTCAACGGCGTGGACGTGCCGGCCGAGGAATCCGTGGCCCAGGGTGCGCCCGCAGGGTCCGCCGGCGCCGAGGCAGCCGAACTGCGCAACGACCTGCTCCGCCTTCAGGCTGAGTACGTCAACTACCGCAAGCGCGTTGAACGCGACCGTGCCGTGGCAGGGGAAATGGCCGTCATCGGCGTCCTGAATTCCCTGCTCCCGGTTCTGGACGACGTCGACGCCGCACGGCAGCACGGTGACCTCACCGACGGCCCCTTCGCCGCGATCGCCACCAAACTGGAGAACGCGCTGAAGACCTACGGCCTGGTCCGCATCGACGAAACCGGCGTGGAGTTCGATCCCACGATCCACGAAGCCCTGATCCAGCAGCCCGGCGAGGACATCGAGGTTGACACCGTCAGCCAGGTCCTCCGCTCCGGCTACAAGTCAGGCGACCGTGTCCTCCGCGCAGCCCAGGTGATCGTGGCCGTCCCGGCTTAGTTGCCCCTCGCCTCCGCGGATGAGGGGGTCCCGCCCGGGCCCCCTCATCCGCTCCGGCGTTCAGCGGTAATCTCGCCCTAACGCTTTTGTACTTTGAAAGGAAACGCCATTGGCTAGCCAGGATTGGGTGGACAAGGACTTTTACAAGATCCTTGGTGTTGCCAAGGACGCTTCCGACGCCGACATCAAGAAGGCCTACCGGAAGCTTGCGCGGCAGCACCACCCTGATACGAATGCGGGGAACGCCGCTTCCGAGAGGAAGTTCAAGGACATCTCCGAGGCTTATTCGGTGCTTTCGGATCCGGATGAGCGCCAGCAGTATGACGCCATCCGGGCCATGGGCAGCGGGGCCCGCTTTGCTCCCGGCGGCGCCGGCGCCCCCAACGGCGGGTTTGAGGACATGTTCGGCGGCCTGTTCACCGGCAATACCGGACGGCACGCCGGTGGTTTCAATCCCTCCGCCGGCGGCATCCCGCCCGAGTTCGCCGACCTCTTCGGCGGCTTCGGCGGCGCCCCCGGATTCCAGCGCGCCCCGCAGAAGGGCGCCGACCGGACCGCGTCGACCAGCATCTCCTTTGCCGGCTCCATCCGCGGCACCACCATCGGCCTGCGTGAACCCAGCGGCGAGGTCATCGATGTCCGGGTTCCCGCGGGTATCAAGGACGGCCAGAAGGTCCGCGTGCGTGGCAAGGGCCAGCCCGGTCCCGCCGGCAATGGTGACCTGGTGGTCTCCGTGTCGGTCCAGCCACATGCGTTTTACACGCGCGACGGCGACAACCTCCGGATCCACGTCCCCGTCACCTTCCCGGAGGCTGCTTTGGGCGCGGACATCGAAGTTCCCACCATCGACGGCGACAAGGTCAAGGTCCGCGTCCCGGCAGGCACGCCGTCCGGCCGTACCCTGCGGGTCAAGGGCAAAGGCGTCAAGACGCCCAAGGCCACCGGCGACCTGCTGGTGACGATCGACGTCGCGGTTCCCAAGAATCTCAACAAGGACGCCGAAGCTGCGGTCAAGGCGTTCGCCGAGGCCACGTCGTCGGCGGACGTTCGCGAGGGCCTGGCAGCCAAGGCCCGGCTCTAGGCGCGGAGGTGAGGCGTGGACATCAATGCTGACCAGCCGATCTTTGTGATTTCGGTGGCGGCAGAGCTGGCGGACATGCACCCCCAGACCCTGCGGCAGTACGACAGGCTTGGCATCGTCAAGCCCAGCCGTGCCCCTGGAAAGTCCCGGCGCTATTCGCAGCGTGACGTGAACATGCTGCGGGAAGTGCAGCGGCTGTCGCACGAAGGTGTGTCGCTGGAGGGGATCAAGCGCATCCTGGAACTCGAAAACCAGGTGGCAGCCCTCCAGAGCCGGATCGCTGAACTCACCGAGGAACTCGGGCGGCGGCCGCGTTCCGTGGATTCGCGCATCTTCGCCGCCGGCGCCGCGGGCGATGTGGTGAGCCTGGCCCGTGGCCAGCGCCCACGGCCCCGGTCACAGGCGGTCATGCTGTGGCGGCCCCGGGCGATCGGACAATAAGTGCCCTCGGACAATAACCGGATGCCGGAGAGCAGGTAGCGTTTTCCCGGTGCCCCGGACAAATATGAGTACCCGCTACTCGTGACGGAAAAGCCCCCTGGAATTTGAATGGAACCATCGCCGGATCAGCGGCGATGGTTCCGCAATTTCTGGGGGTTTTCGTGTTTAAGGTTCTCAGCGAAGCTGCTTCAACCCGGGTCCGGCCATGAGCCCGGGGATGGAATCCGTGGCCGCGTTCAGCAGCTCCTTGCCGGGGCAGATCCTGCTGGCCATCGGGCAGACCATTGTTGTGGTCTGCGTCTGCTTTGACATGGTCCGTGAATTGTCCGTCCCGCGGTCCCACCGGCGTTACGTGGCCAGCACCGTCTTCCGTACCCTGGCGATCCCGTCGATCGTGGCCAATGCCATGACCGTCTTCATCGCCCTGGTGGTGTCCTCCTGGGTGGACGTGGTGATGGGCATGTTTGTCCTGGTGGCCATTGTTTTCCGGTTCCACCACAACCAGGACGAGGACAACTGGTGGAAGGGCAAGGGCAAGAAACTTGCCCGGTGGGCCCGCCGGCAGTTCGCCGGCCGGACGTCCACGGCCCCGGCCATGGGGTAGCGCCGCGAAGCCCCGGGAGCCCGGCGCCGGCAACCTTGCGTGCCGGGCTCCCGCGTCAACATCAGCCGTTGATCACCTGCGGTACGCCCAGGGCCTTGAGGCCCTCCACGCCGAATTCCACGCCGTAGCCGGACTGCTTGGCGCCGCCGAACGGGATGCGCGGGTCCACGGCGCCGTGCCGGTTGATCCACACGGTTCCGGCCTGGATGCGGGCCGCGACCTCCCGGGCTGCTTCCAGGTTGGGGGACCAGACGGAGGCGCCCAGGCCGACGTCGAGCCCGTTCGCCTTTTCCACCGCCTCGTCGATGCTGCTGTAGCGGATGATCGGCAGGGCGGGGCCGAACTGTTCCTCGGCCACCAGCGGGTTGTCGTTGTCGATGTCCGCCACCAGGGTGGTGGGGTAGAAGTAGCCGGGCTGGCTGGTATCCGGGTTCCCGCCCAGCAGGACGCGTGCCCCGGAAGCCTTGGCCGCCTCCACGAGGGTGGCCACGACGTCGTACTGCGCCTTGTTCTGCAGCGGTCCCAGCACGTTGTTCTCGTCCAGGCCGTTGCCCATGGGCATCTGCTTGGCGACCGCCACGAGCTCGTCACAAACGGCGTCGTAGATGTCGTCGTGGACGTAGAGGCGCTTGAGCGCGGCGCAGGTCTGGCCGGTGTTGAGGAAGGCGCCCCAGAAGATGTCCGTGGCGATGGCCTTGGGGTCGGCGTCGGGCAGGACAATGCCGGCGTCGTTGCCCCCAAGTTCCAGGGTGAGCCGCTTGACGGTGTCGGCGGAGGACTTGATGATGGCGCGGCCGCCGGCGGTGGAGCCGGTAAACATGATCTTGCCGATCGCCGGGTGGTCGGTGAGGCGGGCGCCCACCTCGCGGCCGCAGGACACCACGGACAGGATGCCTTCGGGGAGTTCCTCGTTGAGGACCTTGACCAGCGCCAGCACGGAGAGCGGAGTGTTGCCGGAGGGCTTGACGACGACGGTGTTGCCCATGCGCAGGGCCGGCGCCAGCTGCCAGACGGCGATCATCATGGGCCAGTTCCACGGACCGATCGCCCCGACCACGCCGATGGGCCGGTAATGCAGCTCGGCGCGGGTCTCACCGTCGTCCACGATGGTTTCCGGTTCCAGCGGCAGGCCGGCCGTGGCGCGGAGCCAGGCGACGCAGGCGCCCACTTCGAAGCGGGCGTTTGGACCGTTCAGCGGTTTGCCCTGCTCGCGGGAGAGCAGCTGGGCGAGTTCCTCGGCGGAGCGTTCGACGGCGTCGGCTGCCTTGAGCAGCGCGGCGGACCTTGCGTCGTGGCCCAGGGCAGCCCAGGCTGGCTGCGCGGCCACGGCTGCGGCCACGGCGCTTTCCAGGTAATCGCGGCTGTGGACGGGGGCTTCGCCTACCGGTTCGCCCGTGGCCGGATTGAGGATGGTCCGGCCAGTGCCGGCAGCGGGGGCAATGGAGGCAAGAAGTGCATCGTACGTTTCCAAGGGATACTCCACATCGAGTAGGCGAGGACGCCAGCCGGTCGGCGTAGCGGGTTACTCCCCAGTTTGGGTGAGTGCCCGCCCCCGCTCTTGTGTTTGTGCGCAGGACTGTTGGCGGAGAGGGAACGGCGTAAAAATCGGCCCGCCTTATTGTGAACTTGTCAGATTAAGCCTTAGGGTGGGGATCAGGCCGGCGAAGCCCTCGAGAACCGCCGGGTAACTCCTCCCCGGATCCAGGCAAACGACCCCGTCAAACGCCCAGCAGCGGTACCGCGGCCCTTATTGCGCCACGGCGCACAGGTGCTGGGTTTTGCGTCGTCGACGCCCCCGACAAGCAGGAGAACACCATGACCGTGGAGTCCGAGCTCACTGAAGCGCCCGCAACAGCACCTACCGACATCTCCCGAGGGGGCAGCTACGTTACGTTGCCACCCGGATCGGAGGTATCGCCGAAGCTTGAGGGCAGCTACGTCACGGTGCCCGGAGCCCTTCCCGGACATGGCAACAGGGCCCAGGGCACGTACGTGACACTTCCCGCGGCGCCGGCGGGGGCGACCGAGATCAGCTACACCCGCGTCGGCTGACCCGCGTCAAGAAGCACCTGCCACCCTTTCGACCAGGGCGGCAGGTGCTTCTTCCCCGCGGTTACCCGGCGTAGGGGTCGGCGATGCCGATGTATTGGGTGGTGGTGTATTCGGCGATGCCTTCGGAGCCGCCTTCGCGGCCCAGGCCGGATTGCTTGACGCCGCCGAAGGGTGCGGCGGCGTTGGAGATGACGCCGGCGTTGAACCCGACCATGCCGAATTCGATCTGTTCCGCGACGCGCAGGAGGCGGTTGAAGTCGCGGCTGTAGAGGTAGGACGCCAGACCGTATTCGGTGTTGTTGGCGAGCCGGATGGCGTCTTCCTCGGTGCTGAAGGTGGTCACCGGGGCTACGGGGCCGAAGATTTCCTGGCCAAGGATCGCCGCGTGGTTGGGCACGTTGGCCAGGACGGTGGGCTGGTAGAAGTAGCCCGGTCCGTCCACCGGTGCGCCGCCGGTCACGGCCACTGCTCCGGCGTCGACGGCGGCGCTCACCAGTGCATGCACCTCATCACGGGCGCCCGCGTCGATGAGGGGTCCCACCTGGGTGGCCGCCTCGGTGCCGCGCCCGGTGTGCAGGGCGCCCATGGCGGCGGCGAACTTCCGGGTGAACTCCTGCGCCACGGATTCGTGGACCAGGAACCGGTTGGCCGCGGTGCAGGCTTCGCCCATGTTCCGCATCTTGGCTGCCATGGCCCCTTCGACGGCCTTGTCCAGGTCGGCGTCTTCGAAGACGATGAACGGCGCGTTCCCGCCGAGCTCCATCGAGGTGCGCAGCACGTTCTGCGCGGCGTCTGCCATGAGGCGCTTGCCGACGGGGGTGGAGCCGGTGAAGGAGACCTTCCGCAGCCTTGAGTCCTTCAGGAGCGGGCCGGAAATCCCGGACGCGGAGGAGGATGCGACGACGTTGAGGACCCCGGCGGGAAGGCCGGCGTCGAGCATGGTCTGGGCGAAGTACTGCGCCGTGAGCGGGGTGAGCTTGGCGGGTTTGAGGACCATGGTGCAGCCGGCGGCGATGGCGGGGGCGACCTTGCGGGTGGCCATGGCGAGCGGGAAGTTCCAGGGGGTGATGAGCAGGCAGGGGCCCACGGGTTTGTGCTGGACCAGGATCTTGTTCCTGCCCTCCGGGGTGGTGAGGTAGCGGCCGTAATCGCGGACGGTTTCCTCCGCGAACCAGCGCAGGAACTCCGCCCCGTAGGTGACCTCACCGCGGGCCTCGGCCAGCGGTTTGCCCATTTCCAGGGTCATCAGCAGGGCGAAGTCCTCGGCCCGCTCGGTCACCAGGTCGAAGGCCCGCCGGAGGATCTCCGCCCGGGTCCTAGGTGCGGTGCGCGCCCAGGACGCCTGCACGGCGTCGGCTGCATCGAGTGCGGCAATGGCGTCTTCGCTGGTGGCGGAGGCGAGGGTGGCGAGCACCTCCCCGGTGGCGGGGTCGTGCACATCGAACGTGCCGCCGTCGGACGCCTCGCGCCACTGACCGTTGATGAGCAGGCCGGTAGGGACGGAAGCCAGGAGCGAGGCTTCATGCTCCGGCGAAAAGGCAGGGGAGATCGCAGAAAGTGTCATGGGAAGTCCTTAGGAAGGGAAGGTCAGTAGCTGGCGGGGGTGTCGCCGTCGGCGTGGGGAATGTACTTTGCTGCGAGGGCCTCGGAACCGCGGGCGAGGAGTGCGACGTCGGCGCCCACCAGGATGAAGTCCGCGCCGTTGGCGAGGTAGTGCTCGGCCGTGGCGGGAGCGAAGGCGTTGACGCCCCCGGGTTTCCCGGCCGCCTTGGCAACGGACAGGCAGTGTTCGACGGCGGCGCGCACCTCGGGGTGTTCCTGCTGTCCCAGCAGGCCCATGGAAGCGGCGAGGTCGGAGGGGCCCACGAAGATGGCGTCCACACCGTCCACTTTGAGGATGTCCTCCACAGCCTCGACGGCCGCCGTCGATTCAATCTGGACGGTGACGCTGATGGTCTCGCTGGCCCGGGCGAGGTAGTCCGGGACCCGGTTCCAGCGTGCGGCGCGGGCCAGGGCCGAGCCCACGCCGCGGGCGCCGTAGGGCGGATAGCGGGTGGCAGCAACCGCCGCCTCCGCTTCCGCCACCGAATTCACCATGGGGATCAGCAGGTTCTGAACCCCCAGGTCCAGGTACTGCTTGATCACCACCGTGTCATTCACCGGCGGCCGGACCACGGTGTGGACCGGGTAGCCATGGATGGCCTGGAGCTGGGCGAGGATGGACTCGAGGCCGTTGGGGCTGTGCTCCGCGTCCACCAGCAGCCAGTCCAGCCCTGCCCCCGCGCAGAGTTCGGCGACCAGCGGGCTGCCGGAGCACACCCACATCCCGGCGAGCGGGCGGCCTGCCTTTCCCTTTTGCTTTTGCGCAGCCAGGGCGGAGCGGAAGGTGTCTTCTATTCGAAACGGCATGTCACAGCTCCCAGGGGTCCGTAGTCGGCGTGGACGGTGTCGCCCTTGTACACCCACAGTGGGCGGGTGAACGAGCCGGCCAGGATGATGTCGCCTGCCTTGAGCGCGTCGCCGTGGGCGGCGATCTTGTTGGCCAGCCAGTGCACGCCGTTGGCGGGATGGTCCAGCACGCCCGCGGCCACGCCGGTTTCCTCCACGGTCTGGTTCTTGTAGAGGATGGCGGAGACCCAGCGCAGGTCAACGGCGTCCGGCTTGACCGGGTTGCCGCCGATCACCATGGCGCCCATGGCGGCGTTGTCCGAGATGGTGTCCACGATGGTCCGGCCCTCCATCTCGATCCGGGAGTCCAGGATTTCGAGGGCCGGAACCACGTAGTCGGTGGCCTTCAGGACATCAAAGATGGTCACGCCCGGGCCCTTGAGTCCGTCCCTGAGGACGAACGCCAGCTCCACCTCCACGCGCGGGTGGGTGTACTGGTCCCACCGAACGGAGCAGCCGGTCTCCAGCACCATGTCATCGAAGATGGCGCCGTAGTCCGGTTCGGTGATGCCGGTGGCGGCCTGCATGGCCTTGGACGTGAGGCCGATCTTGCGCCCCACCAGGGTCCGGCCGGCGTCCTCGTTGCGGCGCCGCCACAGCTGCTGCACCGCGTAGGAATCCTCCACCGTCATCTCCGGGTACCGGGCGGTCAGGCGGGGGACAGGGGTGCGGGTCCGGCCGGCTTCCACCAGCTCGTCCGCGATGGCCTCAATCGTCGTGGGCTCCAGCATGGCTAGACCTGGACTCCCAGCTTGAAGCCCGTCCGGTCGCCTTCGGGCGAGCCGTCCTTGCGGGTGTAGGAGAAGCCGTCGGCGCCCACCGTGACCGCCATCTCGGACTTTTCCTCGCGGACGATGACCGGCTGCGGGTTGCCGTCCAGGTCCAGGACCAGGGAGGCCTCGGTGTACCAGGAGGGGACCACGGGGTTGCCCCACCAGTCGCGGCGCTGGTTGTCGTGGACGTCCCAGGTGATGGTGGGGTTGTCCGGGTCGCCGGTGTAGTAGTCCTGGGTGTAGATCTCAATGCGGTGGCCGTCCGGGTCCAGGATGTAGAGGTAGAACGCGTTGGACACGCCGTGGCGGCCGGGGCCGCGTTCGATCCGGTCGCTGATGCGCAGGGCGCCCATCTTGTCGCAGATCTGGATGATGTTGTGCTTCTCGTGCGTGGCGAACGCGACGTGGTGCATGCGGGGGCCGTTGCCGCCGGTCAGGGCGGTGTCATGGACGGTCTGCTTGCGGTGCATCCAGGCGGCGTAGGTGACGCCGTCGGCATCCTTGATGTCCTCGGAGACGCGGAAGCCCAGGTCCTCCAGGTACTTGCGGCCGCGCGGGACGTCCGGGGTGACCTGGTTGAAGTGGTCCAGGCGGACCAGTTCACCGGCGGAGTAGAGGTCGTAGCGCTGGGTGAGCCGCTCCACGTGCTCCACGTCGTAGAAGAACTCGTACGGGAAGCCCAGCGGGTCCTCCACTCGGACGGAGTCGCCGATGCCTTTGGTGAAGCCTTCCTTGCGGCGCTCCACCCGGCAGCCGAGCTCCTTGTAGTAGGCCTCGGCGGCATCCACCTCGGCCGGGGACTTCACCCGGTAGGCGAAGGCGGCGACGGCGGCGATGGGTCCCTTGCGGAGCACCAGGTTGTGGTGGATGAATTCCTCCAGGGAGCGCAGGTAGATCGCGTTCTCGTCTTCCTCGGTGACGTGCAGGCCCAGGACGTCGACGTAGAACTCGCGGGACCTGGCCAGGTCGGTGACCACGATCTCCATGTAGGCGCAGCGGACGATGTCCGGTGCCGGGACGGTGGGGGTGGGAACGAAGTTGGTCATGATGGTCTCTCTTCTTTGAAAGGGGGCTTCTTCCCCAACTGACTGGCAGTTGTTGTCGTTTTGAGGCCTCAAAACGACAACAAGTGCGAGCTGGTTGGGTTCAGGCGCCGAATTTGGGGGTGTGGACGGTGCCGAGCGTGATGTGCACGGCCTGCTGGTCGGTGTAGAAGTCGATGGAGCGGTAGCCGCCCTCGTGGCCCAGGCCGGAGGCCTTGACGCCGCCGAACGGGGTGCGCAGGTCGCGGACGTTGTGGCTGTTCAGCCACACCATGCCGGCCTCGACGTTCTGCGAGAAGTTGTGGGCCCGGGTCAGGTTCTGGGTCCAGATGTAGGCGGCCAGGCCGTACTTGGTGTTGTTCGCCAGGGCGAGGGCCTCGTCGTCGTTCTCGAACGGGGTGATGGCCACGACGGGTCCGAAGATTTCCTCCTGGAAGATCCGGGCATCGGGCGCGACGTCGGCGAACACCGTGGGTGCGATGTAGTTGCCTTCGGGCAGGTGGCCGGGGCGGCCGCCGCCGGCCAGGAGCCGGCCTTCGGACTTTCCAATCTCCACGTAGGAGGCCACCTTGTCGTAGTGCTCGGGGTGGACCAGGGCCCCCACTTCGGTCTTGGGGTCATGGGGGTCACCCACCACGATGTTCTTTGCCCGGGCGGCGTACTTTTCGCAGAATTCGTCGTAGATGGCGCGCTCCACCAGGATGCGTGAGCCGGCGGTGCAGCGCTCCCCGTTGAGGGAGAAGACCCCGAACAGGGCGGAGTCGATGGCGGCGTCCACGTCGGCGTCGGCGAACACGACGCAGGGGGATTTGCCGCCGAGCTCCATGGACAGGCCCTTGAGGTTGGCCGCGGCGTTGCGGAAGATCGTCTGGCCGGTGGTGGTCTCGCCGGTGAAGGAGATCAGCGGGACGTCCGGGTGCTTGACCAGGGCGTCGCCGGCCTCCTCGCCCAGGCCGTTGACCAGGTTGAAGACGCCGTCCGGCAGCCCTGCATCCTTGAAGATGGTGGCCCACAGGGAGGCGGACAGCGGGGTGAATTCGGCGGGCTTGAGGACCACGGTGTTGCCGGTGGCCAGCGCCGGGGCGAGCTTCCACGACTCCAGCATGAAGGGGGTGTTCCACGGCGTAATCAGGCCGGCGACGCCGATGGGCTTGCGGTTGACGTAGTTGATCTGGGAGCCGGGGACCTTCATGGCGTCATCGAACTGGGCCACGATCAGGTCGGCGAAGAACCGGAAGTTCTCCGCAGCGCGGAGGGCCTGGCCCTTGGCCTGGGTGATCGGCAGGCCGGTGTCGAACGTTTCGAGTTCGGCGAGCCGGGCTTCCTGGGCCTCGACGGCGTCGGCAATCCGGTTCAGGACACGGGCGCGTTCACGGGGCTTCATCCGGGGCCACGGGCCGTTCACGAATGCTTCACGGGCGGCCGCGACGGCGAGCTCGATGTCTTCCTTCTGCCCGGCCGCGGCGGTGGCGTAGTTGCGGTTGGACACCGGGTCCAGGACATCGAAGGTCTTGCCGGAGATTGAGTCCACGAACTTGCCGTTGATGTAGTGCTGGATGTGGCTGGGCAGGTCATCCGGAACGTAGTGCTTGGTGGTTTCTACTGAGGTCGTCATCGTTGAAGTCCTAACTGTGGTCTCTTCGTACAAGTGGTCGCGTCGTACAACTGGTCTTTTCGTACTAATTGGTTTGGGCGAGGTAAGCGTCCAAGGTCGCCGTGCGGTGCCGGCGGGCTGCCTTCTCGATGTCGTCGGCATCGGCACCGGACTCGATCAGCTTCAGGAGTTCCTCATGTTCCTCCACCGAGTCGCGGGCCCGGCCGGGGACGAAGCGGAAGGTGGAGGACCTGAGTGCGGCCAGCCGGTTCCAGCCGCGGTGTACCAGGTCCAGGATGTGCGGGTTGGGGCAGTGTTCGAACAGGACGCTGTGGAAGTCCTGGTTGAGCTGGGTGAAGCGCACCGGATCGAAGTGCTCCAGGCACTGGCGCATTTCCTGGTTCACGGCACGGGCCCGGGCAATGGCCTGGCCGTCGATCAGCGGTGCGGAGAGTGCCGTGGCGGCACCTTCCACGATGCTGAGGGTCTGCATGGTGTAGAGGTATTCGGTGGGGTCGATGCCTGCCACCGTGGCGCCGACGTTCCGTTCAAACGTCACCAGTCCCTCGGCTTCAAGCCTGCGGATCGCTTCCCGGACCGGAACCACGCTGAAGCCCAGGTCCTTCGCTATGGCACCCAGGACCAGCCGGTAGCCGGGAGTGTAGGTGCCTTCCACGATCCGTGCCTTGACGGCCTGGTACGCCTGTTGGGACTTGCTGCCGGGAGTGGCTGCCACGGCGGTTTCAGTCATGGCGGTTGCCTGCCCATTCCTTGTACCGGGCCTGCCATTCGGCGTTCATCGGGTAGAGGCCGTCCACGCTGTTGCCCTGCTTGACCATCTCGAAGATGAAGGTTTCCTCCTTTTCCTGCTGGATGCAGTCCTCAACGAGTTCTTCGGCGATGGCGGGCGGGATGACCAGGATGCCGTCGGAGTCGGCCACGATGATGTCGCCGGGCTGGACGGTGGCTCCGCCGCAGGCGATGGTGATGTCCGTGTCCCACGGGATGTGTCGGCGGCCCAGCACGGCGGGGTGCGGGTTGGCGAAGTACGTGGGCATTTCCAGGCCGGCCACCGCGGTATAGTCGCGGACGCCGCCGTCGGTGATGATCGCTGCCGCGCCGCGGACCTGGGCGCGCAGGGCCAGGATGTCGCCCACGGTGCCGGTGCCCTTTTCGCCGCGGGCTTCCATGACCAGGATTTCGCCTTCGTTGACGGAATCGATGGCCCGTTTCTGGGCGTTGAAGCCGCCGCCATGGGTCTTGAAGAGGTCTTCCCGGTTGGGCACGTAGCGCAGGGTCCGGGCCAGTCCCACCACGCGCCGGTCCGGGCGGGTGGCCTGGAGGCCGTCGATGCTGACGTTGTTAAGGCCGCGCTTGCGCATCTGGGATGACAGGGTGGCGGTGGCGACCGACTCGAGCTTGGCTTTCAGTTCCGGGGTGAGGGCGCTGTCAGGAGCAGGGAGCCCTGCGGCTTCGCGGGATCCGTAGGCCTCCTCCCGCTGCAGGTCGTCAACCTTGGGCTGGGCACCAAAGTCCGCGAACGCCGTCGTGCCTTGCTCAACGGTGGTGACCAGGCGTCCGGTGGTGAGGGTGCCATCAATCGTGCCCGCCTCAACCTCCAGGACGTCGCCCGGTGCGGCCACGGAGGCGCCGGCAGGGGTGCCGGTGAGGATGATGTCGCCCTCCTCGAGGGTGAGGAGCTGGGACAGGTCCGCCACCAGCCGGGCGAAGGGGAAGAGCAGGTCAGCGGTGGTGTCGTCCTGGACCAGTTCACCGTTGTGCCAGGTGCGGATGCGAAGTTTGGAAGGGTCGACGGCGTCTGCCGGAAGAAGTGCCGGGCCTACGGGGGTGAACCCGTCCCCGCCCTTGGACCGGAGGTTGGAGCCCTTGTCCGCGTAGCGCAGGTCGTACACGCCGAGGTCGTTGCTGGCGGTGACGGCGGCAACGTGGCTCCAGGCCTCCTCGACCGTGACGCGGCGGGCGGCCTTGCCGATGATGAGCGCAATCTCGCCTTCGTAGCCGAGCAGTTCGCAGCCGGCCGGGCGCTCCACGGGGCTTCCGCTCAGCGCCAGCGAGCTGGAAGGCTTGAGGAAGTAGGACGGTTGGGCCGGGGTGCGGCCACGCTGGGCGGCCCGGCTGGGGTAGTTGATGTGCACCGCGACCACCTTGCGTGCTGCTGCCAGGGTGTCGCCGTTGACCTGCTCCAAAACGTCTCCTCATCAGGTACGAAATCGTATACGATCACTATCCATAGATTTGCAGCTTCCGTCAACCCCCTTGTTTCGGCTGTTTTTGCGGCACTTCCGGAGCCACTTGTCGCCCGCGTCACAACCGGCGTACAGTGGAAAACAAGTTTAGAGTTTTCGATTATCGAATCTACTGTTCTGATATAGAACACGAACTGATGTGAATCATCCACAACGAAGTGAGGAAAGCCCGTGCAGTTCCACCACCACGGATACGTATCCGGTGACCCGCGCATCAAGCCGGCAGCCGGCGTCGGACTGAACCGCCCCGAGGAGCTCCCGGAGGAAGTGGACGTGCTCATCGTCGGCACCGGCCCGGCCGGAATGCTCGCCGCCGCGCAGCTGTCCATGTTCCCCAATGTCACCACGCGGATCATTGACCGCCGGCCGGGCCGCCTCGCTATTGGGCAGGCTGACGGGATCCAGGCGCGCAGCGTCGAAACCTTCCAGGCCTTCGGGTTCGCAGAGCGGATCATCGCCGAGGCGTACCGGATCACGGAGATGGCGTTCTGGAAGCCGGACCCTGCCAACAACGCCAACATCATCCGCGCCGCACGCGCCGTCGACGACGAAACAGGGATCAGCGAGTTCCCGCACCTGATCGTCAACCAGGCCCGCGTGCTGGACTACTTTGCCGAGTTTGCGGCGAACTCTCCCACCCGCCTCAAGCCCGACTATGGCTATGACTTCCAGGGCCTCACCGTCGCCACCGAGGGCGACTACCCGGTCACTGTGACGCTGCTTCACACCGCCGGACCCAACGAGGGCCAGGAGCGGATTGTCCGTGCAAAGTACGTGGTGGGGGCCGACGGCGCGCGCAGCAAGGTTCGCCAGGCGATCGGCTGCACGCTGGCAGGGGACCAGGCCAACCACGCCTGGGGCGTCATGGACGTCCTGGCCGTCACCGACTTCCCTGACATCCGCACCAAGTGCGCCATCCAGGCCGAGAAGGGCAGCATCCTGCTGATTCCGCGGGAAGGCGGCTACCTGTTCCGCATGTACGTGGACCTGGGCGAAGTGGATCCTGCCACCCACCACGCCGTCCGCAACACGAGCATCGAGCAGATCATCCACAAGGCAAACGAGATCCTGCACCCCTACACCCTGGATGTACGCAACGTGGCATGGCACAGCGTGTACGAGGTGGGCCACCGCCTCACGGACAGGTTCGACGACGTCCTGCCCGCGGACCGCGGCACCCGCACCCCGCGGGTGTTCATCACCGGCGATGCCTGCCACACCCACAGTGCCAAGGCCGGCCAGGGCATGAACGTCTCCATGCAGGACGGGTTCAACATCGCCTGGAAGCTGGGGCATGTGCTGGAGGGCCGCAGCCCCGAGAGCCTGCTGACCACCTACTCGGAGGAGCGGCAGGTGGTGGCCAGGAACCTGATCGACTTCGACAAGGAGTGGTCCACCATGATGGCCAAGAAGCCCGAGGAGTTCGAGCACCCCTCGGACCTTGAGGACTTCTACGTGCGGACCGCCGAGTTCCCGGCAGGTTTCATGACCCAGTACGCGCCGTCCCTGATTGTTGGCGGCACCGACCACCAGGACCTGGCCGCCGGCTTCCCCGTGGGCAAGCGTTTCAAGTCGGCACCGGTAGTCCGCGTGGGCGACACCAACCCCATCCACCTGGGCCACCACGCCACGGCTGACGGCCGCTGGCGGATCTATGTCTTCGCGGATGCGGCCCAGCCCGGAACGGACTCCACCACGGACAAGCTTGCCGAGTGGTTCGCGCACTCGCCGGAATCACCCCTGGCAGCAACACCCGCGGACGCCGACCCGGACGCGTGGTTCGATCTGAAGGTCATTTACCAGCAGCCGCACACCGCCGTCGACATCAATGCCGTCCCCTCCGTCTTCAAGCCGCAGGTGGGCCCGTTCAAGCTCACCGACTACGAGAAGGTGTACGCAACCGATCCCACGGCGGACATCTTCGACCTGCGCGGACTGGACCGCAACGGCGTCGTCGTGGTGGTCCGCCCGGACCAGTACGTGGCCAACGTCCTGCCGCAGACGGCAACCGCCGAGCTCGGCGCGTTCTTCGCGCCGCTGCTCAAGGCCGCGCCCGCACAGCCACGTCAGGCGGTGGCTGCCGCCGCCCGGTAGTCAGCCGCGGGGTACACGCCGAGGATCCGCACCTCGGTGGTGAAGAAGTCCAGTTCCTCGAGGGCCAGCTTCAGCGGCAGGTCCTCGGGGTGGCCTTCGACGTCGGCCATGAACATGGTGGCGGCAAACTCGTTGCCCACCATGTAGCTCTCCAGCCGCGTCATGTTCACGCCGTTCGTGGCAAACCCGCCCAGCGCCTTGTACAGGGCGGAGGGGACGTTGCGGACGCGGAACACGAAACTGGTGACTGCCGGTCCGGGAAGATCCTGCCGGGCCGGCAGTGCCGTTTCCCGGGCAAGGACCACGAAGCGGGTGGTGTTGGAGGGGTCGTCCTCCACGCGCGAGGCCAGCACCTGGAGGCCGTAGATCTCCGCGGCCAGCGGGGGAGCCAGCGAGAGCTTGCGGGGGTCATTCCACTCGGCCACCTCCCGGGCGGACCCGGCGGTGTCACCGGCGATGACCGGCTTGAGGCCGTGGTCGCGGATCAGCTTCCGGCACTGGCCCAGGGCGTGGATGTGGCTGTGCACCTCGGTGGCGCCCTCAATGGTGCTGCCCGGAATGCCCAGCAGGTCGAAATGGATGGGCAGGAAGTATTCGCCCACGATCTGCAGGTTGGACTGCGGCAGCAGGATGTGGATGTCCGCCACCCGGCCCGCGATGGAATTCTCGATGGGTATCATGGCCAGGTCCGCTTCGCCGCCGGCCACCAGTTCGAAGGCGTCCTCGAAGCTGGCGCACGGGACGCTTTCCATGTCCGGGAACATCTGCTGACACGCGATATTGGAGTTGGCGCCAGGCTCACCCTGGTACGCAATCTTGGAGGCCATGGTCCGTATGCTTTCACGCGCGCGGGCCCGTTGCGAAAACGGGCCCGCGAGTGCTACGCGGGGGTGACGCGCAGCCAGAGGTACTGCCGGGGGAGGAGGGTGATGCCGTCGTCCAGTTGCAGGGTGGCTTCGGAGAGAAGGTCGACGGCGGCAGGGGAGTACCCGCCAAAGGTTTCCGCCGGGAGGGTCTGGGCGGAGTCGCTGAAATTGGCGAGGGCCAGGACGGTGCTGCCACCGTCCGGACCGCCCGGGCGCTGGTAGCCGAGCACCGAGCGGTTGTTCGTACTGAAATCCACCAGCGTGGTTCCGGCAAATTCAGGAGTGCCCGCCCGGACCTCGATCATGCGCTTCAATCCGGCGTAGACGGCCCCCTCGGGGGTGGAGGGATCGGCACGGCGGGCGTATTGTTCGGCGGGAAAGTGCGGCCGGTGCACCCAGCGGCTGTCCTCCTCGTGGCCGGGCTCGGACGCGTAGGAGTAGTCGTTGACCTGCCCCACTTCGTCGCCCAGGTACAGCAGCGGGATGCCGCCGGTGCTGAAGGGCACCGAATGGGCCAGGAGGATCCGTTCCACCGCCTCCGCCGGGTCAACCTCCATCCCGCACAGGGACGCCGTCGTGCCGGAAATCCGGCAGTCACCCGTCTTGGGGTTGTCCTGGAAGGGGACGCCGCGGGCGAAGCTGCCCGGGAACCGGTTGACGTAGAAGGAGTTCAGGAAGCGGCGGTGGTCAAAGCCGTTGATGCCCAGCTCGGCCGCGTCCTCATCGGCGAAGGTCCAGCCGATGTCGTCATGGCTGCGGACGTAGTTCACCCATGCCGTACCGTCGGGGATGTTGTGCCTGCGCTCCAGCGCCTGTGACAGCAGGGACACGTCCCTGGTGGCCAGGGACTCCCAGATCAGGGCCATCTGCAGCGGGTTGTAGGAAAGCTGGCATTCCGCGGGGTCGATGTACAGTGCCACCTCGTCGGGGTGCACGATGGCCTCCGACTTGAACAGCAGCGACGGTGCCGCCAGGCGGCAGACCGCGTTGAACGCCCGGAGCAGCATGTGCGCCTGGGGGAGGTTTTCGCAGGGCGTCCCCAGCTGCTTCCAGATGAAGGCGACAGCGTCCATGCGCAGGATATCCACCCCCTGGTTGGCCAGGAACAGCATCTCGGCGGCCATGGCCCGGAAGACGCCGGGGTTGGAGTAGTTCAGGTCCCACTGGTAGGTGTGGAACGTGGCCCACACCCACCGGCCGTCCGCCATCTGGATGAAGGACCCCGGATGGTTCTCCGGGAAGATCTCGCGGACATTCGCCTCAAAGGCGTCCGGCATGGTCCGGTCCGGGAAGATCCAGTAGTAGTCGCTGTACTCGGGATCGCCCGCGGCTGCCTTCCGGGCCCATTCGTGCTCGTCCGAGGTGTGGTTGAAGATGAAGTCCACCACCAGGCTGATCCCGTTGGCGCGCAGTTCGGCCGCGAGGGAGCGCAGCTGTTCCATGGTGCCCAGCTTGGGGTTGACCTCCCGGTAGCTCGACACGGCGTAGCCGCCGTCCGAATGCGGTTCGGGCGCCAGGAACAGCGGCATCAGGTGCAGGTAGGTGAGGCCCAGCTCCTTGAAATAGGGAATGCGGCTGCGCACTCCCTCCAGGCTTTCGGCGTAGCGGTCCACATAGCAGACGCCGCCCAGCATGCCGTTGGACTGGAACCAGTCCGGCGCCTCCTCGCGTTCGGCGTCCAGCGCCTTCAGCTCCGGGGAGCGCTCCTGCCACGACCGCGCGCTCTGCACCACCAGGGCGGACAGCTGCTCCAGCCAGTCCTGCCGGGCGCCGTAAAGCGAGTGGAACAGGCTGCGGAGGGTGGGGAAGTGCTCATCCAGCCGCCGGTCAAAGTCCGGATCCGCAGGGAGGCCGAGGTCCCGCTGCCGGGCGAGTGAAGCGATGACCGCCTGGCGCGCCTCTTCGTCCTCGTTAACGGTTTCCTGCATGCCACTGCCCCTTCCAGCCGCCGCCGAGATGTCCGGCCGCACATGTACTGAAGTATTCCATGTCACACATACTGAGCCTGTCCATCCTTGAGCCGCCTGCCGGCAAGGGCGGCGCCCACAACGCCCGCGGCGTTCTCGAGGCTGGCCGGAATGACCGGGGTGCGCAGTGAGAGGCGAGGGAGGTATTCGGTACTGCACGCTGAAATGCCCCCACCGATGATGATGAGGTCGGGCGAGAAGAGGAACTCCACGTGCGACAGGTACTGCTGCAGCCGGTCGGCGTACTCCACCCAGGTGAGGCCTTGGTTCTCCCTGACGACGGCCGATGCCCGGGACTCTGCTTTGCAGCCGCCGATTTCCAGGTGGCCCAGCTCGAAATTGGGAACGAGCCTGCCGTCCACCAGCAGTGCGGATCCGATGCCCGTCCCCAGGGTCAGGACCAGGGCAACGCCGCGCCGGCCTTTCCCGGCGCCGTACAAGGCTTCCGCCGTACCGGCAGCGTCTGCGTCATTCACGACGCAAACGGATCGTCCAAGCCGGGACTCCAGGTAGGACTGGACATCAAGTCCCACCCAGCTGCCGTCAATGTTTGCTGCCGACAGCGCCACTCCGCGCTGGACAATCGAGGGGATGGCGACGCCGGCAGCCAGGTTCCCGTGCCCGGGGCTTTCGGATTGGAGCTCACTGATGAGCTGGTCCAGGGTGTCTGCCACGTCATCCACCCTGCCGCTGGACGGGGTCCGCAGGCGGCGGACACCGCCGGCCGGGATGCCGCTGCCCAGGTTGACGAGTGCACCCTTGATCCAGGTCCCGCCAACATCGATTCCTATTCCGAAATCCGGTCCGGAGCCGGCGGCAGGTGCGCTCACCGCAGCCACGCCGTGGCAGCGCCGGGCAGCCGGCCGGCTTCGAGTGGCGAGCTGGAGACCAGCAGCTGGCCCGCGGGCAGCTCGAAGGGTTCCGTACCGAAGTTCGTTATGGAGGTCCAGCCGTTGGGGCGCCGGAAGGCCAGGACGTCATCCCGGCCGGTTTCCAGCAGCTCCAGCGCTTCTGTTGTTTGCAGCTGCGACCGCAGGGCGAGTGCCCGGCGGTAGAGGGACAGGGTTGAATCCCCCTGGCCCTCCTGGGCCTCCACTGAGCTGCCCGCGAACCATTCCGGCTGCGGCAGGTGGGAGCCGCCGGGGCCGAAACCGAATGAGCTGCCCGCCGAGGTCCACGGCAAGGGGACGCGGCAGCCGTCGCGGCCGATCTCCACGCCCTTGTTCCGGAAGAAGGCCGGATCCTGCCGGGCGGAGTCCGGGATTTCATTGCCGACTTCCTGCAGTCCCAGTTCCTCGCCTTGGTACAGGTACGCAGAACCCGGAAGGGCGAACATCAGCAGGGACGCGGCTCGGGCGCGGCGCAGGCCGAGTTCGGCGTCGACATCTTCCTGCCTGCCGCCGGCCAGAAGCCACCGCTTGCCCGCCTGCCCGGCCATGATGTCACCTCCGGCCGAAGGCTCGGACGCGGGGAGGCCGTAGCGCGTGGCATGCCGGACCACATCGTGGTTTGAGAACACCCAGGTGGACGACGCGCCGGATGCTTTGGCCTCTGCCAGGTTCTTGATGATCGTCTTCCGGAACTGGGCGGCGTCGAAGTCCGCCTGCAGCAGGTCGAAGTTGAAGGCCTGGCCCAGTCCCTCCGGGCTGGCGTAGCGGGCGCGGCGGTCGGTATGGACCCAGGCTTCGGCGACGGCGGTGCGCGGCGGGTTGTATTCATTGAACACGCGGCGCCACTCGGCGTAGATTTCGTGGACCTCGTCGCGGTCCCAGTACGGGTGCTGCCCCGTGAGGTACAGCGCCTCGCCCTGGGCCTCGAGGTCCGCCTTGGTGGGCAGGGTTTCTTCCAGGTTCTTCGTCAGGGCGTGGGCGACGTCGATGCGGAAGCCGTCCACGCCCCGGTCCGACCAGAAGCGCAGGGTTTTCAGGAAGTCTTCGCGGACTTCGGGGTTGTCCCAGTTGAAGTCGGGCTGTTCCTTGGCAAAGATGTGCATGTACCACTGCCCCGGGCTGCCGTCGGGTTCGGTGATGCGCTCCCAGGCGGGGCCGCCGAACACCGAGTCCCAGTCCGACGGCGGCAGCTCGCCTTCTTCGCCCAGCCCGTCGCGGAAGATGTACCGGTTGCGCGCCGCGGACCCCCTGGGCGAGGCGAGGGCTTCCCGGAACAACTGGTGCCGGTCCGACGAGTGGTTGGGCACGATGTCCACGATCAGCTTGAGGCCGGCGGCGTGCAGGGCGTTGGCCATCGCGTCGAAGTCCTCCAGCGTGCCCAGCAGCGGGTCCACGTTGCGGTAGTCGTCCACGTCGTAGCCCCCATCGGCGAGTGCGGAGGGGTAGAAGGGGCTCAGCCAGACGGCATCGATGCCCAGGTTTTTCAGGTACGGAACCTTGGCGGTGATGCCGTTGATGTCGCCGATGCCGTCGCCGTTCGAGTCCGCAAAGCTACGGGGGTAGATCTGGTAGACGGAAGCCTGACGCCACCAGTTGGGGTCGGCCGTGGGGGCGGGGTTGCTTTGGGTTGCCTGGGTGGCGGTGGTGGGCAAGATTGCTTCCTTCAGTTTCAGCTGTATCAGGTGTGTGGGTCCGGAGTTACTTGACGGCGCCCTGGGTGAGGCCGGACATGACCCAGCGCTGGGTAAACAGGTAGACGATGATCGCGGGGGCCATTGCCATCAGGTAGGAGGCGAAGGCCACGTTGTAGCTGTTGCTGAACTGCGTCTGGAAGATCTTTTGCAGCACGGGGATGGTCTGCAGTTCAGGATCGGAAATGATGAGTGACGGCATCATGAAGTCGTTCCATGACGCGATGAAGGCGAAGATGCCCACGGTTGCGCTCATGGGCCCCAGCAGGGGGAAGATGAGCTTCCAAAACACCTGCCACGTTCCCGCGCCGTCCATCCGCATGCTTTCCTCCAACTCCAGGGGGATCGAGCGGAGGAAGGCGGTGAAGAGCATGGTGTTGAAGGCCAGGGCGAAAACGATGTGCAGGATGGCCACCCCGAGCGGGTTGTCGAGTCCGACGAGTCCCGTGAGCTGGATCTGCGGCAGCGCCACCACGGGGAACGGGATGAACATTGCCGCGAGCAGGTAAAAGAAGGACCAGCGGAAGAGCCGACGGTCCCAGTTGCGGACGATGGCGTAGGCGGCCAGGGCCGAAACGATGATCTCCCCTGCAACGGCGATCACCGACACGAACACGGAAATTCCAAAGCCGCGGGGGAAGTTTGTGAGCGTCCAGGCCTGGGCAAAGCTGTCGAAGGTCAGGGGGCTTGGCAGGGAGAAGGCGTTGCCGTCCACTGCCTGGCCAGTGGTTTTGAAGGCCATGCTGACCGTGACGTAGAGCGGGACGAGCACGCTGAGCGTGCAGACAACGAGGATGATGGTGGCGGGCCACTGGATGCGTTCGGGCCCGGCGGGTAGCCGGCGGCCCTTGGCGGCCGCCGCGGGTTCTGCCTGGATGATGCTGGGTGCGCTGCTCATGCTGCGATCCCTCCCTTGCCACGTGTGAAGCGAAGTTGGACGAGTGCGATGACGATGCTGATGAGGAAGAAGATCACGGCGTTGGCCATCTGGTAGGCATAGTCGCCGCCTTCGAAGCCGCGGAAGATCGACATCGCGACGCTTCGTGTGGCCACGCCGGGCCCGCCGTCGGTGAGGCCGATGATGATGTCGTAGGCGTTGAGGTAGTTCTTGAACCCCAGGACCGTGTTGATCACGGCGTACCCCGCAATGAGCGGCAGGGTGATGTGCCGCAGGTTCTGCCAGGGCGATGCCCCGTCGATGGAACTCGCCTCGTAGACCTCGGCGGGGACCGTGAGGAGCCCCGCGATGTAGATCAGCATGGCACTCGGGATGGACTGCCACGCCGTGACGAAGACGATCGCAAGCCACGCGAGCTGGGGGTTTGCGAGAAGGCTGGTGGCCAGCGGCTCGATTCCCATGCTTTTGCCGGCAAGGGGCAGCGAGTTCGAGAAGAGGTACTGGAACACGAACGCGATGACGATGCCGGAGATCACCATGGGGATGACGAAGACGGTGCGAAGCGCGGCACGGAAGCGGACGCGGGACGTGAGGCCCAGGGCCAGGAGGAAGGCCACGGCATTCACGACGATGACGGTGACCAGCGAGAAAACGAGGGTGAAGCCGTAGGCGCCGAGGACTCCTTCATCACGGAACACCGCAATGAAGTTCCGGATGCCGATGAAATCGAAGTCACCGAAGCCCACGGAGTTCGTGAAGCTGTAGATGAACCCGAGAACGGCGGGCAGCGTGACGGCCAGCGTGAAGATCACCAGCGAGGGCAGGAGGAAAACATAGTAGAGCGGATCAACGCGGCTTTTGCGCACGCGTGTGGTTCCAGTCGCTGCCGGGGCCGTCACCTCCACCCTGGTGGAAGGTCTCGTCATTGATGACATGGATGGTCCTCGTTTCGTGCTTTGAGAGATCGAAAGTGTGGGTCTAAGCGCGGAAAGCCAGGCGGGCCCAGTCGGCGTCCATCCTGCGCAGCGTGCTCTCGGCATCGGCGCCGCCGATGATCGACTGGATGTAGTTGGCGGCCGGAATCGAGTTCGGAATGAACTGTGAGGCGCCCATGTAGAAGCGGCCCTCGTCGTAGTACTTCTGCATCTCGACGATTCGTGGGTCGGTCACCGGTGGCGCGTCCTTGGTCGTCCCGAAACCCAGGAATTTGGCGTTGTAAGGGTTCTGGATCTCCGGCCGCATCAGGTACTGCAGGAAATCGCGGGCACCCTGCTGCCCGTTGGCGACCTCGGGAACCCAGAGCGAGAGGTCGATGTTGACGCGGACTTTGAGATCTGCGGGATCACCGGTCATGGGCAGCGGGAAAGTTCCCAGATCCAGGTCTTTGCCGGCCTTTTCGATCTCGCCAAAGGCCCAGGGTCCCTGGAAGTACATGGCGGCCTGGCCCTGGGCCATTGCCGTGTTGCCGTCTCCGTAGCCGCGGCTTGCCGCATCGGGATTGACGTATTTGGTCAGTTGGACCATGCGTTTCACCGGCTCGAGCATCGTTTTCTGGAACGAAACTTCCGAATCCGGTCCGACGTTTTCGCCAATCCCATGCATTTTCTGATAGAAGTCGCGCACGTTGACCATGCCGCCCACCGTGTAGTCGAACAATCCCTGTGCCACGGTCCAGGGGTCGCGGAAAGTGCCGTAGATCGGCGTGATGCCTGCTGCCTTGAGCACCTCGCACACCTCGATCAGTTCATCCCAGGTTGTTGGGACGGCCACCCCGTTCTCTTCGAAGATGCGGCGGTTGTAGATGACCGAGGCCGCCATGACCGAGTAAGGGATGACGCTGGTGCGGCCGGCATAGGTTGGATACCAGTTGGTGAGGTCCAGCACGTCGTCCCGGATGGAGGCCGCTGCCGGGAGGTCGGAAAGATCCGAGAGCGCCCCGCGCTCCATGAACCGCGCCATCTCCAGGTTGTAGTTGAGGCATCCGAGGTCCGGGGGACTGCTGCGGACGAAGCTGGCAGAGAGATTTGTGGCCATGTCATGCAGGACGCGCACCCGGTCCTGCGAGTCGGTGAACTTCGCAGCCAGGTCCCGGAAGTATGGAACTGCCTCCGGCTTTGACTGGTGGAACGTGATGGTGGGCCTGGCACTGGCCGGGGCGCAGCCGGCCAACCCGAAAGCGGTGAGCGCACCTCCCGCAGCGGCAAGGAAAGTGCGCCGGGAAACGTGTCTCCCGGCGGACGTCAAAGGTGGCAACATCGGCTCCTCTTGGACTCTCGGATAATTTATATGGGTCTTATATTTAGGACCTATATGAGGATGGGGGACGCAGGGGCTATCGTCAAGGGGTGGACGGAAATACGGCGAGCTCGACACAACTGTTACGGCAGATCAACTCGGAGGCGCTGTTGCGCTTCGCCCTCCAGGAACAGGTGTTTACTGCCGGAGAAGCCATGGCTGCCACCGGGCTTACCCGCGCCACGGTGCTCGGGGTTTGTGACGGCCTGGTTGATGCGGGCTGGCTGGAGGAATTGACTGACGCCCGTACCGAGGCCGGCAGGCTCAAGGGCAGGCCGGCGCGGCAGTACCAGCTGCGCGAAGCTGCGGGTGTGGTTGTGGGCCTGGATGCCGGGGAGGGCTACTTCACAACCATCGTTGCCGACCTGCGCGGCCGCGAGCTGGGCAAGCGCCGCCAAAGCATTGATTCGCACGCGCTGGGACGCGCCGGCCGCGTGGCGAATGCACGGGAGCTGATCCGCCTGACCCTTGAGGATGTTTCATGCACCCCGGAGGATGTCCTGCTCACGGCCGTCGGCGTCCCGGCGCCCATTGACGCGAACGGCGCGTCTCCCGCCGGAGGAGAATTCTGGCAGTTGATGAATTCCGGCTTCGCAGGGCACCTTTGGGGCACTGTCATCGTCGAAAATGACGCCAATCTCGCCGCCATCGCGGAGCAGGCACAGGAGCCGTCAGCCAACGTGGCCACCTTGCTGTCGGGTGAGCGGTTTGGTGCCGGCCTGATTGTCGATGGGCGCCTGCTGCGGGGTCGCCAGGGGGGCGCGGGGGAGATGCGGTTCCTGGATGAGCTGGACAGCAAGTTCGTGCCGGATGAGGGGAGCTCGGACGGGTTCGGAGCACTTGCGCGGAAGTGGGCGCGTGCCCGCATCCATTCCTACGATGGCGAGACGGTGCTGCGGCACATACCCGAGGGGGACATCAGCGCCGAAGATGTCTTCCAGGCGGCCCGCGCGGGAGACCCGCTGGCACAGGACATTATCGCCAGGCTCGGGGTGCGGCTGGCGCGAATCGCTGTGGTGCTCTCCAGCCTTCTTGACATTGAGCGGGTGGTCATCGCCGGCGCGATCTCACGCGCCATCGAACCGGTCCTGGAGCACGCCCGCAGCCTGCTGCCCACGGATTCCGGCCTGCCGCTGCCGGATCTGGTTGCGAGCACTCTCGGGGCGGAATCCGTAGTCCGGGGTGCCATTGAGTCGGCGCTGATGCGGATCAGGCGTGAACCCTCAGCGTTCATTCCGCGGGCGCCCCGTTCCTGAAAGGCGGGCGGGCGGACAGCCTAAAGCACGCTGCGGATGGCCTGCTCGAAACTGGTCACGTGCTCAAGGGCCAGCTTGCCCGCCCGGTCCGAGTCGCCGTCGGCCACTGCCTCCAGCAGTTCCACGTGTTCGGCGATGTGCTCCGCCACTGACGGCACCTTTTCCAGCACCATGCACCAAATGCGGGTGGCCAGGTTGTCGTAACGGATCAGCACGTCCTCGAGGTGGGTGTTGGCGGCGGCCCGGTAGATGAGGCGGTGGACCTTGATGTCATACCGCATGAGGTCATAGGGATCGTCATCCGCCCCCATCCTGGCAATTGCCGCCGCGGTTTCCCGTATTTCCTTGCGCAGGGCAGGGGTTGCCAGCTTGGCGGCCCGGCGGGCTGCCAGAGGTTCCAATGACTCCCGGAGTTCGGAGACGTCCGCGAGTTCGGTGATGTCGACGACGGTGGCGAACGTTCCACGGCGGGGGTACGACACGACGAGGTGGTCACCTTCCAGGCGCTTGAGCGCTTCCCGGACCGGCGTGCGGCCGATCCCGAGCTCGGCGGCGAGCTTGCCGTCGTTGATGGCCTCACCCGGCCGGATGTCGAGCATGATGAGCCGGTCCCGGAGGTGCCGGTAGGCCTGCTCGGCGAGCGAGAGGTCGCCTTCTCCGGCCAGCTGGTTCTCTGTCATTACGCTCATTCCGAGCTCTCCCAAGGTAGCTATTGACTGCCGCGTGATCTACAACATACTATTACGTCAGTTCTAATATATCAGTTACAGATCAGTTATGGATCAGTAACTTCGAAGGGCCCCAGAAGGAGAACCATGCAGGATGTACTGAACGCCTCGCTCGCCACGGTTGACGCCGACGTCGCCGCCGCTGTGGCACGGGAACTGCACCGCCAGCAGTCCACCCTTGAAATGATCGCGTCGGAGAACTTCGCTCCGTCAGCCGTGATGGAAGCCCAGGGCTCGGTCCTGACCAACAAGTACGCCGAAGGCTACCCGGGCAAGCGCTACTACGGCGGCTGCGAGCACGTGGACGTCATTGAACAGCTCGCCATCGACCGCGTCAAAGCCCTCTTCGGCGCCGAATTCGCCAATGTCCAGCCGCACTCCGGCGCGCAGGCCAACGCCGCCGCCATGTTCGCCCTGCTGAACCCGGGTGACACCATCCTTGGCCTCTCCCTGGCCCACGGCGGCCACCTGACCCACGGGATGAAGATCAACTTCTCCGGCAAGCTCTACAACGTGGTCCCCTACCACGTCCGCGAATCAGACCTCCGCGTGGACATGGCCGAGGTGGAAGCGCTGGCCCTGGAACACAAGCCCAAACTGATCGTGGCCGGCTGGTCCGCCTACTCCCGCCAACTGGACTTCGCAGAATTCCGCCGGATCGCCGACCTCGTGGGGGCCTACCTCATGGTGGACATGGCCCACTTCGCCGGCCTGGTGGCTGCAGGCCTGCATCCCAACCCCGTCCCGTACGCCGACGTGGTCACCACCACCACCCACAAGACCCTTGGCGGACCCCGCGGCGGCGTCATCCTCGCCAAGGAGGAATACGCCAAGAAGATCAACAGCGCCGTGTTCCCCGGCCAGCAGGGCGGACCGCTGGAGCACGTGGTTGCCGCCAAGGCGGTGGCCTTCAAGCTTGCCGCTGCTCCTGAATTCAAGGAACGCCAGGAGCGCGTCCTGCAGGGAGCAAAGCTGCTGGCAGAGCGACTCCTCCAGCCGGACGTCCAGGCCGCAGGCATCTCCGTGGTCAACGGCGGCACCGACGTCCACCTGGTCCTGGTGGACCTGCGCCACTCCGAACTGGACGGCCAGCAGGGTGAAGACGCCCTCCACAAGATCGGCATCACCGTCAACCGCAACGCCGTCCCGTTTGATCCCCGCCCGCCGATGGTTTCCTCCGGCCTCCGGATCGGCACCCCCGCCCTGGCCGCCCGCGGATTCGGCGCCGCCGAGTTCACCGAAGTGGCCGACATCATCGCCTCCGCGCTGATCGCATCGGCCGGCACGGGCACCCTGCCCGGGGACACCGCCGTCGAACTCCGCGAACGCGTGACGGCCCTGGCCGAAAAGTTCCCCCTTTACCCGCACTTCACCGCCGACGCCGGCCTGGCCGACGCTGAAGCAGACCTGATTGGAGCCGCCCAGTGAGCACCCAGCACCTTCCGGAGCACCCGGACTTCCTCTGGCGGAACCCGGAACCCAAGTCCTCCTATGACGCCGTGATCGTGGGCGGCGGCGGGCACGGCCTGGCCACCGCCTACTTCCTGGCCAAGAACCACGGGATGACCAACATTGCCGTCCTGGAAAAAGGCTGGCTGGCCGGCGGCAACATGGCCCGCAACACCACCATCATCCGCTCCAACTACCTCTGGGATGAGAGTGCGGCCATCTACGAGCACGCCCTCAAGCTCTGGGAGATCCTGCCCGAGGAACTCGAGTACGATTTCCTGTTCAGCCAGCGCGGCGTGATGAACCTGGCCCACACCCTGGGCGACGTCCGCGAAAGCATCCGCCGCGTGGGCGCCAACAAGCTCAACGGCGTGGACGCCGAATGGCTGGACCCGCAGCAGGTCAAGGAACTCTGCCCCATCCTGAACATCCGCGACAACATCCGCTACCCCGTCATGGGCGCCACCTACCAGCCGCGCGCCGGCATCGCCAAGCACGACCACGTGGCCTGGGCCTTCGCCCGCAAATGCGACGAAATGGGCGTTGACATCATCCAGAACTGCGAGGTGACCGGCTTCCTGAAGGAGGGGGACCGCGTGGTGGGCGTCAAGACCAACCGCGGCACCATCAACACCGAAAAGGTGGGCCTCTGCGCCGCAGGCCACAGCTCGGTCCTGGCCGAAATGGCCGGCTTCCAGCTGCCCATCCAGTCCCACCCCCTCCAGGCGCTGGTGTCCGAACTGCACGAGCCCGTCCACCCCACGGTGGTCATGTCCAACCACGTCCACGTCTACGTCTCCCAGGCCCACAAGGGCGAACTGGTCATGGGCGCCGGCGTCGACTCCTACAACGGCTACGGCCAGCGCGGCTCCTTCCACGTCATCGAGCAGCAGATGGCGGCCGCCGTCGAGCTCTTCCCCATCTTCGCCCGGGCCCACGTGCTCCGGACCTGGGGCGGGATCGTGGACACCACCCTGGACGCTTCCCCGATTGTGGGCCTGACCCCGGTGGAGAACATGTTCGTGAACTGCGGCTGGGGTACCGGCGGGTTCAAGGGCACGCCCGCCGCCGGCCTGACCTTCGCGCACACCATCGCCACCGGCGCCCCGCACGCACTGAACAAGCCGTTCTCGCTGGAGCGCTTCGAAACCGGCGCCCTCATCGACGAACACGGCGCCGCCGCCGTGGCCCACTAGCCGCCGCCACCAGAAAAGGACTAACGCACATGCTGCTGATCCCATGCCCCAACTGCGGCCCGCGGGACGAAACCGAATTCCACTACGGTGGCCAGGCCCACGTTCCGTACCCGGAGAACCCGTACGAGCTGAGCGACACCGAATGGTCCCGCTACCTCTTCTACCGCGAGAACCCCAAGGGCATCTTCGCCGAACGCTGGGTCCACAGCACCGGCTGCCGCCAGTGGTTCAACATGCTCCGCGACACCGTGAGCTACGACATCCAGGCCGTGTACCCGATGGGCGTGCCGCGGCCGGCCGCGCCCGTCCCGCCTGCAGCCGATACCGGCACCGCAAGCACCGGCCCGGCGAGCACCACCCCCCTCAGCCCCAGCACCGCCCCGGAAGGAGCGACCAAGTGACTTCCCAGAACGCCCGCCTGGCAACCGGCGGCCGCATCGACCGCACCATTTCCTGGCGCTTCACCGTTGACGGCGAGGAGTTCACCGGGCACCCCGGCGACACCCTGGCCTCGGCACTGCTGGCCAACGGCCACATCGCCGCAGGCAACTCGCTCTACGAGGACCGCCCCCGCGGCATCATGTCCGCCGGCGTCGAGGAAGCCAACGCCCTGGTCCGCGTGGAGGCCCGGTTCCCCGGCCACGTCGCCGAGTCCATGCTCCCTGCCACCACCGTCTCGCTGGTGGACGGGCTGCAGGCCACCCTGCTGAACGGCCTGGGCAAGCTGGATCCGGAAGATGACCGCGCCGAGTACGACAAGAAGTACGTCCACACCGACATCCTGGTCATCGGCGGCGGCCCTGCCGGCCTGGCCGCGGCCCGCGAGGCAGTCCGCAGCGGTGCCCGCGTGATGCTCCTGGACGACCAGCCCGAGCTCGGCGGCTCCCTGCTCTCCGGCTCCACGGCCCCGGGCGTGGCAGAGACCATCGAGGGCAAGCCCGCCCTGGAATGGGTGGCCGACGTCGAAGCCGAGCTGGTGTCCGGCGCGGAATCCACCGTGCTGAACCGCACCACCGCGTTCGGCGCCTACGACGCCAACTACGTCATCGCCGTCCAGAACCGCACCGACCACCTGGGCAGCCCCGCGGCTCCCGGTGTGTCACGCCAGCGGATTTGGCACATCCGTGCCAACCAGGTGGTCCTGGCGCCCGGCGCCCACGAACGTCCCCTGGTGTTCGAGAACAACGACCGCCCCGGCATCATGCTGGCATCGGCCGTCCGCACCTACCTCAACCGGTACGGCGTGGCCGCCGGGAAGCGCGTGGTCATCAGCACCACCAACGACAGTGCCTACGCCGCCGCAGCCGATCTCGCCGCCGCCGGCGTCAAGGTTGCCGCGGTGGTGGACGCCCGCCCTGCGCTGACCGCCGTGGCAACTGCCGCCGTCGAATCCGGAATCCGGGTGCTGATCGGCAGCGCGGTGGCCAACACCTCTGCCGACGCATCCGGCCGGCTGGACGGCGTCACCGTCCGCAGCATCAACGACGACGGCGAGCTCACCTCCGGCATCGAGCAGATCGCCTGCGACCTGCTGGCGGTGTCCGGCGGCTGGAGCCCGCTGGTCCACCTGCACTCGCAGCGGCAGGGCAAGCTGCGCTGGGACGACGAGCTGGCAGCCTTCGTGCCCAGCACCGAAGTGCCCAACCAGCAGACCATCGGCTCCGGCCGCGGCTCCTTCGCCACCGCCGACTGCCTTGCCGAGGGCGTCTCCGCCGGCGCGCGGGCCGCCATCGCCGCGGGCTTCGAATCCGCCGTCGAGCCTTCCGTTTTCGCTGAGCCCAAGGCCGCCGCCCCCACCCGCCAGCTCTGGCTGGTGCCGGGGGAGAACGGCACCCCCGACGACTGGCACCACCACTTCGTGGACTTCCAGCGCGACCAGTCCGTGGCTGATGTGCTGCGCTCCACCGGGGCCGGCATGCGTTCCGTGGAGCACATCAAGCGGTACACCTCCATCAGCACCGCCAACGACCAGGGCAAGACCTCCGGCGTCAACGCCATCGGCGTGATCGCGGCGGCCCTCCGCACGGCCGGCGAGGCCTCGCGCGGCATCGGCGACATCGGCACCACCACCTACCGTGCACCGTTCACCCCGGTGGCCTTCGCGGCACTGGCCGGACGCCAGCGCGGTGAACTGTTCGATCCCGCCCGCATCACCTCCATCCACCCCTGGCACGTCGCCAAGGGCGCACTGTTCGAGGACGTTGGACAGTGGAAGCGGCCCTGGTACTACCCCCAGGGCGGGGAGGACATGGACGCTGCCGTGCTCCGCGAGTGCGCCGCCGTCCGCGAATCCGTGGGCTTCATGGACGCCACCACCCTGGGCAAGATCGAGATCCGCGGCAAGGACGCGGGGGAGTTCCTGAACCGGGTCTACACCAACGCGTTCAAGAAGCTCGCCCCGGGTTCGGCGCGTTACGGCGTCATGTGCACGCCGGACGGGATGATCTTCGACGACGGCGTGACCCTCCGCGTGGACGACGCCACCTACTTCATGACCACCACCACCGGCGGCGCCGCGAAGGTCCTGGACTGGCTGGAGGAGTGGCTGCAGACCGAGTGGCCCGAACTGGACGTGCACTGCACCTCGGTGACGGAACAGTGGAGCACCATCGCCGTCGTGGGACCCAAGTCCCGCGAAGTCATCGCGAAGGTGGCTCCGGAACTGGCTGCCAACGGTGGCCTGGAGGCCGAGGCGTTCCCGTTCATGACCTTCCGCGAAACCATCCTTGCCTCCGGCGTGCGGGCCCGGATCTGCCGGATTTCGTTCTCCGGTGAACTGGCCTACGAAATCAACGTGCCGGCCTGGTACGGACTGAACACCTGGGAAGCCGTGGCCGCCGCAGGTGCTGAATTCAACATCACCCCCTACGGCACGGAAACCATGCACGTGCTGCGCGCCGAAAAGGGTTACCCGATCGTCGGCCAGGACACGGACGGCACCGTCACGCCGCAGGATGCCGGGATGGAGTGGATTGTCTCCAAGGCCAAGGACTTCATCGGCAAGCGCTCCTACTCCCGGGCCGATGCCCAGCGCGAGGACCGCAAGCACCTGGTGAGCGTCCTGCCCGTCGACGGAACGCTCCGGCTGCCCGAAGGCACCCAGCTGGTGGAAAAGGGCCGCTCAACCAACCCGGCCTACGGCCCGGTGCCGATGGAAGGCTTCGTGACTTCCAGCTACCACAGCGCAGCGCTGGGCAGGTCCTTCGGCTTGGCCCTGATCAAGAACGGCCGCAACCGCATCGGCGAGACCCTGGTGGCCGCCGCCGGCGACCAGCTGGTTGACGTGGTTGTTGCAGAAACAGTGCTTTTTGACCCAGAAGGGACCCGTAAAGATGGCTGAAACAGCAGCATCCCCCACCGCCGCAGACAAGAATCTCGCAGCCCGCGTCAGCCCTGCCAGGCAGCTCGCGGAGGCCTTCGCGGCAGACTCCCTGGCCGGCACCGTCGAACTTAGGGAGCTGCCCTTCCTCACCATGGTGGGTCTCCGGGCCCAGGCAGGATCGGACACCGCGCAGCGCCTGGCCGCCGTCACCGGCGGACTGCCGGCCGGCGTCGGCGCCGTGGACAGCTCCGGCGACACCTCGGTCCTCTGGCTGGGACCCGGTGAATTCCTGGTGGTGGCACCCACCGAGGCACACGAGTCCCTGGGCGGCGGCCTGATCCCCGCCCTCCGGGACGCGCTGGGCGACGGCGCGGGCCAGGTGGTGGACCTGTCCGCCAACCGGACCACGTTCGAACTGTCCGGCCCCCGTGCCCGGGCGGTCCTGGAAAAGGGCTGCTCGCTGGACCTGCACCCCCGGGTGTTCAAGGCCGGCACCGCCTACTCCACGGAGATCGCCAACATCCCCGCCATCCTGTGGAAGACCGGTGAGGACTCCTTCCGGATCTTCCCGCGGGCATCGTTCGCCGAGTTCCTGGGCCGGTGGCTGCTGGACGCCATGCGGGAGTACGCCTCGCCAGAGGTCCCCTGATGGCGCTCAGCGTCCTGGACCTGTTCTCTGTTGGCATCGGGCCCTCGTCATCACACACGGTGGGCCCGATGCGGGCGGCCAAGCTCTTCGCCGATGGCCTGAAGGGCGACGGCCAGCTGGCATCCACCGTGCGCGTCCAGTCGGAACTGTTCGGTTCCCTGGGCGCCACGGGGCGCGGCCACGGCTCCGACAAGGCGGTGGTCCTGGGACTGCAGGGCCTGGAACCCGAAACGGTGGATACGTTCACCGCGGACGACCAGGTGGCGGCCGCGGCCCTCAACGCTGAACTGCACGTCGCCGGTTCGCACCGCGTGGACTTCAACTGGGAAGAGGACGTGGTGCTCCACCGCCGCAAGTCCCTTCCCGCGCACCCCAACGGCATGACCTTCCGGGCTTTCGACCACACCGGAGCCGTGCTGAGAGAGCGGAGCTTCTACTCGATCGGCGGCGGGTTCGTGGTGGACGGCGACGCGGAAGGCGCGGACAAGGTGGTGGCGGACGACACCGTCCTGCCCTACCCGTTCTCCACGGCGGACGAGCTCCTGCAGATCTGCAGCCGCGAAGGCATGTCCATCTCCGACGTCATGCTGGCCAACGAGCTCACCTGGCACAGCGAAGCCGAACTGCGGGAGAAGCTGCTGGGCCTGTGGGCCGTGATGCGCGAATGCGTGGAGAACGGCTGCAACGCCGAGGGCATCCTGCCGGGCGGCCTCAAGGTACCCCGGCGCGCACCTGCGCTGTTCCGCACGCTGACTGCCTCCGCAGCATCGGCGGAGGCGTCCGCAAAGGCGGCGGCAGCAACGCCGTCGCCCGTCCAGGCGCCGGCGGACCCGCTGCTGGCGATGGAATGGGTCAACCTGTTCGCGCTCGCCGTCAATGAGGAGAATGCGGCCGGCGGGCGGATCGTCACCGCGCCCACCAATGGCGCTGCCGGGATCGTGCCTGCCGTGCTGCACTACTACGTGAAATTTGTTCCGGGAGCAGACGACGACGGCGTGGTCCGCTTCCTGCTGGCGGCTGCCGCCGTCGGAATCCTGTTCAAGACGAACGCCTCCATCTCCGGTGCCGAAGTGGGCTGCCAGGGGGAGGTGGGCTCCGCCTGCTCGATGGCGGCGGCCGGGCTCTGCGAAGTGCTCGGCGGAACGCCCGCCCAGGTTGAGAACGCCGCGGAGGTGGGGATCGAGCACAACCTGGGCCTCACCTGCGATCCGGTGGGCGGCCTGGTGCAGATCCCCTGCATCGAGCGGAACGCGATCGCCAGCGTGAAGGCGATCAACGCAGCCCGCCTGGCCCTGCACGGGGACGGCAGCCACAAGGTCTCGCTGGACAAGGCCATCAAGACCATGCGCGACACCGGAGCCGACATGAAAACCAAGTACAAGGAAACCTCCAGAGGAGGACTCGCCGTGAATGTGATCGAGTGCTGAGCCATGACTGTTACTGAAACCCAGATGCCCGCCCCGAAGGCGCCCACCACCGTGGAACACGTCCTGACCCTCGACTGCGCCGAGGGCCCCGGCATTGTGCACGCCGTCTCCGGCTTCCTGCTGGAACACGGCTGCGACATCATCGACAACAAGCAGTTCGGTGAGCGCTCCGAGGGCCACTTCTTCATGCGCGTCCACTTCGTGTCCGAGGGGGACGAGTCCACGCTGGATACCCTGCGGAAATCGTTTGCTCCCGTGGCGGACAAGTTCGGCATGCGGTGGCAGCTGGAACGCCACGGTTCAAAGCGCAGGGTGCTGATCATGGTGTCCAAGTTTGGGCACTGCCTCAACGACCTGCTGTTCCGGGCCCGCATCGGCGAACTTCCCGTTGACGTGGTGGCGGTGGTGTCCAACCACCGTGACCACCAGGCCCTGGTGGAGTGGCACGGCATCCCGTTCCACCACATCCCGGTCACGGCTGACACCAAGCCCGACGCCGAGGCCAGGCTCATGGAACTGGTTGATGGGCTGGAGGTGGAACTGGTGGTGCTGGCCCGCTACATGCAGGTGCTCAGTGACGACCTGACCCGGAAGCTGGACGGCCGCGCCATCAACATCCACCACTCGTTCCTGCCAAGCTTCAAGGGCGCCAAGCCGTACCACCAGGCCTATGCACGTGGCGTCAAGACGGTGGGCGCCACCGCCCACTACGTCAACGCCGAACTGGACGAGGGACCCATCATCGCCCAGCAGGTGGTGGAGGTGGACCACACCTACGGGCCCGAGGACCTGGTGGCCGCCGGCCGCGACACGGAATGCAAGGCCCTCTCCAACGCGGTGAAATGGCACTGCGAGGGCAGGGTCCTGCTGCAGGGCAACCGGACCGTGGTGCTGCGGTAGGCCGGTACAACTAAACATCACCGGCGCGGCCGGCTGCCCCCAAGGGCGGCCGGCCGCGCTTTGGCGTGCCCGGGCGGTGGCGGCCGCTCACGCCTCCCGCCGCGAAAGCACAACCCGGTGTACCTCCTCAAGGGCCGCGGCAATCTGGTCCCGCCCAACCCCGGCCAGGTACTGCAGCACCAGTCCGTCCAGGGCCGCGAAGAGCGTGCGGGCAACGATGCGGACGTCGCCCTGGACGCCAAAAGCCTGCAGCCCCTCGGCAAGTGCGTTGACGTAGTTTTCGTACAGTTCCGCCACCGGGCCGGCCAATTCGGGGCGCCTGCGTGCTTCCAGGATCATCTCGTACTGGAATACCTGCAGTCCGGGATCCTCCAGCAGCAGCTCCAGCAGTGCTTCGGTGAAGCTTCCCTCCTGCTCCGCTGCCTCCCGCAACCTGGACGCGGCGATGGATTGCTCCGAGGCCCATCGCAGCGCGGCGGCAATCAGCGCATCCCGGGACCCGAAGTGGTGTGCCACCAGGGAATTGTTCACGCCCGCGGCCTCCGCCACTGCCCGGTAGGTAAGCCCGCGCAGGCCCTTTTGCGCCACCACGTCCACCGCGGCGCGCAGCAGGGCTTCACGCCCTTTGCCGTACCCGGGTGTCGCCGCGGGGGCAGTTGAAGCAGTCATGACGACGAGTCTAGCCAGCACCAGGCCGGTTCAAATCCCCTATTGACTTAAAACTAAGCAATTGCTTAGATTGCTTCCATCGGGTGATGCCCATCACAGGCGAACCTGTTCCGTCCCGTTTTCCGGTGACCGCCCCGGCAACAAGCCGGCCCTTCCCTTGGAGCACTTATGACCACAACGACTGCATTCACCACCTCGTCCTCCTTTGACCCCGCCAGGAATGAGCCCTTTGAACTTGGCCGCGTCCAGTGGATCCGCCGCTTTGGCGAGGGCGGCCGGCCTGCCCTCGCCTGCGGCTACTGGCACGTCGACCCCACAGAGGCGCCCGAGCCTTTCGATCTCGTTATGGAGGCGGACGAGACCATCCACATCATCGAGGGCCACCTCCGCATCGAAGTGGAGGGCGGGGATGTGTATGAGCTCACCGCCGGCGGTGCCGCATCCTTCAACAAAGGGGCACGCACGCGCTGGGCCGTGCTGGCGCCCACCGTCGAATTCTTCGTCTACTCCTAGGCCGCCCCATGGATCAGGAACGCAGCGCCGTGGAAAACGACGGCCTGGACGTCATTATCGTGGGGGCCGGGTTCGCCGGCCTGACCGCTGCCCGGGAACTGAACCGGCAGGGGTTGTCCGTGCACATCGTGGAAGCCAGGGCCCGCATAGGAGGCAGGACCTGGCTGGACCACCGGCTGGGCCGGGACCTTGAGATCGGCGGAACGTGGGTGCACTGGACCCAGCCTTACGTTTGGGCCGAACTGAAGCGCTACGGCATCGGCACGGTTCCGAGCCCGGAGCCGCAGCAGGCCTTCTGGTGGGCCGACGGCGCCCGCCGGGCAGGTGCCCCCGCCGACCTTCTGGAACTGATCGGCACCTGCAATGCGCAGTTCGTCCAGGACTCGCGCCGCTACTTCCCCGAGCCCTTCAGTCCGTTGGCCAGCGATGACTTCAAGGAGATCGACCACATCGCGGTCCAGGACCGGATCCGGGAGCAGTTCCCCGCGGGGACTGCGCGGGACATCCTGGAATCGTTCTGGGCATTGAACTTCAATGGTCCGCTGGAGGACGCCGCCCTGACCCAGGCGCTGCGTTGGGTGGCCCTGACCAACGGTGACTGGGCCGTCAACTTCGAAGCCTGCGCCACCTACAAGATCCAGGGTGGAACCGCGGCCCTGGCCAACGCCATCCTCCAGGACACACAGGCGGGCATGGACTTCGGCTTCACGGCGGCGGGGATCGTCGACGACGGACATTCCGTGACCGTCCGCAGCACCGGCGGCCGGACGGTGACCGCAAAGACGGCCATTGTGACGGTGCCTATGCATGTCCTCCCGGGAATCGTGTTCGAGCCGCCGCTGCCACCGGCCAAAACGGACGGCGCCCGGCGCGGGCAGATCTCCAAAGGCGTCAAGGTATGGATCCGGCTCCGGGGCGAACGTGCACCCTTTGTCGCACTGGGGAACGCCGACTGGCCGTTGAACTTCTTCCAGGCTGAATACACGCTCGACGGCGACACGATCGTCGTCGGCTTCGGCCCGGACGCGTCGAAGCTCGACGCCGCTGACAGGGCCGCAGTGCAGGCTCAGCTGGCCCGGCTGGTGCCCGGCGTTGAGGTGCTGGAGGTGGCCACCCACGACTGGGTGGCGGATCCGCTGGCAGGGGAGACATGGCCGATGCACAGGACAGGCTTCCTGGCCAACCACCTGGCCGCCCTGCAGGCTGGGCACGGAAACGTCCTCTTTGCCGGCTCTGACATCGCCAACGGCTGGGGCGGCTTCATTGATGGTGCCATCGAGAGCGGCATGGAGGCCGCGCTTGAAGCAGCATCGATTGTCAGCGGCCGGCCGGCACTGCGCTGACGGACAACAACTCATCGCTGGTGGACAAAGCAGCAGCGGGCGCCGCTGCCAAGCTGGATCCCACAGCAATTTTCCCGAACTCATGACCGTTAAGAAGGATCCAATGAGTATTTCGAATTCCGAGGCCCGGACCACTGACGCTCCGGCAAAGGAGCATTCCACGGCCCTCCGCGCCGGCAGCATCGGCGTGCTGGGCATCCTGTTCTTCGTCCTGTCCGCCCAGGCACCACTGACGGGGATCGTCGGCGCAGCGCCGCTCGCGGCAGCGCTGGGCAACGGCGCCGGCGCCCCGGGCGCCTACCTGATCGTGGGCATCGTCATCGTGATCTTCGCCGTGGGTTTTGTGGCGATGAGCCGGAAGATCCAGGCCAACGGAGCCTTCTACGCCTACGTGACGGCGGCATTCGGCAGGCGGACCGGAGCCGGCGCGGCCTGGCTGGCACTGCTGGCCTACAGCACCGTCCAGGCTGCCATGTACGGGCTCTACGGTGCGGCGTTCTCCGGGCTCCTTGCCTCTGCCGGGCTGGACATTCCCTGGTGGTTGCTGGCCCTGGCCACCATGGCCGGCGTCCAGGTACTGGGCTCCCTCAACATCGAACTCGGCGCCCGCGTGCTGGCCGTGCTGGTGGGGCTGGAGGTGGCCATCCTCCTGATGTTCGGCTTCACCGTGCTGTTCCATGGCGGCGGCCCGGAAGGCATCAGCGTGGCCGCGTCCTTCTCCCCGGAAGCCATCGGCGCAGGAGCTCCCGGTGTTGCCATCATGTTCGCGGTGGCCTCCATGTTCGGCTTCGAGTCCACGGCCATCTACTCCGCCGAGGCCAAGGATCCGCACCGCACCGTGGCCCGGGCAACCTACCTGTCCGTCGGCGTGATCTCGGTGTTCTTCGCCTTTATTTCCTGGATGCTGGTCAGCTATTACGGCCCCTCGCAGGTGATGGACGCCGCGGGCGCCGCGCTCGAATCAGGGGATGCCACGTCCTTCGTCCTGGGCCCGCTCGTGGAACTGTTCGGCCCCTGGGCGGGCATCGTGGCCGGCATCCTCCTGGTCACCTCGCTGCTCGCCGGCATCATCGCCTTCCATAACGGCATCAACCGCTACCTCCACTCCCTGGCGCTGCGTGGTTCCATGCCCGCCGTCCTCGCCCGGACCAACCGGCACCGGGCACCTGCCGTGGCAGCCTGGGTCCAGTCCGCCACCGCCGTCGTGCTGGTGGTGCCCTTCGCCATCCTGGCCCTGGATCCCGTCCTGACGCTGTTTTCCTGGTTCAGCGGCCTGGCCGTGGCGGCACTGCTGGTGCTGTACATGCTGTGCTCCGCGGCCGTCGTCGCGTTCTTCCGCCGGGAAAGCGCCGGCGCCCAACTGTGGCAGACCCGCGTCGCCCCCGTCCTGGCGGCGGTCCTGCTGGCCTGGGTTTTGTCCCTGGTGGTCAGCAACTTCACCGCCCTCATCGGCGGCAGCGCCGAGACTGCGACGGCCCTGCTGGTGGCGGTCCCGGTGGTCTTCCTGGCCGGCGTCCTGGTGGAATCGGCCATCCAGCGCCGCCACCACATTGCCACCCTGGGCCACGCGCTCACTTAGCCGGCAGGGACTTCCCGGCACCGGCCCGGCGCGGAACATTCTGTCCGCGCCGGGCCAGTGTGCGTGCTGCCACGAACAGGCCCGCCAGGAGCAACGCGGCCAGCCACGCAACGGCGGCCGATCGCGGCCAGAGACCGGCCAGGCCAAGAAGCGCCGGAACCGTGGCCGACGCCTGGCTGGTGAGCACCAGGGCCCAGCCCGTGAAGGGTTCGAGCCGCACTGCGTCGAGAGCCATGCCGGCGAACAGCAGTGCCCACAGCGCGGACCAGCACAGCCAAAGAACCGCGAGCAGCGGGTCAATGGCCAGCCAGGCGGCCGCCAGCACCAGCCCGCAGAATGCCACCATCCCGCAGAACCAGCCCAGGCCACGGCCCCCGAGTGCCAGCAGCAAGTCCAGTCCCGAGTACAGGTAGGTCACCGCGAACAGGAACATGCCGGCGGCCGTCAGGAGCATCGCCGGAGCGTCCCCGGACGAGGAAAGCTGGACGACGCCGAGCGCCAGTTGGGTGCCCCCGACGACGAGGCTGAGGACGGCGGCGTCGCGGCGGGGGAGGTGCCCAAGGGTGGCGAGGCCGTTGACCAGCAGGGCGGCGCCCGAAAGGAGGAGGCAGACGTACGGCATCAGGGCATCCTGTCCCGGCCACGCGGCTGATGGAATCTCATATAGCGGAAGGTTGCTGTCACAATGTGGAGATTAGCGCACGTGGGGGTGCCCGGCTAACGGCGCCCGGTCGCAATCCGATAGGTTGAAACGTAAACCTATCGGGGCGATGTTGCCTGCCCGGCGGCCGCTCCTGCCCCGGCGCAACGGTAAGGAAAAAGTTCATGGACGCACGGCTGGAAGCCATTAGGGACACCGTCCTGGCACGGAACCCGGGGGAAACAGAATTCCACCAGGCGGTGGTGGAGGTCTTTGAAAGCCTGGGCCCGGTGCACGACCGCCACCCCGAATTCCTGGAAGCCGCGATCCTGGAGCGCCTCTGCGAGCCCGAGCGCCAGATCATCTTCCGGGTCCCCTGGACGGACGACTCCGGCCGCGTGCGGATCAACCGCGGCTTCCGGGTGGAGTTCAACTCCGCCCTGGGCCCGTACAAGGGAGGCCTGCGCTTCCACCCTTCCGTATACCTCGGGATCGTCAAGTTCCTCGGCTTTGAGCAGATTTTCAAGAACGCCCTGACGGGAATGCCCATCGGCGGCGGCAAGGGCGGTTCCGACTTCGATCCCCGCGGCTGCAGCGACGCCGAAGTCATGAGGTTCTGCCAGTCCTTCATGACCGAGCTCTACCGCCATATCGGCGAATACACCGACGTCCCCGCCGGCGACATCGGTGTGGGCGGCCGCGAAATTGGCTACCTCTTCGGCCAGTACAAGCGGATCACCAACCGGTATGAGTCCGGCGTTCTCACCGGCAAGGGCATCTCCTGGGGCGGATCACTGGTGCGGCCGGAGGCCACCGGATTTGGCACTGTGATCTTCACAGAGCAGATGCTCCGGACCCGCGGGACGTCCTTTGATGGCCAGCGCGTGGTTGTCTCCGGATCCGGCAACGTGGCCATCAACGCCATCGCCAAGGCGCAGTCGCTCGGCGCTACCGTGGTGGCCTGCTCCGATTCCTCCGGTTATGTGGTGGATGAGGCGGGCATCGACGTCGGACTGCTCCGCGAGGTGAAGGAAGTGCAGCGGGCGCGGCTCAAGGACTACGCCGAGCGGCGGGCGGGCGTTGCCTACGTGGACGGCGGCTCGGTCTGGGACGTGGACGCTTCGGTGGCGCTGCCGTGCGCCACCCAGAATGAGCTCGACGGCGGTGCTGCCGCCCGGCTGGTGCGCGGCGGCCTGATGGCCGTCGGGGAAGGTGCCAACATGCCGTCCACGCGCGACGCCGTGGCGGTGTTCCAGGACGCCGGGGTGCTCTTCGGTCCCGGCAAAGCGGCGAATGCGGGAGGGGTAGCCACGTCGGCCCTGGAAATGCAGCAGAACGCCAGCCGGGACGCGTGGTCCTTCGAGCATACCGAGGCGCGGCTGACGGACATCATGGTGGGCATCCACGACCGGTGCGCGGCAACCGCCGAGGAATACGGCGAACCGGGCAACTACGTGCTCGGCGCGAACATCGGCGGCTTCATCAAGGTGGCCGACGCCATGTTGGCGCAGGGCTTGATCTAGCAGGGCTTGATCCGGGAGGGCTTTTTCCAGCAGGGCTTGATTTAGCCGCCGCGGCGCCACTGGGTGGGGGAGACCCCGAACGCGTCCCGGAACGTGCGGCTGAAGTGGGCGGCGTCCAGGAATCCCCAGGCGGCGGCCACGGCGCCCACGGACTTTCCGGCGTGCAGCGGGTCCCGAAGGTCCCGCCGGGCACCGTCCAGGCGCTGGCTCCGGATGAAGCCGGCAACTGTGCTGCCGGACTCGTGGAAGACGTTGTGCAGGTGCCGGGTGGAGATGAAGTGCGCCGCGGCGATTCCCGCCGGTGACAGCAGCGGCTCGGAGAGGTTGGCCTCGATGTACTCCCGGATCGACACGGCCAGGAGTGCCTGCGGCTTCATCCTGTCCGGGGAGATGTCCATTTCCGCATGCAGCATGGTGGACACCAGGTCCAGGGCATTCGTGGCCAGCCTGGATCCACTGGGCCCGTTCAGGACATCCAGGTTCGACGACAGCTGCCGGATGAACTGGCCCACAATGCCGCTGAGGCCGCTGCTGCCCATCCGTACCGCCGCAAGCTGGCCGACGTAATCCGTGGGCAGGGACAGCGCGTCGCAGGGAAACATGAGCACCATGATCCGGGTATTTTCCTCGAAGGCGAGGGTATAGGGCCGGTTGGTGTCGTAGATGGCAAGGTCCCCGGGGTGAAGCACCGCTTCCCGGTTGTCCTGGATCAGCAGGCCCGTTCCCTCCAGCTGCAGGTTCAGCTTGAAGTAGCGCTCGTGGGCCTGGGCGATCAACGCCGGCGTGCGGTGGACCTCGTGGGAGCTGGCGGTGACTTCAACGATGGACATCCGGTCCAGCACCCGCGAACGCATCTGTCCCCGGAAGCCGTCCACGTCGTCGGTCCGCGCTGTGAGGGGCACGAAGGATTCGGCCACCAGGTGCTTCCAGTGGTCGAACGAGCCGGCCACCCTGGAAACAAGGTCCTGCGGTGCATGTCCGGACGTTGCCCGGGTTGGAGCTGTTGCTGGCATGGTGTTCCTCGTTACGTATGCAGCGTGACGTTCCCCCGGCTGTGTCGTGGGACACAGTGAGTCCAGATTAACCCCGGCTCCGTCTTTTTTCAACAGTTGGCGAAAATAAAACTGCGGCTCCGCGCTGGGTAAATCCGGCGCGCGCTTCACAGGTGGGCTGCAGCCTCCCGTGGCAGGATCGAGCCATGGACGGAGCAGCTGCCCCCGGGGGCATCAAGCGGAACTTTAATTCCCCTGCGCACCACTCGCGGCTCAGGATGCTGGTGATGCTGGGCGTGGGCCTGGCTGCCGCCCTGCTGGTGGGCTTTTGGGGCAATTGGGCATACGCACCCGCTCTTGGCTGGGCTGCTGCGTCCGTGACGTACCTGCTGTGGGTGTGGATCGTCATTGGGCGCCTGGGGCCCGCCGCCACCGCGGCCCATGCGTTGCGTGAGGACCCGGGCCGGGTCTTTTCGGATGCGCTGGTGCTCACGGCCACGGTGGCCAGCTTTGCGGGCGTGGGGCTGATCCTGGCGGATGCCTCCAATGCCCAGGGCTACACCAAGGACGCAACCGTGGCCATGGCCCTGGGCAGCATTGCCTTGTCCTGGTTCCTGGTCCACACCCTGTTCACCCTGAGGTATGCGGCCATTTACTACCGGGACGGGACCGGCGTTGATTTCAACGAGAAGACCCCTCCCCGGTACGCGGACTTCGCCTACCTGGCCTTCACTGTGGGGATGACGTTCCAGGTGTCCGATACCGACCTCAAAACCAACGCCATCCGTTCCACCGTCCTGCGGCAGGCACTGCTGTCCTACCTCCTTGGTGCGATCGTGCTGGCCACCACCATCAACCTCGTGTCGGGTCTTATCCACTAGCCGCGCCGCCGGGCTGGCGGGACATAGTCTGGGTCCATGGCGGACATCAGAGTCAACTGGCACCGGCGGCACAAGGAAGGGCTCACCCCTGGCGAAAGGGCCGCGGACACCCTCCGGAACGGGATGGGCAGCTGGCCCTTCGTGGGCATCTTTTTGGCTTTCATGATGCTGTGGGCTGCCCTGAACTCCTACGTCCTGGCAACCAGTGCGTGGGACCCCTATCCCTACATCCTCCTGAACCTTTTCCTGTCCATGCTGGCCGGCCTGCAGGGGGCCATCCTGCTGATCGCGGCCAAGCGCCAGGATGCCATTGCCTCGGCGATGGCGCAGCATGACTATGAGACGGACGTGAGGGCGGCGGCGCAGATAGAAATGCTCATGAACATCAATGCCGAACAGTTGAAGCTGCTGCAGGAACTGCGGGACATGAGGAACGGGCCGCCCGCCGAAGGCGCCGGAGCCGAATTCCCCTGAAAACGACAATGGGTGCAGCTCCTGCTGGAGCTGCACCCATTACGCGAGCGTCGATTAATCCTTCTTGAACGCATCCTTGACGTGCTCGCCGGCCTGCTTGAGGTCCGACTTTGCCTGGTCTGTCTGGCCTTCGGCCTTCAGGCTTTCATCGCCTGTGGCGTTTCCGGCAGCTTCCTTGCCCTTGCCGCCGAGCTTCTCTGCTGCGTTGCCAATCTTGTCATCCAAACCCATGGAGATGCTCCTTACAGTTCGTGCTCGCTCCGGTGTGAACCAGAACCTGACCCCTCAATAGTAAGCATACTTTCGAGTATGGCGCTCATTTGCCCGCGGGATTTTTGCCGAGCAGCGCAAGGTAGCCCTCAAGCTGGGCGGCGTGTCCAAAGTCCGTCCTGCCCTCCGGCGCAAGGGCAGCCTCAATCTGCGCGCCAAGGAGCATGTTCAAAAGTTGGCCGGCCAGGACGTGGTCGTCGACGGCGGCGGTCACGTCCCCGCTGTCCCTCGCCTCCGCCAGGTAGCGCCGGATGGCGGCCAACCATTCGTCCATGGAGCGCTGGTGGATCCCGGCTTTTTCGGCATCGTTGACCGCCCTCTGCCAGAACGGGATAACAATCCGTGCCTCGTTGACGCGCTCCTCATCCAGGGGGAGCACTTCAAGGCAAAAGGCCCGGAGTGCGGCGAGGCCGGACTTGCCCTGCGTGACCTCTGCAATCCGCTGGTTGGTGCGGTTGAACACATGGCTGAATGCGAACTCCAGCAGTGTGTCCTTGGTGGGGAAGTAGGGTTTCAGTGCGCCGTTGGCGAATCCTGCCTCCATGGCAATCTCCCGCATGGTGGCGCCTTCGAGGCCCTGCCGGGCAATGATCCTCCAGGTGGCATCCACCAGTTCCAGGCGCCGCTCGTCATGGTCAACAATCTTGGGCACTGCGGCCACTCCCCGAAAAAATATTGGTCCAGCCTCTTGTGAGCCATGTTACGGACGTTTATTCTCTACAACTATAGAAAATAAACCCAGTGGCCGGAAACGGCCCGGACAAAGGTTCACCCCCATGACGCTTGCCCCAACCGAAACTGTCTCCGCCTTTGGCCTGGCAACCGCCGCCGAAATCCTGCAGGTTCGGGCCATCCTGCAGGCGGAAGGCCACCTGGGCCCGCAGCACAGGATCGCCTACCTTGGCCTGCTCGATCCCGCCCGCGGCGCGGCTCCGGAAACCGCGGACCGCCGCTTCCGTGTGTTCATCCACGACGTCTCCGGCGCGGCCCCACGCGACGTCATTGTCTCCGCCACGCATCAAAAGGTGGCCTCCGCCGTCGAACTCGACACCGCGGTGACCGGCGAACTACCGGTCCTGGAGGAGGAATTCGAAGTGGTGGAGTCCCTGCTGGCCACCGATGAACGGTGGCTCAAGGCGCTGGCGGACCGCGGTCTCGCCGTGGAGAAAGTCCGCGTGGCTCCGCTGTCCGCCGGTGTCTTCGAATATGCCGGGGAGAAGGGCCGGCGCATTCTGCGCGGGCTGGCATTCGTCCAGGAGTTCCCGGAGGACAGCGCCTGGGCGCACCCCGTGGACGGCCTGGTGGCCTATGTGGACGTGGTCAGCAAGGAGGTCACCCAGGTGATCGACCTCGGCGTGATGCCCATCCCGGCCGAGCACGGCAACTACACGGACCCGGAACTGACCGGGCCGCTGCGGACCACCCAGAAACCCATCAGCATTACCCAGCCGGAGGGGCCCAGCTTCACGGTGACGGGCGGCAACCACGTGGAGTGGGAAAAGTGGAGCGTGGATGTGGGGTTCGATGTCCGTGAAGGCGTGGTCCTGCACAACCTTGCCTTCCAGGACGGCGGCCGGAAGCGGCCCATCATCAACCGGGCGTCCATCGCCGAGATGGTGGTCCCGTACGGTGACCCGTCACCGGTCCGGTCCTGGCAGAACTACTTCGACACCGGCGAATACCTGGTGGGCCAGTACGCCAACTCCCTGGAACTGGGCTGCGACTGCCTGGGCGAGATCACCTACCTGAGCCCCGTCATCTCCGATGCCTTTGGCAACCCCCGGGAAATCCGCAACGGCATCTGCATGCACGAGGAGGACTGGAGCATCCTCTCCAAGCACTCGGACCTCTGGAGCGGCGTCACCTACACCCGCCGCAACCGGCGCCTGGTCATTTCCTTCTTCACCACCATCGGCAACTACGACTACGGCTTCTACTGGTACCTCTACCTGGACGGCACCATCGAATTCGAGGCCAAGGCCACCGGCATTGTCTTCACGTCCGCCTTCCCCGAGGGCGGCTCGGATAACATTTCGCAGCTGGCACCCGGGCTGGGCGCGCCCTTCCATCAGCACCTCTTCAGTGCCCGGCTGGACATGGCCATCGACGGGTTCACCAACCGCGTGGAGGAGGAGGATGTGGTCCGCCAGGCCATGGGACCCGGCAATGAGCGGGGCAATGCCTTCTCCCGCAGGCGCACCGTCCTGGCCCGTGAATCACAGGGTGTCCGGGAGGCCGACGCGCGCACCGGCCGGACCTGGATCATCTCCAACCCGGACTCCCGGAACCGGCTGGGCGAACCCGTGGGCTACAAGCTGCATTCCCACAACCAGCCCACCCTGCTGGCGGATCCCGGCTCCTCCATCGCCCGCCGGGCCGCGTTCGCCACCAAGGACCTGTGGGTCACCCGCTACGCCGAGGACGAGCGCTACCCCACGGGCGACTTCGTGAACCAGCACGCCGGGGGAGCGGGCCTGCCGGCCTACGTGGCGCAGGACCGCGATATCGACGGGCAGGACATCGTGGTGTGGCACACCTTTGGCCTCACCCACTTCCCCCGCGTGGAGGACTGGCCCATCATGCCCGTGGACACCGTGGGCTTCAAGCTCCGTCCCGAGGGCTTCTTCGACCGCAGCCCGGTGCTGGATGTCCCGGCCGATCCGAACATGCAGGCTGCGGCCTGCCACACCGAGGGCGGCAGTGGTGGCTCCTGCCACTGACCTCCTCGCGCCGGCAGGGAGCACGACGGCGGCAGGACGGGCCGGTGCCAGGGGTCCGGTCCTGCATCCGCGGCTGGTGGCCGTGGTCACCGCCGTCTGCTGCGCGGCACACCTGTGGCTGGCCGCTGCCGGCCGTCATGGGGTGTGGCTGAGTGTACTCATGCTGGCACTCGCCGCCATCTGCATGCCGTGCGCGGTCCACATCTGGCGGCACAGCCGCGTGGGCGCCCTGCACCAGGTCACCGCCGCTGCAGTGGCCATGGCCGCCGTGCACGCTTTTCTGCTGCTGGCCGCCGGCGGTGCGGGGCACGCCCATGCCGGCGCCCCGCCGTCGTCCGTTGCCCCTGCGGACGGCGCGGCGGAACTGCTGCTGGTCATCGCACTGGAATTGGCGACAGCCCTGCTGGCCGCCGCGCTGGTGGCACGGCTCCGGCGGGTGCCCGTTTAGCGGGTGCCGCCCGGCCGGAGTCAGCCCGCGGGGACGCCCAGGGGCCGGGCGACGTGCAGCCGCTCATGCTCCACCAGCCATTGGATGGATTCGAAGACGGCCTGCTCCGGCTCATACCGGGGCGCATAACCCAGCACGGACGCGGCCTTTTCAATGCTGAAGCAGTGGCTGCGGTAGAGGTGGCCCCAGCTGGACTCGGCGTAGTCCCGGGAGGTGTTTTCGCGGAAGCGGTCCCACGTCACCGTCTCCAGCACGGCGGCGTGCCCGAACCAGGCAGCCGCGATGTCCGCGTAGCCACGCACGGTCAGGGCTGTGGGGGCCACGATGTTGAAGTCCTCGCCGGCGGCCGCCTCCCGCTGCGCGATGGCCTTTTCGAAAGCCTGGGCGACGTCGTCGGCATGCACGTGGTGCATCAGTTCCGCGCCGCTGCCGGGGATCCGGAGGGGCTGGCCGGCGGAGAGCGTCTGCCAGACGGACGGATCCAGGTTTCCGAGCGGGCCAACGGGGTGCCACCCCGGACCGACGATGTGGCCGGGGTGCAGCGACGTGGTTGCCAGGCCTCCGCTGGCGGTCTCTTCCTTGAGCATCAACGCGATCCGGTTCTTCTGGATGCCGTAGTCGCCAAAGGGTGCTGCGGCGGAATCCGAACCTTCCCGGATGGGCAGCTTCAGGCTTTGCCCGTAGCGCCAGATGGAGCCGCAGTGCAGCAGGTGCCCCACCTCGCCGCGCAACCGGTGCACCAGCGCCGCCGCAGATTCGAGGGAGAAGCAGACCAGGTCCACCACGGCATCCGGCTTGAGCGCGGACACCCGCTCGGCGAACGTTCCGTCCCGGTCTTCCTCCTGCCGGTCCGCGGTGACCTGGTGGACCTGTTGCCATTCGGGCGTGTCCGTGTAGGGGGCGCTGGTGCCGCGGCTGATGTTGGTGACTTCGTGGCCTGCGCGGACCAGCCGGGGGACCAGGAACGAACCGATGTGGCCGCTGCCGCCGATGACGGTGACTTTCATTGCTCTCCGATCGTCGTGTTCCCCTCAACGGTAGGGCCCCGGCGGCAGGAAAGGGAGGTCTGGGGGACCTCCCTTTCCTGCCGGGTCGCCGTGCTTCCGCAGAATCAGGCGGGCTTGGCGTACTCGGCCGCGCTGATGACTTCATACCCAACGAACGTCTCGCCGCCCTCCACCCAGGCGTCGTGCCCGGCCGGGATGGAATAGGCGTCACCGGCGTGGATGGTCTTCTGCGTTCCATCGTTGAGCTGCACCGTCAAGGTGCCGCCGGTGCAGAAGCCCAGATGGTTGTTCTGGCAGCTGTCCGTCTTGACCACCGTCTTCACGGTTTCAGACCAGCGCCAGCCGGGCTCGAAGGTGAACCGGCCAAGGGTGGCGCCGCCAATGCTGACCACATCCACCTGGGTCTTGGGTGGGCGGCGCTTCTCATCGGGCTCGTCGAAAGATTTGGTTGCAAGGTCCGTGACCGTTACTGCGGGCATTTCTGGCTCCTTCATAAGGAGTGGTTATTGAGTTCGTCCGGGGCTGTGTGCGCCGGGAAAGGGGACCGGCAGGGCGGGATGTGCCCGTCCAGAACCTGCCGGCCCCGTGTGCGACGCTCCCAATGTGCTCCCGGACGGACCCGATGTCAATGACGCTTCTCGCAGATCAACCTACTTTTCGCCAGGGCCCAGGTCCGGGGCGCCGGCGAACCCCACCAGCCGTGTGGAGCTGCCGTGCAGTTCCAGGATGGCCAGCTCATTGAGCCCCTGCCGGACGAGCGGCCCGGGTATGTAGAGGGTGCGCTGCGGGCCGCGGCTCCAGTAGCGTCCCAGGTTGACCCCGTTGATAAAGGCGTTGCCCTTGGTCCAGCCGTCGAGCCGGAGGTATCGGTCGCCGGGACCGTCGGCAGCAAACGACCCGAAGGACACGGATGGGCCCGCAACGCCGCCGGAACCTTGGAGTTCCCCGGCTTCCTGCCGGAAGTCACCCAGCGGGGCAAGGTCCACCGGCCGGAGGGCCCAGTCCAGAACCTCTGCGCCATCCAGTAGCGCCGGTGCGATCAGGCCCTTCGCTTCGCCGATCCTGGGCCCGTAGTTGACCCTGCCCTGGTCCTCTACAAGCACCTGCAACAGCCCTTCCCGGGGGATGACGATGGAGCGCTCGCCGAGTTCGCGGCTCAGCGTTCCCAGCGGAAAGCCGTCCAGGAAGAACTGCGCCCGGTCACGTACGTCGGTGAAGGAGAGTACACCGCTGCGGGCAAGGACCTTTTCGTAAAGGAAGAATCCGCGGTATTGGCCGGTGGCTTCGGCGGCTGGAACCGCTCCGGCCACCACCTGGGCCGGACTGCCCAGCCATGAGACATCCAGCAGCGGTACGCTTTCCGTCAATTCCACCCCGGCCTGGGCGGCAACAGGCCGGCGGCCTGGTACTTCGGCCGGAACCGGGAAGTGCTTGGCGATGACACTGCGGAACGCGAAGTACTTTTCCGTAGGGAAGCCGTCTTCGGCCAGGGGGGCGTCGTAGTCGTAGGACGTAATGGTGGGCTCGTAGATGCCCTTGTCATTGGCGCCGTTGGTGAAACCGAAATTGGTGCCGCCGTGGAACATGTAGATGTTTACCGATGCCCCGGCGGACAGCAGGGCGTCCAGTTCCGCTGCAGCGGCGGCAGCATCGGTGGTGTGGTGGTGGGTTCCCCAGTTGTCGAACCAGCCGTTCCAGAACTCGGCGCACATCAACGGCCCCGTGGGCTGCCGCTCCCGCAGGAAGGCCAGCCGTTCATCCGCCCTCGAGCCAAAGGTGCCGGTCTTGTGCAGCCCGGGGAGCGAACCGTCCTCGATCATGGTGCCGAAAGGCTGGTCACAGGTGAACAACGGCACCTCCACGCCCGCCCGCTTGGCAACGTCCACGAGGTGCTGGAGGTATTCCTTGTCCGCGCCGTAGGCTCCGTACTCGTTTTCTATCTGGAGCAGGATGACGGGACCGCCCGTGGTGACCTGCCGTTCCACCACGATGGGCAGCAGCTGGTCCATGAAGGCATCCACGGCGGCCAGGTAGCCGGGCTCACTGCTGCGCACGCCGATGGTGGGATCCGTGAACAGCCACGCCGGCAGCCCGCCGTTGTCCCATTCTGCACAGATATACGGGCCGGGCCGGACGATGGCACGCATGCCCTCGGCCGCCACGAGGTCCAGGAAGCGGCCAAGGTCCAGGCTGCCATCAGTCCGGAAAACGCCTGGGCTGGGGGCGTGTTCATTCCAGGCCACATACGTTTCGATGGTGTTGAGCCCCATCAGCCGTGCCTTGCGGATCCGGTCTGCCCATGAACCCGGGTGCACCCGGAAGTAGTGGATGGCGCCGGAAAGGATTCGAAACGGCTCGCCGTCCAGGAGGAAGTCGCGCTCGCCGATGGCAAAAGAGGTCAATGGGTATCCTGGGGAGTGCGGAGTGCAGCGGAGAAGGCATAATCGGAGTTGCTCCACACCACGAACAGCAGCGGCGCCGGGGCCAGCGCCACGCCGAGGACCGGCTGGAGCAGGGCGGCGGCAGCGATGATTCCCAGAAGCACCAGCATGGCCAGGCTCAGGTACCAGCGCTGCACGGACACGTATAAAGCGGCCTTGACCAGGCCCTTGAGGCCGGCGGCCGGGAAGAGTGCGACGCCGGCAACCGCCATCACGGCAACGGCCACCGTTAGGGCTGCGGCCACCGCGATCACCGGCACCAGCAGCGCCGCGGCCGGCATGGACTGGACGATGGCCAGGTCCACGCCAAGGAACAGCAGTGCCGCCACGGCGGCCAGGCCCAGCAGGGCCGAGCGCCGGAAGCCGTGCCGGTAGCCCCGCAGGAAGGAGGCGACCGGCTTGACCGCAATACCGTCGTCGTTCAATGCCTTGAAGGCGGCGAACAGGCCGGAGAGAGACGGCGGGACGGTGGCCGAAAGTGCCAGGAAGAACGGCCATGCGGCAACAGGGTCCGCTACCAGGGCCAGGCACAGCACCAGCGGGGCGTTGGCCGCAGCCATCAGCACGTTCCCGGCCAGGAACGTATAAACGAACCCGAAGATGCTCCCAAAGGTGTCAAACCCGGGACTCGGAATCCGCCCGGCCAGTCCGCGCCGCGGTGCTGCTTGCTCCCGCACTGCACTCAACCCTTCATGCCGCTCGTTGCGATGCCTTGGATGAAGTACCGCTGGCCAACCAGGAAGATCGCCAGGATGGGGATCACCGAGATGACCGAGCCGGTCATGATCATTGCGTACTCCGCGTCGAACTGTCCTACGAATGAACGCAGTCCCAGCTGGACCGTCCAGAGCCGGTTGGACGTGAGGTAGATGAACGGCCCCATGTAGTCATTCCAGGTGTTCACGAACGTCAGCAGTGCCAGGCTGGCGAGCGCCGGCTTGGACAGCGGCAGGATCACCCGCGCCCAGATGCCGTACTCGCTCAGGCCGTCAATCCGGGCGGCCTCGCACAGTTCATCCGGGATGGTCATGTAGTACTGGCGCATCAGGAACACGCCGAACGCGCCGAACGCCTGCAGCAGGATCAGGGCGTTAAAGCTGTTGGTGAGCCCCAGGTTCTGCATCATGATGTACTGCGGCACCATGTAGGCCTGCCACGGCACAGCGATGGTGCCGATGTAGGCCAGGAACAGGACATCCCTGCCTGGGAAGCGGACCTTCGAGAACCCGTAGGCGGCCAGGGAACCCGTCAGCACCTGCAGGCACGTGATGATCACGGCCAGGTACAGCGAATTCTGCAAGTAGCCCATCATGGGAATGCGGGTCCAGATGTCCGTGTAGTTGCTCCACACGAATTCGCTGGGAATCCACTGGATGGGAACCGTGAGGACCTGGTTGTTCTCCTTCAGCGACGAGGAGACCATCCAGATAAACGGCACCATGAGTGCCACCACCAGGACGGCGAGGACGGAATAGATGACCAGGTCACTGGTGCGCTTTTCCCGCTCCCGGGTCGAGCGTCTGCGGTCAATCCGACGGCGGTCTTCCGTGGCAGGTGCCAGGCCGGCGAGGGGAGCTTCGGTCTTGAGGTCTTCGGCCATGTTGGTCATCAGCGTTCCCTCCGCTGTTGGATCTTGAACTGCAGGACGGTGACCGTCAGGACGATGAGGAACAGCACCAGGGAGATGGCGGACGAGTAGCCGAACTTTCCTTCACCGATGCCTTCCTGGTAGATGAGCTGGGACAGCACGGTGGTGGAGCGTCCCGGTCCGCCGTTGGTCATGACCACGATCAGGTCGAAGACCTTGAAGCTGGAGACTGTCAGCATGACCACCACGAAGAAGGTGGTGGGCCGCAGGGACGGGATGGTGACGTTCCAGAAGCGCTGCCACGCACTGGCGCCGTCCACCTCTGCCGCTTCATACAGTTCGGTAGGGATGGCCTGCAGCCCGGCCAGGTACAGGACCATGTAATAGCCCATATCCCGCCAGACGCTGGTGATGATGACTGCGGGCAGTGCCCAGTCGGAGCTGGAGGTCCAGCCCGGCGCATTGGCGATGCCAATGGCGTGCAGGAACTGGTTGATGGGGCCGTTGTCCGGGCTGAACAGCATGTTCCAGACCACTGCCACCGCCACCAGGGAGGTGATGTAGGGGAAGAAGATGGCCACCCGGAAGAAGCCAATGCCCTTGAGTTTGCGGTTCAGCAGCATGGCCAGCAGAAGGGCCAGGGCCATGGTGAGCGGAACGTGCCCGATGGCGTAGACCACGGTGTTCCGCAGTGCCACCCAGAAGGAATCGCTGGCGAACATCCGCTGGAAGTTGGCCAACCCCACCCATTTGGGGGCGGTGAAGGAGGTCCACTCCATGAAGGAGAGGGCGAATGCTGCCAGCACCGGAATGAGCGTGAAGGCCAGGAACCCCAGGAAGTTTGGCAGGATGAACGTCCAGCCGATCAGGGTGTTGCGCCTGGCCTGCTTCCGGTTGCCCCGGCCGGCGGCCGGGGCAACCTTCGAAGGAATGGTTTCAGTAGTCATGCTGCTGTTACTGACCGAGGACTTCGCTCTTGACGCGCTTGCCCATCTCGGCAATAGCGTCGTCCACCGGGCGTTCACCCACCATGATGAGGTCGTGCTCCTGGTTCAGGACCTTGTCTGTCGCAGCGGACTTGTCGCTGACCGGCATTTCCAGGGCAATCTGGTCCGGGGTGAAGGCCTTCTTGGACAGGTCGTCCGTGGGCATCCCCTCGAGCTTGAAGTAGGCGTCCTTGACGGCATCGTTCTGCAGGGCCGGAACAACGCCGATCCTGGAGATCGCCTTGGCGCCCTCCTCACCGGCTGCCCATTCAATGAACTTCCTTGCCTCGTCCGAGTGCGCAGCGTTCTTGTTTACGGCGAAAGCCGTGGGGGAGCCGAACGTGGTAACCTTCCCGCCCTCGCTCTTCTGGGGCATGGGAGCCAGGCCCCAGTTTACGTTCGTCTTTCCGTCCTTCTTAGCCTGCAAAACTCCTGCGATGTACCAGGTGCCCATGGGCATCATGGCAGCCTGCCCACTTTCAAACATGGTGCGGTAGCTGGTCTTCTGGCTCTTGGCCGTCCCGAAATCCAGTGTGGCGCCGCTCTTCTGGAGGTCCAGTGCGGTGTTGTACTGGTCCTTGAAGAAGCTGTAGTCGCCGCTGTTCTGGTCGGCGTTGTTCTGTGCGGCGGCGATGGCCTGCACCACGGAACGCCAAATGTGGTGGTAGGTGCCGTACACCTTCTTGCCGCCCGCTTCGGTGGTGAGTTTCTTGGCAAGCGCGGTGTACTCGTCCCAGGTCAGGTCCGCCGGGTTCTCCACGCCGGCGGCCTTGAGCAGGTCCTTGTTGTAGTACAGCAGCCAGAAGTCCTGCCGGTACGGCGCGGCGAAGTACTTGCCGTTGATATCGAACGCATCAATGCCGGCCAGGTTGTCCTTGCCCACCTTGTCCACCACAGTGTTTATTTCCTGCAGCTGGCCGTTGTTGGCGTAGCGCGCGTAATCAATGACGTTCTTCATGGTCAGGACGTCCGTGGTGTCGCCGCCGGCCAGCATGGTGGTGACCTTCTGGGGGTAGTCGTCCGCCAGGATGTCCACGGGTTCAATGTCCACCTTGGGGTTGGCGGCCTCGTAGCTGTCGAACAGTGCCTTGAATTCGGGGGTGCCTTCGTAGTTCCACACGGACACGGTAAGGCGGGTCTTTCCGTCCTGGCCTTGGGGTTCGGCCGGGCCGGCTGCCCCGGCGCAGCCGGTGAGTCCAAGGCCGGCAGTCACTGCCAGGGCGATGGCGGCGAGGGTTGTGCGCTTCATTGCGGTCTCCTTACTAGGTTTTCAAATGGGCCGCGGGCTGCGGCGGTTACGTTGTCAGGCGCTGAGTGAAAGGTCCGCGGACACCACTTGCGCGGCCAGCTGTTGTCCGGTGAGGTACCGTTCGAGGTCGTTCAGGGCGGCGTCGGACATGCGGCGGGTTTCGGTGCCCAGCGACCCTGCAATGTGGGGGGTGATCTGGACATTCGGGAGGTCGTACAGCACCGAATCCGCCGGCAGCGGTTCGGGCTCAGTCACGTCCAGCAGGGCCTGGATGCGCCCGGTAGCGCACTCGGCTTCGAGGGCCTTCGTGTCCACGAGTGAGCCCCTGGCCGTGTTGATCAGCGTTGCGTTGTCCTTCATGGCCCGTAGTTCGGCCGCGCCGATCATGTGTTTGGTCTCGGGTAGGGCAGGTGCATGCACCGTCACCACGTCCGATGCGGCCATCAACTCCGGGAGGGACACCAGCTGCCCTCCCTCCGCGGCCACGGCGGCGGGATCCGCGTAGGGATCGCTGACTAGGCAACGGACATCCTGCAGTTGCTGGACCAGGTGCACTACCCGGCGTCCAATGCGGGAGAACCCGATGACGCCAATGACCCGTCCAATGTTGCCCAGCTCACCCCGTTTCGTGGTGTAGTTCCAGTCGTCCCGGAAGACCCGGGCATCATTGGCCAGCACGTGTGCCTTCTTTCCAGCCAGCACGATGGACGCAAAGGTGAACTCCGCTACCGGGATGGCATTGGCGTCTGCCCCGTTGGTCACCAGGATGCCCCGCTCCCACAGTTCCGGAGTGACAAAGCTGCGCACGGTGCCTGCGCAATGGAATATTGCACGAAGCTTTGGCATGCGTGCGAGGGCGGCACCGTCGAGCCGCGGCACGCCCCAGCTCGTCAGCAGGATTTCAACATCGGCCAGGCGCCCGGCAAGCGCAGGCCGGTCAAGGGACGCGGTCCAGGGTTCCGGGCCGAGATCTACCAGGCGCGCCAAACGGTCAAGCCGTGTGGAATCGAACTGGTCAGCAAATGTTTTCTGGTTCATGACCAGCAGGGCCTTGGGTTTCCGCGCCACTCGGGCCTCCTTTCCTCCGTGAAGTGAAATGCGGGAATCCGCGTTCCATGTCTTGCATCACATCTAACAATCAGTAGATACTCATGAACAAGACAGAACATTCAACATGGTCATGATCGTCCTAAAACGATCGTATTCGAACAAGAGAACCGGTTTCTGCATGACAACCACCACAGGCCATTCCGACGCGGAGCGTCCGGCACCGCTCATCTCCGCATGGTGCCAGGCCGCCACCGCTGCGGAGTTGGTCACGTCACTTCAGGGCGCAACTAAGCGACTGTCCGTCCCGCCCGCTGAGGCGTCCGCATGGAGTGCAGTTCCGGCTGACGCCCTACGCATGATCAGGGAGCAGGCCGGCACGGAACGGGGAACTCCGTGGCCGCAGCCCCTGGTGTCCCATTACGCGCGCTTCTTCCGCGACGGGAACCGTACCGCGTACGAAAGCCTGGTGCGTGCACGGCAGCAAAGGCTCACCCGCGCGGTGGTCATGGCCCTGACGTCAGCGGACCGTGAGGCCACCGACCTCTGGCTCGACGAATCTATCGACGGTGCCTATCTTCTGTGCGAACAGAGTTCCTGGAGCTGGGCGGCCCACGATGATGTCTACAGCCGCTCTGGAGAAGTTGTCCCGGACCTGGCCCGGCCCTTCCTGGACCTGGGCGCCGGCGAGGTGGCTGCCCAGCTGGGCTGGCTGGACCACGTGCTGGGCAGTGAACTCGACGCGCGAGCCCCTGGCCTGCGGCGGCGCCTGCGCGATGAGGCGGCTGCACGCGTCTTCCAGCCGTTCCTTGAACGGCTGGACTGGCACTGGCTGGGCCTGGACGGGGACGTCCACAACTGGAACCCGTGGATCCACTCGAACCTGGGCGCCGCCGCACTGTTCCTGGTGGAGGATCCCCACCTCCAGGCACGGATCATGGAACGGTGCATCGAGGGCCTGGACCGCTTCCTGGCCTCAATCCCGGTTGACGGCGCCATCGATGAAGGATTCGCCTACTGGTGGAACGGCGCGGGGCGGGCGCTGGAGGGGCTCAAGCTGCTGGAGGAGGCCACCGGAGGAGCCGTCGACGCCGGACTGCCAGTCGTCCGTGAACTGGTGGCCTTCCCGCACCGCATGCACATCGGAGGTTCCTGGTTCCTGAACGTGGCAGACGGGCCGGCGCGGGCGGCGGACGCCCTCCCCTGGGACATGCTGCACGGCTGGGCGGACCGGCTGGGGGACCAGGATGCAGCGAACCATGCCGCGTCGATGCTCGCCCGGGAGCCGGATGCCGCTGCCGGGCTGGGCCGCGTCCTGCACTCGCTCCTCGCCACCTCACCGAGGCCCGCAGGGATCCCGCCACTGGTTTCCTTCAGCTATCTCCCGTCCGTCCAGATCATGGTGGCCCGCCAGAAGGCCGGGTCTACGGAGGGGCTGCTCCTGGCAGCGAAGGGCGGCCACAATGGCGAGCACCATAACCACCAGGATGTGGGTTCTGTGGTGGTGGCGGTGGATGGTGTTCCCCTCCTGGTGGACGCCGGCCAGCCCACCTACACGGCGAAAACCTTCGGCCCGGAGCGCTACGGCATCCGCGCCATGCAGAGCGCATGGCATAGCGTCCCGGCGCCATGGGGGCTTGAGCAGGGCACGGGCAGCGAATTCACCGCCCAGGTCCTTCGGCAGCCCACGGTCCACCAGCCCCGCCTGGAACTTGCCCTCGGCGCAGCCTATGGCCTCGATCCCGGGCAGTGGGTTCGAACTTTCGATCTCGACAGAAACACCGGCCGCGTCACCATCGGGGACCGCTGGGAGCTTCCGGAGTCCGCGGCACCGGGGACGCCCGACGTCGACATCACCTACCTCACGGCCGGTACCCTGCGCCGTGGACCGGACGGGGCGGCCACTGTGCATCCCGCCGGAATCCCCACCGCCGCAATCCCGGGAAAACCATCGGGCCGCGGAGCCGTGCTGCGCTGGGAGCCGGCCACCGCCGTCGTGCTGGTGGATGAATGGCACCTGGATGATCCGCTGCTGGCGGACATCTGGGGACAGTCCCTGACCCGGCTTCGCTTCCGCATGCCCGCAACAACCGGTGCCGACGGCGCATTCACCCTCACCGTGGAGGCAGCATCATGAGTCCTGACCAACCCGCCGAGCCCGCAGGAAAATCCCTCTTCTCGCTTCAGCGCAGGGAGCGGCTCATGGAGGAGCTGCGCGCCCACGGCGCCATCACCGTCCGGGACATCGCCGGCAAGCTGGGCGTCAGTGAACTCACCATCCGCCGCGACGTTAATCTACTGGCAGATGAGGGCCTGGTGTCCCGCGTGCACGGCGGGGCCACGCTTCCCAGCCCGCTGGACCGGACCGCCGCCGGGCGCGCAGTAACCCACAGCTACTCAATCGGCATGGTGGTGCCGTCCCTGGATTACTACTGGCCGCAGGTCATCAGCGGCGCCCGTGCCGAAGCGGAAGAGCAGAACCTGCGGATCATGGTCCGGGGTTCCACATATGACGCCGCGGACAACCGCCGCCAGGTACAGGCCCTGCTGGACACCCAGAACATTGACGGGCTGATCGTGGCACCTGACATGGGAGGGGAACGCGGCCAGGAACTGCTGCGGTGGCTGAACGCGCTTCCCATTCCCGTGGTGCTGGCCGAACGGCGCGCACCCGCAGAAGTCCCCGCCCACCGCCTGGAATGGGCGGCAACGGACCACGCGTTCGGTGCCGGCATGGCCGTGCGCCACTTGTGGCAGGAAGGGCACCGGCGGATCGGCTGCCTGACCGACTCGTCCAGCCCCACCAGCCCGCACGTGGTCCGCGGTTGGCAGCAGGCCCTGGCGGCGCTGAAAATCCCACTCCAGGAAACCGTCCACGAGGATTCGGTCAAGCAGGGGGACGGCGGGCGCAGCGCCCACTTCGATCATGTCCTGGAGCTCTGCCGCAAAACCGGCACCACGGCCATGCTGGTGCATTCAGACACCCAGGCGGTGGCGTTCGTGCAACATTGCGTGGACCGGGGGCTGGCAGTTCCGGGCGACATCGCGGTAGTGGGCTACGACGACGAGGTAGCCTACCTGGCAGAGCCGGCCATCTCTGCCGTCCGTCCGCCCAAGCACTACGTGGGCAAGGTGGCTGTGCAGCTCATGGCAGCTCGGCTTGCCGAGGGGCGCATGCGCCCGGTGCACCGTGTGGAACTCAACCCCGAACTGATCCTGCGGGACTCCTCAATAGGCGCTCCGCGGCTGCCTGCCATGGGCGTACTCGAGGATTCCCGGTGACCGCCCCGCTGGGCGGTGCGCCCACCGCCCTGCTCCTCACCGGCGAGGGACGGTATGCGGATCCGTGGCACCCGTTCGCTGACACCTCGCATGCGTTGGCAGGCCTGTTGCGGGACACGGGCTTCGACGTCGTCATTTCCGGCGATGTTGACGAAGCGCTGGCCGACCTTGCACATGCGGACGCCACTGGCCTTCCTTCGGTACTGGCCGTGAACGTCGGCCTGCCCCGTGACGGCCGCCCGTCGCCGGGAACGCCGGATGCCTCGGCAGGGCTAGTGCGGTGGCTGGGCTCGGCCCGGCCAATGCTGGTGACCCATTCAAGCTCCACCAGCTTTGTTGACCTGCCTGCCTGGGAGGACGGGCTGGGCGGCCGCTGGGTCAGGGGCACGTCCATGCACCCGGATTATGGGCCGGCTGCCGTCCGTCTCCTTCATGACTCCGGGCCGGTGGTTGCCGGCATCCCGGATTTCGTGCTGCCGGATGAGCGCTACAGCTATCTCAGCACCTGCCCGGACATCACCGTTCACGCCACCCACAGGCACGACGGACGCGACCATCCGCTGATGTGGTCCCTGCACCGGGGGACCGGCACGGGCGGCAGGCGGGGCCGGACCTTCTATGACGCCCTGGGCCACGACGCCGCCTCGTATTCGTCCCCTGAACACCGTGCCATCCTGCTGCGGGCCATCGCCTGGCTCGGTGGCAACTGAGACAACCCAAGGAATCCATGACCACCTCTGCACTCCCTGCTGCCCTGGTCCTTCCGCCACTGGACCGCGAACTCTCCCCGTTCACCGGCTTGACCCGTGAGCACTGGTGCGCCTGCGCCGACCACCTGCTGCGGTCCGCTCACCGTTACGCCACCGGTGATCACGCCAACTTGTACCTGCCCGGCGCCACCAGCAACTATGGCCCTCGCAGCGACTCCCTGGAGGCCTTCGCCAGGACATTCCTGCTGGCGTCTTTCCGGATCGCCGGCAGCCCGGAGGACACCGGATGGCTTGTGGATTGGTACGCGCAGGGGCTTGACGCCGGAACCGACCCGGCCAACCCTGACCGCTGGCCCACGCCGGGGGAGCTGGGCCAGGCGAAGGTGGAAGCCGCCTCGCTCGCGGTGGGCCTGTCGCTTACCCGGGAGCTGCTGTGGGACAAGCTGCCGCAGCGGGTCCAGGAGCAGCTCATTGCCTGGTTCGAGACCGTGATCGGCGGCCAGTACCCGCCCATCAACTGGGTGTGGTTCCAGATCGTCGTGGAGATGTTCCTGGCCAGCGTGGGAGGCCAGTTCTCCAACGCCGACATCGACGCCGGCCTGGCCATCCACGACTCGCTGTACCGGGGCCATGGCTGGTTCGCCGACGGCCCGGAGCGGGCTTACGACCACTATGTGGGCTGGGCATTCCAGGTCTATCCGCAGCTGCTGCAGCTGATGGTACCGGAGGACCCGCGTGTCCAGGCCAGAACTGCTGTTGACGGGGAACGGCTTGCCGATTTCCTTGATGACGCCGTGCATCTGGTGGGGGCTGACGGCGCCCCGCTGGTCCAGGGCCGGAGCCTGATCTACCGGTTTGCGGCGGCTGCGCCCTTCTGGTCAGGGCAGCTCTTGGGCCATACCCGGCTCAGCCCTGGCCTCTCGCGGCGGGCCGCGTCCGGGATCCTGGGCTATTTCCTGGAACGCGGGGCAGTGAACCGCGACGGTTTGCTGACTATCGGGTTCCACGGCGAGTTTCCCGGCATGAAGCAGGCCTACTCCGGGGCCGGCTCGCCCTACTGGGCGGCCAAGGGGATGATGGGCCTGGCCCTGCCGGCAGACCATCCCGTTTGGACCGCGGTGGAGGAGCCGTTGCCGGTGGAGGTTGGAGACACGCAGCGCTTCATTGTTGCGCCGGGCTGGCAGGTGGACGGGACTGTGGCAGACGGCATCGTCCGGGTCCTCAACCATGGGACCGACCACGCCAACCCCGGCGTCCAGGTGGCCGATTCGCCGCTGTATGCCCGCTTGGGCTATTCCACGGCCACCTTTCCGGACTTGGAGCCGGAGTCGCTCGATAACGCGGTGGTCTTCGAAGATGCCGGCGGCCGGCTGACGCACCGCACGGGATTCGAATTCTTGGGGCACTTCACGCTGGACGGTATTCAGGTGGGAGCCTCCCGGACCGCCACCAGCTGGATCGCCATTGATCCCGACTGCGGTCCCGACCACGGCAGCGGCGCCGCCGGGACCGCAACTCCAGGCCCCGAGGCCACAGTGGTGTCCCTGACGCGCGGTGCCGTAGAGCTGCGGCTGGTCCGCGTCCGTGGCGGGTCCAGCCTTGCCGCCAGGATGAGGATCGGCGGGTGGCCCATCGAGGCAGGCTCCGCGCTTGCCTCCGAGGTCAGGCCCGTCCCCTGGGGAGGGAAGCTCGACGACGGCGGAACCTGGGGACGGCAGGCGCCGTACCCTATGGGATCACACCTGACCATCCCCTGGATCGGCACGTCGGGTGGGGTTGCAGACGGCGACTATGCCGCCGTCGTCGGACTGGGCGGACAAGGCCTGCATGTGGAACTGGACGGCTCGCACGTCCTGCCGGACGGCCGTTTTGCCTTCGTCGACGGCAGCACAGTGGATCCCATCGACGTCTGGGCCCGGCTCGGGCTGTAGCCGTTTGCGCCTACTACTCCTGGAACCACTCCCGGGCAGGGTTGGTCACCGCCGGGGCTGAACGGCCCAGCTCCGGCTGGGCCGCCCACTTGACGCCGTTGGCCAGGACCCGCTGGACCTGCGGGTGGTGGTACACCGGGTACTCCTGGTCGCCGGGGCTGAAGTAGAAGATGCGGCCCTTGCCCCGGGTGAAGGTGACGCCGGAACGGAACACCTCGCCGCCCGCGAAGGAGCTGATGAAGATGAGGTCGTCCGGCTCCGGGATATCGAACAGCTCGCCGTACATCTCCTGTTCGGGGATGACGATGGGACTGTCCACGCCTTCGGCGATGGGATGGGACGGCTTGACGGTCCAGACCAGTTCCCGCCCGCCGTCGTTGCGCCAGGCGAGGGAGCAGCTGGTGCCCAGGAGTTTGGTGAAGATCTTCGCGAAGTGCCCCGAATGGAGCACAATCAGTCCCATGCCGCCAAGCACGTGCCGGTGGACGCGTTCGACGACGGCGTCGCCCACCTCGGCGTGGGCCATATGGCCCCACCAGAGCAGGACGTCCGTCTCCGCAAGCACCTCCTCGTCAAGGCCGTGCTGGTCGTCGGTGGCCAGGACCGCCGTCGTGATGTCAGCGTCCGGGAAGTAGGAACGAAGTCCTGCCGCAATGGCACCGTGGATGCCGTCAGGATAGATCTCCCCGATGTGCGACGGCTCGTTGATGGCCTCGTGGACGCCCTCGTTCCACACCCGGATCCTCAGTTTGCCGTTCATTAGAGACGAACCTCCCTCTGCTCAAGTGCGGACTGGTAGCACGCGTCAATGATCTGTGCACGGTAGAGCGCGAGGGAGCCGTCATGCCCGGCCCAAACGGCGTCGCCGCCGCGCACTGCCGTAACGAAGTCTTCCACCACTGCGTCATGCGCGCGGCCCGGGAGCACAGCTGGCACGTAGTCTGCGGATTCGCCGTCCTTGTCGGTAAACACCCGGAGCTGGCCGACCGGCGGGAAGGGTGCGCCGTGCACCTTGAGCTCCGCGCCGCCGTCGGTGCCGTAAACCGTGAAATCGAGCAGGTCGTCCTGTTCCCGGTAGGTGGCCCAGCCCGCCTCGATCAGCAGTGTGCCGCCGCCCTCAAGCCGGAGGAACGCTGACGCGAAGTCTTCCACCTCGAACGCGTGGCTGGTGGCCTGGGCCGTATACCGGCTGCCGCCGCCCCTGCCCTGCGGGCCAAGCTCCGAGTGGGTGGCGGCGGAGACAGCCAGCACCTTCGGTTCGCCCAGGAGGTGGAGGGCGTAATCCAGCGCGTGCACGCCGATGTCCGCCAGCGGTCCGCCGCCGGCAAGCTCGGGGTTGGTGAACCAGCTTCCCAGCGTCGGGATGCCGGAGCGGCGCAGCCAGGAAGCCTTGGCGTAGTAGGGCCGGCCCAGCCCGCCGTCGTCGATCACTTCCTTCAACGCCTGGATGTCGCCGCGCCGGCGGTGGTTGAAGGCGACGTCCAGGACACGGCCTGCCTTGCGGGCGGCGTCCACCATGGCCTGGCCCTCGACGGCGTTGCGCGCGATGGGCTTTTCGCTCAGCACGTGGATTCCCCGCTCCAGGGCGGCGATGGCGATGGGTGCGTGGAGGAAGGTGGGCACTGCCACACTGATGGCGTCCAGGCCGCCGTGGTCCAGCATGTCCTGCCAGTCCGCGAAGGCGTTGGGGATGGCGTATTCGACCTGCAGGGAGTCACGGAGCTCCTGCTCCATCCCGGCCAGCGACACGATGCGGACACCGTCCAGCTCGGAATAGGCCTTGAGGTGCTGCTGGCCGGCCCAGCCAATGCCCACCACGCCCACGCGCAGTTCCGGGTTTCCTCCTGGCGCTGGCGGCTGCTGGACGGGGGTTTGCTGGTTGTTCACGAGGTTCTTTCCTTTTCCGGGCGGCGTTGGGGTGAGGGTCATGGAATCGATTCCAAAATGGTTGGGGGTGGATCGCAGAGGTTTTGGAATCGATTCCAAAATCCTTTCAGGAACTGCCCCGGGGAGTCAACCCCTGTCAGTTCTTTGTGGAATCCCGGATGACGAGCTCGTGCGGGAGGAATGTCCGGCCGCGGCGGTGGGCCGGGCCGGTCATCCGTTCGAGGAGTGCTTCGAAGGCCACGCGGCCCAGGTCGTAGGCCGGTTGCCGGATGGTGGTGAGCTCCGGGATGCACATCTCCGCCTGGATGGAATCATCGAAGCCGGCAACCGCCACATCGTCCGGCACCCGCAGGCCGGCGTCGATGATTTCCCGGACGCAGCCCGCCGCCACCGTGTCGCTGCCGCAGAACACGGCATCGGGCAGGCGGTCCATGGCCAGCAGTTCCCTGGTGAGGCGGCGGCCGACGTGGAAATCGAAGTCACCGTTGGCGAACAGGCCCTGTTCCGCGGCCAGGCCCGCCTCGGACAGGGCCTCCCGGAACCCCTTTTCGCGCAGCCTGCCGGAGCGGGCAGCCCGGTTGCCGATGATGGCAAGCCGCCGGGCGCCTGTCCCGATGAGGTGCCGCGTAATGTCGTAAGCGGCCTGCCGGTCGTCAATGGATACACCGAACGCTGCCTCGGAATCGACGATCTCGCAGACCTGGACAACGCTCAGCTGCTCAGCCAGCGCTTCAACGTCGCCGTCCGGCATGGTGGGGGAAAACAGGATCAATCCGTCCACGGACCCGTTGCGCAGCATATCCACGAGCTGCTGTTCCCGCTCGAGGTCGCCGGACGTCGGGGCGATCAGGCTGACATAGCCGGACAAGGCCGCGGCGTCACCGAAGCCACGGAACGCTTCGCTGATGACGGGGGACTCGAGGTTTTTCGAGAGCGCCAGGATGCGCATGGTGCGGTCGCGGCGCAGGTCGCGTGCGGAGGCGAGCGGGCGGTAGTTGAGCTGCCGGATGGCACCGGCCACCTTTTCCCTGCTTGACGCGCTCACGGCCGGGCTTCCATTCAGCACGCGCGATACCGTGCCGACGGACACTCCCGCCGTTTTGGCGACGTCCTGCACAGTTGCTCGAGCCATTCCGATTCGTCCTTCCGCGGCCACTGGCCTAAGCCGCCCTCCACCCCGTGGTTGCGATTTTCAGCTTAGCCGCCGTTGCGGATGCGGCGGGCCGGCTGCTGCGGCCCCATCACGCCCATCCCTTCCCGTCGGCTGAAACATGCATTTAACCTTCCTGTCCGACGCACGAAATCACTCCTTGGCTAATCTGATGCAACAAGGTTTACTGATAGCTAACGCCAACCCTGACAGGAATGTTCGATGACGAGTGTCGCAACCCCTGCTGTGACCCCAATGCCAGAAGGCGGCCTGAAGGCGCCCGCGCCGGCCGAAGAACCAACCATCTCCCTGGCCGATATTGCGCGTGCCCACAACGTCCGCTTCCTGCTGGCCACGTTCGTGGACATGACCGGGAAGCCCTGCGCCAAGCTGGTCCCGGTGGAGGCCGCGGCTGAACTCGAGGACGGCGCCATGGGGTTCGCGGGCTATGCCGCGGGCCTGATGGGGCAGAAGCCGCAGGACCCGGACCTGATCGCTGTTCCCGATCTGGCGTCCTTCACCCCGGTCCCCTTCATCAAGGAAGGCCTGGCCATCATCCACTGCGACCCGCATGTGGACGGGAAGCCCTGGCCCTACGCCCCGCGCGTCATCCTGAAGAACACGTTGGCCGGCCTGGCGGAGAAAGGCATGCAGGCCAAGGTGGGCGCCGAGGTGGAGTACTTCCTGGTGAAGAAAAACGACGACGGGACGCTGAGTACCGCCGACGACAGGGACGATTCGCCCCGCCCCTGCTACGACGCCCGCGGCGTCACCCGGATGTACGACCACCTCACCTCCATTTCGGAGGCGATGAACTCCCTGGGCTGGGGCAACTATGCGAACGATCACGAGGACGCCGCCGGCCAGTTCGAGCAGAACTTCAACTTCACGGACGCGCTGACCACGGCGGACCGCGTGGTGTCCCTCCGCTACATCCTGAATATCCTGGCCGGGCAGCGCGGCATGACCGCCACCTTCATGCCCAAGCCGTTCACCGACCGCACCGGCACCGGCCTGCACTTCCACTTTTCGCTGTGGGCAGGTTCCGATCCGCTGTTCCCCAGTGAGGGAACGGACGACGGCGGCCGCGGCCTCGGGCTTTCCAGCCTGGCTTGTTCGTTCATCGCCGGGATCCTGGAACATGCCCCTGCGCTGCAGGCCTTCCTCGCCCCCACCGTGAACTCCTACAAGCGGACCGGTGCCACCACCAGCTCCTCGGGTGCCACCTGGTCGCCGCGGAAGGCATCCTTCGGCGGGAACGACCGCACCCACATGATCCGTGTGCCGGACAACAAGCGGATCGAACTCCGCTCCGGCGACGGCTCCGCCAACCCGTACCTGGCCATCGCCACCGCCATTGCCGCCGGGCTGGACGGCGTGGAGAAGTCTCTGGATCCGGGCCCGCCGTCCGGGCCGGGGGAGTCCAAACCCGACGCGCATCTCCTTCCGGCCACGCTGCTCCACGCCGTGGAAGCACTGCGAAAGGACCCCGTGATCCTGGCCAGCCTCAGCGGGGATCCTGCCGTCGGCGGCTACTACGCGGACGCCAAGGAAGAGGAATTCCTCAGCTGGCACAACCAGGTGAGCGACTGGGAAATCCGCACGTACCTGACCTCGATTTAGCAACCCACACATCCAAGAAAAGGACTTTCCATGTGCGGAATCGCCGCGCTGCAGCTGCGCAACCCCTCGCTGCATCCACGGATGGGCAGCCTGCTGTCCTCCATGCTCTGCCAGATCGTGGACCGCGGACCGGACTCGGCCGGCCTGGCCGTCTACAACACCCCGGGCCTGGTTTCCCCCGGTACCTCCACCCTCAGCCTCCTGGGCAAGGACCAGGGAATGACGCCGGCGGCCATCACCGCTGGCGTGGCCGGCCTCCTCCCGCTGGACGCGGCAGCAGCCGTCCGCGTGGTGGGTGACACCACCCTGGTGAGTGCCGGCGTCGGGACGGACCTCCTGGTGAAGGCCGTCGGCGAAACCCTGCCCGCCGCCACCATCATTGGCCGTGGCGAACACGTGGCCGTGATGAAGAGCGTGGGCCATCCCGTGGAGATCGCCGCCGAGCACGGACTTGAGGCGATGGCCGGCAGCCAGGGCCTGTCCCACACCCGGATGGCCACCGAGTCAGCCGTCACCGCCGGGGGCTCGCACCCCTTTTCCGTGGCCGACGACCTCTGCCTGGTGCACAACGGCTCCTTCTCCAACCACGCCACCGTCCGCCGGGAACTCAAGCGCGAAGGCGTGGTGTTCGATTCCGAGAATGACACCGAGGTGGGCGCCCGATACGTAGCCTCCCGCCTGCAGCAGGGCGACACCCTCGAGGAAGCCCTGGTGAACCTGGGTAAGGTCCTGGACGGCTTCTACACGCTGGTGGTCACCACGGCGGACAGCATGGCCGTGGTCCGCGACCCCATCGCCTGCAAGCCGGCCATCATCGCCGAAACGGACGACTACGTGGCCATGGCCTCCGAATACCGTGCCCTGGCCGGGCTGCCCGGCATCGACAACGCCCGCATCTTTGAACCGGAACCCGGAAAGGTCTACACATGGTCACTCTGACGGCCCCCGAAACTTTCGCCCCGATGGCCGCCCCCGATGCCGGGCAGGCAGTGGTTGACCTGGCCATCAGCTCTGTCCGGGAACTGAACCAGGCCATCCACGACGCCGAAGACGGCCAGTCCTGGACCGTCACCAACCCCGGCGGGAAGCACAGCCTGGCCGTTGGCATCGACGCGGACATCGCGGTGGCCATCGACGGCCATGCCGGCTACTACGCAGCCGGGATGCACCAAAAGGGGAGCGTGGCCATCAACGGCAATGCCGGCGTCGGGCTGGCGGAAAACATCATGTCCGGGAAGGTCCATGTGACGGGGGATGCGTCCCAGTCCGCCGCGGCCACCGGGCACGGCGGCCTGGTGGTCATCGACGGCAACGCCGGAGCCCGCTGCGGGATCTCCATGAAAGGCGTGGACATCGTGGTGGGCGGCAACATCGGCCACATGTCCGCCTTCATGGCCCAGGCCGGCCGGCTGGTGGTCTGCGGCGACGCCGGTGACGCCCTGGGCGACTCCATCTACGAGGCACGGATCTACGTCAAAGGCACGGTGGCCTCCCTCGGCGCGGACTGCGTCGAAAAGCCGCTGCGCGAAGAGCACCTTGCCGAACTGGCAGAACTGCTCGCCGCCGCCGGGCGTACCGACAACCCGGCCGACTTCAAGCGCTACGGCTCAGCCCGGAACCTCTACCACTTCCACGTCGACAATTCGACTGCCTACTAGGAGGCTCCCGTGACCATCACCTCCATGCCCGCCCCTGACATCGCTGAGCTTGGCCTGCGCGAGTCCGCCACCTTCGACCGCGCCACCATCGCCGACATCCAGCGCGCGGCCGCCACCGGCGTGTACGACATCCGCGGCTGGGGCGCCAAGCGCAAGGTCCCGCACTTTGACGACCTGCTCTTCCTCGGCGCCTCCATGTCCCGCTACCCGCTGGAGGGCTACCGCGAAAAGTGCGATACCGACGTCGTCCTCGGCGACCGGTACGCCAGCCGCCCGCTGCACCTGCAGACCCCGGTGACCATCGCCGGCATGAGCTTTGGCGCCCTCTCCGCCAACGCCAAGGAGGCGCTGGGCCGCGGCGCGTCCGAGGTGGGAACCTCCACCACCACGGGCGACGGCGGCATGACGCCGGAGGAGCGCGGCCAGTCCAGGCACCTGGTGTACCAGTACCTGCCGTCCCGGTACGGCATGAACCCTGACGACCTCCGCAAGGCGGACGCCATCGAGATCGTGCTCGGCCAGGGCGCCAAGCCCGGCGGCGGTGGCATGCTCCTGGGCCAGAAAATCACCGAACGCGTCGCGGGGATGCGCACCCTGCCGGTGGGCATCGACCAGCGCTCCGCCAGCCGCCACCCGGACTGGACCGGCCCGGACGACCTGGAAATCAAGATCGGCGAGCTGCGTGAAATCACCGACTGGAAAACCCCCATCTACGTCAAGATCGGCGCCTCCCGGCCGTACTACGACACCGCCCTGGCAGTGAAGTCCGGCGCGGATGTGGTGGTGGTGGACGGGATGCAGGGCGGGACCGCCGCCACGCAGCAGGTGTTCATCGAGAACGTGGGCATCCCCACCCTGGCCGCCATCCCGCAGGCCGTCCAGGCCCTCCAGGAACTCGGCGTCCACCGCAAGGTCCAGCTCATCGTCTCCGGCGGAATCCGGACGGGGGCCGACGTCGCCAAGGCCATGGCCCTGGGTGCCGACGCCGTGGCCATCGGCACCGCGGCGCTGATCGCGCTGGGCGACAACGATCCCCGCTACGCTGCCGAATACTCCGCGCTGGGTTCCGCCGCCGGCTTCTACGACGACTTCCAGGACGGCCGCGACCCCGCCGGCATCACCACCCAGGACCCCGAATTGTCCTCCCGGCTCGACCCGGTGGTTGCCGGCAAGCGCCTGGCCAACTACCTGCGCGTCCTGACCATGGAGGCCCAGACCATCGCCCGGGCCTGCGGAAAGTCGCACCTGCACAACCTGGAACCGGAGGACCTGGTGGCACTGACCATCGAGGCGGCCGCCATGGCCCGGGTGCCGCTGGCCGGGACCAGCTGGATCCCGGGGGCAGGCCAAGGGGGCTTCTGATGACCGAGGCTTCCGACTATGTGGTGGTGGGTGCCGGCCTGGCCGGCGCCGCCACCGCCTGGCAACTGGCATCCCGCGGCCACCAGGTCACCCTGCTGGAACGCGACATCCCCGCCGCGCACGACGGCAGTTCCCACGGATCCGCCCGGATCTTCCGCTACGCCTACCCGGACCCGTTCTACACGCAGGCGGTGCTGGACTCGAAAGTCCTGTGGGACAGGCTCGCCCTGGATGCCGGCACGGAGCTGATCACACCTTTCGGGGCGGTGGACCACGGGTCCAGGCGGCAACCGGACCTGCTCGCCAAGGTGCTCGCCGACGTCGGAATTGACCACGAACTCCTCTCCGCCGCGGACGCCCGGAAGCGGTGGCCGCAGATCGCCTTCGACACGGAGGTCCTCTGGCACCCCGGCGCCGGCGTGATCGACGCCGAAACCGCGGTCAACGCCCTGGTGTCCCTCGCCGTCAGGAAGGGGGCGCGGCTACTGACGGGCTGGCACCTGGAGAGCATTGAGCGGGACGGCACCGGCTACCGCCTCTTCTCCTCCACCGGGGAAACGTTCGACGCGGGCCACGTGGTGGTCAGCGCGGGCGGCTGGCTGCCGGAGCTGCTGGGCTCCCTGTCACTTCCGGCGGGCTTCCTGGCCGCGCTCCCGGCGATCACCGTCCGGCAGGAGCAGGCGTTCCACTTCCGGTACAGGGACCACGACGGCGGCGCAGCCCCGGGTGCGGGCCCCTGGCCGACGTTCATCCACAAGGCGGCGGACATCCAGGCCTACGGTCTGCCCGGGGGCCGGGATGCCGGGTTCGCGGGCCAGAAAGTCGCCGAATACAACGGCGGCAGGCTCATTCCTTCCGCGGCAGGCCAGACGGGCCGGGTGGACCCGGCCAACCGCGCACGGGTGGTGGACTACGTGCGCCGCTGCCTGCCCGGCCTGGACCCGGAACCGTACGCCGAAACCACCTGCCTGTTCACCAACACTCCAAACGAGGACTTCCTCATCGACCGCGTGGACAACCTCACCGTCGTCTCGCCGTGCTCCGGGCACGGGGCAAAGTTCGCACCCCTGATCGGCCGGTGGGCAGCGGACCTGGCCACCGGCAGCGGGAATGTTCCGGACCGGTTCCGGAGCGCCTCTTCCACAGCATTCACCACCTAGAACGGACACCGTGAGCATTTCCCAGACAGCACCGGCGGCGGAGGCCCTGCCCTCGGCCGCAGCCAGCGCATCCACTGTTACCGGCCTCCTGCAGGACATCTCCACCGTCGGCAGGGATGCCTCCCGCGGCGGCTACTCCCGCCCGGTATTCTCCACCGCCGAGACGGACCTCCGCAGTTGGTTCATTGAGCAGGCGGCCCGGCGCGGGCTGGACGTGCACACGGATGCCAACGGGATTATCTGGGCCTGGTGGGACACAGCAACGGGAGTGCGGAAAGACGCCGTCGCCACCGGAAGCCACCTCGATTCCGTCCCCGGCGGCGGGGCGTACGACGGCCCGCTGGGGGTCGCCTCGGCGCTGGTCGCCGTCGACCTCCTCAAGGCCCGGAACTTGCGGCCGCGGCGGCCGCTGGCGATCGCCGTCTTCCCGGAAGAGGAGGGGTCACGGTTCGGCGTGGCCTGCCTGGGCTCACGGCTCCTCACCGGGGAACTGGACGCCAACAAGGCGCGCAACCTCAAAGACCCGGACGGCAACACGTATGCGGATGTCGCCGCGGCAAACGGCCAGGACCCGCGGCTGATCGGAGCCGACTACAAGACCCTGCAGCAGCTGGGGATGTTCGTGGAACTGCACGTCGAGCAGGGGCGGGGGCTGATCGACCTCAACCAGCCGGTGGCCATCGGCTCGTCGATCCTGGGCCACGGCCGCTGGAAGCTGAGCATCACGGGGGAGGGGAACCACGCCGGCACCACGCTGATGAAGGACCGCCGGGACCCGATGATCGCCGCGGCCAAGGTGATGGTTTCCATCCGGGACACTGCCCGCAAATACCGTGACGCCCGTGCCACCGTGGGCCGGCTGCAGCCCGTTCCCGGCGGCACCAACGTCATCGCCTCCCGCGTGGACCTGTGGATCGACGTCCGGCACCCGGAGGACTCGGTCACCGCGGCCCTGGTGGAGGCCATCGGGCTCAACGCCCAGGTCCTTGCCGCCGAGGAAAACTGCACGGCGAGCCTGGGCACGGAGTCCCTGAGCCCCACAGTGCATTTCGACGGCGGGCTGCGGGACCGGCTGCGGGAACTGCTGCCTTCCGCGCCGGTGCTGGACACCGGCGCCGGCCACGACGCCGGCGTGCTGGCCGCGCACCTGCCCACCGCCATGCTGTTCGTCCGGAATCCCACGGGCGTCTCGCATTCACCGGACGAACTGGTGGAGGACTGGGACGCCGAAGCCGGCGCGATCGCCCTGGCGGACTCACTCTCCGGCCTGCTGGGTGAGGCACGGGCGATCGGCTAGCGCCGCCGTCGTCCGTCCACCCGCCTAAGATGGCTGACATGACCGAACAGGCCGGGGACCGCGCAGAAGACCAGCACGCCGGCGACGGATCTGCCGAGGTAGCCGGGCGCCTGGAACAGGTCATCGCGGCGCAGGTGCGGCACTACCGCACGGCCGCAGGCCTGTCGTCCGCTGAGCTTGCCGCCCGCACCGGCCTGTCCAAAGCCATGATCTCGCGGGTGGAAACAGCCACCACATCCTGCTCGCTCACCACTTTGCAGCGGCTGGCGGACGGGCTGAAGGTTCCCGTGACCGCGCTGTTCCGCGGCGCGGACACGGACCGGGACGCCACCTTCACCAAGAGCGGCCAGGGAAGCCTCACCGTCCGCAGCGGAACCCAGCATGGCCACGAATACCGTGTCCTGGGCACGCTGAAAGGGCGCACCGACGCCATCGAACCCACGCTGGTCACCCTTACCGACGCCTCCGACGTGTTTCCCCTCTTCCAGCACCCGGGCACCGAGTTCATCTACATGCTCTCCGGCAGGATGGTGTACGGCCACGGCTCCTACGAATACGCCATGGAAGCGGGCGACTCGCTGCTGCTGGACGGCGAAGGCCCCCACGGACCGCTGGAGCTGCTGGACCTGCCCATCCAGTTCCTGGCGATTTCCGCCAAATAGCTTCCTGTTGCCGGCTGTTTCTGCAGCAACTCCTGCGTGCGGCGGGACGCCTGAAACTCGGTGGCGGATGACCGAAACGATCATTTAACACGCCGGAAACCCACCCAGAAACAGCCGCCATACAGTTGGAACCAGACGGCAACAGCCGCCCCTCCGCTGAACGTGGTCTCTCCATCCGCGTCCCTCCACGGAGCGGCTCTGACGGCAACTTCCGTTCTCTCTTCGCATCTTGAAAGGGGTTTCCCATGGATTCGGGAAATGTCGCTTGGATTTTGGCCAGCTCGGCGCTGGTTTGCATGATGATCCCCGCCCTGGCCCTGTTTTACGGGGGCATGGTGGGGTCGCGGCGCATCCTCAACATGATGATGATGTGCTTCGGCGGCGCCAGCCTGGTGGCCGTGCTCTGGGCATTGTTCGGGTACTCGATGGCGTTCGGCAACTCGGTTGGGGGGCTGGGGCTGATCGGTGACGTCACCGAGTTCCCCGGCATGGGGCAGATGCTGGCAAAGGATGACGCAGCGTCCATCCCGGTCATCCTGTTCGCCGCCTTCCAGCTGTTCTTCGCCTGCGTCACCACGGCACTGGTTGCCGGCGCGGCGGCCGGGCGCATGAAGTTCGGCGCCTGGATGCTGTTCGCAGGCATCTGGGCCACCGTGGTCTACTTCCCCATCGCGCACTGGGTGTTCGCATTCGACTCGGCGGACGGCAGCACGGCTGGCGGCTGGATCGCCAACGGCATCAAGGCCATCGACTTCGCAGGCGGCACCGCGGTCCACATGAACGCCGGTGCGGCCGCCCTGGCCCTGGCCCTGGTCCTCGGCAAGAGCTCCGGCTGGCCCAAGGTGGAACACGCCAAGCCGCACAGCCGGCCGCTGGTCCTGGTGGGCGCAGGCCTGCTGTGGGTGGGCTGGTTCGGCTTCAACGCCGGTTCCGCCCTCTCGGCCGGCCAGTCGGCGTCGGTGGTCTTCCTCAACACCGCTGTGGCCGCATCCGCCGGCCTGCTCGCCTGGGCCCTGGTGGAGCGCGTCCGCCACGGTGCCGCCACCAGCATGGGCGCCGCCTCCGGCCTGATCTCCGCTCTCGTGGCCATCACCCCCGCCTGTGGTGCCGTCAGCCCGTTGGGCGCCGTGGCCATCGGCGCCATCGCCGGGGCTGTCTGCTCCCTGGCCATCGAGCTGAAGTTCCGGCTCGGCTTCGACGATTCCCTCGACGTCGTCGGTGTCCACCTGGTGGGCGGCATCCTGGGCACCCTGCTCATCGGCCTCTTCGCCACCGACGCAGCACCCAACGCCGTCAGCGGCCTGTTCTACGGCGGCGGGGTTGAACTGCTGGGCGTCCAGGCCCTCGCCACCGTCACGGTCCTGGTCTACTCCTTCGGCATCACCTGGGTCCTGGCAAAGATCCTGGACAAGACCATCGGCCTGCGCATCAAGCCCGAGGACGAACTGCGCGGCATCGACCTCGCGGCCCACTCCGAGCTGGCGTACCTGACGGACGAGGACCCGGTGGAACTGGGCTCGCCGCAGCGCGTCTCATAAAAGCTGCCGGGCGCCCGCCTGCTGGGGGCGGCGCCCGGTGCAGTGTTCACGCGGAGTGTCCCACGCGCCCCAGCGCACGAGTCAGGGCCAAACCTTGGACCGGTGCCGGCAGCCGCCGGCTTATAGTTCCGGGGTTTGGCCCTTCTGTGTTCAGTGTTCCGTGCAGACCAGGATGCCGTCGCGCACCTCAAGCATCGCGGCCCGTATGTGGCTCAGCCGGGTGCGCGGGTCCGGCGCCATGGTGCCGATGTCCTCGCCGTTCCAGTGCGGGTGCGTGAAGTAGACCAGCAGTGCCCGCTCCGCGCCGCCGTCGCCAGAGTCCCCACCCTCAAGCGAGACCACGTCCGCGTGGCGTCCGACGACGGCCCGCCCGTCCACCGATTCCGGCGCCGTGAGGATCAGCCCGTCCAGGTGCTCCTGCCGGGTCCAGTTTCCGGTAGCGTCGCGGGAGCGGTAGACGCCCTGGCCTCGCCATTCGTCCACGATCATCCAGTACCAGCCGCCCAGCCGGAAGACCTTGGGCCCTTCGTGCGGCCGGCCAGGGATCGCGACGCCCTCGCGGACCCAGGATGCTGGATCCGCCGGGGTCTCCGTCACGGCGCTGTAAGTATTTGAGCCTCGGGTTTCGTCCTTGTACCAGAGCCGGTACCGGCCGTCCCCGCACCGTGCCACGGCGGCGTCGATGACCCGCGGTGAGGCCAGGTCCACGGCGCCCAGGTACTCCCAGTGCTCCAAGTCGCGGCTGGCGAGCTGGACGATTCCGGCCGTCCCGGTCCAGTCGGTGCGCCTGCCGCCGAGGACCGAGAGGTACATGATCCACCGGTCGCCGATGCGTACGACGTCGGGCGCCCAGAGGGTTGCCGGAAGGTCCGTTCCGGGCGGGATAAGTCCCCCGGCGGTGCCTTCGTAGCGCCAGGTGGCGCCGCCGTCGGACGACCTTGCGACGCCAATCCCGGTGCCGTGCACCCATTCAACCCCCGTCAGCCCCGGAGCGGTGGCGCGGCGCTGCGTGTAGAAGAGGACCCATTCGTCCCGCAGGTGGTCCGCCACCAGGACGGGATCTGTGGGGCCGTCCCACACCGGGTCGCGGTACGGGGTGGCAAAGGCGTCAGGACGCAGGTGGGGGAGGGCCGGCGGTGCAGTCATGTGCTGGGACACAATTTCTCCAACGTTGTAGTTTGCGTTGGGCACCAGCATAGGCTGCGATTGTCGACGCGGAAACGCACTTGCGCTGCGCGGATTCCCTGGCGCTACCAAGATGTGGGCCGCGACAGTGAAGATGCACGTCGAAAACCAGGATGCGCGTCGGTAACGACGGGACCTACTCCTTGAACAGGCCCGCCAGGTCCTCGGCCGTGATGGCCCCGCCGGCCAGGGCATCGCCCTCCATGACGTCGGCAAACAGCTGAGACTTCCGGGTCTTCAGCGCCATGACCTTCTCCTCGATAGTGTCCTTGGCCACCAGCCGGTACACCATCACGTTCCGGGCCTGGCCGATCCGGTGCGTCCGGTCAACAGCCTGCGCCTCGGACGCCGGGTTCCACCACGGATCGAGCAGGAACACGTAGTCGGCCTCCGTGAGGTTGAGCCCAAAACCGCCGGCCTTCAGCGAAATCAGGAACACCGGCGCGCTGCCGTTCTTGAACTCACTGACCACGTCGGCGCGGTTCCGCGTGCTGCCGTCGAGGTAGCAGTACTCGATGTCCTCCTCGTCCAGGCGCTCCCGGACCTTGCCCAGGAACCCGGTGAACTGGCTGAAGATCAGCGCGCGGTGCCCCTCGGCCACCAGGTCCTCGAGCTGTTCGAACAACACATCCAGCTTGCTGGACCGCACCGCTGACAACGCCGGGTCCACCAGCGACACGTCCAGGCTCAACTGCCGCAGCAGGGTCAGCGACTGGAAGATGGTGAACCGGTTCTTGTTGACGTCCTCGATCAGTCCCAGGATCTTCTGGCGCTCGCGCTGCAGGTGCGTCTGGTACACCTTCTGGTGCCGCGGGTTCAGCACCACTTCAAGGATCTGTTCCTGCTTGGGCGGCAGGTCCTTGATCACCTGGTCCTTGGTTCGGCGCATCATCAGCGGGCGGACCCGGCGGCGGAGTTTTTCCAGCTGCCCCTTGTCGCCGTTCTTTTCCACCGGCTTCTGGTAGTACTCCGCGAAGCGCTTGGGGCTGGAGAACAGGCCGGGGGCCACGATGGAGGTCAGCGCCCAGAATTCCATGAGGTTGTTCTCCAGCGGAGTGCCCGTGATGGCGAGCTTGAACGCGGCCGGCAGCTTCCGTGCACACTGGTACGCCTTGGACTGGTGGTTCTTGACGAACTGCGCCTCATCCAGCACCAGCCCGTTCCAGGTGCGGGAGGCGTAGGCCTCGTAATCGATGCGGAACAAGGCATAGGAGGTGATGACGATGTCGGCACCGTCAAGGGCCTCCGCCACCTCCTGGCCGCTCTTGGCAAAGGTCTCGCCGACCGTCCGAACGGTCAGCCCCGGCGCAAACCGGGCCGCTTCGAGGGCCCAGTTGCCCACCACGCTGGTGGGCGCCACCACCAGGAAAGGCGCGACGGCGGCGGGCCGGCTTTCAGCGGCAGCGGCAGCACCGGCGTTGGTATTCACGTCGTCGGTGTTCCCGCCGTCGGTATTCCCGAGGGACGAAGCAGCCGCGGCGGCCAGCTCCTTGGCGGCGCACATCAAGGCCAGGGCCTGCACGGTCTTGCCCAGGCCCATGTCGTCAGCCAGGATGCCGCCCAACCCGTGCTTGTACAGGAAGCTGAGCCAGTTGTAGCCCTCCAGCTGGTACGGCCGCAGCTCCGCGTTCAAGGTGGGGGGCAGCGGCAGCCCGTCCGTGCCGCCCTCCAAGAGACCGCCCACGGCGGACCGCCAGGCCGCGGCCTGTTCGTCCACGATTCCCAGCTGTGCCAGTTCATCCCAGAGCCCCGCCTGGAACCGGCTGATCTGCAGCGGCGCATCCTTGTTGTCCTGCAGCGCCCTGGCTTCCTCGATCAGGGCCCGCAGCTGGTGCAGTTCCGGGAGGTCAAGGGAGAAGTAGGCGCCGCTGGGCAGCAGCATCTTGGTCTGTCCCGCGGCCAGGGCGGAGAACACGGCGGCGAAGGAAACAGGCTGGCCTTCCAGGGAAATCTGGATGCCCAGGTCGAACCAGTCGCGCTGTTCGGTTGCCTTGGTGGAGATGGACACCACCGGGGCTTCTTCAGCCTCGCGGTAGTCGGCGATGTCGCCCACCGTCTCCACGTCAACGTCCGGCGCCTCCCGCAGCCGCGGCAGCACTTCCTCGGTGAAGGCCAGCGTGTCCAGGCCCGTCAGTTCGGCCGACGCGGCCAGCCGGGGAGTGCCCCAGCCGCCCGTGGCGGACTCGCCCAGCGCGGGCACCACGTCCCACGGACGGCCAATGCCCTCAAGGATGCGGGACTCAGCCGTGTCATCGCGGTAGCCCGCATCGCCGGGGTGCCGCCACAGAGGTTGCGCGGTGACCAGCTTGCCGGTCTTGTAGTGCCACTCCCAGTGCAGCCGCACCCGGTGGTCCGCCCCGTAATTGGCCAACAGCGACAGGGTGGGGACGGCCAGTTCGGGCAGTTCCACCGACTCGTCGCGGGCCGTCACCCGGGCCGCCTGCTTGAGCTTTGGATAAAAGCCCGTGAGGAAGCGTGACTCGTCCCTGGCCGGTATGTGCAGGGTGCTTGCGGCCGTGACGAACGCCAGCAGTTCCTCGCTGAGCCCGTTCTCCAGCGGCGCCAGGGTGATGGTTCCGTCGGGGTCGGGAACGCCGGGCAGCGCGGCCTCGCCGGATGTGAAGAACAGCCCGTGCGCCGGCCGGCCGATGGTGCCCACCGACGCCGGATCAACCTCAGCGCCCTCCACGGTGACGGTGGGCGACAGCTCCAGCCCGCCGTCGGAGGTCCCGGCGGTGGTGCCGGCCTCAGCGGCGTCCGCCACCGGAGTGCCGTACCGGCTCAGCGAAAGCCCGACGGCGGCAGGGGCCTCGGCCAGCCGGACCGGCCCGGTGCCGCGCGAGTGGACCAGGGCGAGCCCGATCTTCCCGGCCTCGGACAGCAGGCTCCACAGGTTCTTCCCCGAGTAGGAGTTCAGGCTCAGCCACAGTCCCGCGGAGTTGTGCATCCGGCTGGCGGTAGAGGAGTGGCCGGCGAGGAACTCCTGCAGCCATTCCACGTGCGCCTGGTTGGATTCGCGCCGGAAGTTCAGGTAGTTCAGGGTGTTCCAGGAAACGTCGCCGCGGATCCACTTGCCCTTGGCCCCCATGATGACGGGCCGCGCCTTGAGCTGCCGCACCCCGCGCACCGGGTCCCGGCGCCCCGTGTAGGAGAAATGCGGCGGCGGTTCCTCGATCTCGAACTGCAGGGCCAGGGGAACGCCGCTGGTGGAAGGGGCTGAACCGGGCTGGGAAATCAGCGGGCTGAGGGCCTGTTCCCAGTCGGACAGGACCGCCGAGGGTGCGCGGGATACCTGCGTGGAGGTGGACGGCGCCAGCAGCTGCACCCGGATGGACGGGTTGTCCTCCGCCGCGAACAGCAAGGCCGCCACGTGCTTGCAGTCCTTGCGGACCGGGCAGCTGCACACTCCCACGGTGCAGCTCCAGCCGCCCGCCTTCCGGACCAGCTTGGCCGTGGTGGAATAAGGGACCTCCGCACCGCCCCGGACCTTTCCCAGCATGAGGCCGGTGCCGCCGTCGAACGATATTCCCGAGACCCTGCTCGCCATGGCATAGGCCAGCCCGGCCGCCAGCGAGCGGTCGTTGATGGCGGGTGTCTGTATTGCCAGTTCCGCACTTTCGTCCGGTTGGGATGGCATGTACGCGCTACTTTCGGCAGGTCACGGCGGGGCCGGGTCCGGTGGGTGGTTATCTGATCCATCTTAGTTCGCCCCGCGGCACGCCCATGCCGGGCGCCTTCCCGGCCGGCCCCGAAAACTTCGCTTGACGTTCATTTGTCCGCCGATCCTGCCGTGGCCCGGCCGCCGTAGCGTGAAGGCGTCCGGCGTACCACCACCCCAGCAAGGAGTGCCATGACCACCAGCCAGCAGCCCGTCGTCCTGACCAGCAGCAGCATCGAAGGCAGGGACGAGGAGGTGGTGGAGGCCAACGTGGCCATCATCGATGCAATGCACAACGCCCTGCTGGCCACGGAGGACATGTCCCCCGTGGCCGTCCGCAGCTATTTTGTGGACTTCTACCTTTGCCAGGCCCTGGAGGGCGGGTTCGCGCAATACGCCGTCATGGCGGCCGCACGGTCCGCCATGGACACGCTGGTCCGGGAGGGGATGGCCGGAATGGGCGCCGGCGCGCACCTGGACCTGTTCAACCGCGCCGTGGACGCCTACGACGCACTGACCGCCGAAACAGCTGCCGCCTACCTGGACGGCATCGATGGCATCGGTGCCGTGCCCGACGGCGTCTTCCGGATGGAAGAGCTCGACGGCGAGTATGAAGAGCTGCTGGAACGCGAAAACATCACTGCCCTCAATGCCCGCTGGCTGCGCGCCCAGGCGGACCTTCTGGTGCTGGACGATGAGGAAGTGGGCCCGTATATCCAGCGCCTCGCGGCAACCCTGGTTCCCAGGGAGAAAGAAAATTCGAGGCGCCCGTAACCTTTCCGCAACCGGAGGCGATGTAGTCCGTGATGGGTCCGCCCGGCGGACCCGATCCGATGTGTTGTCTAGGTTTGGAGAAGTTAGATGTCTGTGTTCACCGTTCTCGCCACCAGCAAAGTCGCCGCCGGAGTCCTGGCTGCAGGAACCCTGGCAGTGGGAGGAACCGGCGCCGCCGCCGTCTCGGGCGTCCTTCCCACCCAGGCCCAGCAGACCGCCCACGAGCTCTTCGGCGCACCTGCCCCCAAGCTTGCAGCCGAAGCAGCGGCTGACGCCCAGGCCACCCCGGCGCCCACGGCGACCGAAGCTGTGACCGGTGCCCTGAAGACCGCCGACGCCGATGCTTCCGCCACGGCTTCCGGTTCGGCTGCGGCCTCCGACGACAAGGTCACCGCCGGTGCGACTGCTTCCGCGGCAGCCAACACCGCCGTTGACGCCGCCGGCCCGGCGGCCCTGGGCCTGTGCACCGCCTACACCCACGGTGGCGTGGACGCTTCCTCCAAGGCGTTCTCCTCGCTGTCCATCGCAGCCCAGGGTGAGGCGAACATCGAGGGCTACTGCACCGACGTCGTGGCCAAGGCCGATGCCGCTGCCAAGGCTGCGGCCGAGGCCAAGGGCTCCGCTGCCGTCGAGGCTGAGAAGCCTGAGCTGCCGTCCGCTCCCGCCGTTCCGGCAGTTCCTGCCGTCCCGGGTGCCGACGGCGCAACCGCTGTTCCTGCCGTTCCTGCCGTTCCCGCCGTGGGCGGCGACACCGTGCACGCTCCGTCGGTTTCCACCCGCTAAGGCACCTTGGCTAGTCTGGACTGCGGCCGCCGCTCCGGCTGCGGCCGCAGTCCAGGCAGCCGGCCGGGCGCGCACGCCTTTGGAAGTGCACCCCCGCCAGGCCTGCAAAGAGGCAGCTGGAAGGCCACGGAGACTGGCAGTCCGTACCGGAAACCGGGACAGGGCGCGGGCCGGATCCCGGGATGGAGGAGCCGCTGGTGCTAGACACTTTGGTCCAGGAAGAGATCGACATATTCGACAACGCGGCCGGAACCGATCCGGCCGTGTTGTTCGCGGCTGCCTATCGAACCTTCGCGGGGCCGGTGCACGGCTACCTCAAGGCCCGCGGCCTCGATGATCCCGAAGCCGTCACCCAGGACGTCTTCCTGGCCTTTTATCCCAAAATCGGCAGCCTCACCGGCGGCTCGGCGGGCGCCAAGTCCCTGCTCTTTTCCATCGCGCATGCCCGCATGGTGGACCACTACCGCCGGCTGGAGCGCAGGCCGCAGCTGACACCGTACGATCCCCAGCAGGACGGCCGCACCTCGCCGTCCGCGGAGGACCAGGCCGTGGAACTGACCGCCGGGGCCGCGGCGATGCTGGAAGGCCTCAGCGCGGAACACCAGGAAGTGCTGGCCCTGCGCGTCGTGGCGGACCTGTCCATCGACCAGGTGGCCGACATCATGGGCAAGAGCGCCGGAGCCATCAAACAGCTCCAGCGCCGCGCCCTGCAGAACCTCAAGGCCCAAACGCTCAAGAGAAACCAGGCGAACCATGAGTGACACCGCAGGATCCCGCAACGACGGGACCGTTGACCAGCTCCTGCTGGAGGCCGGCGTGGACGACGACGGCCAGCTCCGTGATGCCCTGGTCAACCTGCGCGCCCTCGGGGCAGGCGCCCCTGAGCCCTCCGCCGAAATCGCGGCCCTGATGGCGGGAACTTCCGCTGCCGGCCCCGCCCCCACCACGGTGCTCTCCGCCGCCGAACCTGCGGCACCGTCCACGCGTCCGGCCGGCCGCCCGGCCGATGAACTCGCCGCGCGCCGCAAGGCCAAGCGCCGGGTCACGCTCACCACCTTGTCTGTTGCCGCTTCGCTCTCGGCAGGTGGTGCCGTTGCCGCTGCTTCGGACCAGGGGTTCCGGGAATCCTTCACCCAGCTGAACCACGCCGTCACGTCATTCGTGACAGGGTCCACTGCGGCACCCACCGGCCACGACATGCCGCAGGTGCCCGCGCCACAGCCTGCGGCGCCTGCCCCGCAGGCAACCAGCGGCCCGGACGCCGTCCCGGCGGCACCGGCCCCGGCTTCGGCACCTGCCGGTGCGGCGCCGTCGGGTGTTCCGGCACACGGAAACACGCCGAGCCATGGGGCTGCCACGCAGCAGCCCGCGGCTACGGAGCCGTCACTGCCCGCCACCGTTACGGAGGATGTCAGGAAGGGCCTGGAACCAAGCTCCAAGCTGCCCGTTCCCGTGCCCACGGAAGTCCCCGTCCCGGGCAAGGTCCCGGACGTTCCCCTGAAGTAGGCCGGACCGGTGGGCCTGCAGGCCTAGTAGCCCTGGCCGGCTGCCTTGATCATCGCGCCCGACGGGTCCGACAGGTACCAGACGCCGCCCACGCCCTGGCCCAGGATGTCGCCCGGCTTGGTGTCCTTTGCGAAGTAGTAGAGTGGCATGCCGTTCAGTGTCACCTGCTTCTTCCCGTCAGGGGTGCTGATGGTGCCCAGCTTGCCGGTCACGCCTTCGCCCGCGGGGGAGCCCGAGGTGGTGGTCAGCGGCGGCCACTGGACCAGGCAGGAGCCGGTGCAGGCGCTGGTGCCGGAGTCCTTGGTGTCCTTGGTGAAGAAGTAGAGGCTCATTCCCTTCGCATCCACCACAATGCTGCCTGCGGATGAGGATGCCGTTTTGAGGTCGACGGCGGCGCCCGCCTGGGTCGATGACGCGGAGGCTGAGGCGGTGCCGGACGAAGAAGCCGTGGCGGACGCGGTGCTGGAGGCACCCGTGGCCGGGCTGGTGGCCGACGGAGTGGTCCCGGTGCTGCTGCCGCAGCCGGTGAGGGCTGCTGCCAGGGCCAGGATGGCAAGGCCTGGCCCGACATGGTGCTTCATGATGTGCTCCTTGGCTGGTGTTTCCTGCTGATGCTGGTGCAGGCGCCCGGAGCTGAATTGCCGGACGCTAACCCCTACGACGCTTCCAGGTAAAGAATGGTTCACAGGCGCGCTCCGGAGCCACCCGGTTGAACCTTTTCCTGCTGCCCAACGTGGTAACAGCCGGGAGCGCAGGATGCCGTGGCGTTCCACGCTGTGCAGTGATGTGAACGGGCAGGGATGGGGGAAGCGGGATGCCACTTGACGACAAGGTGGTGGAAGCCATCTACCGTGAACACGGCAGCGCCCTGCGCCGGTTCGTGCTCAGCGCCGTCCGGGATCCGCAGCTCGCGGAGGACGTGGTGCAGGAAACCGTGCTGCGCGTCTGGCAGCACGCGCCGGACATCAACGGCAGCTTCCGCAGTTATCTGTACCGCACGGCCAGGAACATCATGATCGACAATTACCGCCGGAGCCAGCGCCGGCCGAACGAGGCGCTGGAGAGCAGCCTTACCGACCCCGCCGCAGTGATGGGCCGCGTTGACGAGATGCTCAACCGGGTCCTGATGGAGGAAGCGCTGCTGCGGCTGAGCAAGGAACACCGGGACGTCCTGGTGGCCCTGCACTACCGCAGGTTCACGGTCAACGAGGCGGCCGTCCAGCTCAACATCCCCAGCGGAACGGTCAAATCCCGCGCCTTCTACGCGCTTCGGGCACTGCGCACCATCCTGGACGAGATGGGGGTGGAGCGGTGAACACCGACCTCCACCACCTGCTGGGTGCCTACGTGCTGGGCGGCCTGGATCCCGACGACCTCGCACTCTTCGAGGCGCACCTCCAGGACTGCGGCGCCTGCCGCAGGGAACTGGCGGTGCTGGAGAAGGTGCCCATGCTCCTTGACTCCGTTCCGGTCCCCGACGCCGTGGCCCTGACCGCCGTCCCCGGCGGCAGCGGGGGTGCCGGCGCCACCCCTGCCCGCCTGCTCGACGAACTGGCCAGCCGGCGTCGGACATTACGACGGCGGTGGGCGGCGCTGGCAGGTGCCCTTGCCGCCGCGTGCCTGGCCGTGGGACTGGCGGTGGGTCCCCTGCTCGCCAGGCCGCCGCATCCGGACGCCACCTACTCGGTGGCATCCGGGGGAGGGCTGCAGGTCAACATCGACATGGCCCGGAAGACGTGGGGAACCGAGCTTGCGGTGAGCGGCAGCAGCCTCCCGGCGGAAGGGACCCTTTCACTGTGGGTGCGCGACCGCGCCGGCGGGGAGGACCGTGCCTGCGCCTGGACGGCCACCCCGAGCGGGAAGGTCAAGGTCACCGGGGCAACCCCCATCCAGCTGGGCAGCATCTCAAGCGTGGAACTGCGCGACGGCGCCCAGCACGCGGTGGCGGTCATTACCGTTCCCTAGGGTGTGAGTCCCCTGAACTCCGCGACCAGTAACTCGTCCTCGCAGGCGCGGGCGAAGGCCTCGATCCGCCGTTCGATCTCGTAGCCCAGCAGCCGGCTGCCGATCCGTTCCATGAGGGGCCGGAGCGCAGCCGGGCGGCACGAAAAGGTGTATTTCCAGACCGCCCGGGTGCCGCCGTCGTCCGCCGTGAAACGCCAGCCGCCGCCGAAGTTGGTGAAGAACCAGGGGCCGGAGACCATGGTCATGCCCACGTTGCGGGGCGGCGCATAGGAGACATACTGGCTCACCATCGCCAGGCCAAGCCGGGACCTGGTGCGGGTGCGGACGCCTTTTCCTGGCGCCCGGGCGCCGTCAAGGAAGCCCTGGGCGGAGATGAAAGGGTCCCACTTGAGCCGGAAGTCCCCGGTGGTTTGGGAGAGGGCGAAGGCAGTCTCCGGATCGATGCGGATCAAGCGTTCGGCACGTACCTGGGGCATGCCTCTACCTAACCATGCTGATTGACGGCTTACTTGGTCATTTTGGCCAGCCGCGCGCGCATGATCATGTATGCGCCGTAGCAGACCAGTCCGGCTCCCACCGCGGCCAGCAGGTAGGGGCCCAGCGGCTGGTCGCGGAGGGCCCGCAGCCCGCCGTCCAGGCCGGTGGAATCCTCAGGGTGCTCCTTGAGCGTGGCGATGGCGATAAGCAGTCCGGCCAGCAGCAGCACGGTTCCCTTGGCCAGGTAGCCCGCCACCCCCAGGGCCGTCACCGCTGTCCTGGCCGGGCCGGGGGAAGGCATCCGCAACTGCTTCTCAAACGATTTCTTTGGTCCCCGGATGCCGTACGCCACGCCCGTGACTGCCACCGCCACGCCGATCAGGACGAGCAGCGCCACCCCGCCAGGGGCCTGCATCATGGAAATGGTGAAGTCGCTGGCGGCCTTCCGGTTGTCATCGCCCGTCCCCGTGCCCATGGCGAAGTGCCACAGGGTCAGGGCCAGGACGGCGTACACGATCGCCTGCAGGGCGGCCTTGGCCTTGTTCTTGATCTTCTTCCTGGTGGGCTGGTGGTTGAAGTCGAAGATGGCGTCGCCGGTCTGCCAGAGGGACAGTGCGGCGCAGGCGGCGAAGCTTCCCCACAGCAGGAACGGCCCCACGGGCATGGTGGCAAGTTCGGCAACGGCGCCGCTGAAATCGGCGTGGCCCGTCCCGCCCATGGCCAGGCGGATGGCGATGGCACCCACCAGCAGGTGCAGGATGCCGCTGGCTGCGAATCCGGACCGTGCCAGGATCTCGAGGACGCGCGAATTGGTGACGTCCTCTGCCGTGTCGACGGCCTGTTTCAGTTCTTCTTTGATCGTCGTTCCTTTGGACAGGCGCGTTGTGCGCCGCTGTGCGTGCCCTTCTTACACGGGTAATCGTGCCATGCCGGCCGGGCCCGGAACAGCCGGGCCCGGAACAGCCGGGCCCGGAACAGCCGGCCCCGAACAGCCGGGCCCGGAACAGCCGGCCTCGAGCAGCCCGCCCGGCACGGCTCCACAGGAGACCGGCCACCCGATGCCCGGTTGCACAGGCAGCCGCGGGCGATGGGGAGGGATCCCCATCGCCGGGCCCCGGCAGCCTGTGCAACCATAAGGACCAGCGATTGACACGTACCGCACTTTCCCGGGGGAACCATGACTTTTTACGGCGCAGACACCAGCCAGTTGCGGGCGCTGGCCAAGGCGGCAGACCAGGCAGCGTCGCTGCTGAGCAGCCGGGCAGGGTCACTGCACAGCCAGATCCAGTCCGCGCCGTGGAAAGGCCGGGACGGGGACCGCTTCCGCCAGGAGTGGAGTGCCAGCCACCGGCCCAGCCTGGACAAGGTGGTGGCCAGCCTGCGGGAGAACTCGAAAATCCTGATGAAGCATGCCGACGAGCAGGAAAAGGCTTCGGCCGCCGGCGGGTCCGGCACCAGCGCTTGGGACCGGCTGACGTCGCTGGCCGCGCAGGCCAGGGAATGGCTCAGGGACAAGGCCGAGGCAGCCAGGGCGGCGGCAGAACACCGCCGGGAGCTCGAGTCCGGGCTGGACCGGATGCTTAACGCCAGCCCGGAAGAGCAGGCGAAGTGGTGGGCCGGCCTCTCCGACGCGGACCGGAAATACCTGATTGAGGGCGAAGGCAGCGACGGCCCTTTCGCCGAGGACCTGATGCGCATGGATGGCGGCATTCCCGCCGCCGCCCAACAGCTGGCCAAGCAGCACCTGCAGGAGCTGGCAAAGGCGGACATTCCGGTTTACTCGGAGACCGGGAAGGCCTCCATCGAGGCCCGGGTGGCCTGGGTCCATGGCGGTGCCGAGGTGGGGACCGAAGTGGTGGAGAACGCCGATGGTTCCGCCACGATGAAGGTTTACGGAAACATGGGCCTGGGCGTCAACGACACCACCGGAACGGCGGGGGCAACACTGACCGGGGAGGTCTCCCGCGAGTACACGTTCGCCAGCGTTGAGGAAGCGATGGCGGCGCGCCAACAGATGTACCGCGACCTCCCGCCGGACAGCATCGGCGAGATCAAGGACGTGGCGGGCAACCCGCCCGGATACATCCTGGACACCATCAATGATGCGGCGAAGGACAACGGCTCCACAGGGCAGACGGACAAGGCCAAGGGCACGTTTTCGCTGGCTGCCGAGGGTGAGGCCGGCACCGCGTCCGGCGGGGCAAAGCTTGACCTTGCGTACGAGCGGAACCTCACAGACGGTACCTCCACAGCCAGCGGCGAGGTCTCGGCGCAGGGCAAGCTCAACCTGGACGGCAGGGTCTTCGAGGCCTCCGGCAAGGGCGGGCTGCAGGTCACCATGGACAAGGGCAACAACATCGAGTCAGTCTCCGTATCCATGGACGGCACCGTGGCCCAGGGGGTGACCTCCGGCGTGAAATCCGAGGCCGCCAAGTTCGATTCCACCGTGACCGCCGGAACGCAGGGGACGGTGAAGATTGATGTGGACTACTCACCGGAGAACCGGCCCGTCATTGACAGCTACCTTCGCAACGTCGCCCTGGGGAATGAGGCGGGCGCCGCCCGCGACGCCGCCCGCCTGTACGAGGCCGGCTCCGCCACCATCCAGGTGAACTCCGTGCTGACGGCCACCAACGAGGCAGGGTTCGACGTCAAGGTGGGTGAGGTGGAGGTCAAGACCGAGAACCAGTCCACCACCAACGTGTCCACATACTACAAAGTCCCCAATGACACCAAGCTCGAGAGGCTCTGAAACCAATGTCAGTGCACATCGAATCCCCGCTGGGCTTCACCGCAGACTTTCCCGAGCACACCCAGGTCCTGGATGATTCCACGGCCGGGCCCAACAGCGAGCAGTACGGCCTGCTGGGCGGCGTCCTGGTCACGGTGATCAAGGACGATACCTCGGTGCAGGATGCGCCGCAGGCCACCGGCTGGGCGCACCTGATGTCAGGGTTCTACCTTGAGGAACGCGGCGGCACCCTCCTGGCGGAGGGCGGGCTGAACCTGCCCGGCAAGGCCGCCTATGCGGTGGTTGTGGGATATGACGACGACGGCGGGCCGGCCAAGGTGGCGGCCACCGTGGGCGTGTGGGAAAGCGGGCGGTTCATTGGCGTGGTGGTCATCTGGCCCTACCTGAACCCGGAGGCCGAACCCCGGCTGGACATGCTCAAGGAGATCGTGGCCTCGATCAGCGTGGCCTGACCGCCGCCCGGCACCCCTCAGCGGCGGCGGTAGCAGAGATCGAAGATCAGGCGGCCTGCCTCGTGGGCCTTCGACTCGAAGCTGGTCCGGATCCTGCCCTCGAAGCGGGGAGCCCAGCCGCCCGTTTCATCCACGCCTTCGTTGGGACCGGTGTGCTCCGTGCTCACCGGTGCGCGTCCCTCGCGGACGGGGGCGCCGCCCACCACCGATTCGACGCCGGACTGCCACACCTGGGTGAGCGGGCTTTCGGGTCCGCGGCGCTCGCCGGTGTGCAGGTTCTCGAAGTCCGCTGAGCCTGCCATGACGTCCCGGACGTGGACGGCATAGTTGGACCAGTCGGTGGCGATCCGGAACAGGCCGCCGGGCTTCAGCGCCCGGGCCGCCAGCTTGGCGAACTCCGGCTGGATGAGCCGGCGTTTGTGATGCCGCGACTTATGCCAGGGATCGGGGAAAAAGACCCACAGTTCGCTGACCGAGCCTTCGGGCAGCATGGTGGCCAGCACCTCCGGGGCATTTGCCTCCACCACCCGGACGTTGTCCAGGCCGCGGCTGTTGATCTTGATGATCGTGTTGGCCAAGCCCGGAGTGTAGACCTCGACGGCCAGGAAGTTGGTGTCCGGGTTCTGTTCGGCCGCATGGCAGATGGCGTCGCCAAGGCCGGAGCCGATTTCGACGATAAGCGGGGCCTCCCGGCCGAACTCTGCGGCGGCGTCGAAGGTGTAGTCGGGGTGGACCGAGGTGTTGGCCACGTGACGTGGAACGTTGACGGCCCAGCGCTCGGCGTGCTCTGCCCAGGCAGCCTGCCGCCGGCCCTGCAGCCTGGTGCCGCGGCGCACGAAGCTGACAGGCCGGCCGCCGTAGGTGCCAAAGGAGGCCTGGGTCCCGGGCGTAACGGGCCTGGGGACATGCGGCTGCTGGGGGTTTTCAGGGGATTCGCTCATCCCTTCCAGAATAGCGCCGCGGGGGCAGCGGAAGATCAGGGCGGTCAGAACAGGCCAATAGCGTCGAGTGCCGGGCCCAAGGCCAGGGCGAAGACCAGGCCGCAGATGCAGAGGGAAACTGCCGCGGCAGACCAGTTGCCCGATCCCCGCGGGGACCCCTTCAGGGCAGGCAGTGCCAGCCGCAGCGCCAGTACGGCGAAGAGGAGAGGCAGGCTGAACAGCACCATGGGGGTTACCCACGGCCTTGGGGACGGCCCTTCGTCCGGGTAGGTCATCAACATGGCGAACATGGACAGCGGCCCGGTGAGGAACATGCTCGCTGGGGCAAGAATCGCCAGGACCAGGCTGTTCGTTCCCTTGTTGCCTGGCCCTGCATTTCCTGTTCCTCCGTTGCCTGGCCCTCCATTGCCGTGCACGCCCGGGGGCAGGGGAGGGTGGGGGTCCTGTGATGGCGTCGTTTCCATGATGCTCCCTCAAGTTGGTGCGGCTTGTTGGTCCAGCCATTTGCCGGCCTGCGGCTGCTTACAACCTATGAAGCTGCAGGGGGTGCGGGAAGGTACCCGGCGTCGTATGTGGAAAACTCCCGGCGGCGCTTCCCTGCAAGAATGGGCGCATGACGGACGCAACGAATGCCGAAGCGAAGAAGCAGCGGCGGGGGGATGCCTCCGGCGACGCCCGGGGAAGGGCCCGGACAGGCAGCAGCGTGGTGGACACCAGCACGCTCGTGGACGCAGAAATCGATGAGCTTCCGGCAGCGGAGCCCACCCGGGTGGGCAGCCGCCGTGCCCTTGCCTATCTGGGGGTGTGCCTGGTCCTGATCGGACTGAACCTGCGCAGCGTCTTTTCCAGCCTTTCCGCGGTCCTTCCGGAGGTGACCTCGCAGGCAGCGCTGCCGGGTTGGTCCGTGGTGGTGCTGACCACCGTTCCCGTCACCCTGCTGGGGGTGTTCGCGCCGCTTGCGCCGGTCCTGGCCCGCCGGTTCGGTGCGGAGCGGGTGCTGCTGGGGGCCATGGCCCTGCTGACCGCGGGGCTGCTGCTGCGGCCAGTGGACACCGGTGCTGCCCTGGGCGGCGCCGGCCACCTGCCTGCCCTCCTGGTGGGCACGGCAGCCTGCGGCGCGGCCATCGCATTGTGCAACGTGCTTCTTCCGGGCCTGGTGAAGCGCGACTTCCCGCACCGGCTGGGACTTATGGGCGGCCTCTACACCACCGCGATTTGCGCCTCCGCCGCGCTCGGTGCCGGCTTTACCTACCCGGTCTACACCGCGACGGGGGAGTGGACCAGGGCGCTGTGGGTCTGGGCGGTGCCCGCCGCCGTCGTCCTTCTGTTGTTCCTTCCCGTGGCCGTTCGGCAGGGGACCGTCCGGCACCAGGCGGTCAGGGACGGGGTCAACGTGTGGCGCTCACCCGTTGCCTGGCAGGTGACCATCTTCATGGTGCTGCAGGCCATGATGTCCTTCAGCGGCTTCGCCTGGATGGCCCCCATCCTCCGCGAGAGGGGTGTTGACGGGGCCACCGCGGGGCTGGTCGTTGCCGTGTGCATCGTGCTGCAGATGCTGGGTTCCCTGTTCGCCCCCGCACTGGCCGCCAGGTTCCGGGACCAGCGCGCCATCAACACGGTGGTGGCGCTGATGACCGGCAGCGGGTTCGTGCTGAGCATCCTGGGCCCGCTGGACCTGGTCTGGGTGTGGGCCGGGCTGCTGGGGCTGGGGCAGGGAAGCCTTACCGCCTGCGCGCTGACCCTGATCATGCTCCGCACGCGCGACGGGCATACCGCCGCCCATCTTTCGGGCATGATGCAGGGTGTTGGCTACGGGGTGGGCTCCACGGGAACCCTCATGGTGGGCCAGCTGCACCAGGCCACCGGGTCCTTCATTCCCGCCGGAGTCCTGTTCATGGTGGTCGGCCTGCTCGCGGCGGTCTTCGGCTACCGCTCCGGCCGGGACCGGTACGTGGGCTAGGGAACGCTGTGCGCGACTCCACCCTCCCGGCCGCCCATCCCGCCACCGGGATCTTCCGGCCCCCGTACTTCTGGGTCACCATCGGCACCTGCGCCCTGGTGTTCCTGGCCGCCTTCGAATCCCTTGCCGTGACCACCATCATGCCCCTGGTCAGCCGGGAACTGAACGGCGGAAGCCTCTACGCCCTGGCCTTTGCGGGACCCCTGGCAACCGGCGTGATCGGCATGGTGGGCGCGGGCAACTGGTCCGACCGCCGCGGCCCGGCCATGCCGCTCTACACCTCCGTGGCACTGTTCGTGGCCGGCCTGCTGATCGCGGGCACCTCAAGCTCCATGCCCGTGCTGGTTGCCGGCCGGCTGGTCCAGGGGCTCGGCGGCGGCGCCCTCACCGTGGCGCTTTACGTGCTGGTGGCGCGGTTCTTTCCCGGGCCGCTGCACCCCAGGATCTTCGCCGCATTCTCGGCCGCCTGGGTGGTTCCCTCGCTGGTGGGGCCCTTCGCCGCCGGCGTCGTGGCCCAGGTCTTCAGCTGGCACTGGGTGTTTCTGGGTGTGGTTGGCCTGGTCATTCCGGCGCTGGCAATGATCGCCCCGGTACTGCGGGGGCTTGCAGAGCGCGAAAAGACAGGAGCGCCGGATAACACTGCTCCGCCCTGGGCCCCCGGACGCCTGGGGTGGGCGGCGCTGGCCGCGCTCGCCGTGCTGGGCCTGAACCTTTCCGCCGACGTCAGCATCCCCGCTTTTCCCGCCGCCACGGCACTCCTGGCGTCCGCCGCCGTCGTCCTTGCCTTGGTGGCTGTCCGGCCCCTGGTGCCCGCCGGTACCCTCACAGCCCGCCGCGGGCTGCCGAGCGTGATCCTGGCGCGGGGCCTCGCCTCGGCGTCGTTCTTCGGCGCCGAGGTCTATCTGCCCTACCTGCTGATCGACCGGTACGAATTCCCGCCCACCCTGGCGGGCCTGACCCTCACCGGGGGTGCGCTGGCCTGGGCCGGTGCCGCCGCTGTCCAGGGCCGGCTGGGCTCCCGGCTCCCGGATCTCCGCGCCGTCCGGGTGGGGTCGCTCATGGTCCTGGCGGCCGTGCTCCTGGCCCTGGCCACCACCGCGCTGCACTGGCCGGCCGCCGTCGCCATCGCCGGCTGGGTCCTGGCGGGCGGCGGCATGGGCCTGCTCTACCCGCGCCTGAGCGTGATGACCCTGGCGCTGTCCACCAACGAGAACGAAGGCTTCAACAGCTCCGCCATGTCCATCTCCGATTCCCTCGGCGGGGCATTGTCGCTCGCCACCACAGGGCTCGTCTTCGCAGCCTTTACGACGGCGGCCCAGTCCTTCGCGGGCGTCTTCGCCTTCACCGCGGCCATCGGCGTCGCCGCGGCACTGGTGGCACCCCGCGTCACCGCCGGGAAGCCCGCGGGGAACTAGGGCAGGCGGGTGGCGCGCAGGACGACGTCGGCAATGGTCGCCTCCTGCCCCTCCGGCCCGGTCACCGGCCGCTCCCTGCTGGTGAGGACCTCGATCTGCCACCCGGGGCCGTTGAGCTTCAGTTCGCGGACCACGTCATCACCCGTGTAGAACATGTCCAGGTGCTGGTGGTGGTCGTTGCCCCAGGGCGGCAGCCGGTCCGGGTGGTGGCCCACCACCAGCAGGGTTCCGCCGGGCTTGACGGCGGAGGCAGCCGTGCGCAGCGGGATCCGCCAGTCCAGTTCCTGGGAATGCAGGAACTGGGACGTCACCAGGTCATAGGAAGTGCCGGGTTGCCACTGCGTCAGGTCCGCCAGTTGCCAGGTGATCCGGCTGGCGATGTCGCCATTGGACGCGCGTACGCTTTCCCGCGCCAGTTCCGCCAGTTCGTGGGAATGCGCCCGTTCCAGGGCGACGGCGGAAACGTCGACGGCGGTCACGGACCAGCCCTGCTGGGCAAGCCAAATGGCGTCGGCTCCTTCGCCGCATCCCAGTTCCAGCGCCTTGCCCGGACGAAGTCCGCCGGCTTCCCGGACCAGCTGCGGGTTCGGCTTTCCGCTCCAAAGCCGCGCCTTGGTGCGGTACCGCTCGTCCCATGCCGCTGCGGGATCGATGCCGCCGCCGCCCCCTTCCGGCGCGCCGCCGCCGTCGTTCCCGTGATGCCGGTGGGTCTCCTCGTGCTGCGTCTCCTGGCGCCGGCCCGGCTGTTCGCTCATGCCTCAACAGTGCCCCGCCGGAGCCCCGAAGGCAACGCCGGGGTCGGGTACAGGGCAGCGGGGTGCTAGACTGGAGGAACTTGATGTGCAGTGATGCCGCCTGCTCCTGATCTGGAGAACCTTTCCAGGGAGTGGGCTTTCTTCATGTGAGAGGCACATCCTGCGTCGATGAACGCGTTCCATTTGGTCCCTGCCGGCTGTCCTTATTTGCAGCGGCACGGTTGATCACCTGACTTTTCTTCGGCGAACCCCTGGTCCAACCGGCATCGGGGGCCGATATCCGCATGGATACCGCCTGAAAGACCGTAAAAACTACATGACAACTTTTGCTGCCCTCGGTACTCCCAAGGCCCTTGCAGACACCCTTTCCGCCCAGGGAATTGTTGAACCGTTCCCCATCCAGGTGAAGACCCTTCCGGACACGCTGTCCGGTCGTGACGTCCTGGGCCGCGGCCGGACCGGATCCGGCAAGACCATCGCTTTCGCCATCCCGCTTGTAGCAAGACTCGCTGAGCGGGAAGCCAAGCACTTCCGCAAACCCGGCCGCCCCATGGGCCTGGTCCTGGCACCCACCCGTGAACTGGCAACCCAGATCAACGCCACCATCGAGCCGCTGGCCAAGGCCGCCGGCCTGAACACCACCGTGATCTACGGCGGCATCTCCCAGGCCCGCCAGGAAAAGGCGCTGCGTGCCGGCGTCGACATCGTCATCGCCTGCCCGGGCCGCCTGGAGGACCTGATCCGCCAGCGCATCCTGACCCTGGAGGCAGTGGAGATCACGGTCCTGGACGAGGCCGACCACATGGCCGACCTCGGCTTCCTGCCCGTGGTCAAGAAGCTCATGGACATGACCCCCAGCCAGGGCCAGCGCCTGCTCTTCTCCGCCACCCTGGACAACGGCGTGGACAAGATCGTCCAGCGCTACCTGTCCAACCCGCTCACCCACTCTGTGGACGACCCGCAGGCCGCGGTGACCACCATGGAGCACCACGTGCTGGTGGTCAACGACCAGACCGTCAAGAAGCAGCTGATCGTTGAGCTCGCTTCGGGTGCCGGCCGCCGCGTCCTGTTCATGCGGACCAAGCACCACGCCCGCAAGCTGGCCAAGACCTTGACCGACGCCGGCATCCCCGCCGTCGACCTGCACGGCAACCTGTCGCAGAACGCCCGCGACCGCAACCTCGCCGAGTTCTCCAACGGCGACGTCCGCGTCCTGGTGGCCACCGACGTCGCTGCCCGCGGTGTCCACGTCGACGACGTCGAACTGGTCATCCACGTGGACCCGCCCACCGAGCACAAGGCGTACCTGCACCGTTCCGGCCGCACCGCGCGTGCCGGCTCCGACGGCACCGTGGTCACGCTGACCCTCCCGGAGCAGCAGTCCGACGTCAAGAAGCTCATGAAGGCTGCCGGCGTCGACGTGAACTTTGAGCGCGTCACGGCAAACTCCCCGCTCGTGGCCGACCTGGTGGGCGAGATCGCCGACAAGGTCGACCCCCGCACCCGCGCCGCTCTGATGGCCGCCAAGGCTCCCCGCCAGGGCGGCGGCACCTCCACCGGTGCCAATGCTGAGCGCAAGCGTGCACGCCGCCAGGCTGCACCGTCTGCCGGTGGGCGCGGCGGCCGGGGCGGACGCGGCAAGGTTTCGGCCGAACCGGCCCGCACCGATGTTCCCCGCGCCGAGCGCCGGGCCGTGGCCTTCGAGGGCCGCACGGAAGCCCGCGCGGCATTCGACCGCAATGCCGAGCAAAATGAGGACCGCGCGGTGGCAGCAGCCGCTGCCCGCCGCAACGCCCGTGGCCGTGGTACCGCTTCGACCCACCGCAACGACGTCCCCGCAGCAGGTGGCCGCTCATCGGCCGGCCGCGGTTCGGACGGCCGTGCAGCAGAGGGCCGGGGCGATTCCCGGATCACCCGCAGCGACGCACCGCGCGGCGGCACCGGCCGTCCGGCTTCAGGCGGACGGCCCGCCGGCGGCGGCCAGCGCAGCGGCCGTCCCGCAACCGGCCAGCGTGCAGCAGCGGGGGCATCCGGCCAGCGCTCAGGTGCGGGTGCAACCGGCGGCAGCAAGGCTGTCTGGTCCTCCAACACCGGTGGAACCTCAGGCGGCTCCTACAGTGCAGGCAATGGCGGCGGCTCCGGCCGTCCGGCCCGCAGCGGCCCGCGCCGCGCGTCCGCCCCGGCGTCGAACGAACGCCGCGGCCGCTAGCCAATGAACTAGCCAATGAAAATGGCGGGCTCAACCACACGGTTGAGCCCGCCTTTTTTGTATTTGACGTACCTACCAGCCGCGGGCGCGCCACTCTTCCAGATGCGGCCGCTCGGCGCCCAGCGTGGTGGGCTTGCCGTGCCCCGGGTGCACCACGGCGCTGTCCGGGTAGGCATTGAACAGCCGCTCCGTGACATCGGACAGGAGCTGGGTGAACCGGCCGGGATCCTTCTGCGTGTTGCCCACTCCGCCCGGGAACAGCGAGTCGCCGGAGAAGATGTGGGCGGGGCCGTCCGGATCCTGGTAGACAAAAGCGATCGAGCCGGGCGTGTGCCCGCGCAGGTGCACGGCGGTCACGTCGAAGCCGTCGAAATTGCCGACGTCCCCGTGGCCAAGCCGCACGTCCACGGGAACCGGCAACGCATCGGCGTCGTCCGCTCCGGCGGCTGTCCGCGCGCCGGTGGCCTCCACCAGCCCCTTGAGCGCCCGGACATGGTCCCAGTGCTGGTGCGTGGTTGCGACCAGCGCCAGGCGCGGAGTGGCCGATGTGTCCGCAGCGCCGTCCGCGAGCAGCTGCTGGATGGCAGGGAGATCGTCAGCGGCGTCAATCAGCAGCTGTGCCCCGCTTTCCTTGGCGGTCAGCAGGTACACGTTGTTGTCCATCGCACTGACGGAGATGCTGCGGATGGTCAGGGCCGGCAGGTCGTAGCGAAGTGATTCCATGGGCTTTGTTCCAGCCACGGGCTACAGGTCCAGCGGCAGGGTGGTCGAGTAGACCTGCTTGGATGGCGGCGCGGCCAGGACCTCATGCAGCGCGCTCTTGCCTTCCGGTGTTCTCCGCCAGGCCGCGTAGTCGTCATGGTCCTGCGTGGTGGCCCAGGTTTCCACCACCAGGATGTGGCAGGGGTCGGCGTCATCCACCAGCGCTTCGATGCCCTGGTTGCCGGGCCACGCCCGGGTGGCGGCCAGCGTTTCGGACAGGTACTTCGCGGCGTTCTCGCGGTGGGCGGGGTCGATCTGGACTTCGAAGTGGACGATGGCAGGCATGGGGCTCCTTGGGTTGGGTGAGGGACGGGTTTTTGGAGAGCGGCTTTATTCCCGGCCTTCGGACACCCAGGCGGGGTCCGCTGAACGGGAGCCGACGACGGCGTCCGACGCTGCGTCGAGGGCCTCCAGGTGCGCCGGGGTGAGGTCCAGGGCAAGCGCGCCAAGGTTTTCGTCGATGCGTGCGGCCTTGCGGGTGCCGGGAATGGGGACGACCGGCAGGCCGAGCCGCTTGCCCTGGGCGAGCAGCCAGGCCAGGGCCACCTGCGCCGGCGTGGCGGCCAGCTGGTCCGCCACGGCCCGGACGGCGTCCACCACCGCCTGGTTGGCGCTTGCGGCGTCCGGCGCAAAGCGGGGGATGTTCCGCCGGAAGTCCTTCTCGCCCAGGCTTGCGGTATCGACGGTTCCGGTGAGGAATCCGCGGCCCAGCGGCGAGTAGGGGACGAATCCCACTCCCAGGGCGGCTGCGGCGGGAACAACATTGCGTTCCACGTCCCGGCTCCAGATGGACCATTCGCTCTGGACCGCGGCGATCGGGTGGACCGCTGCCGCGTCCTGCAGCTCCTGCGCCGTCACTTCTGACAGGCCCAGGTGCTTGACCTTGCCCTGCTGGACCAGTTCCGCCATGGCGCCCACGGTTTCCTCGATGGGCACCCTGACGTCCCGGCGGTGCATGTAGTACAGGTCGATGGCGTCGGTGCCCAGCCGCTGCAGGCTCCGCTCCACCGCCTGGTGCACGTACCCGGCGTCGCCACGGATGTCCGTGTAGCCGTCAGTCGGCGTGCCCACCAGCGCGAACTTGGTGGCCAGCTGGACCTCGCCCCGCCGGTCCTTGAGCAGCCGGGAAATCAGTTCCTCGTTGCTGCCGCCGCCGTAGATGTCCGCGGTGTCGATGAAGCTGACGCCGGCGTCAACGGCGTGATGCAGTGTCCGCAGTGCCTCGGCGGGGTCAACCTCGCCGTATACGGGGGTAAGGGCCATGCCCCCGAATCCAAGGGGGCTGACGGCCAGGCCGTCGCCAAGCTGGACGGTGCCGCGGCGGTCGGTGGGTGCGTTTGCCATGGGTGCTCCTGTTCGTTTCCTGCACTTGGAAGTGGTTGTCTAAAGCCAGGGGATGATGCGGTCCGCGGCCGGGCGGGTGGCCTGGATCAGCCGGGCATTTGCTTCATCGGGTCCGCCGGCCCAGGCCACCGCAGCCTCCCGGTCCATCCCGAAGGATACGTGCCGGTCCACCAGCCGCTGCAGCCGCAGCGCGGGCGGGGTCTCGAGGAACCAGACCTGGTCCAGTTGCGCCCGTACCTCCTTCCACGGTTCCTGGTCCGCCAGCAGGTAGTTGCCCTCCGTGATGACCAGCGGGACGTCCGCCGGCACGGCAATGGAAGCCGCCACCGGCTCGTCCAGGGCGCGGCGGAACTCCGGTGCGTAGACGACGGCCTCGTCCCGGCGCACCAGGCGGCGCAGCAGCGAAAGGTATCCGCCGGCGTCGAACGTATCAATGGCGCCTTTACGCTGCCGCAGCGGGGTCCCCTCGATGATGGCGTTGCCCAGGTGAAAACCGTCCATGGGAACCACAACCGACATTCCCGGGCCGAACTGCTCCTGCAGCCAGGCGGCAAAGGTGGACTTCCCGGAGCCCGGCGCCCCGGCGATGCCCAGGATGGTCCGCGTTCCGGGCGCTACCCGGTGCCGCAGGGCGTCCAAGGCGTCAGTGATCTCGGGGGAGTCCATGGCAAAAGCCTAACCGCCGGGATCAGCGGCGGCTCGACTCCACGGGATAGTCAGCGGCGGCGTGGTCCCTGGCCGGCAGCGCCTTGAGGCCGGCCGCGCAGCCCACGATGCCTGCGATGAACAGCAGTTTCACCACGCTGAACGGTTCCACCCCGGTGGCCATCGCCCAGCCCACCGTCAATGCGGCGCCAATGCCCACCCAGATGGCGTAGGCGGTGCCGAGCGGAATGCTGCGGATGGACATGCCCAGGCCCAGCATGCTCAGGGCGGCCGTGACGGCGAAGACGAGCGTGGGCAGCGGCCTGCTGAAACCGTCGGACAAGCCCAGCGCCGTGGCCCACACGGCTTCCAGGACAGCGGAGGCCAGGAGCACCAGCCAGGGAAACGGGCGCTTCATCATCACGCCACCACCTTCAGGCCAACCACGCACGCGGCGATGCCGGACAGCAGCAGCAGGCGCGCCGCCGTCGGACGTTCAACCTTGCTGGCCATCGCATAGGCGGAGGTCAGGACCACGCCCACCCCCACCCAAACCGCGTAGGCAGTGCCGGTGGGAATGGACTGCATGGCCACGGCCAGTCCGCCGGTGCTGGCGGCAACGGCCACAAGGAACAGGGCGGCAGGGGCCACGCGCCGGCGGCCGGAAGCCCGGGAGGCGTTGTGCAGGGCGGCTGCCCAGACGGCCTCCAGCGCGCCGGAAAGAAGAAGGATTAACCACGCCATGACCAGATCCTTTGGCCAGTCTTGTCGCGTGCCGGGTACTGAACCGTCGTCCGGAGGCTCGGGGTGGAGCCTTGGATCCCAGCGTAGCAACGCACGACGGCGGGCGGCCACGTTGGTGCCCGACCTCACCACCCGCGGTGGCCGGCCGGATCAACCGGCGCTCTCAGCCGGCGCGTTGCGCCAGCAGCTGTTCCACCCGCTCCGGCGCGTAGAGGCTCTCCTCCACCAGCCGGCACAGGCCCACTGCGGTGGCCTTCCGGCTGTCAGCAGGGACGATCTCCAGATCCACCAGCGAGGGTTCGAAGGCATCGGCCAGGATTTGCTGCCGGCAGGCCTGCAGGAAACCAGGGAGGACCCCCACCAGCCCGCCCACCGCCACCCGGCCGGGGTTCAGCGTTCCCACGATGGCGGCGAGGACGCGTCCGAGCACCCTTCCGGCGTCTGCGACTGCGGCACGGACGTCCGGATCGTCGTCGGCCGCGTCAACGAGCCGCCGCAGCGACCCGTAATGCGCAAATTGCGGGGCGGCAAGCAGCGCGCGCCCGGAGGCCACCGCCGCCAGGCAGCCGTCCCTGCCGCACCGGCACCGGCAGCCGGCGGCTTCCGGGATGCGCACATGCCCGATGTCACCGGCGGCCCCGTGGGCGCCGCGCACCAACGAGCCCCGGACAATGATGCCGGAGCCGATCCCGGTGCTGACCTTCACCGCGACGAGGGAGTCGAGCGGGCCGCGGACCTCCCCCACCGCCATTGACCGGGTGTCGTTTTCCAGCAGGACCGGGCAGTCGAGCCTGGATTCCATGGCCTCCTGCAAAAGCTGCAGGTCCCAATGGGCAAGGACGGTCCGCTCCAGGCCCAGGCGGTGGAGGGGGTCAACGGGGGCGGGCAGTCCCACTCCTGCCCCTACGGGTTGCCGGCCGTCCAGCAGCCGCAGCGCCTCACCCACCACCTGGTCCACCACCACCTCCTGCGCATTCCCGATCTCCACAGGGATGCGGACGGAAGCCACCACCTCCCTGCTCAGGGACAGGAGATGGATTCCGGCGTGCGTATGGCCGATTTCCAGGCACACCACCAGCTTGTCGCGGTCATCGAACCGGAGGGAGCGGGGCGGCCGGCCCCGCTGGGCGCGCAGGGGAGTGGACTCGTAGACAAGGCCCGCCGCGAAAAGTGCATCGAGCCGCTCGTAGAGGGTGGATCGCGCCATTCCGGTGATCTCCAGCAGGTCCGCCCGGCTGTACCCCGCGGTGTTGGAGCGCAGGAGCTGGAGAAGATGCCCGGCGCTGGTGGCCGGCCCCGGCGACGGCTGGGCGGTCTCGCCCACCAGCGTCCTCTGCTCCGTCATGCGGCAGGCTTCCTTTCCACTGCGGGCGCGGGTATGGCCCGTCCATCATTGACGCGATCTGTATCACACAATTATGATCGATCATCAGACAAAATACCTAGCAGCCCTTCACCCCAGGAGGCTCTAATGTCCGTTTCCGCCCACCACGACGTCAGCCGGCGAGCATTGCTGAAGGGGGGCCTGACGGTTTTGGCGGCCGGTCCGGTCCTTGCAGCCTGCGGGGTGAATACCAGCGGGAGCGGAGGCAAGGGTTCGGTCAGCTTCCTCTCCACGCAGTTCTCCCCGGTGGAGGAACGCCAGAAGTACGAGGCCACGCTCAAGAAATTCGCGGGGGACATCAGCGTGGCCTACAACCCCGTTGACACGGGCGTATTCAACACCACGCTGAAATCCCAGCTGGCAGCGGGGAAAGTCGAGGTGGGAATCGCAGGCGGACTGCACGGTGACCTGGCCCCCTTCGCCTCGCAGCTTGAGGATCTCAGCTCGCTCATGAACGACCTCTCCTCGGCGGGCTACTCCAAGGATGTGACCGAGCTGGCCAAGCTGGGCACCGACGTCCCCCGGTACATCCCCTGGATCCAGGCCACCTACGTGCTGGCCATCAACAAGAAGGCGCTGCAGTGGCTGCCGTCGGGAGCTGACGTCAACAAGCTCACCTACGACCAGTACCTTGCGTGGGCCAAGGCGGCCAAGGACGCCAACGGCCGGCCCGTCTTCGGCCTTCCCGCCGGCCCCAAGGGACTCCACCACCGCTTCTACCAGGGCTTCCTGCTGCCCAGCTTCACGGGCGGGCAAATCACCACCTTCCGCAACCAGGACGCCGTCAGCGCCTGGACGTACATGCGCGAGCTTTGGGCCAACACGAATCCGGCGTCCACCAACTACGACTTCATGCAGGAACCGCTGGCCAACGGCGAGGTCCTGGTGGCCTGGGACCACGTGGCGCGCCTCATCACGGCCGTCAAGGACAAGCCGGACGACTGGCAGATGGTTCCGGCCCCGTCCGGGCCCAAGGGCAGGGGCTACCTCCTGATCGTGGGTGGCATGGCAGTGCCGAAGGGTTCCCCGGAGAAGGACAAAGCCTTTGAGCTCATCAAGGCCCTGTCCAAGCCCGAGGCGCAGATCGAGACACTGAAATCCAACGCATTCTTCCCTGTGGTGAAGACGGACATCGGCGGCGACCTGCCAGGCGGCATCGCCCTTGAAGCGAAGGCCGTCAAGGCGCAGCAGGAGGCTTCCGACGCCCTGCTCGCCCTGCCGCCCGTGGGCCTGGGCGACAAGGACCCCCAGGTCTCCCAGCTGTTCAAGAACTGCTTCCAGGAGATCTGCCTGAACAACTCGGACGTCAAGGCCACGCTGGACAAGCAGGGCGCGGAACTGGCCAAGATCATGGACACCCTCAACGTCCCGTGCTGGGCGCCGGATCCCAAGACATCCCCCTGCAAGGTCGCGTGATGGCCGCACCGGACGCGCCGGCGGCAGCCAGGCCGCACGTTCCCCCTGCGGGGCCCAAGGTCCGTGCCCCCAGGAGGAGGGGAAGCTCCGCGGCCCTGCTCCTGATCGCCCCGTCGATCGTGTTCATGACGCTGCTCTTTGGCTGGCCGATGGTCAGCGGCGTCCTGCAGGCATTCGGCGGCCCCGAAGGCTTGACGACGGCCAACTTCACCCGGATGTCCCAAGACCCGTACTTCTGGTCCTCGGTGGGCAACACCCTCCTGCTCATCGTGGTGATGATCCCCATCCAGTTCGTCCTCGCCCTGGCGATGGCCCTGCTGATCCGGGCCAAGCCCCGGGGGGCGTCTGCCTACTTCTACATCTGGGCCATCCCGCTCGCGGTCAGCGACCTCGCCGCCGGCCTGGTGTGGCTGACGGTCTTCACGGACCGCGGCTACCTCAACTCGCTCCTTGCATCCATGGGCCAGCAGCCCGTCTCCTGGCTCGCCTATGACAACTACCCCTCCATGTTCGCGGCGGTGCTCATTGCGGAGGTGTGGCGTGCCACGTCGCTGGTGTTCGTGATTGTCGTGGCCGGCCTGCAGTCCATTCCCAAGGATTACGAGGAAGCTGCCGGGGTCTTCGGGGCCAGCTTCTGGAACCGGCTGTGGCACGTGACCCTGCCGCTGCTGCGTCCCAGCCTGCAAACAGCGTTGATCCTGAGGACCATCCTGGCCTTCCAGACATTCGCCGTTGCCCTTGCCCTCACCGGCCAGAACTTTCCGCTGGTGGTGGGCGAGACCTACCGCTGGTACACAGGCCTGCAGGATCCCAACGTGGCATCGGCGCTGGCGCTGGTGGTCATGTTCGTCTCCATGGTCACGGCCGTGGGCTACCTGAAACTCCTGAGGGACCAGACGGAGGCGGCGCGATGAGCCATGCAACGACGGCCAGGACCACTGCCGGTGCCGACCGGCCCGAACCCGCGGTGGACCGCCGGCCCCTGGCCCGGCAGCGCCGCAACCGGGTGCTCCTCCAGGTGGCCTGCATCCTGATCACGCTCTTCATGGCACTGCCCATCTACCTGATCGCCCTGGCCGCGATGTCCAGCCGGCAATCGCTGCAGAAGTTCCCGCTCAGCTTCATCCCGGACAACTTCTCCACCGAGACCATGCAGACCTTCCTGCAGTCCACCGGCATCCTGGGCGGCCTCATCAACTCCGTCCAGGTGGGCGTGTTCACGCTTGTGCTGTCGCTGCTCATCGGCGTTCCGGCAGGATACGCCGTGGCGCGCTTTGCCTTCCGGGGCAGGGAGCCGTACCAGCTCTTCCTGCTGTTCACCCGCGCCCTGCCGATCGTGGTGCTGTCCGTGCCGCTGGCCCAGCTCTTCCTGCAGACGGGGCTGTACGACAGTGCGCTCGCCGTCGTCCTGCTCCACTCGGCGCTGGCCCTGCCCACCACCATCCTGATTACGGCCTCGGTGTTCCTCGGTGTTCCGCGGGACGTGGAGGAAGCGGCGCGGATCTTCGGCTGCAGCCCGGTGCAGGCCTTCCTCAAAGTGGTGCTGCCCATGGCCATACCCGGCATCGCGGCGGCCTCGATCTTCACGTTCGTCATGTCCTGGAACGAGGTCCTGGGCGCGTCGATCCTGACCCTGAACCAGCGCACCCTCCCTGCCCAGGTCCTCAGCTCCCTCGCCGAATCGCCACTTGCCTACCGCTTCGCCGGCGGCTTCCTGCTGGTGGTCCCGGCCCTGGTCTTCATCTTCTTCATGCGCCGCTACCTCACCAACATGTGGGGCTCCACCATCCGCTGATTGCGTCCCAGAGAGGCCGTCCCATGGCTGACATCTCCATCAAGGGTCTGCACAAGACCTACCCGGGCAGCACCGAGCTGGCCACGAACAACGTCTCCCTCGAGGTTGCCGAGGGCGAGTTCATGGTGCTGCTGGGACCCTCCGGCTGCGGGAAGACCACCCTGCTGCGCATGGTGGCGGGCCTGGACTTCCCGGACCAGGGCAGCATCTCCATCGGCGGGAGGGACGTGACCTACCTGCCCCCGCAGGACCGCAACCTGTCCATGGTCTTCCAGTCCTACGCCGTCTTCCCGCACCGGAACGTCCGCACCAACATCGCGTTTGGGCTGATGATGAAGAAGGTCCCCCGGGAAGAGCTGGAGCGGAAGGTGAAATGGGCGGCGGACCTGCTGCAGCTGAGCCCGTACCTGGACCGCTACCCCGCCAACCTCTCCGGCGGCCAGCGGCAGCGTGTCGCCGTGGCCCGGGCCATTGTCATGGACGCCGATGTGCTGCTGATGGATGAGCCCCTGTCCAACCTGGATGCCCTTCTTCGCCTCGACTTCCGCGCCGAGTTGAAGAAGATCGTCCAGCAGCTCGGTTCCACCACGCTGTACGTCACCCACGACCAGGTGGAGGCGATGAGCCTCTCGGACCGGGTGGCGGTGATGAAGAAGGGCCAGATCGCCCAGCTCGGCCACCCGATCACGGTGTACGAGGAGCCGGCCGACCGCTTTGTGGGCGGTTTCATCGGATCCCCGCCCATGAATTTCCTGGACGGCCGGATCACCCCGCAAGGTGGCCTGGAAGTGGGCGGCCAGAGCATCGCGGCGCCCGAATTCCTGGCCCGGGCAGCGGCCCGTACCGGCGGCACGGCGGTCATGGTGGGCATCCGGGCCGAGAACATTTCGCTGGAGCAGCGGGGCGCGGAGGGTTCCCTGGATGCGGCCGTGGAGGTGGTGGAACCGCTCGGACACGCCACCTTGCTGACCGTGGACCTGGGTGGGCAGACCGTCAAGGTCCAGGTTCCCTCAACAGCGCGGGTTTCGGCGGGGGACACGGTGGGACTGCGTTTCGAGCAAAGCGCCCTCCGCTTTTTCGACACGGAAACCCAGTTGGGGCTGACGGCGTGAGCGCCGAAGCGGACGCGACTGGTTTTCCGCTTCGGGACCTGGCGGACATGAGGCAGCGGGCCAGGGATGTCCTGGCCGCCAATGACCTGGGCACCATGGTCACCGCCGCGCCGAATCTCTATCCGCACATGTGGAGCTGGGACGCGGCCTTCGTGGCCACCGGCCTGTCCACGGTGAGCGTGGCCCGGGCGCTGCAGGAGCTGGACTACCTTCTCGCGGCGCAGTGGAAAAGCGGGATGATTCCGCACATCGTGTTCTCCGACGTCCCCGGCTACTTCCCGGACGTGGAGCGGTGGGGAACGCGCGGAGCATCGCCCGAGGGGGTGCAGTCCAGCGGCATCTGCCAGCCGCCCGTCCACGCGACGCTGCTGCGCCGCATCGTGGAGCGCGCGACGGCGGCGGGCGGCGAGGACGCCCGGCTCGCCGAAGAGTTCACCCGGCGGACGCTGTCCCAGTGGATCCGCTGGCATGCGTGGCTGCGCACCAGCCGCGGTGGCGACGGCTCGGGCCTGCTCACGATCTACCATGGCTGGGAGTCCGGCATGGATAACTCGCCGCGGTTCGACGGACCATACTCCAGGGTCCATCCCGGGCCGATGGAGCCCTTTGTCCGGACGGACACGCAAAAGGTCACCGACCGGAGCCAGCGGCCCAGCGACGAGGAATACAGCCGCTACCTCTGGCTGGTGCAGCAGATGGCCGGCGTCCGGTTTGACGACGCCCGGCTGCCGGAAGTGATGGACTTCCAGGTCAAGGACGTCTTCATGTCGGCGATCTTCGCCGCGGCCAACGAGGACCTGGCCGTGTTGGCTGAACACATCGGCCTGCGCGGGGATGTGGCCCGGTTGCGGGAGTGGGCGGTGGAGTTCCGGGAGGGCGTGGACGCCACCGTGGATGACCAAACCGGGCTGGCGCGGGACCGCGATGTGCTGGCCGGTGAATGGATCGGGTTGCCCACGATGGCCGGGTTCGCCCCGCTCATCTCCACGGCGGATGACTCCCTGTTGCGGCGGCAGCTGGACATCTTCGAAGGACCGGACTGGACAGGCGACCCGCGCCTGGCCTTCCCGCTGCCGGCATCAACCTCCACCACTTATGAGGGCCTCAAACCCCGGCAGTACTGGCGCGGACCGGTCTGGCCGGTGATGAACTGGTTCCTGGCGGGCTGCCTGCGCAGGCGCGGTGACGGGGAACGGTACCTGCGGCTGCGGGACGCTTCCCTTGCCCAGCTGATGGAGGGCCACTTCGCCGAGTACTACGAACCGTTTACCGGCGAGCCGCTTGGCAGCATGGACCAGTCCTGGACGGCGGCCGTTGCCCTGGAATGGCTCGCCGATCCTGACGCCGGCTGACCCGTGGAGGCGCCGCCGTCGTCCCTTCCAGTAACCGCACCACCGGTGCGCCTCCTCATTGCCGGCGCCGGTGCACGGGGTTCTGCCTATGCCCGTCTTGCCGTGGATACCGGCCGGGCCGCCGTGGTGGGGATCGCGGAGCCGCGACGGCACCTGCGCGAAGCCATCGCGGCGGAGCTCCACGTGCCGGCGGAGCGTGTCTTCGAGGACTGGCAGGCCATGCTCCGCACCCGGCTGCCTGCCGACGGCATCATCATTGCCACCCCGGACCGCGACCACGGAAGGCCGTTTGCGGCCGCCGCAGCCCACGGCTACCCGGTCCTCCTGGAGAAGCCCATCGCGCCCGACCCTGCCGGCTGCGCGGAGCTGGCGCGCCTGCAGCAGGAATCGGGAATCAGGGCAGCCGTCTGTCACGTCCTGCGCTACACGCCGCTGACCACCCTGCTGCAGCAACTTCTCTCCGCCGGGGCAGTGGGCCGGGTCATCTCCGTCCAGCACCTGGAACCCGTGGGCTTCTGGCATTTCGCGCACTCCTACGTCCGCGGGAACTGGCGGCGTGAGGCAGAGTCCAGCCCCTTCCTGCTGGCCAAGTGCACGCACGACGTCGACTGGCTCTCCTTCATCATTGGAAGCCGGCCCCTTCGGGTGTCCTCCTTTGGCAGGCTGTCGCATTTCCGTCCGGAGGAAGCGCCGGAAGGCGCGTCAGGGCGCTGCACGGACTGCCCGGCGGAAGCCCGCTGCCCCTATTCGGCCCTGCGCATCTACGCGCCGGGCCGGCCGCCGGACGGTGCCCCTGCGGACCCCGGCAGGGCCTATTTTGCCGACGTGGTGGACCCGGGCGGCACACCGGAATCGCTGTGGAAGGCGTTGGCAACGGGGCCCTACGGGCGGTGCGTCTACTCAGGAGGCAACGACGTGGTGGACCACCAGGTGGTGAACATCGACTACGAGGACGGCACCACCGCCGCCTTCACCGCCACGGCCTTCACCGCCGCAGGCCCGCGCCGCACCAGGATCTTCGGGAGCCACGGAGAAATCTCCATCGAGGCAGGCAGCATCTCGGTCCATGACTTCCTGACCGGGACCACCACCGCCTACCCCGCCCCCGCCGCTGCCCCCACGGTGCCCGGCGAAAAGCATGAAGGCGGCGACCGGGGACTCGTGCAGGCCTGGGTTGCTGCCCTGGCCGGCGGTGACTGGTCCGGAGTGGTGTCGGGGCTGGAGGAGTCATTGGTCAGCCATGCGGTGGTTTTCGCGGCTGAGGAGGCGCGCCGGAGGGGCGCCGTGGTACCGGTGGAAGGGTTCAGTTCCCGGCTGTAACCGGATCGAGCGACACCACGGCCAGGAAGCCGCGGCCCAGGACCTCGGGCGAGTCGGCGTCGGAACCCACCACGGCGTCGTACCTGCCCAGCTCCAGCGGCTCGGTTCCGCTGTCGCTGACCGTCGCCTGCCCCTGCAGCAGCACCGCAAGCTGGCCCTCAAACACTGGGTGGGCGCGCTTCTTGGACAGCTCGATGATGGACGTGTAGCCCTTGAAGGCGGCCGTTCGCGTGATGACGTTCAGGTCCCGGATGTCCCCGGTGGGCAGTTTGGCCACGGTGGCGGCGCCGCCGTCGAACCTGAAGGGACGGTACTTCTCCAGGGGCTGTTCCACCCCGTCCACGGTGAGCAGCAGCAATTCCCCCTCGATGACCGTCAGGACCCGCTCCATGCCGGGGAACGCGGAGAAGTCCCCGGCCTTGGCCACGTCTGCGATGCTCACACGCCAGTCCCAGCCGCCGTCGGCCGCGCCCTGGCGGGCGATTTCCCTGGTCACCCCGCCGCCGTTGCGCCATGGTTCGGCCTTGAGTTCAGCGAAGCGGATGATCTGCATCAGCCCAGCCTAGTTCGCTGCGGTGGTCACGCGTCGCAGCCCGTACCCTGTCCCTGCTACTCTCCTGCGGGGGGTCATCACGAAAACAGCCTGAAGGAGCCGGGAATGTTCGTTAAAGTGTGTGGTCTCAGCACGCCCGAATCGGTGCGTGAAGCGGTGGATGCCGGCGCGGACGCCGTGGGGTTCGTCCTCACCGCAAGCCCCCGCGTTGTCTCGCCGTCGCAGGTGGCCTCCCTGCTGTCAGGGGTCCCCAAGGGTGTTTCCCCGATCGGGGTCTTCCGGGATGAGCCCGTGGCGGACGCCATCGCCATTGCCCGGGCCGCAGGCCTGGAATGGATCCAGCTGCACGGCCAGCGGTCGCGTGCGGACGTGGCAACAGTGCACGACGCCGGCATGAAGCTGGTCAGGGCCGTCACCATGGGTGCCGGCCAGGATGAGTTCGACGACTGGGGCGAGGACCTGCTCCTGATTGACGCCGCGGTGCCGGGCTCAGGGGAATCCTGGGACTACGCCTCCGTGGCGGACCTGCCGGTGCTGCAGGGACGGAACTGGCTGCTCGCCGGCGGACTGGACGCTGCCAATGTTGGCCAGGCATCAGCGGCCGCGCATGCCTGGGGAGTGGATGTTTCCTCAGGCGTGGAGGCATCCCGGGGCGTGAAGGACCCTGCCAAGATCCGCGCCTTTGTCCACGCCGCAAAGTCGGCCGCCACGGTGTAGGCGCCGCAGCCCGGCCGGGGATCAGGGCAGGATCAGGGGAGTCCCCCAGCGCCGTGTGGCAGGGGCTGGGGGCAGAATGGGTGCATGAAGACACTTCTGAACATCATCTGGCTGGTTTTCGGCGGCCTGTGGCTGGCCCTGGGCTATTTCCTCGCGGGCGTGGTCTGCTGCCTGCTGATCGTCACCATCCCCTGGGGCATCGCCTCGTTCCGGATCGCCGCCTACACGTTGTGGCCGTTCGGCCGGATGGTGGTGGACAAGCCCGGCGGCACCGGTGTCTTCTCGCTGCTGGGCAACGTGATCTGGCTGCTCGTGGCCGGCATCTGGATCGCCATCGGCCACGTGGTGACCGCGTTCGCCATGGCCGTGACCATCATCGGGATCCCGCTGGCCATCGCCAACCTCAAGCTCATCCCGGTATCCCTTATGCCGCTGGGCAAGCAGATCGTGCCCACCAATGCGCCGTTTGTGAGCAACTACCCCGTCAGCCGCTACCGCTAGGCGGATCCGTCCGGGCGCATCGCCCGCAGCACGCAGAACTCGTTGCCGTCGGGATCAGCCATGACAACCCAGGTTGCCGCTGCCCCCTGTCCCACCGAGATTTGCCGGGCGCCCAGCTCTTCCAGCCTGGCCACCTCCGCGTCCTGGTCCTCCGGGCGGAGGTCCAGGTGAAGGCGGTTCTTGAGTTCCTTCTGCTCCGGGACCCTGAGGAAAAGCAGGTCCGGCAACACGCCGTCCCCGGCGCTGCCTACCGGCGGCTCCAGCACGATCTCGTCGTCCTCTTCATGGGTGCGGCGCCAGCCAAGCGCTTTTTCCCAAAAGGCAGCAGGAACCCGGGGGTCGGTGGAATCAATGGCAAGGGCTTGGATGCGCAGGCTCATCCGTGCAGTTTTGCATCCGGTTCCGGCATCCGTAAACCCGTGGAAGCCGCAGCCCCTTAGAGCGGCCGGAACGCCCCGTTGCGCAGGAGGGCCACCGAACCGCTTTGGTCCAGTTCCGCGGCGATGTCCACGTCCTCTGGGTAGCCGGCCCCGGTCAACTCGCGGCCGCTGGAACACAACTGGAGCATCTCACGCAGCCGTGGTTCGGCGGCTTCGAAAACGGCCATGGCAGCTACGGCCTCCGGCGCGTAACCGTGCCTGCCGTCCCCGGCTTCGTAGCCGCCCCTCCCGGCGGCCGCCAGCCCGGCGATGAACGCGCCCGCCCCGATCTGGTCCTCCACCGCAGGCCGCAGCGTGCCGTCCGGCCAGCGCTCCCCGGCGGCAACCACCGCCAGTACCGCGTCCTCCGGAAGGTTCGCCGCCACCCAGTCGGCCGTGGCTGCGGCGTTCCGGAGGCACACTGCGGCCACCAGCGGTACGTCCCCGGCCAGCGCGTGGCAAAGTTCCGACCCGTTGGGGGAGGGCAGGACCACCTTTCCCAGGGCTTCTGCCGCGCGGAGGCTTGCGGGGGAGAGGCTCAGCCCGCCACCGCCGCGCGGGCCGGCCAGCTGCGCCTGGTGGTGGGCGGCGAAGTCTTCGGCGCTGGTGTCCCGCCACGGGTAGGGAAACACCTCCGCGTCGCGGTCCAGCGCCACACTGACGCAGGTGCTGAAGGAAAAGACATCCACCACCACCGCAATGTCGGCGCCGGACGCCACGGTCCCGGCTCCATCAAGGCCCCAGTCCAGCCTGACCGTGAACGGAAGCTGGCGGTGCGCGGCATTGGCGGAGTGCGTGTGCCGTGAACCGGAGCCCGGGGCGTTCATGCCAGTTCACCTTTCAGGTTCAGGTGCGCGGCGTCCTGCCATAGTTCCCGGGCCCGCGGGTGGTGGAAGAGCGGGTCCAGTTCCAGCAGGTGGCGCACGACGGCGGCCCTGCCGGCTGCGAAGTCGGCGTCACCGATGTGCGCGTAGTCTTTGCGGACAGCGGCAAGGTAGCGGGCGTATTCCTCAGGATCGCCGCCGAGGACCGAGAGGTCCGCGTCGCAGAGGAGGGCGCCGTCGTGGTCCCCTGGTTCGGGCCGGTGGTCCGACGTGAGCCGGACCAGCCGCGCCACTTCCGCCACCTCGTCCGGCGGCAGTCCGGTCCCGGCCAGCCGGCTTTCCGCCAGCCGGGCGGACTCCTCCTCGTCCCTGCCCGCCGCGCCGCGGTACACGGCATCGTGGAACCAGGCCGCCAGCAGCACGGTCCGCGGCGCCTCGCCCGGTTCGGTGAGCAGGTCCAGTGCCTCCAGGACGGAGAGCAGGTGGGTGCAGCCGTGGTAATGGCGGTGTGGTTCGCTCCATCGGTCCAGCAGGTCCAGGAAGAGTGCGTCACGGCCCGGCATGATGGCTTCCCAGCGGGTCAGCAGTGGGACCTTCAGCGACTTGTTCCGCCGGCGTGCCGGGATCCGGAGCCCGCTGGCGATCAGTTTGCGGACCAGCACCCTGCCCTCCACCCGGACCGCGCCTGCCGCTACCAGCTCCTCAATGCGGCGTTCCGGCACATCGTAATGGTCGCCGTCGAACGCCCGCTCCGGGATCCCCGCGGCAGCTGCGAACGCATGCAGCTCATCCAGCGAAGAGTCCGAGACCAGGTGCGAGAAATGTGTTCCGTGTGCAGGCCACAGCGGCGGGTCGATGTAGATGGCCATGGAAGGAGTCTAGTGCCGCCCTTCGGGCAGGGGACGCGCAGCCACGGGGCACGCAGTCATTTTGCATATGCTCCCAGAAGCGGAGGCATAATCCGCATCTGCGGACTAGAATCAGGGAATGACCCTTATCCGCGTTTCTGAGGCTGCCCGTCTCCTGGGCGTAAGTGACGATACCGTCCGCCGCTGGACGGAGCACGGAACACTTACCCCGCTCCGGGACGGTTCCGGCCGGCTCGCCGTCGATGGACTCGAGCTGGCCACGCATGCGCAAAAGCTGGCCCAGCTGCCCGATGACCCCAGGAGCGGGAGCAGCTCCGCCCGGAACCGGTTCGTGGGCCTGGTCACCAACGTCATCACGGACAAGGTGATGGCACAGGTGGAACTGCAGTGCGGGCCGTTCCGGGTGGTCTCGCTGATGAGCAGCGAGGCCGTGCGGGAACTGGGCCTGGAACCGGGCTCGGTGGCCACGGCGGTGGTCAAGGCAACAACGGTCATCATCGAATCCCCGAAGGGCAGGGCCACCGCATGACCCGGACCTCCACGCGTACCGCGGTGTCCGCCTCCCTGGCGCGGCTCCTTTCCCTTGCTGTCCTGCCGGCCGCCGTGCTGCTGCTGACCGTCCTCACCGGCTGCGCTGCGGGCGGAGCGGCCCAGGGCACAGGCCCTGGCGAGGACAACAGCGCGGGCAACAGCGCGGGCAACAGCGCAGGCAACAGCGCAGCCGGCTCAGGCGCCAAGCCGGAAGGCACCATCACCGTTTTCGCGGCCGCCTCCCTCAAAGGCACCTTCACCGAACTCGCCCGCACCTTCGAGGCGGAAAACCCCGGCACCACGGTTGCCCTGAGCTTTGCAGGGTCCTCGGACCTGGCCAGCCAGATCAGCCAGGGGGCGCCGGCGGATGTCTTCGCGCCGGCGGACCTGGCCAACATGAAGAAGGTGCAGGACGCCGGGCTGGTGGACGGCGCCGCCAGGAACTTCGCCACCAACACCCTCGCCATCGCAGTAGCGCCGGGCAACCCGGCAGAAATCACCGCACTGAAGGACCTTGCCCGGCCGGGCCTCAAACTGGTCACCTGCGCAAGGCAGGTTCCCTGCGGGACTGCCGCGGCCACGGCCGCGGAGGCGGCCGGAGTGGCGCTGAATCCGGTCAGCGAGGAGAACGCGGTCACGGACGTCCTGGGCAAGGTGGCCTCCGGGGAGGCCGACGCCGGGCTGGTCTACGGCACGGACATCAAGTCCGCCGGGTCCAAGGTGGCCGGGATCCAGTTCCCGGAATCAGGGAGTGCGGTCAACACCTACCCGATCGCCGGCGTCGCCGGCGGCCGGAACAAGGCCGCCGCCCGGGCTTTCCTGGACCTGGTCACCGGTCCGGAAGGCCGGCGCGTCCTCGCTGCAGCGGGGTTTGGGCCGGCCGGAATCGGTGACGGAAGCGTCAAGTGACCCGGGAGCAGGCAGGCAGTCGGCAGCCCTTTCTGCCCATGGTGCGGCGACGCACCCCAAGTCCGGCCTACTCCGGCATCCCCGGCTGGGTCCGCGTGCTGGCCGTCCTGGCCGCCGTCGTCGTCGTGCTTCCGCTGCTGGCGATGGTGCTCCGCGTGGACTGGCCACGGTTCCTTCCGCTGGTGACCTCCGGGCCGTCGCTGACGGCGCTGGGGCTGAGCCTGCGGACCTCGGCCGCCAGCACCCTGCTGTGCATTGTGCTGGGCGTGCCGCTGGCCCTGGTCCTTGCCCGGGGCACCTTCCGCCTGCAGGGGCTGCTGCGCTCGCTGGTGCTCCTGCCGCTGGTCCTTCCTCCTGTGGTGGGCGGCATCGCGCTGCTCTACACGTTCGGCCGGCAGGGGCTGCTGGGGCAGGCGCTGAACGTGCTCGGCCTGCAGATCGCCTTCTCCACCACCGCGGTGGTCCTGGCGCAGACGTTCGTGGCGCTGCCGTTCCTGGTGGTGAGCCTTGAGGGTGCCCTGCGCACCTCGGGCTCCCGGTATGAGGCGGTGGCGGCGACACTGGGTGCCCGGCCCGGCATGGTGTTCCGTCGCGTCACGCTTCCGCTGGTGCTCCCGGGGCTGGCGTCCGGCGCGGTCCTCGCCTTCGCGCGGAGCCTGGGCGAGTTTGGCGCCACGCTGACGTTCGCGGGCAGCCTGCAGGGGGTGACGCGGACCCTGCCGCTGGAAATCTACCTGCAGCGCGAAACGGACCCGGACGCCGCCGTCGCCCTGTCCCTGGTACTCGTGGCCGTCGCCGTGGCGGTGGTTGCCCTTGCATACCGGCGCCCGGCACCGGGCCGTTCCGGGTCAGGCAAAAGGACGACGGCGCCGGCCCCGGCAGGAGGGGGTGTCCGGTGACATTGTCCTTCCACGCAGTGGTGGCCGGGCGCAGCTTCGACGTGGCCCTGAGCGTCCGACCGGGCGAAACCGTGGCCGTCATGGGGCCCAACGGTGCCGGTAAATCAACCCTGCTGGCCGGCATCGCGGGCCTCCTGCGGCCGGACAGCGGCCGGGCCGAACTCAACGGCAGGACCCTCTTTGACCTCGACGGCGGAAAACGTACGTGGGCGGCTCCGCACCGCCGTGGCACCGCCCTGCTGGCCCAGGAACCGCTGCTCTTCCCCCACCTGAATGCCCTGGACAATGTCTCGTTCGGGCCCCGCAGCGCCGGAGTTTCCAAGCGGAATGCGGAGGAGCAGGCGCTGCACTGGCTGGCCGAGGTGGAGGCCGGAGAACTGGCCGGGCGGCGTCCCGCCCAGCTGTCCGGCGGCCAGGCCCAGCGCGTGGCCGTGGCCCGTGCGCTCGCCGCCGACCCCGCCCTCCTCCTGCTCGACGAGCCGCTGGCAGCTCTGGATATCCACTCCGCGCCGCTGCTGCGCCGCCTGTTCAAGCGCGTCCTCGCAGGCCGGCAGGCCATCATCGTGACCCACGACGTACTGGACGCGCTGGTGCTCGCGGACCGGGTGGTCATCCTGGAAAACGGCCGGATCGCGGAGGAAGGCCCCACCCGGGCGGTGCTGGAGCGGCCGCGCAGCTCCTTTGCCGCCGGGCTCGCCGGGCTGAACTTCATTCCGGGCATCCTCGACGGGGCGGGGGTGCGGACCAGCCACGGCCTGCGGATTGCCGGCCACGACGAGGAAGCCGTCCCCGCCGCGGCGTCCGGGGAGCCTGGCCCGCTGCCCAGGGCGGGCGGTCCCGGCGTCGCCGTGTTCCCGCCGTCGGCCGTTTCCGTGTTCCTCGACGATGCGCACGGCAGCCCGCGGAACTCGTTTGCCGTCACCATCACGGACCTCGAGCCGCACGGCGACCAGATCCGCGTCCGGGCCGGCGGCCTGGCCGCGGACATCACCCCTGCTGCCTCCGCCGACCTGGGCCTTGTCCCCGGCATGACGGTGCACTTCGTGGTCAAGGCTGCGGCCGTGTCCGTGTACGGGACCTAGGCGGAGTATGTCCCGGCAGCCGATTGTCCAAGCAGGCCCGGCGGGACCTCCGGCTCTGGACAGCCGTTTCGCCGTGGGCAAACATGGCTAGTGGACGTCGCCGTCCAAAGTTGAGCGTAGTAGACTCAACTTAGTCAACAAGCCCCCGAAAGGAGCTCTCTTTGGACGTCAAATTCACCACCAAGAGCCAGGAGGCTCTTTCCGCCGCGGCAATGAACGCCTCGACGGCCGGCAACCCCCAGGTGGAACCGGCCCACCTCCTCAAGGCGCTGATGGACCAGCGTGAGGGCGTCGCCGTCGCGCTGCTTCGCGCAACCGGCGCCGATCCCGATGCCGTCAGCGTCCAGGCCAGCAGTGCCATCAAGGCACTGCCCGCCACGTCGGGCGGCTCCAGCCAGCAGGCGCAGCTGTCCCGGCCCGCACTGCAGGCCATCCAGCACGCCAAGGAGGAAGCGGACCGTCTGGGCGACAGCTTTGTCTCCACCGAGGTGCTCCTGGTGGGCCTCTCCACCGGCAACGATGCCGCCGCCCGCCTGCTGCGCGACGCCGGCGCCTCCCGCGAGGCACTCCTCGCCGCCCTGCCGGGCGTCCGCGGCGACCGCAAGGTGGACAGCCCGGACCCCGAAAACACCTTCCAGGCGCTCGAGAAGTACGGCACCGACCTCACCGCCATGGCCCGCGCCGGCAAGCTGGACCCCGTGATCGGCCGGGACGCCGAAATCCGGCGCGTTGTCCAGGTCCTGTCCCGCCGCACCAAGAACAACCCGGTGCTCATCGGCGAACCCGGCGTGGGCAAGACCGCCGTGGTGGAAGGCCTGGCCCAGCGGATGGTGGCCGGCGACGTCCCGGAAAGCCTGCGCGGCAAGACCCTCATCTCCCTTGACCTCGGCTCCATGGTGGCCGGCGCCAAGTACCGCGGCGAATTCGAGGAGCGGCTGAAGGCGGTCCTGGAGGAGATCAAGGGCTCAGACGGCCAGATTGTCACCTTCATCGACGAGATCCACACCGTGGTGGGCGCCGGCGCCACCGGCGACTCCTCCATGGACGCCGGCAACATGCTCAAGCCAATGCTGGCCCGTGGCGAGCTGCGGCTGATCGGCGCCACGACGCTGGACGAGTACCGGGAGAACATCGAGAAGGACGCAGCCCTGGAACGCCGCTTCCAGCAGGTGTACGTTGGCGAGCCCAGCGTGGAGGACACCATCGGCATCCTCCGTGGCCTGAAGGAGCGCTACGAGGCGCACCACAAGGTCTCCATCGCCGACTCCGCGCTGGTGGCGGCAGCCACGCTGTCCAACCGCTACATTTCGGGCCGCCAGCTGCCGGACAAGGCCATCGACCTGGTGGACGAGGCCGCGTCCCGGCTGCGCATGGAGATCGACTCCGCCCCGGAGGAGATCGACCAGCTGCGGCGCCAGGTGGACCGGCTCACCATGGAGGAGCTCGCGCTGGAGGGCGAGACCGACGCTGCCTCCGTGGAGCGGCTGGCTGCGCTCCGGGCCGACAAGGCGGACAAGGAGGAGGAGCTCTCCGCGCTCAACGCCCGCTGGGAGGCTGAAAAGGCCGGCCTGAACCGGGTGGGTGACCTGAAGGCCAAGCTCGATGAGCTGCGGTCCGCCGCGGACAAGGCCCAGCGCGAGGGTGACCTGGAGACCGCCTCGCGGATCCTCTACGGGGAAATTCCGGCGCTGGAACGCGAGCTGAACGCCGCTGCCGAAGCGGAGGCTGCCGTGACGGACAAGTCCGTCCAGATGGTGGCGGAGGAAGTGACGGCAGAAGACATCGCGGAGGTCATTTCCGCGTGGACCGGCATCCCGGCCGGCCGCATGCTGCAAGGTGAAAGCCAGAAGCTGCTGCACATGGAGGAGGAGCTCGGCAAGCGCCTCATCGGCCAGGGCAAGGCTGTAGCCGCAGTCTCAGACGCCGTCCGGCGCGCCAGGGCGGGCATCAGTGACCCCAACCGGCCCACGGGTTCCTTCCTGTTCCTGGGCCCCACCGGCGTAGGCAAGACCGAGCTGGCCAAGGCCCTGGCGGACTTCCTGTTCGACGACGAACGCGCCATGGTGCGGATCGACATGTCCGAGTACGGCGAGAAGCACAGCGTCGCCCGGCTGGTCGGGGCGCCTCCGGGATACGTGGGCTACGAGGAAGGCGGGCAGCTGACCGAGGCCGTGCGCCGTCGTCCCTACTCGGTGGTGCTGCTGGACGAAGTGGAGAAGGCGCACCCCGAGGTGTTCGACATCCTCCTGCAGGTGCTCGACGACGGCCGCCTCACCGACGGGCAGGGCCGTACCGTGGACTTCCGCAACGTGATCCTGGTGCTCACCTCCAACCTGGGCAGCCAGTTCCTGGTGGACCAGACGCTGGACGCCGAGGCCAAGCGCAATGCGGTCATGGCCACGGTGAACGCGTCCTTCAAGCCGGAGTTCCTCAACCGGCTCGATGAAGTGGTGCTGTTCGATGCCCTCACGGTGGAGGAGCTGGCGCACATTGTGGAACTGCACGTGGCGGAACTGGGCCGCAGGCTGCACGAGCGCCGGCTCACCCTCGATGTGACCGACAGCGCCAAGGCCTGGCTGGCGCTGTCCGGCTACGACCCCGCCTACGGCGCCCGGCCGCTGCGCCGCCTGGTGCAGCGCGAGATCGGCGACCGGCTGGCCAAGTCCATCCTCGCCGGTGAAATCAGCGACGGCGACACCGTCCTGGTTGATACCGCGCCGGACTTTGGGGAACTGACCGAAGGCAACGTGGACGCGTTGACGGGCGCCCCCAGTTCCGGACTGTCGGTGCGGCGGAAGGACTAGCCGCAGGGCCTCTGAAGCGGGCCGTGCTGCCCTGGCGGGCTGACCGTCAGGGCAGCACGCTCGCGTTAATCACATTGCCGGTGTCTGCCGTGACGTAGCAATCAACCCTGCGGTCGCCGGATTCCCAACTGGTGCTGCTGGGGAAGCTGCGCTGGTAGTTGAGCTGGAAGTTTTTCGCCGCCGGGCCGAGTTTCGCCGCCTGGCAGACTTCCAGTGCCTTGGCCTTGAGCGGCTCCGCCCCCGGGTACTTGGCGCTTTCCGGATAGGTCAAGGTGGCCACCAGCTGGGCCGAATGGCCCGTATCGCAGGGCACCAGCGTGGACGTCAGGGCCTGGGGATCGAAATCCTTGAAGCAGTCACCCAGTGCGTACGCCGGGGGTGCGACCCCTTCGCGGGGAAGGGGTTGGGGAGTGGCTGGCGGGGTGACCGCGGTTTGCAGCACGCCCTGTGCGTCATTCTTTGCCGCATCGGTGCCAGGCGAGGAGTTCAACCAGACGGCAAGCCACACCAGTGAGCCGGCAACGGCAAGGATAACGACGACCAGAAACGCCTTCCACAGGGCAGGCTTCCTGTTGGTGTGTTTTTCCGGCGCAGGATCATGGCGCGGCTGGGACCAGGTAACGGATTCCGGGGCGGGGGCTGAACCGGTCCCACTGTGGATCTTCGGCAGGCTTCCGGTCCGCGGAGGCGAAGCGGGTTTCGGCGGGATGTCCTGGTGGTTCACGGGTGCGCATCCTCCTGGGTTTTGGTGCCACGGCTCGCCAACGGCCAGATAAAATCGGCAGTTCTTAAGCGACTCTACCGAAGAAAAATGCCGGAATCCCGCGGGAGGAGGTGCATCATGGTACCCCACCCGGCCGTCCGGGGCGCCGGGCGGCAAGCGGGGCCCGCCGAAAGCATGTAATCTAGGTGTACGACAAATTGACCAAACATTCCGGGGCCTCACCGATCGCCAAGGTGACCACCTCCGGTCCAAGTACAAAAGGGGGTCACGCCATGGGGCGCGGCCGTCAAAAGGCAAAAGCTACCAAGCAGGCTCGGGACATTAAGTACTACTCCCCGAACACTGACTACTCGGCACTTCAGCGTGAGCTGACGGGCCCTGGAAGTCGTTCAACGAGCCATTACTCGAATGAACCGGTCGAACCGGACTATTCGGCTTATGTGGATAAGTACGCGGATGATTTGGATGACGATGACGACGAGGTAGACAACCGTCGCATCGGCTAGTTGTCGCAAGCCTGCTGTGGCCCCTGGCCCGGCTGCTGTGGCGCCGCTTACGTCATGGAGCCCGCTGCCCCACCGAATTACCGGCAGGGCAGCGGGCTTTCCGTGTTTGGTTGGTAACCTGACCGCATGACTGTTCGGACCACGTACGCCAGCGGCGAGCCCTGCTGGGCGGATCTCCAGACCCCCGATGTTGATGCCGCCAAAGATTTCTACGGCCGCCTGTTCGGCTGGACCTACCAGGACTTCCCCACTCCGGACGGCCGCAGCTACGCGCAGGCCTTTGTCCGCGGGCAGTTGGTGGCCACCATTGCGCCGCAAAATCCCTTGCAGCTTGAGGACGGCACCGCTGCCGAGTGGAACGTCTACTTTGCGGCCGCAGATGCCGCGGACCTGCTCCAGGAAGCGGGCCATGCCGGCGGAACCGCCCAGTTCGGGCCTGAGACGGTGGGCGACACCGGGGTGCTGGGCTTTTTGGCCCCTCCCGGCGGCGGAACCACCGGGATCTGGCAGGCAGGTACCCACTTCGGCAGCCGGCTCTTCAACGAGCCGGGCGCCTTGGCCTGGGCTGAGCTCTTTACACCCGAGCCGCAGGCCGCCATCGGCTTCTTCCAGCAGCTTTTCGGCCATGAAGTCACCGAGTACCCCCAGGACGACGGCGGCAGCTACAGCACGCTGCTCATCGACGGCAGCGAGGTGGCCGGCATCGTTCCTGCCGACGAAGGCGAGGAAGCGGACTGGCAGATCTACTTTGGCGCGGCAGATATTGCCGCGGCGGCAGCGGCCGCCCTGGCAGCAGGCGGCGAAGTCCTGGTGGAGCCGGATGACCGTCCCACGGTGGGATCACTGGCCACCATCGAGGACCCGCAGGGCGGTGTGCTGAACCTCATCCAGGTCGCTTAAAAGTGGAGGCTCCCCACCGCGTGCAGTGGGGAGCCTCCAGCAGTTGGCTAGGCGTAGGCGTTGACCAGGCGGACAGCGCCGCCGTCCACGCCCTTGGCGCCCTGGACGTAATCCGGGCCGGACTTCAGGATGGAGTCCGAATCCTCGGTGACCGTGCCCATGATCCAGGACGGCAGGCCCCGGTCGTTCAGGCGGGCAACGGCGGCGTCGGCAGCTTGGGGCGACACGATGGCCACCATGCCCACGCCAAGGTTCAGGGTGCGCTCGAGGTCCGCCAGGGGCACGTTGCCCAGCTCCGAGACCAGCTTGAAGATGGCCGGCAGTTCCCAGGTGGCGCGGTCCACGGTGGCCACGAGGCCCTGGGGGAGGACGCGGGCCAGGTTGGCGGCCAGGCCGCCGCCGGTGACGTGGCTGAAGCCGTGAACAGCCGCTTTGGCGCTGACCGGGAAGGTGCGGGCCAGGTCCAGGCAATCGGCCGCGTAGACGCGGGTGGGTTCCAGGAGTTCCTCACCCAGGGTGCGGCCCAGTTCGGACACCTGGCGGTCCAGGGCCCAGCCGGCGTGGTTGATGACGCGGCGGACCAGCGAGTAGCCGTTGGAGTGGAGGCCGGAAGAGGCCATGCCGATCACGACGTCGCCCGCACGGACGCGGTCCGGTCCCAGCAGGGCATCGGCCTCGACCACGCCGGTGGCTGCGCCGGCAACGTCGTATTCGTGCTCGCCCAGCAGGCCCGGGTGCTCGGCAGTCTCGCCGCCCACCAGGGCGGTGCCGGCCACGGAGCAGGCGGCCGCGATGCCGCGGACAATGCCCGCGATGCGTTCCGGGACCACCTTGCCGCAGGCGATGTAGTCGGTCATGTAGAGCGGCTCGGCGCCTACCACCACGATGTCATCCACCACCATGCCCACAAGGTCGAACCCGATGGTGTCGTGGATGTCCATGGCCTGGGCGATGGCAACCTTGGTGCCCACGCCGTCGGTGGACGTGGCCAGCAGCGGCCTCTTGTAGGTCAGCAGCCGGGAAACGTCGTAAAGGCCGGCGAAGCCGCCCACCCCGCCGATCACCGAGGAGTTGTGGGTTGCCTTGACGGCACCCTTCATGAGCTCGACGGCGCGGTCCCCGGCTTCAACGTCCACGCCTGCGGAGGCGTAGGTGATGCCGGAGTTGTTTGCGGCGGGGCTAACGGAAGTCATACGGACTCTTTCTTATCGGCGCTGGTGGCGGCGGGTACGTCGGGCACAAGGTCGGCTTCGGTCAGCAGGTTCTCGAATTCTGAGTCCGGGCCCGGATCACAGCCGGTAGCCCCGGCCTTCTCAGCGGGGTCCTCGGTGGCGTCAACGGCCAGGGCGGCGGTTTGGCCGGGAAGCGCGGACGGGGAGGGCTTCAGGCCGCCCAGGTCGGTGCGTTCCAGGAGGTTCTTTCCCAGCTTGTCCGCATCCGGGAGCTTGATGGGGTACTTGCCGGTGAAGCAGGCGGTGCAGAGGCGTTCGCGCGGCTGGCGGGTGGCACCGATCATGCCGTCCTCGGAGATGTAGGCCAGCGAGTCTGCGCCGATGGCTTGGGAGATCTCCTCAATGGTGGCGCCGTTGGCAATCAGTTCGGCCCGGGAAGCGAAGTCGATGCCATAGAAGCACGGCCACTGCACAGGAGGGGAGGAAATCTTCACGTGCACTGCGGCGGCGCCGGCTTCCCGGAGCATCCGCACAATGGCGCGCTGGGTGTTGCCGCGGACGATCGAATCATCCACCACCACAACACGCTTGCCGCGGATCACGGATTCAAGGGCGTTGAGCTTGAGCCGGATGCCCAGCTGGCGCAGGGTCTGGGAGGGCTGGATGAAGGTACGGCCCACGTAGGAGTTCTTGACGAAGCCGTGCGCGAACGGGATGCCGGATTCTTCGGCGTAGCCAACAGCCGCGGGGGTGCCGGATTCCGGCACGGGGATGACGATGTCCGCCTGCTGCGTGTTTTCGCGGGCCAGCTGGCGGCCCATCTCCACGCGGGACTCGTACACGGAGCGGCCGGCGATGGCCGCGTCCGGGCGCGCGAGGTAAACGTACTCGAAAACGCAACCTGCCGGCGTCGGCTCCGCGAACCGCTTGGACCGCACGCCTTCCTCGTCGATGGCAATGAACTCGCCCGGCTCGATCTCCCGGATGAAGCTGGCGCCCACGGTGGCCAGGGCGGACTGCTCGGAGGCAACCACCCAGCCGCGCTCCAGCCGGCCCAGGACCAGCGGGCGGATGCCGAAGGTGTCACGTGCAGCGTAGAGCGTGCCCTCGTCCATGAACACGAAGCAGAAGCCGCCCTTGATCTTGGGCAGGAGTTCGGTGGCGGTTTCTTCCAGGGTCTTGCCGGGCTCGCCCTCCAGCAGGGCGGTGACCAAGGCAGTGTCAGAGGTGTTGCCCTGCTTCATTTCGCCGGTGAGGTGGCCGCCGTTGCGTTCGGTGATCATGGCATTGAGCTCGGCGGTGTTGGTCAGGTTGCCGTTGTGTGCCAGGGCCACCGTGCCGGTGGCGGTGGCGCCAAGGGTGGGCTGCGCATTGGCCCAGTGGCTTGCGCCGGTGGTGGAGTAGCGGCAGTGGCCCACGGCCAGGTGCCCGGTCAGGGTGTTCAGCGTGGTCTCGTCGAAGACCTGGGACACGAGGCCCATGTCCTTGTAGACGTTGATCCGCTTGCCGTCGCTGGTTGCTATGCCAGCCGACTCCTGACCGCGGTGCTGCAGTGCATACAGCCCGTAATAGGTAAGTTTTGCTACTTCTTCGCCTGGGGCCCAGACGCCGAAGACGCCGCAAGCGTCCTGCGGGCCTTTTTCGCCGGGGAGAAGATCATGGGAAAGTTTTCCATCGCCGCGTGCCACTGGTCGATTATCTCACGATATGGGGTATGACTTTTCCGGCCGCCCGTTTGTGACTTGCTACGCCTGGGGATCGGTGTCCGGCTCCGAGTCGGGAACGGCCTCCACGACGGCCCGGTCCTGCCGCTTCAGGCTGCGGCGGTCCAGGACCAGCGCCAGTGCGGCGCCCAGGATTGCGCCGCACGCGGCAAACATCACCAGGAAGAATCCGAAGACAGCGCCGGGGTCGAACGTTGCATCGCCCGGTACCGCGTAGGCAACCACTGCGGCTGCAGCAACACCCACCAGCGCACCCAGGACCAGGAAGGGAACGTACTTGGGTGCCCGGCGGACGGTTACTTCGCGCCGCTCGGCAGCGGATTCTTCAAAAGCCATGCCATCAAGCGTACTGCCGGAGATTTTGGGGACATAACGGGGCGGCCGCCGCCATTGAGCGGCCCCGGCCGACCAAAAACGCCCAGGCGGCCAATGCCGGACGCCTATCGCCCCGCTGCCCTGCAACTGATATATCTATTGACACGAGGTGTGGCCGCTGTCATATTGCTAGGTAGCGCTATGTGCATTCTGTTGTGCATTACGCAATTGTTCAGGGGTTGGTAGGCCCAAGACCCCGTCCTTGAACAGCTGCGTCAGCTAGATTGGCACACGTCGCCGACTTACCGGACTGCCAAGGTCCAGGAAAGGAACACAAGAACAATGGTCCACAAGGTTCAAGCTGTCATTGTCCGGGAGAAGGACGCTCCGGTGTCGCTGGAGACCATCCTGGTGCCGGATCCGGGGCCGGGGGAGGCCCTGGTGGACATCCTGACCTGCGGCGTCTGCCACACCGACCTGCACTACAAGCAGGGCGGTATCGGAAACGACTTCCCGTACCTCCTGGGCCATGAAGCCACCGGTGTGGCGCTGGTGGACATCCTGACCTGCGGCGTCTGCCACACCGACCTGCACTACAAGCAGGGCGGTATCGGAAACGACTTCCCGTACCTCCTGGGCCATGAAGCCACCGGTGTGGTCAGTGCYGTYGGCCCGGATGTGACCTCGGTGGCCCCSGGYGACCGGGTCATCCTTAACTGGCGTGCCGTCTGCGGGCAGTGCCGTGCGTGYGCCAAGGGCCAGCCGCAGTACTGCTTCAACACGCACAACGCCACSCAGAAGATGACCCTGGAGGATGGAACCGTGCTTTCGCCGGCCCTGGGCATCGGCGCCTTCGCCGAGAAGACGCTGGTSGCCGCCGGGCAGTGCACCAAGGTGGACCCGGACGTTGACGCAGCCGCCGTGGGCCTGCTGGGTTGCGGCATCATGGCCGGCATCGGCGCCGCGATCAACACCGGCGAGGTCAAGCGCGGGGAATCCGTGGCCGTCATTGGCTGCGGCGGCGTGGGCATCGCTGCGGTCGCCGGGGCCAGGCTGGCCGGTGCSACGACGATCATCGCCGTGGACATCGACGACAACAAGATCGACATGGCCAAGTCGCTCGGTGCCACCCATGGCGTGAACTCGCGCCAGGAGGACGCCGTGGAAGCCATCCGYGCCCTCACCGGAGGCCACGGAGCGGACGTGGTGATTGACGCCGTCGGCCGCCCTGAAACCTACAAGCAGGCCTTCTACGCCCGCGACCTTGCCGGCCGCGTGGTSCTGGTCGGCGTCCCGACGCCGGAGATGACGCTGGAACTGCCGCTGCTGGATGTYTTTGGCCGCGGCGGGTCGCTGAAGTCCTCCTGGTACGGCGACTGCCTGCCCTCCCGCGACTTCCCGATGCTCGTCTCGCACTACAAGCAGGGCAACCTGGACCTGGATGCCTTCGTGTCCGAGCGGATCACCATCGACCAGGTGGAGGAAGCGTTCGGCAAGATGCACGAGGGCAAGGTGCTGCGCTCCGTCGTCGAGGTCCAGCCGGCCGGGGCGTCCGCATGAGCGTCACCATCGAAAACCTGGTCACCTCCGGCACATTYTCGCTCGACGGCGGCACCTGGGACGTGGACAACAACGTCTGGATCGTGGGCAATGACGAGGAATGCATCATCATCGACGCGCCGCACGACGCCGCCGCGATCATCAACCAGGTCCGCAGCCGGAAGGTGAAGGCCATCCTGCTCACGCACGCGCACAACGACCACATCGGTGCCGCACGCGAAGTCGCCGATGCCCTGGGCGCWCCGATCCACCTGAACAAGGAGGACCTGGTGCTCTGGGAGCAGGTCTACCCGGACGCCAAACCGGACCACTACCACTCCGATGGCGACGTGTTCCAGGTGGGCGGGGCAACCCTGAAGGCAATCCACACGCCCGGCCACTCGCCCGGGTCCACCTGCTTCNCCGCACGCGAAGTCGCCGATGCCCTGGGCGCTCCGATCCACCTGAACAAGGAGGACCTGGTGCTCTGGGAGCAGGTCTACCCGGACGCCACACCGGACCACTACCACTCCGATGGCGACGTGTTCCAGGTGGGCGGGGCAACCCTGAAGGCAATCCACACGCCCGGCCACTCGCCCGGGTCCACCTGCTTCTACCTGGAAAGCGAGGGGACGGTCTTCACCGGGGACACGCTGTTCAACGGCGGCCCAGGCGCCACCGGCCGGTCCTACAGCGACTACCCCACCATTCTTACCTCCATCCGCGAACGGCTGCTGACCCTGCCGGCCGACACCGTGGTCCGCACCGGCCACGGCGAGGACACCACCATCGCCGCGGAGCAGGAAACGCTGGCGAAGGTAGCCCAGTAGCAAGCGACATTCAGTAAGGTGACGTGCCGGAGAAAGGCGCGCCGGGAGGCCCGGCGCGCTTTTCACTGGCCCTCGAACACCACTCGCCTTCGAACAACACTCACCTTCGAACAACACAGGCCGGTAAGGAAGTTGGAACGATGAAGTTCGGTAAGCAGCCCGCCCCCGTCGCGGACATCAATGAGGACAACCTTGAGGTCCACAAGCCCAAGACCGAGGCCGCCGGCGTCAAGGCCGTCATGGTTGCCCTGGAGCGTGCAGTCGCCCAGGCAGGGGTGGCCCGCACGGCGCAGTCACTGCTGCGGTTGAACCAGCGTGGCGGCTTCGACTGCCCGGGCTGCGCGTGGCCGGAATCGGACAAGAAGCGCAAGACGGCCGAGTTCTGCGAGAACGGCGCCAAGGCGGTGGCCGAGGAGAACACCCTGCGCACCGTAGGTGCGGAGTTCTGGGCAAGGCACTCCATTGCCGAGCTGTCCACCAAGACCGAGTACTGGCTGGGCAACCAGGGCCGGCTTTCCGAACCGGTGGTGATCCGGGAGGGCGAGACGCACTACTCGCCCATCTCCTGGAATGAGGCGTTCGAGCTGATCGGGGAGCACATCCGGGCCAGCACCCCGGACCGCTGCGTCTTCTACACCTCCGGACGCACCGCGAACGAGACTGCCTTCCTCTACCAGTTGTTCGCCCGGTCCATCGGGACGAACAACCTGCCCGACTGCTCCAACATGTGCCACGAGTCTTCCGGCTCGGCGCTGAACCCGACCATCGGCATCGGCAAGGGCACGGTGTCCCTGGACGACATCCACGACGCCGAACTGATCTTCGTCGTCGGCCAGAACCCGGGCACCAACCACCCCCGCATGCTGTCCGCGCTGAAGGAATGCAAGGACAAGGGCGGCAAGGTAGTGGCCGTGAACCCGCTGCCAGAGGCGGGCCTGTTCAACTTCAAGGACCCCCAGACCGTCTCCGGCGTGGTGGGCGGCGGCACCCCGCTCGCGGACGAATACCTGCAGATCAAGGTGGGCGGGGACCTGGCGCTGTTCCAGGCGCTCGGCCACCTGCTCCTGGCGGCTGAAGAAGCCAACCCGGGGACCGTCGTCGACCATTCCTTCATCGCCGCGCAGACGGACGGATTCGACGCCTACCGCGAAGCCCGCCGGACTCTGGACTGGGACGAGACCGAGAAGGCCACCGGCCTGTCCCTTGGGCAGATCGAGAAAGTGGCGTCGATGCTGGTGGCGTCCAAGGCCTCGATCTTCTGCTGGGCGCTGGGCGTGACGCAGCAGCCACACTCGGTGGACACCATCAAGGAGATGGTCAACGTGCTGCTGCTGCAGGGCAACTTCGGCAAGCCCGGCGCCGGCGCCTGCCCGGTCCGCGGGCACTCCAACGTCCAGGGCGACAGGACCATGGGCATCTGGGAGAAACCCAAGGAATGGCTCCTGCAGGCCCTGGACAGCGAGTTTGGAATCACCTCCCCCCGGCACCACGGCTACGACGCCGTGGAATCCATGGAGGCGTTCGAGCGCGACGAGGTGGACGTGTTCGTCTCGATGGGCGGCAACTTCTCGCTCGCCTGCTCGGACACCAAGGCCCTGGAAGCCGGGATGCAGCGGATCGGCCTGACCGTGCACATCAGCACCAAACCCAACCGCTCCCACATCGTGCACGGCCGCACCTCGCTGGTCCTGCCCACCCTGGGCCGGACCGACAAGGACGACAAGCACCCCAACGGCGCACAGTTCCTGTCGGTGGAGGACTCCATGTCCGTGGTCCACTCCACCCAGGGCCGCCTGACCCCTGTCTCCGAGCACCTGCTGGCCGAGCCCGTCATCGTGGCGCGGATGGCCGAGGCGACCTTCGGCCCGGACCACCCCGTCAACTGGAAGGCCATGGCCGAGGACTACGACGTGATCCGCGACCACGTTGCCCGCGTGCTGCCCGGCTTCGAGGATTTCAACGCCCGGGTCCGGACCAAGAACGGCTTCGTGCTGCCCAACCCGCCGCGCGACACCCGCTCCTTCGCCACGGACATCGGCCGCGGCCGGTTCACGGTCAGCCCGCTGGAATACCTCACCCCGCCGCCGGGGCACCTGGTGCTGCAGACCATCCGCAGCCACGACCAGTACAACACCACGTTCTACGGCCTGGATGACCGCTACCGCGGCATCTCCGGCGGCCGCCGCGTGATCCTCATCCACCCCGACGACCTCGCCGAATCCGGCTTCCAGGACCGGGAGCTCGTGGACGTGGTCAGCACCTTCCAGGGCGTGGACCGCCGCGCGGACAAGTTCCGGTTGGTGGCCTACCCGACTGCCAAGGGCTGCGCCGCGGCGTACTTCCCCGAGGCCAACGCCCTGGTCCATAAGGAGAACGTGGCCCGCATCTCCAACACCCCCGGCTTCAAGGCCATGTTCGTCCGCTTCGAACCCCACAAGGGCGAGGACGCGGTGGCCGAAGAGGCAGGATTGCTGCAGGCCAGCGTGTAGATGGCGCGACAGAGCGCCCCTGCGTCCCCGGCTGGATAACAGCGGGGAGGCGGGGGCGCTCTTCCGTCGTTTACGGCCTAAACAGGGTTGTTTCCGTGGGGCTCGGCCTCCGGATCCAGGTCCTTGCCATAACCGCTGGCCGAGGCAAGCCCCGACACCTGCTGGCCGGCGTTCGTTTGACCGGGGGCAAACTGCCCGTCCTGTGGGTCCTGGGCTTCCCCCTCCGACCCGGGTGCGACATCCTGCCGCAGGTGCTCGTCGGAAGGAACGTTCTTGGATACCTCTTCATCAGCCATGCCAACAGCCAAACACTTGGGTCATAACGGCGGCAAGGGGTAGACGTGGGCCGCGTTCCGGCCATGCTCCCGGCATACAGGCCGCCCAGTAGAACCGTGGGGCACGTCCAAAACAGACCGGGGTGCAGCAGTCCTCATACGGGGGCGTGGAGGAACCGTTCCAAGGCTTCTTCTCCCGGGGACAGCGGAATGAACGCAAGGTCCGGTGGGCCGCCGAGTGACCTTCCGGGGGGTCCCACTATCCGTTTGAGCCACTGGGGCCACCATGGTGGTTCCCAATCCTGGTGTTCGGACGTGTAATGGCGGCCGGTGGGTGAGGTCCAGCCGGGTGGTTCGTTCCTGGTGGCCGGGGTGGGTGTCCAGCCGGTGCTGTGCCGGAGTTTGTGGTGTTTTCGGCAGGGTTGTCCCAGGTTGGAGATCCCGGTGGTGCCGCCGTTGTTCCAGGCGAGGATGTGGTCGGCGTCGTTGTCGAGTGAATTGTTGCTGCAACCGGGGAACGGGCATTTTCCGTCCCGCAGCCGCAGCCAGGCCCGCATCGCGCCCGTGACCCTGTAGCTGGTCCGCCCGATCTCCAGCGGCGCCCCGTCCCGCGGATCCACCAACACCCGGTAGAACGAGCTGGCGCCGTTGGCGACGAGTTGCCTGGCCATGGACGGCGGGATGGGCCCGTAGCCGTCGAGCATGGCTGGTTCATCGGTCAATCCCATCAGCGAGGACACCGGGACGGTGACCAGCACCTGCGCTTGGATCCGTGGCGATGGGACATGTGCTGCTTCACCGACTTCAACATCCCCGGTTGCGGTGCCGCTGCCCAGAATCGCGTCGGCGAAGGTGTCGGCCCGGAGCTGGGGCATGCTGCGGGGCTCGTCGGGGCCCTGCATGCTCCGGGCGAGGGCGGTGAGCCGGTTCCAGCCGGCCAAGGCTTGGTGGGCGGGCAGGTGTGCGGAGAGCCAGGCCATGCCGTCCTGGTCCGGCCGGAACTCCACCCGCCGATCCGCCACGGACTTAGCGTGGCGTTTTCCGATGCTCTCGGCATGGTGGCGTTCCCGCCAAATCCTTGCCTTGGCCCTGAACCGGTGCGCGGGCATCTGCCCGGCCGGGCAGCCCCGTGCCGGGTCCGGGGCGCCCGGGTCCAGGAAGTGCCCTTCCAGTGCGGCGGCACCGGCGGCATCAAGGCTGGCCGTCTCGTCAACCATGGCCAGGGCATGCTGCCACGACAGGTCCCCGGCTTCCAGTGCCGACAGCGTCCGGGGCAGCGTGGTGGCCAGGGCGTGGGAGGCGGCCAGGAACGACGACGCGGCCCGCGGCCCCAGAGACAGCACACACCCGACCTCAGCCGCGACAGCCATCTCCTGCGCCTGCACCGAAGCATCCGGCCCGGCAACACGATGGGCGCTGTCCGAGTACGTCACCGCGGCCTTCGCCTTTAACGCCGCGAACCCTGCCTCCACTTGACGGGCCCCGGCAAGAATATCAAGGCAACCATCGGCGAGCCCCGCCAAGGGATCAGCCGGCGAGAACGGCTCGGGACCGTGCCCCTCCACCTCGGCATGAAGCACAGCAAGGGCACCACGGATATCCGCATATGCCTTGGCCACCGCTGCTTTCCCCATGAACTAATCATCGGGGGAGGGTCTGACATTAAGAGGAGCGGCCGGACCTTTCACCGGCAGGGGAGATCGGAGCTAAACGACGGCTCCGTCATGGCGCTGCACCCGGCGGGAACGGCGGGGGAGGCGCCAGGCCCAGTACGCAATCATGAGTCCTGCCGTCGCTGCCCCTCCCGCGTATGTCGACGGCGAGGACCAGGACCCTTCGGGGGTGGGAACGGCAAAGGCAACCACGACGGCGGCCATGGCCAGGATGACCTCCACAGCCGCCTGCAGCCGCCTCGCCTGGTACCCGGGATAGGCCAGCCGGACCAGGGGAATGATCGGGAGCAGGAACAAGCCGAGGCTGAAGACCGGGTAGATCACGTTGAACGTGAAGATTGCCAGGCCCAGCACCAGCAGGCCCAGGAACTTCAGCAGGTCCAGGGCGCGGAGCCGGTTCTCCGGCGTCCATCGGCTCAACAGCAGCCCCCACGCCGGAAGCCCCAGGAGCCAGCCGCCTGCCCAGAAGCCGACGTTCAGCAGTGCCAGCGGCGCAAGCAGGGCGCCTGGCAGCAGGAACACGACCGCTTGCCGGAGGGACGGCACCTTTCCGGGCGGCCCGAAGATGCACGCCCCGATCAGCAGGTACGCCGCAACATACGAGGGCAGCAGCTGGATCACTGACCCAGGAGCGGGAGGACCCAGGGACGGGCCGAACAACAGGAGCGTCAGCGAGGTCACCATCACGCAGACCGCGGCGAACGTCCAAGGGCGGCGGCCCGGGCGCTGCTGAATCACGGCAGTGACGCCAGAATGTCATGTGGCCACACCCTGGTCAGCACGCTGTTCCCCCAAACACCTGTTCCCTCAAATTTGTTGTTGCTCCGGTGAGTCTACGTCGCGGTTTTGCCGCGCGAATCAGTGCCCTCCCCGAGGCAGCAAAAAGGGTGGTTGGGCCTGCCGGTCTCAAGCAGGCCCAACCACCCAGGTTTTGACGGGTTCAACCCCGGGGCAGGTCAGCCGCGGAGGCGCTCCATGCCCGGGTCAAAGAGCGGCTCCGCAGTGACGGTGGCGGCCACCCGCCGGCCGAAGTACTCGATCTCCACGGCGTCCCCTTCGGACACTGACGAGGGCAGCCAGGCGTAGGCGATGGGCTTGCGGATGGTGAAGCCGTACGCCGCGCTCGTGACGTACCCAACGGCTTCCCCAGCCACAAACACCGGTTCCTTGCCCAGCACCACGGACGTGCCGTCGTCGACCGTCAGGCAGCGCAGTGTCTTGGCCGCCGGCTGTTCGCGGAGCGACGCCAGGGCCTCGGCACCAACAAAGCCCGTCTTGTCCTTGGCCACGGAGAAGCCAAGGCCGGCCTGGTAGGGGTGGTGCTCGGACGTCATGTCCGTGCCCCACAGCCGGTAGCCCTTCTCAAGGCGCATGCTGTTGAAGGCACCGCGGCCGGCGGCGACGATGCCGTGCTCCTGGCCCGCCTCGAACAGCAGGTCCCAGAGCTTCAGCCCATATTCGGCCGTGGTGTAGAGCTCCCAGCCGAGCTCGCCCACGTAGGAGAGCCGCATGGCCGTAACGGGGATGCCCCCAACGGAGATTTCCTTGGTGCGGAAGTACTTGAGGCCGTCGTTGCTGAGGTCGTCCCCGCTGACCTTGCCGATGACCTCGCGGGCCAGCGGGCCCCAGAGCCCGATGCAGCAGGTGCTGCCCGTGATGTCGGTGACGTGGACCCACTGGGCAGGATCAGCGGCCGACTGCTTCCGGGCCTCCACCCGGAGGTAGTCGAAGTCAACGTTGCTGTTGACGCCCAGCTGGAACTCCTCCTCGGCCAGCCTGGCCACGGTCACGTCACTGCGGATGCCGCCGTCGTCCGCCAGCAGCAGGCAGTACGTCACGGCACCCGGCTTTTTGGCGATATTGCCCGTGCTCAGGCGGTGCAGCAGTGCTTGGGCGCCGGGGCCGGCGACGGAGAGGCGCTTCAGCGGCGTCATGTCGAAAAGTCCGACGGCGGTGCGCGTCTTCCACGCTTCGGCCGCGGAAATGGGGGAGTGGAACATGGCGGACCATTCGTCGCGCCCAGGAGCCCGCCATTCTTCCGGCAGTTCGGCCAGGAGTCCGCGGTTGGCTTCGAACCAGTGCGGGCGCTCCCAGGCGGCGGACTCCAGGAAGAAGGCCCCGAGTTCCTTCTGGCGGACGTTGAACGGGCTGACGCGCAGGTCGCGCGGGGATTCGCGGGGCTGCAGCGGGTGCAGGACGTCGTAGATCTCCACGAAGTTCTGCTGCGACGTCTCGCTGACGTACGCGTCGGAGGTCTGCACCTTCTCGAAGCGTGTCACCTCGCAGCCGTGCAGGTCGGTCTGCGGCTGGCCGTCGACGAGCAGTTCGGCCATGGCCTTGGCGACGCCGGCCGAGTGCGTGACCCACACTGCCTCGGCCACGAAGAAGCCGTCGAGGTCCGGCGCCTCGCCCATGAGCGGGCCGCCGTCAGGGGTGAAGGAGAAGATGCCGTTGAAGCCGTCCTGGATTCCGGTGCTGCGCAGTGCCGGCAGCAGGTCCTGGCTGTCCTCCCACGCGGGCACGAAGTCTTCAAGGGTGAAGTCCAGGCGGGAGGGCATGCGGTGGTCGGACATCTCCCCGGCCGGGACCTTGGGCAGTGCAGCCATGTCCACGGGCATGGGACGGTGGGCGTAGCTGCCGATGCCAATGCGGTCGCCCCACTCGCGGTAGTACAGGTCCTTGTCCTGGTAGCGCAGAATCGGCTTGCTGGCACCCTTCGGAAGCTCGTTGACGCCCTCAAGTTCGGCAAGGGGCGTGGTGACCACGTACTGGTGGGCCAGCGGCAGCAGCGGCACCTCCAGGCCCACCATCCGGCCGAGCTCACGGCCCCAGAACCCTGCGCAGGACACTACGATGTCGGCTGGGATCACACCGGAGGAGGTCTCGACGCCGGTGACCTTGCTGCCCTCCCGTGCGATGCCGGTGACGGTGGTGGAGCCGAGGTAGGTGACACCGAGTTCGCGCGTCCGCTCGATCAGCAGCTGCACGGCCCGGGCCGCCAGGGCGATACCGTCGGTGGGGATAAGCAGGCCGCCCAGGACCTCACGGCCGCCGGTAAGCTTGCCGGTGTTCAGCAGCGGGTAGATCTTTTCGCATTCGTCGGCGTCCACGATCCGGCTTTCGACGCCCCAGGAGGTCATCAGGCCCATCTTGCGCTTGAGGTCGGCCAGGCGCTCTGGGGTGGTTGCCAGTTCCAGGCCGCCCACTTGGTTGAAGCAGGACTGGCCGTCCTTGGTCAGGGCGAGCAGCTTGTTAACGGTGTAGGTTGCGAATTCCGTCATGGTCCTGGACGGGTTGTTCTGGAACACGAGGCCAGGGGCGTGCGACGTGGAGCCGCCTGCGAGCTCCAGCGGGCCCTGCTCGACGACGGTGATGTCGTTCCAGCCGCGGCTTGCCAGCTCGTCGGCGAGGTTGGTGCCGACGATGCCGGCTCCGATGATGACGACGCGGGGTGATGCGCTCATAATTCTTGGTTCTCCTGGTTGGTGCTGAAATCCGCCTGGCCGGGGTGATGAAGTTCGCTTCGCTATGAGCAACGCGCATCACTATATGCAACAGCGTGTCTCAGCTCACATAGGATGTCAAGGCTTTCCTGTTTTGTTGCGGGGATGGGCGGTGCTGTGAGCACAGGCGGCAAAGAGGCCCCGGCCGCTGGTGCGGCGAAGGCCTCTTTGGTGCAGCTCCGGTTATCCGGCGGCGTGTGTCCGTGCGGTCCCGGTGTCAGTGGGAGAAGTCTGCTGAAATCTCGGCGAGGGTGCGCCCTTTCGTCTCAGGCGCGAGCCATTGCGAGAGGACTGCGCCGAGTAATGCGACGGCGGCGGCTACGACCATGGTTGAGCCCATGCCGATGTTGGCGATCGCCCATGGCAGGGCGAAGGTGCCGAGTGCGGCTCCGATCCGGCTGAAGGACGCGGCGAAGCCCATACCGACGCCGCGCAGGTGGCCGGGGAATACCTCGGCCGGATAGACCTGGGTCATCGTGGTGTAGCCGGCATTGAAGTAGGAGAAGGCGAGAAACAGGACGAGCACGAGGATCGCTGGTGCGTTTCCCCATACTCCGATGACCAGCAGGATGCCCGCGCAGAGCCACTGCCCGGGCACGGTGAGGATTCGGCGGCCGAGCTTATCAATCAGAAGTACGCTGGTGACAACGCCCGCGACCGCAAGTGCGGACAGGCCGACTCCACCGGCCCAGCCGCCGCCGAAGCCGAATTGGTTGAGTACCTCGTCGGCGAAGGTCGCGATCGCGAAGTACGGAGTGACCGCGCAGAACCAAAAACCTGCAGTGAAGACAGTGGCGCGCCAGTACTGCCTCGAGAACAGCATTCCGAAGGAGGCGTTCTTGATTTTGGTCCCACTCTCCGCGGCTTGGGCCTCCTGGAGCATCCTCAGATCCATCTCTCCGGTGATGCTGTCGTGCATCTGCGGCGATTCGACATATCGGTGTGCGATCTCGAGTGCTTCCTTGTGCCGTCCCTTAGTAATGAGCCAGCTCGGCGATTCGGGGAGGCCCATGCGGGCGAGGAACAGAACGAATGCCAGTATCGTGCTCGTGCCGAGTACTAGGCGCCATGGGGTGCCGGCGTCGTGCAGGAGCGTGCCGATGATGAATGCCATCATGAAACCGACGTACCAGGCGATCAGGGTCAGCCCGAGCAACCGCCCGCGGAGCTTGGGTGGGGAGAACTCTGACAGCAGTGGCCCACCGATTGAGTACTCGCCGCCGATCGCGACGCCCATCATGAATCGGATGATGGCCAGCTGGATCACGGCGCCGTCTCCAGAGGTTACGAAGAATTGGGCTCCTGAGGCGACCAGGAACAGGCCCATGTCCACCAGGAACATTGGCTTGCGTCCGAACTTGTCAGTAGCCCAGCCAGCCAGCGGGGAGCCGATGAAGATACCAGCCAGCGGGCCTGCAGCGATCATGCCCAGCGATAGTGCGTCGAGCTGGAGATCTGACCGCATGGATCCGGTGACCGGGCCGATGATTCCGAGGATGTAACCGTCGAGGAACATCCCGCCTATGAAGACCGCTACAAGCCGCATCATGAAGCGGCGCTTGAACTTGGAGCTGGTCTCTTTTGATGAGGAGGTGTCGACGGGGGCCGTCGTCTTGGTTGGATTGATCATTGAGATTCGTTCCCTTCCGGCTTCAGCGCAAACCGCTGAAGGTGCCAGAGCGCTGTTTCCTGGACCCACGGACAGGCTTCGGCGTCGTTCCCCGGTTCCGGCGCCCCGCGCTGCTTTGATCGATGGTGCTGCCATCCCTGATAGTCATAGACAGTTTCCTTTGGTGATCTGGCGCTGCCGCATGGATACTGGCAGCGTTGTGCGGCCGATGCACGGGCCAGGGCCCCTTTCGGATCGGCCATCATGAATTCGTTCGTCTGTTCCCCAAAGTCATCACGGGTGGAGCCGGGGGACGGGAGGAGCGTATCCGGGCGTGCCTCGTTCCGTGATGATCAACAACCTTCGCTGTATGCAACAAAATCGTGCGCTAGCTCACATTCAATGTCAAGAGTGTGACCCCCTAAAGGCAAAGTGTGTAGGCGCTCCTGCTGGGGACTCCGGGTCACGCCAAAGGCCCTGACCGCTGGGAGCTGGTGCTGCCCACGGAAGCGGGAGCACGGGAACGGGTCCCCCGGAATCTACACCCTGGGGTGGAACGGCCATGACCGCGTCCGCCCAGGCAAGCCCGCGCATCATGCCGGGCCCGGTGTGCTGGACTGGGAACGCAAGGCCGGACAGGAACCGGCAGGGGACCAGGCGTGTCCTTCCCGGATCGCCCTCGAGGTCGCAGCCGGACATCACGAGCTGCAACGGAGGCAGCTGCGCGCCCCCAAGCGAGGCCATCAGCGGTGCGCCCAGGGCGAGGAGGGCCATCATGGCCGCCAGGGGATTGCCGGGCAGGCCAATGACGAGCCGGCCGCCGGGAAGCGCGGCGAGCACTGCCGGGTGCCCGGGACGCATCGCGATGCCGTCCACCAGCAACTGCCCGCCCATGGCGTCGACGGCGGCACGGAAATGGTCGGTGCCGGATTTTCCGGTGCCGCCGGTGGTGATGAGCACGTCTGCGTGCCCGCCATGGGGCATCACCGGGTTCTCCAGGGCAGCCAGCCAATCGCTGAAAGAGTCACCGATTCTTTGCGGGCTGTCCGCAACACCGCCGAGCAGGGAAACCACGTGTCCGAGCTGCGGGCCAAAGGTGTCCCGGACCTGTCCCGGGCCCGGAATTCCCTGCGTCACCACTTCGGCGCCGGTGAGTACGACGGCGGCAGCGGGCCGGGCGCGGACCTGGACGGTGTCGTGCCCTGCCGCCGCAGCCAGGGCCACGTGCGCGGGATTAAGGACGGTGCCGGCAGGGATGAGTACGTCCCCTGACCGGGCTTCCTGCCCGGCAGGGCGGATGTGGTGGCCGCTGCACGGCTCACCGGGCTTCGCATCGGCACGCAGCGCCAGGATGTGGTTGCCGTTGGGGTCCCGCACGGCCAGGCCGCTTTCCTTCCGCAGGACGGCATCGGCACCGTGCGGTACCAGGCCGCCGGTGGCAATCACGGCGGCACTGTTTGCAGGCAGGAATCTGTTGCCTGCAGGCACCGGGGAGGCGTGCTGGCCGGCTCCGGCCAGCAGCCATGGACCAGGCCCGTTCACGGCCCAACCGTCCATGGCGGACGAGGCATAATGCGGGAGGTCCTGGAGGGCGGTGACATCCCGGCTCAGCGTGCGTCCATTGGCTTCAGCGAGCGGGACTGCCACGGGCGGGAGCGGACCGGCGGAACCGAAGGCCACATGGCGCGCTTCGGACCACGGTATGCACCCGCGTTCCGGGACGGGACCCGGCGCAGCCGTGCTCCTGGAAACGGTGGCTGTCAATCCATTGGCAGGCATCCGGGGCCCCTCCTTTTTAAGTCACCGGCACCATGCCGGTTGCGGGGTCCCGTTTTCCGAAAACGGTGCTTCGATGAGGAATACCTCCCCAGGTCTTAGGCCCATCGAAGCACCTTTCACGGAAAACGGGACGCCCGTTGCTAACGCTGTGCCTTTCCTAGCCCGCGGCTTCCAGGACCTGGGACTCCAGGGGCCCGGCCGCCAGCGGCAGGGAAGACACTTGCCTGCGTGCAGCCTCCACGGTGTGAAGCAGCAGCAATGCCGTGGTCACTGAGCCCACGCCGCCGGGAACCGGGGTGAGCGCCGCTGCCGTCCCGGTGACGCCGGCTTCGTCCACGTCACCCACCAGCGAGCCGTCGGGAAGGACGTTCGTGCCGACGTCGACCACTACCGTCCGGGAGGAGACATGGCTACCGGTCAGCAGGCCGGCGCGTCCGGCGGCGACCACCACGACGTCGGCATCCTTCGTGTAGCGCTCAAGAGGGCCCGACCTGGAATGGCAGACCGTCACGGCGGCATCGCGTGCCAGCAGCAGGAGGGACAGTGGCTTGCCCACCACGGCGGACCGGCCCACGACCACCACGCCCTTGCCCGCCAGGGGAACCTGGTAATGATCCAGGATTTCGACGACGGAGCGCGCGGTGGCGGGCGCAAAGGCCGGCTGCCCCACGGCAAGGCGACCCAGGCTCAACGGATTTGCGCCGTCAATGTCCTTTTCCGGGGCGATAAGGCCCACCAGGTTGTCCGTCCGGACACCGGGCGGCAGTGGAGTTTGCAGGATGATGCCGTTCACGGACGGTTCGGCGCTCAGGTCCCGCAGGACGCTGGCCAGCACCGGTTCCGTTGCGTCATGGCCCAGGTCGATGATCCGGCAACCCACTCCTGCCCGCTCCGCTGCCCGCTCGATGGAGCGGACGTACCAGTGCGTTGACTCATCGGCGGTCGCCATGACCACCGCCACGACCGGGCGGACGCCGTCCAGTTCAAGCGACCGGACCTGCTCCTGCACTTCCTTGTGGAACAAACCGGCCAAAGGCTTTCCGGAAAGTACTGCGGTGCTCAACCAAGGATCCTTTCCCGCACGCGGGCCGAGAGGGCCTCAGCCGCCAGGACTACCTTTTCCTCAATACCGTCCGTCTGCCGAGCAAGCAGCGCGCGTGCCTCCGGGTCCTTGACCGCCACGACGTTGATGTCGATGTTGACGCGCGCGGTGGCGGCAGCTGCGCGGGCGGCATCGGCAGCCGCTGCCACGTCGCTGATGACGTTCGCGTTGGCCACGTCGAACAGCTCCGTGGCGAGGTCCACGATGTCGCCTGAGACCTTGATGAGCTTGGCGGGTGTCTGTGCAGCCTGGATGAGTGCCGACTGGATCCCGGCCGCGCGCGCGGCCTTGGACTCATCCGTGTCGGACGGCAGCCTGTAGGAGTCGATGACTGCCTGGAAGGCCTGTTCGTCCGCGTCGGCCAGGCGCAGTGCCTCGGTAATGAGATTGTCTGCTGCCTGGGTAATGCGCTGCACCTGGGGTGCGTGCTGTTCGTACCTGGCGCCTGTGGTGTAACGCGCCACCATGGCCACCAGGGCTGCACCCTGGGCCGCATGCAGGGCAGCGGCTGCACCGCCGCCCGGCGTGGGCTGTTTTGCGGCCAGGCGCGTGAGGTAGCTGCTGACTGTCTCTGAGCTGATCATGGCACTACCCGCGGAGCCGGGTCATGGTGGGGTCGTACAGCGGGTCCTGGGTCACCGTGGCAACGATCCGGCGTCCGAAGTACTCGATCTCCACGGAGTCGCCGATCGAAACTTCGGCGGGCAGGTAGGAATAGGCGATCGGTTTCCTGACCGTGTAGCCGTAGGCGCCGCTGGTCACGTAGCCAACTGCCTGGTCCTTGTAGAACACCGGTTCCTTGCCGAGCACCAGGCTGCGGCCGTCGTCGACAGTGAGGCAGCGCAGACGCCGCGCGGAGTTCTCCTCCGTGCGGCCTTCCAGGGCCGCCTTGCCGACGAAGTTGTCCTTGGCCATCTTCACCGCGAAGCCCAGGCCGGCCTCGAAGGGGTCGTGCTCGGTGGTCATGTCCGTGCCCCAGGAGCGGTAGCCCTTTTCCAGGCGGAGCGAGCTGAACGCGGCCCGCCCGGCAGCGATGACGCCAAACGGCTGGCCGGCCTTCCACAGTGCATCCCAGAGCCGCTGTCCGTTGTCGGCGCTGGTGTACAGTTCCCAGCCCAGCTCACCGACGTAGGACAGGCGCATGGCGGTAACGGGGACGCCACCGATGACCACTTGCTTGGACCGGAAGTATTTCAGGCCATCGTTGGAGAAGTCATCGCTGCTGACGGTGCTGACGAGGTCGCGGGCGAGCGGGCCCCACAGGCCGATGCAGCAGGTGCCGCCGGTGGTGTCGCGGACCTGGACCCAGTCGTCGGCGCTGCCGCTTGCTGTCTGGTGGCGGGCTGCGCGTTCAAAGTAGGCGGTGTCGATGTTGCCGTTGGCACCGAGCTGGAAGGTGTCCTCGCTGAGGCGGGCCACGGTGATGTCACTGCGGACCCCGCCCTGCTCGTCCAGGAGCAACGTGTAGGTGACGGCTCCGGGCTTCTTGTTCATTTCCGCGGTGGTCAGTTCCTGCAGCAGCTTCAGGGCGCCCGGTCCGGAGATTTCGAGGCGCTTGAGCGGGGTCATGTCGTACATGGCGACGGCGGTGCGCGTCTTCCATGCCTCGGCCGCGGCAATAGGCGAGCTGAACATGCCGGACCAGGAATCACGGGCCGGCGGCTGCCAGTCAGCGGGCATCTCCTTGAGGAGCTCGGCGTTGGCCTCGAACCAGTAGGGCCGTTCCCAGCCGCCGCCTTCCAGGAAGTAGCCGCCCAGCTGCTTGTGCCTGGCATGGAAGGGGCTGACGCGCAGGTTGCGCGGGGAGAGCTTGGGCTGCAGCGGGTGCAGGACGTCGTAGATCTCCACGAAGTTCTGCTGCGAGGTTTCGCTGACGTATTCGGGGGTCAGCTGCACGTCCTCGAAGCGGTGGATGTCGCAGTCGCCCAGGTCGATGGAGGACTTGCCGTCCACCAGGAGTTCGGCCACAGCGCGCGCGATGCCGGCGGAGTGGGTGACCCAGACGGCTTCGGCCACGAAGAAGCCGTCGAGTTCCCTGGACTCGCCAACGAGGGATCCGCCGTCGGGGGTGAAGGAGAAGATGCCGTTGAAGCCGTCCTCGATCTCGCTTTCGCGCAGGGCGGGCAGGATCTGCTTGGTGGCTTCCCACGCGGGGAGGAAGTCCTCGAGGGTGAAGTCCAGCCGGGACGGCATGTTGTGCTCGCTGATCTCATGCGGCTTGAAGCTGCCGAGTTCGTCGAGGTCCACGGGCATGGGCTTGTGGGCGTAGGAGCCGATGCCGTAGCGGTCGCCGTGTTCGCGGTAGTAGAGGTCCTGGTCCTGGTGCCGGAGGATGGGCAGCCGGGCGCCGTTGGGCAGTTCGTTCTTGCCCTGCTGTGCCGGAACCGGGGTGGTCTTGACGTACTGGTGGGCCAGGGGCAGCAGCGGCACGGACATGCCGATCAGCTCGCCCACCTTTGCACCCCAGAAGCCGGCGCAGGAGACCACGATGTCTGCCGGGATCACGCCGTCGGGCGTCTGGACGCCGGTGACCTGCCTGCCGGACTGTTCGATGCCGGTCACAGTGGTGTTGCCCAAGTACTTGACGCCGGCCGCTTCGGTGCGCTTGATCAGCAGCTGCACCGCCCGCGCCGCGCTGGCCAGGCCGTCGCTCGGGACGTGCAGGCCGCCGAGGATGTCCTCATCGTTGATGAGCGGGTAAAGCTCCTTGCATTCTGCCGGGGAAAGAATGGAGCCTTCGATGCCCCATGCCTGCGCATAGCCGAGCTTGCGCTTCAGGTCCGCGAGGCGGGTCTCGGTGGTGGCAACCTCCAGGCCGCCCACCTGGTTGAAGCAGCTGACGCCGTCTTCGGTGAGGGACAGCAGTTTCTCCACGGTGTACTTGGCGAACAGCGCCATGGACTTGGAGGGGTTGGTCTGGAAGACCAGTCCCGGGGCGTGCGAGGTGGAGCCGCCGGGCATGTTGAGGGGTCCCTGGTCCAGGACGGTGATGTTGTTCCAGCCGCGCGTGACGAGTTCATCCGCGAGGTTGGTGCCGACGATGCCGGCTCCGATAATGACAATGCGTGGTGACGATTCCAAGGAAGTCTCTCCTGCTGCTTTACGGGTTAGGTCTGCGGACGAGGGCTGCTTACCGGAACACCACGGTGCTGGTCTGGTCCAGCAGCACGCGGTGCTGGCAGTGCCAGCGGACGGCGCGGGAGAGGGCCAGTGCCTCCGCGTCCTGGCCCACGGTGGACAGCTGCGCCGGGCCGTAGCTGTGGTCCACGCGGATGACTTCCTGCTCGATGATGGGACCCTCATCCAGGTCCGCCGTGACGTAGTGGGCGGTGGCGCCCACCAGCTTGACTCCGCGGTCGTAGGCCTGGTGGTAGGGGCGTGCGCCCTTGAAGCCAGGGAGGAAGGAGTGGTGGATGTTGATGGCCCGGCCCTCCAGCGCCCGGCAGAGATCGTCGGAGAGCACCTGCATGTAACGGGCCAGGACCACGAGGTCGGCCTCGTACTCCTCCACCAGCTCCAGCAGCCTGCGTTCGGCGTCGGCCTTCGTGTCCGGTGTGACGGGGACGTAGATGAAGGGGAGCCCTGCGGCTTCCGCCATTGCACGGTGGGTCTCGTGGTTGGAAACGACCGCTACCAGTTCGCCGCCAAGGCTGCCGCCGCGCCAGCGGAAGATCAGGTCATTCAGGCAGTGCCCGAACTTGGACACCATCACCAGAACGCGCGGCTGGGTCTTGTCGTGGAAGCTGAAACTCATGTCGAACCGGCCTGCAATGGACGCAAATTCTTCCTCGAGCATCGCCGGCGTGTAGTTGGGGGAGCCGGAGAACGCTGTGCGCAGGTGCAGGGTCTCACGCAGGCTGTCATCGAACTGCTGGTGTTCCTCGATGTTGAAGCCACGCTCGAAGAGGAACGTGGTCACGGCCTGCACAATCCCTGCCTGCTCGCGGCAGGACAAGGTCAGCACGAATTTCTGCGCCTGCTCTTCCTTGAGCGCCGGCAGGGTAGCGGTTGCTGAAGCTGTTTCAATGAGGGTCATGTCCCTCCTCCTTCTAGATATATTCAAAAGCTGCGGACTGATATATTAGATTGGGTGTCAGCGTATACTGGTCTCGAGGCGAGGTCAATAGTTTTTTTCTGGTTGGGAAGAAGGGGCTCAGCATGGCATTCGAAGCTTTGGCGGTGGCGGACGACGCCGGCAGGAAGTCGCTGGCAGACGTCGCGTACGAGAGCATCCGCGACTGGTTGCTGACCCTTGAAATCAAGCCCGGCGAGCTGCTGAATGACGAGCTCCTTGCCAAGAACCTGGGCGTGGGGCGGACTCCGGTGCGCGAAGCGCTGAAGCGGCTGGAGCTGGACCGGCTGGTGAAGACCTACCCCCGGCGGGGTACCTTCGCCACCAGGGTGGACGTGACCGACCTTTCCTTCATCTCGGAAATCCGGGCCCAGCTCGAGCCCCTTGCTGCCGCACGTGCTGCCCGGGTGGCGTCCCCGGCGGTTCGGGACGGGCTGCGTGCCACGCTCGAGAAGGTTCAGGCATTCGATGTTGCCGGAGCAACCGTAACCGAGACGCTGCAGCTGGATGCCCGGGTGCACCAGGGCATTTACGCCGCCGCTGCCAACCCTCACCTGGAGGACATCCTGATCCGCTATGACAACCTGGCAACGCGGATCTGGTGCATGGTCATCGACCGCCTGCCGGACCTGTCCCACCACGTGCGCGAACACCTCGATCTGCTCCGCGCCGTCATTGACGGGGATGAGGAGCGGGCCTCCGAGCTTGCCAAGGCCCACGTGAGTGGATTCGAGCATGCGGTCCGGGAGGCCCTCTTCAAGGCTTAGTCCCGGCCGGTCTGCGCGTCTGTTGACATCGGGTGTGACCTGCACCATACTCTGAATCCAGATTGATATATCAATCAAACATCAGAGTTGGATTCCCATGAGCGGCGATGGCGCCGGCGAACGGAGCGACCAGTGAATTCCCAGGCAACCCTTGAAGCCCCGCGGAGAGCCACCGGCCTTGACCTTCCACAACGTGGCCACGGCGGCGGCACGTCGAAAAAGGCCCTTGGCCTCCGGACTGACTGGGCGCGCCTGCCTGGCCGCAATGTCGAGGTGTGGCTACTGGGGGAGTGCGTGGCCAGCGGGGTGGTGGACCAGGCTGCGGAGGATGGATCGGTGCTCTGGATAGCCGCCGAGGGCATCAGCACGCGGCGCATCTTCGACAAGCAATCGGGCTACCAGATCTGGGTGTGACTGTTCTTAGCCCTCGACGCTGCAGGTCCTAACGCAGTCCGTGGCTGTGGGCCAGCGCAATGGCTTCGGTCCGCGAAGCCACGCCCAGCTTCCTGAACAGGTTCCGCACGTGGAACTTGACCGTGTTCTCGCTGATGTTGAGCGCGGCGGCTATGCTTCGGTTGCGTTGGCCCGCCGCCAGCAGTTGGAGGACCTCGAGTTCCCGGGCCGCGAGGTTCCAGCCCGAGACGTCTGCCGGAGAAGCAGGCGGGTCCAGGGGCAGCGTGACGGAAATGTCCGCGCCCCACCCCGGCATGAGATCGACTTCCATGCGGCCGTCCAGTGCCTGGACCCTGCGCTGCAGCCGTTCCATGTTCGGGGCGTCAGTCGAGAGTCCGCCCCGTCCGTCGTCCCGGACATTGATCAGCAGGTTTTCGCCGTCGCAGTCCCACTGGGTCCGCACCCTGCGGACTTCCGGTTGCTCCATCATGGCCAACAGCAGCCCGCGCACTATGGCCCGCGCCGCGATGGCTACCTCGCCGGGCAGCGCCCGGCCATTCAAGGGGGGTTCGATGAATTGCACGTCGATCCCACTGAACCGGGTCAGTGGACGCAGATCCTCGCAAAGCCGTTCGAAGGCGGTGGCCACCGGTTCCTTCACCAGTTCTGCCGTCTGGTCGTTGTGCGTGCGCAGTTCCACCAGCGCCTTGGCCGCGGCGTCACTGACTGTGGCCCGTGCCGTTGCGTCATCCAGGGAGCCTGACCGTGCGGCCGCGAGGATGGTTTCCAGGGTTGTGGAATGAAGGTCCACCAGCTCGCCCGTGACCCTGATCCGTTCCGCGGATGCTGCCCGTGACTCCAGCAGGTAGGACGGCGGCGCATCCTTCACCTTCTCCTGGATCCGGCGTGCTGCCATTTCCCAGAGATAGGACACGAGGTCCAGGTTCTCCATGTCCCCGGCCTGCTGCCGGCCCCCGGCCGTCCCGGGATAGGTAATGACCAGCAAAGCGTTGCTGGGAGCGTACCTCAGGGCGAAGGCCTGCCGTTGCCTGCCTGCGATCTGTGCCGTTCCCGCCCAAGGCCCCTTAGCGGCCACCTGCTCGCGCAGCTGCTGGAGTTCGCTGATCGATACCCGGGCCACCACCTCCCCGTCGCCTGACTTCTTCTGCGGGCGTCCTGTGCATTCCTCGGTGAAGATCACCAGGGCGTCGCCGCCAGTGTAGGGGCGGACAGCTTCGTGCAGCCGTTCGGCAATGGCGGAGAGGGGCGCCTCCGCGATCCGGGCCACCGCGCGGAGCAGGGGCCAGGGCAGGGCGGTTCCGGGGAAGTCCGTAACCAGCCGAACGGGCGGGGTGCTCTCAATCATCTCGACAGATTACGCGAAGAATCCCGTCCTGACCTACCCGAACGGGTGGTTAAAACCATCCCGAATTGGCGTATCACCTACCCGCCCGTTTCGGCACGATGGATGCCAGGTACACGATGAAGGAGGAGATATGGACTCAACCGTTCTGACCGCTCCCGCGGTGGAAGCAACCGGCGGGGCCATCACGGGCAATATCTCCCTGGTGTTAAGGGAGATCGCAGACACCGCGGCCCGCATCAGCCCGGACAGGCTGCGCCAGGCGGTCTCGATGCTGGAGAACGCCGACCGCGTCTTTGTGGCCGGGGCAGGCCGCAGCGGCCTGGTGCTGAGGATGGCAGCGATGCGGCTGATGCACCTGGGCCTCGTGGTCCACGTGGCCGGGGACACCACCACCCCCGCCATCCGGAAGGGTGACCTTCTGCTCGTCGCATCGGGCTCCGGCAGCACGTCGGGGATCGTGAAGGCCGCCGGGACCGCCGCCAAGGCGGGGGCCCGGATCGTCGCCTTCACTGCCAACCCCGGTTCGGCACTCGCAGGACTGGCTGACGCCGTCGTGCTGCTCCCGGCCCAGCAAAAGACCGACCACGGCTCGGGCGTCTCCCGCCAGTACTCCGGGAGCCTCTTCGAACAGGTGCTCTTCGTGGCAACGGAGGCGGTGTTCCAAACACTCTGGGACAACGCCGACGTCCCCGCCGAGCAGTTGTGGCTGCGCCACGCCAACCTCGAATAGACCTTTCCCGACTTTCCAGTCCTTTGGACAAGACCCCAACAGAAAGAAGAAGCAATGAAACTTCAGGTAGCCATTGACCTCCTCACCGTCGAGGACGCCCTCGAGCTGGCCGGCAAGGTCGCTGAATACGTGGACATCATCGAACTGGGCACGCCCCTCATCAAGGCTGCGGGCCTCTCCGCCGTTACGGCCATCAAGGAAGCCCACCCGGACAAGCTGGTTTTCGCCGACATGAAGACCATGGACGCCGGCGAACTCGAAGCCGACATCGCCTTCAAGGCGGGCGCCGACCTGGTCACCGTGCTCGGCTCCGCCGATGACTCTACGATCGCGGGCGCCGTCAAGGCCGCAAAGGCACACAGCAAGGGCGTCGTCGTTGACCTGATCGGCATCGCGGACAAGGCCACCCGGGCCAGGGAAGTGCGCGCCCTGGGTGCGAAGTTCGTCGAGATGCACGCGGGCCTGGACGAGCAGGCAAAGCCCGGCTTCGACCTGACTGGACTGCTACGCACGGGCGAAGAATCGCAGGTGCCCTTCTCCGTGGCAGGCGGCGTGAACGTCAGCACCATCGCAGCCGTCCAGGCCGCAGGAGCCGACGTGGCGGTGGCCGGCGGCGCCATCTACGGCGCCGCAGATCCGGCTCTGGCCGCCAAGGAACTCCAGGCTGCCATCAACTAGGCCCTGGCATACGGCGGCGGCTCCACCTGGACCGGGGTGGGGCCGCCGCTGTGCCATGCCCTCATCGAGCCCATTCCGTGGCGGACGAACCTGGAGAAGGCCATGATCGTTAACCTGCCCGACACCACCACCTCGAAGGTGTCCAAGAAACTCATGGCCCTGCGCGAGCAGGGCGGCGTGATCGCGCTGGGCCGGGTCCTGACCCTGGTGGTCGTGACCAAGTCCGGGATCGAGGAAGAAGCGATCGAGGCCGCGAACGACGCCAGCCGGGAACACCCCTGCCGGATCATCGTCCTCGCCGACGCCGGGAAGGACGCCGGGGACCGGCTCGACGCGCAGATCCGGGTGGGCGGGGACGCCGGCGCCTCGGAAGTGATCGTGCTGCGCGGCTACGGCCAACTGGCCCACGAGTCCGGGTCCCTGGTGGCCGCGCTGCTGCTTCCGGACGCCCCGATCGTGGCCTGGTGGCCGCACGGCGCCCCCGCGAACGCGTGCGAGACCTCCATCGGCGCGATCGCGCACCGCAGGATCACCGACTCCGCGAACGAACCCGACCCCCAGGCCGCATTGGAACGGATCCACCGCACCTACAAGGCCGGCGACACCGACCTCGCCTGGACCCGGCTGACCAACTGGCGGATCCAGCTCGCAGCAGCCCTGGACCAGGTCGACCCATCCTTGGTGCTTGCCGCCGAGGTGGAGGGCGCCCCGGATTCCCCCAGCCCGCTGCTGATGGCTGCCTGGCTCAAGCTCGCGCTGGACGTACCTGTGAACAAGGTTGCAGGACCGGCAGGATCAGGCCTTGGCCGAGTGAGCCTCACGCTGGCCGACGGTCGGATTCAGCTTCTCCGCCCCGGAGGCTTCGTCGCCGAACTCACCCAACCCGGCCACCCTGCCCAGCGGATCCCGCTCCCACGCCGCAGCCTCAGCGAATGCCTCGCCGAAGAACTCCGCCGCCTCCAGCCGGACCCTGTTTTCGGTGAGGTGCTGGCCACCGTGGGGCGTTTGTGCGCGGACAGGCAAGTGCAGCCGGTGCCTGAGGCCGGTTACCAGCTGCAGGGTTGCATGGTGGTGGCCTAGCCGCAGGGCCATTAAAGGATTTGGCCCCGGCGCATGATGCGCCGGGGCCAAATTCGCGTGTTTACCTAACGTGTGGCTGCCTTCTCCAGATCCTGCCCCTTGCCCGGGCACCTCTGGCCATCGGCGCACTCTTCTGCGCACTCGTGCTTTGTCACAAGGTCGAACTGCGCGCCCCGGTGTTGCTCCACGCCCGCCCGGATAGCCCGTTCCACCACAGAGTCCGCCAGCCGGCGGCGCAGGGAAAGGGGGTCCCTGCGCAGGTCCTTGGTGATGGCGAAACAAAGCAACAGCATGACGATCACGAAGGGCAGGGCAGCGACGATGGTGATCCGCTGCAGGCCCGACAACGCTTCGGAGGGCTGGTCACCGCCGGCCAAAAGCATGACGGCGGCCACGGCGCCGGTGAGGGCGCCCCAGAAGATGACCAGGGCACGCTTGGGGTCGGAGCTGCCATTGGAGCTCAGCGACGCCATGATCAGGGAGGCGGAATCAGCACCGGTAATGAAGAAGATTGCCACCAGGACCATGGCCAGGACAATTACGGCCGCAATCATCCACTCCGGCAGGGGGAGGTTCTTCACCAGGTTGAACAGGGCGCCGTCAAAATCGATGGTTGCCTTGCCATCGGTGACGGTCATCAGGCCCGGCGTGCCGGCTTTGTCAGCTTCCTGCTGGATGTGGAAGGCCGTACCGCCGAAGATGCCAAACCAGATGACGCTGACAATGCTGGGGACCAGCAGTACGCCGGTGACGAACTGCCGGATGGTCCGGCCGCGGCTGATCCTGGCGATGAACATGCCCACGAAGGGCGTCCAGGAAATCCACCAGGCCCAATAGAAGATGGTCCAGCCGGACATCCAGGTCCGCAGCGCCTCGTCGCCAACGGCCTCGGTGCGGGAGGACATTTCGGCCAGGTCGCGCAGATAGTCGCCCACCGCCGAGGGGATGAGGTTGAGGATGAAAAGAGTGGGGCCCGCCACGAAGACGATGGCGGCGAGGACCACTGCAAGGACCATGTTGACGTTGGACAGCCACTGGATTCCACGGCTGATGCCGGACACGGCGGAGGCGATGAAGCACGCTGTCAGGATGGCCACGATGGCCACGAGCACGGGTGTTCCGATCTCGCCTGTCCAGCCGTTCGAGGTGAAGCCGCTCCCGATCTGCAGGGCGCCAAGACCCAGTGACGCGGCGGTACCGAAGAGGGTGGCGAAGATGGCCAGGATGTTGATGACCTTGCCCACCGGCCCCTCAACGGTCCTGATGCCGAACAACGAGGTGAAGGCGGCGGAGATCAGTTGCCTGCGTCCCAGCCGGTAGGTGCCATAGGCCATGGCAATGCCCACCACCGCATACATGGCCCAGGGGTGCAGGGTCCAGTGGAAAATCGAGGTGGCCATGGCAGTCTGGATGGCTGCCGGGGTGCGCCCGTCAACCGTTCCGGGCGGGGGAGAAACGAAGTGGTACAGCGGCTCGGCCACCCCATAGAACATCAGGCCGATGCCCATTCCGGCGGCGAACATCATGGCGATCCATGACACCGTGCGGAATTCGGGTTTTTCGCCGTCCTTGCCCAGCGGAATGTTGCCGAACTTGCCCATGGCCAGCCACAGGACAAACACGACGAACAGGGACGCCAGGACCATGAAGAGCCAGCCGGTGTATTCCATGACCCAGTCCAGGGCGTCCTTGGAAGTGGTGGCCAGGCTGTCCTTGTCGGCAAATCCCCACACCACGAAGGCAAGGGCAATGGCGCCGGTGATGCCGAACGTGGCCTTGTCCAGCGTCAGCTTCCGGTCGCGGCGCTGGGAGACGGCCTGCTCCCTGTTACTCAGCCGCAGTTCGGCCAGAATCTGCTTGTGTTCGTTGACGGCGGGAAGGGCGGCTGTCGATTCCTCTTGGTCGGTGTCCAGAGGCTCGGGGGGAGCGCCATCTGAAGGCGGCACTTTTGGCTTGGCGGAGGTTAGATCACTATTAATGGCCATGAAAGCGGGTCCTTTGGCTAGTCCATGGGCTTGCGTTTAGTGCTGGGAATCGGGCAGAGCAATCCGGGGGTGAATTGCCGCGTGGCCGTTCGCCAGCGGTGGCAGGGCCTTGAGCCCCATGGGGAGGTGTTCCGCAAAGATCAACAGAGTTCGCGCTAAGCAACAAGAGTGCTGTACGTCACTTTGAAAGTCAAGGATGCCAGGCAGCGTGAACCTCTTGGGGCGCATTGTGTCGCCGGACCGAGCTGTTGCATAGTGCGCTTGTTGTTGCACTCCAGCGTCCGGGTTCAGTGCGCCGGCAGCGGCTCCCGCATAGGCGAAAGGGCAGGCCAACCGTTTGGGGACACAACAATGGCCCCGGGCACTGCCCGGGGCCATTGTTGTGTCATTTCCGCGTGTACCCCATATTGCCGCTGACCTGGAGCCCGGCTTCCTTGAGCGATTCGAGCAGGCCGGGAATCTTCTCGGGGTCGAACCGGAAGGCCGGGCCGGAGATGCTGAGGGCGCCAATCACGGTGCCCTGGTGGTTGTAGACCGGCACCGCCACGGCATTCAGGCCGATCTCGAACTCCTCGTGCACCACGGCGTACCCCTTGGCGGCTACCTCGAGCAGCTGTGCGTCCAGTTCCTTGCGGCTGGTGATGGTGCGGGCAGTCCGGGCAGCAAGGCCCGTCTCCTTGAGGATACGGTCCCGGTCGTCCGCCTCCAGGGCAGCCAGGAGGACTTTGCCGCTGGACGTGGCGTGCAGCGGGGTGAGGCTCCCCACCCAGTCGTAGGTGGCCAGGGTGGACGGGCCCATGGCCTGGTCCACATTCACCGCGTAGTTCGAGCGCAGGACCGCGAGGTTGACGGTTTCCTTGAATTCGTCGGCCAGGCTTTCCAGGACGGGCCGTGCCTCGCGGACCAGGCTGAGCCGCCCGGGGATGGAACTGGCCAGGCGCAGGATTCCAAAACCGAGCTGGTACTTGCCCCGCTCGCTGTTCTGGTGCACCATCTCGCGGGTCACCAGCGATCCCATCAGCCGGGAGACGGTGGACTTGTGGATCCCCATTTCCTCGGCTATTTCGCTCACGCCCGCGTGCCCTTCCCGGGCGAGGATCTCCAGGACGGTCAGGGCGCGCTCCACGGACTGCACGCCGCCGGACTGGCCGCCTTCGGCATCGGTATCGGATTCAGGGTCTCTATTCGAAGCCATACTTCCTGATCCTATGCCGGAAACTGTGACGGCGGTGACATTGGGTTAACGCGCTTGACACCCGGGCGCCCCCAGGCCGGCCTAGCTGCCGCGGTAGGTGGAGTACGCGAACGGGCTCAGGAGCAAAGGAACGTGGTAATGCTCCGGGCCGGTGACTTCGAAGACCAGGTCCACTTCAGGGAAGAACGTCGCGGTCTGCAGGCCGGCGTAGTACGTGCCCGTGGCGAAGTTCAACTTGTAGTGCCCGGGCTCCAGCTGTTCAGGCCCCAGGTCCTTCGCCCGGCCGTCGGCGTCCGTGCTGGAGGTGGCCAGCTCGCGCCAGGTACCGCCGTCGTTCTTCAAAAGGACGACGGCGACCCCCGCCGCCGGGCGCCCGGCGCCGGTGTCGAGGATGTGGGTGGTCACGTGGGAAACGCTCATTCGCTGATCAGTCCTTCAAGCCGCAGTACGGCGATTTCGCGCAGCTGCTGGGCCACGATGGTGTCTTCCTCCTGCGGGGAATTGCCGAGCCGCTGGTTCAGGGCCTGCAGGATTTCCGGAGCGGTGCGTCCGGCGGCCCGGATCAGGAAGACGCGGCCGAACTTCTCCTCGTACTCGCGGTTCCCCCGGGCCAGGGCTTCTGCTGCCGCAGCATCGGCCGGATCCACCCCGGCCTGCTCGGAACGGGACATGGACGCCTCGGTGCTGGCCGCCGTCGGACGTTCCCCGATCCTGGGGTGGTGGGCCATGGCGGCGTCAACCTCCGCAGGAGTGAAGGGGTTGGCTGCCTGGGCGGCGAACTCCAGCAGCTGGTCCCGGCTGGCGAACGGCCGGGCTGCTGCCACCGCCTCCACCCAGCGGCTGACGTCGATGCAGGGCCGGAGGGTGGCCTGGGCCGCGGCGGAGCCGGCGGCGTTGAATTCGGCAAGCTTCATGCTGGCGTATTCCTCGATGGTCATGCTGGCATCCATGGTGACGGCTATGCGGATGCCGGAGAACCCGGCGCCTGTTCGGGGATTTCCCCAAACAAGGCTTCCGCATCATGGAACTGTTATTTCAGCATACGTAATATTCAAGAACAGCCGCGTGGCCGTGTCAAGCGGCGGCGCGCAGCTCCAGCAGGGGCAGTCCTAATCCTGGGAGGACGTCCTGGAAAGGACCCAGGTGTTGGTGGCACCCTGGCGCTCGAAGGTCACCGTGGTGACCAGCGCCTCGATCAGCGCCAGGCCGCGGCCTGACTCGGCGTCGTCGCCGGGCGTGGCCGGCTCCATGGGGCCGTACGGTGGCTTGGCGTTGTAGGCACTCACCCGCGCCTGCAGCAGCGTGGGCTGCACGGTGGTCTCCACCCCCAGTTCCACCTCCCGGTCCCCGGCCGGCCTTGCGTGCTGGACGATGTTGGAGGCGGACTCGATGACTGCGGTGGTAAACGTCATCTGGTCCATGTCGTTGACGAACGGAACGTCCAGCCAAAGGCTGTCCAGGTCGTTGTGGACCGCTTCGATGGCGTCCTCGGCAGCAGGCCCCCGGAAGCTGCGCGAGGCCAGGACCTCAGTCATTGCCGAACGCCTCTTCGGCTGTGGCATACGCCGTAAGGACCTTGTCCATGCTGGTGAGCTTCAGGACCATGTTCACCTGGGGCTGCACCGCCGCGATCCGCAGGTCGCCGCCGGCCTGGCGGGCCGCCTTGAGGCAGCCGATCAGCGCGCCCAGCCCGGAGGAATCCATGAAGGCGGTGTTTTCCAGGTTCACCACGATCCGGTTGGACCCGCCGGCAATGACATCCGTGACGAACTCGCGCAGTTTGGGCGCGGAGACCATGTTGAGCCGCCCGTCCGCCTTGACTTCCGCGTACGAATCTTTGACCTCGTAACTGAACTCCATCAGGGTTCCTCTCTGTTTGCAGGTTCTGCGGCCGGTTCGTACCCCTTGTAGAGCACGGCGCGGACCAGGATGCTCATGACCACCAGGTCGAAAACCACCCAGACAACATTGACCAGGGTGCCCAGCGGTTCCGCCAGCCCGGTGGCAAGGCGGATGATTCCGACGACGGCGGCGACGGCAAGCAGGATGGACACCGCGATCTGGGGCCGGATGAGGCTCCAGCTGGGTCCGCCGCTTTGGCGCGCCTTGGGGGTGACCGCGAACCCAAGGGGACGGCCGAACCACACGTTACGGGCCGCCGTCGTGCATGCCTTGATCCAGGTGGGGAACAGCGCCAGGCTGTACTGCTGCCCGCGCCAGGTGGGGATTCCGCGGCCGGCCACGGCGAACAGCAGCTGGTTGACCACCATGAACGGGATGAAGCGGATGAAGAAGTCCCAGCTCAGGCTGCTGACCGGCAGGATGCCCAGCAGCAGGTAGATGATGGGGGCCGCGAAGTAGATGACCGCGGCGAACCCGCTGAGGTAGGTCCACATGGTGGCGAAGTACATCAGGCGCTGGCCGAGCTTGAGGCCCTTCTGGACCAGCGGGTTTTCGCGGAGCAGCACCTGGATGGTGCCCTGCGCCCAGCGGAGGCGCTGGGTGAGCATGGTCTTCAGGTCCTCCGGCGCCAGGCCGTAGGCCAGGATCTCGTGGTGATAGACGCTCTCCCAGCCCATGGCGTGCATGCGCATGGCGGTGGCCATGTCCTCGGTGACGGAGATGGTGGCCAGCGGCATTACCGGCTGGGCCTCGTCGCTGCGCTCCACGGTCAGCGCGTCCAGGACGGCCTGGACGGATTCCAGGGCGCCCAGCGGCGACCAGTCACGGGCGGACATGCGCTGGACGGCGTCGTCGGCCACCACCGGGACGCCGGACTCGCCCACGTGGGCCAGTTCCATGGCGGCGATCTCTTCGAGGTCGGCCTGCAGGGCGGCGACGTCGGCCTGGACCAGGGTCTGGACGGCGGCATCCACGCGGCGGCGGACGCGGTACGTGACCTCGCTGAGGGGCCTGCCGGCGTCCACTTCCTCCTGGGCCTCGCGGGTGGCTGCCTCCACCTCGTCGAGGACCTCGGCCACCAGGGGAGAGTCCACGTCCGCCGACTTGCGGGCCTGCTTGATGGCTGCCCGGGATGCGGCCAGGGCACGGCGGATACTCTTCTCGGTCTCCTTGACGTAGCCCACCAGGCCCAGCTGCATCAGGGCCTCGCGGCGAAGGATGGCGTTGGAGCCGCAGAAGAAGGCAGCGTTCCAGCCGTCCTTGCCCTGCTGGATGGGACCGTAAAACAGGGGCGCCTGGCTGCCTAGCGGATCATCGGCCGGCACATTGCTGAAGTATTGGGGGGTTTGGACCAGGGCCACCCGGCGGTTGTTGAAGTAGCCCAGGGTCTTTTCCAGGATGTCCGGCTCCGGGATCTGGTCCGCGTCCAGGATCAGCAGGAACTCGCCGTGGGTCACCATGAGGGCGTTGTTCAGGTTCCCGGCCTTGGCGTGGCGGGGGAGGTCCTTGGTCCAGTCCTCGCTGCGGGTGACGTAGCCCAGGCCATGCTGTTCGGCCAGGGCCTTGAGCTCGGGCCGGGCGCCGTCGTCCAGGATCCACGTGCTGTGCGGGTGCCGGATCTTCTGGGCCGCCAGTGCGGTGGTGAGGACCATGTCCAGGTCTTCGTTGTAGGTGGTGATGAAGACGTCCACGGTTGCATCGTGCGGCGGCGCGGGAGCGCCCTTGCGGATCCTCAGTTTCCATACGGTCATGCCGAAGAGCATGACGTCGATGAGGCTGTAGGTCTCGGCCACCACCAACGGCAGGGCGATCCACCAGGCGTCCCAGTTGAGGGACGCCATCCAGCGCCACGCGATGTAGTTCAGGCCGGTCAGGACGGTCAGGACAACCACCACGCGGGTCCAGAAGCGGATCAAGCCGGCACCTCCACGGGCAGGCGGCGGACCACAACCACCGTGACGTCGTCTTCGGCGGTTTCTGCGGGGGCCAGGGCCAGGATGGAGTTGCTGGCTTCCTGCGCCGTACCTGCGGACTGCGTTGCGTGCTGCACTGCCTCGGTGAAGTCCTCCACTGACCCGAACACATCCAGCACTCCGTCGCTGACCACAACCAGCGAGTCGCCCGGGGCCAGCTCCAGGCCCGCCTGCGGCCACTGGGTCCCGGGCCAGGCGCCAACCGGTGGTCCGCCGGAGGGGAGGCGGTCCGCCGGTCCGGCCGGCTGGACATGCAGCGCAAGGCCGTGCCCGGCGTCTACATAGCTGACCTTGCCTGATGCCGCGTCCAGGCGGGCATGGAACAGGGTGACAAATGAGTTGGAGGAGTCCAGGTCGGCGGCGATCGCCTTGCTGGCGGCGCCGAACCCGGCGTCGAGGTCCTGCCGCAGGCCCGTGGAACGCATTACTGCGCGGACTGTTGCCGCGATCAGCGCCGCCCCCATGCCTTTGCCCATGGCATCGGCGAAAGTGAGGTGGAGCCCGTCCGGCGTCTGGTACCAATCGTAGAAGTCGCCGCCCACGCTTTGGGACGGGCGGAAGAGGCCCGCCACGTCGTAACCGTCAACCCGGATGTCTTCCTTGGGCAGGAGGCTTTGCTGCACTTCGGTGGCGCGTTCCAGCTCGCCCCGGGCAGCGGACTCCGCCGCGGCTGAGGGCCGGCGCCGGAACAGTGCATTGATCCGGGACTGCAGTTCCCGGGGGCTGAACGGCTTGCTGATGTATTCGTCGGCGCCGTTGTCCAGGCCGGTCAGCTTGTCGAGTTCGTCCGCACGGGCGGTGAGCATCACGATGAACGCGTCCGAGAACTCGCGAAGGAGCTTGCAGACCTCCAGCCCGTCAAGGTCCGGCAGGTTCAGGTCCAGGGTTACCAGGTCCGGCCTGGTGCGGCGGACTTCCTCCACCCCCGGGAGCCCTGCCCCGGCCTGGGTGACGTCGAAACCCTGCTTCACCAGGACGCGGACCAGGAGCCCGCGGATGTCGGGGTCGTCTTCGATGACCACGGCACGGCGGGTTTCGGGGGGAGAGACCATAGCTCTACTTCTACAGTATTAAGGCGCACGGGGCATGTCTTAGGCTCCACAGTTTCCGGTGACTTCGCTGACAGAAACGTTGTATGCGGCCCCCTCAGCAGATCTTGCGGAAATCTTGGCATCTGCTTGCCGGGACGTTGAGGAACGGACGTCACACTCGAAGGAACGCAGCAGCGTGCAGGCGGAAAAGCCCGACGACGGGCCACGCGGCGGGCTGCATGGTTTGCGGAGAGCGGGGAAGCAGCATGGAACAAGTCAAAAAGAGGGGAGCGGACAAGGCCAAGGCATTGCTTCGCCTCTATTTCCACTCACGAAAAGTGCGGGCAGCGGCCAGGGAACTGGAGAACGCGCTGGCCGAATCGCGGGAAGTTTCCAGCTGGCCCGGAGACCGGCTCCCCGTGGGGGAGGAGATGTCCCGGCACGTGGAGAAACTGACCCGCCGGCTCAAGCTCGAGACCGAGGCGCACCACAGGCTGGGAATCCTTTTCAAGACTGCGGGTGGAGGGCATTCCGTAGCGGCGCTCTAGGTGCCACACTTAGCAGCAATCGATTGGCTGGGGATAGTCAGGAGATTGCTGTGAGTTTGTTTGTCGGTTGGTCGTACCTGATGGCTGGACTCATGACCATGGACGCGATGCTGCTGGCGCTGTGGGCCATGGAAGTCGATTGGCGAAAGTACTGGCACCGGAAGTAGCGCAGTTATTCCAGTTGCAGCCGCATCAGCACCCGGGGAAAGCCGTTGAGCACCGAGGTGGTGTCCGCGGCCTTGGTGAAGCCAGTATCCTCGAACAGCTTCCGGGTGCCCACGTAGGCCATGGTGAGGTCCACCTTGCGGCCGTTGTTGTCCACCGGATAACCCTCGATGGCCGGGGCCCCATAGGAGCGGGCCATCTCCACGGCGCCTGCCAGCAGAACGTGCGAGATGCCTTTGCCGCGGTGGCCGGGACGGACGCGCAGGCACCACACCGACCACACGTCCTGGTTGTCCACATGCGGGATCTTCCTGTTGCGGGCAAAGGCCGTGTCCGCCCGCGGATGGACCGCTGCCCACCCAACGGGTTCGCCGCCGTCGTACGCCACAATGCCGGGCGGGGGATCCTGGGCCACCAACTGGCGGACCAGCTCCCCGCGTTCCCCGCCACGGAGGGAGACGTTCTGGCGGGACGGGATGCGGTAGCTCAGGCACCAGCAGACGGTGGCATCCGGCCGTTTTGGCCCCACCAGTGTCTTCACGTCCTCGAAAATTGTTGCCGGACGAACCTCGATCGCCATGGAACTATCCTGACACCCACGCGCGAAACAGGGGGGACCAAAAGGCGGGCGCCGTCACTACACTGGGACGCATGACCGAGCAGGACCCGGGCAGGGCGGCTGCGGATTCCGACTCCACCGGCACCTTCCTGCGGAGCCCGGCAGAGCGCACCCGCACCTTCACCGGCATCCTGGTGAACACAGCCCTGGCCAACATCACCACCAGCTATTTGTGGTTCGCGCTGACTTTTTGGTTGTACCTGGAGACGCGGAACGTGATTGCCACCGGGGTGGTGGGCGGCGCGTACATGCTGCTGATTGCCCTCTCCAGCATCAGCTTCGGCACCTTCGTGGACCGCTGCCGCAAGCTGGCCGTGATGCGCTCCGCTGCCTGCTTCACGCTGGTCATGTTCGTGCTGTCCGGGGTGATGTTCCTGCTGGTGCCTGCCGCGTCACTGCTGGACCTGGGGCAGGGATGGTTCTGGATCTTCACTCTGGTCATCCTGGTCGGCGCCGTGGTGGAGAACCTGCGGAACATTGCCCTGTCCACCACCGTCACCATCCTGATCGAACCGGAGCGCCGTGCCAATGCCAACGGGCTGGTGGGGATGGTGCAGGGGCTGATGTTCATTGTCACCTCCCTGCTGTCCGGATTGTCCGTCGGTCTGCTGGGCATGGGCTGGACCATCGCCGTCGCGCTGGTGCTCACGGCGCTGGCCTTCGCCCACCTGCTGACCCTGCGGATGCCCGAGGAGGTGCGGCCCGCGGCAACAGACGCCCGCGGCGGGTTCGACCTGAGGGGCTCGATCGCGGCAGTGCTGGCCATTTCGGGGCTGTTCGCGCTGATCCTGTTCTCCACGTTCAACAACTTCATCGGCGGCGTGTACATGGCGCTGATGGATCCGTACGGGCTGGAAATGTTCTCAGTGCAGATGTGGGGTGCTGTCTTTGCGGTCGGATCCACCGGGTTCATCATCGGCGGCGCCTTGATCGGCAAGTTCGGGCTCGGCGCCAACCCCCTGCGCACCCTGCTGGTTGCGGTGGCGGCCATGGGAGTGCTGGGTGCGGTCTTCACGCTGCGGGAGTGGGCGTGGCTCTACATCCTGGGGATCTGGCTGTACCTGGTGCTGGTCCCGTTCGTGGAGGCGGCCGAGCAGACCGTCATCCAACGGGTGGTGCCGTTGGAGCGGCAGGGGCGCGTTTTTGGCTTCGCCATGGCATTCGAGTCCGCTGCCGCACCGGTCACCGCGTTCGTCATCGCGCCCATTGCCCAGTTCTGGATCATCCCGTACGCCCGGTCAGCGGAAGGTGCAGCCCGACTGGACCCGCTGCTTGGCGGGGGCACCTCCCGCGGAATCGCCCTGGTTTTCCTGGTGGCCGGCATCATCATGATCGCAGCCGCCCTGCTGGCCTTCCTGACTCCCGTTTACCGCCGGGTTTCGGCTTCGTATGCCCACGTGGCGGCGGAAGCGAAGGCAGGTGGTTAAACGCCCGGACGCTCCCGCAGCACGTGCGGAAGCGTCCGGGAAAACCCGCAGCAGGTGATGGATCGTCCTAGACGCCCAGGGCCTCCTTGAGGCGGGCGACGTGGCCGTCGGCCTGCACCTGGTACTGGGCCAGGGTGACTTTGCCTTCGGGGTCCACCACAACGGTGGAGCGGACAATGCCTTCGTGGATTTCGCCCTTGACCAGCTTCTCGCCCCAGGCGCCATAGGCCAGGGCAACGGCATGGTCGGGGTCCGAGAGCAGGGGGAAGGTCAGGGAGAAGTCGCCGCTGAAGCCGGCCAGGGCTTCCTGGGCATCCGGGGAAACCCCGATGACTTCGTAGCCCTTGCCCTGGAGGGAGGCAAGGCTGTCGCGGAAGTCGCAGGCCTCGGTGGTGCAGCCGGGGGTGGCGGCCTTCGGGTAGAAGTAGACAATGACGTTCTTGCCACGGTAATCGGCCAAGGAGGTCTCCCGGCCCTGGGCGTCCCGGAGGGTGAATTCAGGAGCCGGGGTGCCGGGCTGAAGCTTGGTGGTCAGGGTGGGGCTCATGGCGTTCCTTTGTAAGACTCGGTCAGTGATGGCCAAACATCAAGTGAAGCGGGTTGCCGCTTACTGATACAAACCAGCGCGTCATATGCAGTATTCCGCCGGTCCACGAACTGCAGCGTGCGGACCCGGCACAAACTGGTACCCGCCGCCGCGGACAGTTGCCACGGCATGGCGGGCGTTGCCCAGTTTCTTGCGGATCCTGCCCACGTAAACGTCGATGGAGCGTGCCGTGGCGCCGGGGAAATCGAGGGACTCCAGGAACTCCTGCAGTTCCTCGCGGTCCACCGTCCGTGACAGGTGGGTCACCAGGTAGCGCAGCACTTTGTATTCGACGCCGGTCAGGGCCACGGGCCTGCCGTCCAGCAGGACGGTGTCGGCGGCGAGGTCCACGGCGACCCGGCTGACGGGGCCGGCCGACGGCGGCAGGCGGGTGCCGCCGTCGTCATCAGTTGCGCCGGGGTTCTCCGCCGCGGAGGGAGCCGGAGAGGAGTCGGCTGCGGCTCCTTCCGCGGCGGACGTGGGGGCTCCGGCGGCAGGCCAATGGACTTCCGCCTCCGGAGCAGTTTCGAGGGCCCTTGCCAGGACCATTTGGGCGGCGTGGCGCAGGAGTTCCGGGCTGGTTCCTTCGGCCGGAACCACCCACACCGCGAGACCGCGGGCGGCGGCCTTGCGTGAAGGAAATCCCGGCCGCGCCCCCGCCCCCGGATAGTGCGCTTCCACTGCCATGGCGTCTCCCTAGACGCCGCCGCGGCGGATCAGCCTGCCCGTGGGGGTCTGGCCGTCCACTACGGCGCCGCGGAGGAAGGTCTTGCGCACCACGCCGGACAGGGCTTTGCCGTCGTACGGGGTGATGGGGTTCTTGTGCTTGAGCTTGGACACGTCCACCACGAAGGCCTCGTCGGGCGCAAAGACGGCGAAGTCGGCGTCGTAGCCCAGCGCCAGCTGGCCCTTGTTGGTGAGGCGGGCCAGTCCGGCGGGCTTCTCCGCCATCCAGGACACCACCTGTTCCAGCGGGATGCCGCGGTGCCGAGCCTCGGTCCAGATCAGGGACAGGCCCAGCTGCAGCGAGGAGACGCCGCCCCAGGCCACGGCGAAGTCCCCGTTTTCCAGATCCTTCAGGTCCAGCGTGGAGGGGGAGTGGTCAGAGACGATGCAGTCGATGGTGCCGTCCAGGAGGCCCTGCCACAGCAGCTCCCGGTTGGAGGCCTCCCGGATGGGTGGGCAGCACTTGTAGGCGGTGGCACCGTCCGGGATCTCCTCCGCCATCAGGGTCAGGTAGTGCGGGCACGTCTCCACTGTGAGCTTGACGCCGTCGCGCTTTGCGCTGGCGATCATGGGCAGCGCGTCCGACGACGACAGGTGCAGGATGTGCGCACGCGCACCGGTCCAGCGGGCCCGTTCGATGACCTCGGCGATGGCCTTGTTCTCGGCGCCACGGGGGCGGGAGGCAAGGAACGTGGAGTAGTGGTCGCCGCCGGGGTGCGGGGCGCGGTCAATCGCGTGCGAGTCCTCGGCGTGGACGATCATGAGGGAGTCGAAGGACTTGAGCTCGGCCATGTCCTCCTCCATCTCGTCCGCGTCCAGGTGCGGGAACTCGTCCACGCCGGAGTGCAGGAGGAAGCACTTGAAGCCGAAGACGCCCTCATCATGCAGGGGGCGCAGATCGGCCTTGTTGCCGGGGATGGCACCGCCCCAGAACCCGACGTCGATGAACGCCTGGTCTTCGGCCACCTCGCGCTTGAGCTTGAGGTTTTCCACCGTGGTGGTGGGCGGAACGGAGTTCAGGGGCATGTCGATGATGGTGGTCACGCCGCCCGCTGCCGCGGCCCGGGTGGCAGAGGCGAAGCCCTCCCACTCGGTGCGGCCGGGCTCGTTGACGTGGACGTGGGTGTCCACCAGGCCCGGGAGCAGCGTCTCGTCGTCGGCGAGGTCGATGATCTCGGCGCCGGCCAGGCCGTTGCCGAGCGGTTCGAGGGCCACGATCTTGCCGTTGCGGACGCCCACCTCGCGTGGCGCGATGCCGGCGGTGGTCAGGATGCGCCGGCCCCGGATGACGAGGTCGAAACGTTCTTCAGACACGGAGGTCCTCCTTGGTACTTGCGGCGGCAGGCCTGTTGGCTGCCAGCCCCGCACTGATTTGGGTGCCCAGCTGCTCCAGCAGCGGCCCTGCCTCTGCTATGCACCTGTTTACATCGGTTTCGAGCGCCGTCAAAGCGTAAACATCCTCGAATCCTGCGGCCGCTGCCTGGCCCTGGTCCAGGGTGGTCCGGCCGCAGACGGCGATGACCGGAACGCCCTGCGCCGCAGCAGCCCGGGCAACACCCATGGGGGTCTTGCCCAGCAGGCTTTGCTCATCCAGGCTGCCTTCGCCGGTGATCACCAGGTCGGCGCCGGCCAGCCGCTGCTCCAGTTCCGTGAATTCAAGGACGACGTCGATCCCCGGCCGCCGCGTGGCGGCCAGGACGGCGATGGCGGCGTAGCCCACGCCGCCGGCTGCCCCGGCTCCGGGAGCCTCGGCAGCCTTGACGGCGCGGAATCCGATTTCCCTGGCCAGGACTTCGACAAACCTGGCCAGGGCGGCGTCGAGCATGCCGACGTCCTGTTGTGTGGCTCCCTTTTGCGGGCCGAAAACCGCCGGGGCGCCCTGGGCGCCCAGCAGCGGGTTGTCGACGTCGGATGCCAGCACAAAGCGGGTGTCCACCAGCCGGGGCTCGAAATCGGTGAAGTCGATGCTGTGCAGGTTTGCCAGCGCAGCCCCGCCCGGTGGAAGTTCGTTGTTCCTGCTGTCCAGGAACCTGGCACCAAGCCCCTGCAGGAGCCCCGCGCCGCCGTCGGTGTTGGCGCTGCCGCCCACGCCCAGGATGATCCGCCGGCAGCCGGCGTCCAGGGCGGCCCTGATGAGCTGGCCCGTGCCCAGGCTGGTGGCTGTGGTGGCGTCAGCCGAGCCCGGCCTGCCGCCGTTCCGGACGCCCGGCATCAGCGCGAGCCCGGATGCCGTGGCCATCTCGATGACGGCTTCGTGCCCGCGGACGGCGAAGTCCGCATCCACGGGCTGCCCGCTGGGACCGGTGACCGTTGCGCTCCGGCGGGTGAAGCCGGAGCCGACGGCGGCGTCGAGGGTGCCCTCGCCGCCGTCGGCCACCGGAATCCGGACCACGTCAAGGTTCCCGCCGGCCCCGCGCTGCAGGCCCCGCTCCAGGTGGCTGCAGACCTCCGGCGCGGACAGCGAACCCTTGAACTTGTCCGGGGCGATAACCACGCGCATGGTTATGCCTGCAGGGCCAGGATGGCGGTGGGTGCGTCTGCGGCAGTCTCGGCCAGGGGCTCGAACTCGTTGACGGCGTTGATTTCCACGCCCATGGAGATGTTGGTGACCTTTTCCAGGATCACTTCCACCACCACGGGAACCTGGAACTCGCCCATGAGCGCCTTGGCCTTGTCGAACGCGGCGGCGAGGTCGTTGGGGTCCTCCACACGGACGGCCTTGCAGCCCAGGCCCTCGGCCACCTTGAGGTGGTCAACGCCGTAGCCGCGGGTGTCCTCGGACAGGTGTGCGCTGTTGATGTTCTCGAACGCCAGGGACACGTTCTGCTCCATGTTGAACCCGCGCTGGGACTGGCGGATCAGGCCCAGGTAGGAGTTGTTCACCACCACGTGGATGTAGGGGAGGTTGAACTGGGCGCCCACGGCCAGTTCCTCGATCATGAACTGGAAGTCGTAGTCTCCGGAGAGGGCCACCACGGTCTCATCCGGCTTGCCGCGGACCACGCCAAGCGCTGCCGGGGCGGTCCAGCCCAGCGGGCCTGCCTGGCCGGCGTTGATCCATTTGCGGGGACCGAACACGTGCAGCATCTGGGCCCCGGCGATCTGCGACAGGCCGATGGTGGACACGTAGATGGTGTCGCGGCCGAAGGACTTGTTCATCTCCTCGTACACGCGCTGCGGCTTGATGGGGATGTTCTCGAAGTGCGTCTTGCGGTGCAGGGAGGCCTTGCGGTCCTGGCACTCGGCAACCCAGGCGGTGTAGTCCGGCAGGGACCCTGCCGCCTTGCGCTCTTTGGCGAGTTCAACCAGCCCTGCCAGCGCCGCGCCGGCGTCGGACGCGATGCCCAGGTCCGGGGAGAACACGCGGCCGATCTGGGTGGGCTCGATGTCGATGTGCACGAACTTGCGGCCGGCGGTGTAGGTGTCCAGGCCGCCCGTGTGGCGGTTGGCCCAGCGGTTGCCGATGCCGATCACGAAGTCGCTCTTCAGGTAGTTCTCGTTGCCGTAGCGGTGGCTGGTCTGCAGGCCCACCATGCCGGCCATCAGGCGGTGGTCATCCGGGATGGTGCCCCAGCCCATCAAAGTGGGAATGACCGGAATGTAGAGGGTTTCGGCCAGCTCCACCAGCTGCGCGGAGGCGCCGGCGTTGATGATGCCGCCGCCGGCCACGATCAGCGGGTGCTTGGCCGCGGTCAGCATGTCCAGGGCCTTTTCCAGCTGCTTGCGGGAGGCCTTGGGCTTTTCGATGGGAAGGGGCTCGTAGGCGTCGATGTCGAATTCGATCTCCGCCAGCTGCACGTCGATGGGCAGGTCCAGGAGAACCGGGCCGGGGCGGCCGGAGCGCATCAGCTGGAAGGCCTTCTGGAAGGCGCCCGGAACCTGGCCCGGCTCCAGGATGGTCATGGCCATCTTGGTCACGGGCTTGGCGATGGACTCGATGTCCACGGCCTGGAAGTCTTCCTTGTGCAACTTGGCAACCGGGGCCTGGCCGGTGATGCAGAGCATGGGGATGGAGTCTGCCCAGGCGGCGTAGAGGCCGGTGATCATGTCGGTGCCGGCAGGGCCGGAGGTGCCGATGCAGATGCCGATGTTGCCGTCCTTGGCGCGGCTGAAGCCGTCGGCCATGTGGCTGGCGCCTTCAACGTGGCGGGCCAGGGTGTGGCGGATGCCGCCGTGGGCGCGCATTGCGGAATAGAAGGGGTTGATCGCGGCGCCTGGCAGGCCGAACGCCTCGATGGCGCCTTCCTTTTCCAGGATGGCCACCGCTGCATCAACGGTACGCATCTTGCTCATGGGGTGCTCCTTGAAAGCTTGGGAAGTCTGTTTTTGGGTGTGCTGAAGGAAGGCCCGGCGGTCGCGGGGCACTTTGGGAGTGTCGGCGTCGTAAATTACGACGGCGGCCGGCGTGTCCGTGTCAATGTGCCCCGTTTTCGGGGCGGCCGGCTGGGCTGCGTGAGGGTTACTTGCGGCCGCTGAGCTGGAGGACCTGCTTGAAGAGTCCGGAGTGGTCCAGTGCGCCGTCACCCTGGCTGACGGTGGCGGCGACGAGTTGGGCGACGACGGCGCCGAGCGGGATGGCCACGTTGGCTTCGCGGGCGGCGGAGGTGACGATGCCCAGGTCCTTGTGGTGCAGGGCCAGGCGGAAGCCGGGATCGAAGTTGCGGTCCAGCATCTTCTGGCCCTTCTGCTCCAGGACCTTGGAACCGGCCAGGCCGCCGCCGAGGACCTTGAGGGCGGCGCCGGTGTCCACGCCGTAGGCCTCGAGAAAGGCGATGGCCTCGCCGAGGACTTCGATGTTGACCGCAACGATGAGCTGGTTGGCTGCCTTGACGGTCTGGCCGGATCCGGAGGGGCCCACGTGGACGATGGTTTTGCCGACGGCATTCAGGACGTCCTGGGCGTCGTCAAAGTCAGCCTTGTCCCCGCCCACCATGATGGAAAGGACGGCGTCGATGGCGCCCTGTTCGCCGCCGGAAACCGGGGCGTCGAGGGGGCGGATGCCTGCTTCCCTGGCGTCTGCCGCGAGGCGGACGGCGACGTCGGGGCGAATGCTGGAGGCGTCGATCCAGAGGGCGCCCTGCTTGGCGTTGGCGAAGACACCATCCTTGCCGCTGACCACGCCCTCGACGTCGGGGGAGTCCGGCACCATGGTGATGACGACGTCGGCATCCTTGACGGCGCCCGCGATGCTGGTGGCGCCCTTGCCGCCTTCGGAGACCAGCTTGTCGATCTTGTCCTGGCTGCGGTTGAAGCCGGTGACGGTGTGGCCGGCCTTGACCAGGTTGATGGCCATTGGCAGGCCCATGATTCCGAGTCCGATGACTGCAACGTTGCTCATGATGGTTCTCTTTCCTGAAAAGTCTGTTCGTGGTTTCCCAACTGACTCGCATTTGTTGTCGTTTTGAACGCTCATAACGACAACTACTGCGAGTTAGTTGGGCGGGTGGGGACTACTTGGCGATGCGTTCGCGGATGGCCCAGCTGAAGGCCGTCTCCTGCGGTTCCTTGTACTCGAGGCCGATGTAGCCCTCGTAGCCGAGTTCGCGGCTGCGGGCGATCCATTCGCCGAGCGGGAGGGTGCCGGTGCCGGGGGCGCCGCGGCCGGGGTTGTCGGCGATCTGGATGTGGCCGAAGTCCTTGGCGTGGTTTTCGATCACGGCCGGGACGTCGTCGCCGTTGACGGCCAGGTGGTAGAAGTCGGCGAGGAGCTTGATGTTGCCGGCGCCGGCCTCGGCCTTGACGCGGGCAATGACCCTGAGTGCGTCGTCGGCGGTGAGGAGCGGGTACCTGGGTGCGCCGCTGACCGGCTCCAGGAGGACGGTGCCGCCGATGCGGGCAACCCCTTCTGCCGCTGCCGCCAGGTTCCTGACAGCCAGTTCGTCCTGTTCTTCAGGGGTGAATTCGTCCTGCCTGTTGCCGTAGAGGGCGTTGAAGGCCTTGCAGCCCAGGCGCCCGCCGATGCCGGCAACAACGTCCACGTTGTCCTTGAACTCCGAGCAGCGTCCCTTCCATGAGACCAGGCCCCGGTCGCCGCCGGGCATGTTGCCGGCGTTGAAGTTCAGCCCGGTGAGCTGGACGCCGGCGTCCGTGATGGCGTTCTCGAACTTGGTGATCTCGCTGTCCGCCGGAACGGAGGTCTCGAAAGGCCACCAGAACTCGACGGCGTCAAAGCCGGCTGCCTTTGCCGCGGCAGGGCGCTCGAGCAGGGGAAGCTCCGTGAGGAGGATGGAGCAGTTCACTGTGTACGTCATCGTAGGTCCTTCCGAGGAGGGGCTTTGATCTATCTTCCCTTGCCTCCGGCTCCCTTGCGGTTTCCGCTTTGTGGAATTTAGATTCTGCTTTATGAAAAGTGTAGGGAAGGTGGGGTGGGGTAGTCAAGGGGAGCCGGGGGCAGGAGACTGGTATGAGGTAAGCCCGCTCAACAGGAATGGACTCGAGTGATGACCACCGGTGCCCGCCTGCGTCTCCTGGCCTGGCTCGTTGCCCTGGCCGGATTCCTTGCGGCCTGTGTTCCCGTGGCGGGCCTGCAGGAGGCCGCCACGGCTCCCGCTCCGGCTTCGGCCTCCGCGGAGACTGGCCTGCCGGGGGACGCTGCAGGTGGTGCGGCCCTTACTGCCCCGCCGGTTTCCAGTGATCCGGCGGCCCCGGTCCAGGCTTCCCTCCCCACCTCGGAGCCTTCGCCGGCGCCGGCACCCGTCCTTGCCCCGGTGCCGCAGCCGTTCGCCCTGAACCTCTACCGGGAGGGTGACTTCGTTCCGCAGTACACCTTTGACTGGTGCGTTGCCGCGAGCATCCAGATGGCGCACAACCTTATTGACGATACGGGCGGGGGCACCTGGGCTGACCGTGCGCAGCAGAATGAACTGTGGGAGATGGCGCGCGCCCGTTCCTCTGATTCGTTCAACGGTGCCAACCCCTTTGGCTGGGCCCAGGTGCTCACCGAACCGGGAATGGGACCGTACCGGGTGGTAAGCATTCCCGACTATCCGGAAGCGGTGAGGACGGCGGCCCGGGCCATTACCGACACGGGCCGGCCGGTGGGACTGGTCATGTGGAGCGGCAGGCACGCCTGGGTGATGAGCGGGTTCGAATCCCTCGGCGACCCCCGGCAATTCTCCGACTTCGCCGTGACCGGCATCCGCGTCCTGGATCCGCTGTACCCGTACGGCAGTGGACAGTGGGGCCCGTCGCCTGTTCCCAACAGCCTGCTGACCCCCGAGGAGCTGGCCACCCAGTTCGTGGTGCGGGAGCCGCGCCGCTGGAGCAGCGGGCTCCCCGCCGGCTATCTCCTGGTGCTGCCGGTCACTGCCTGAACCTGCAGGCGGCTTCCCGGGACTTCTTTCTTGGGACTTCTTTCCCCGGACGGTTCTTCCGCTGTGACACTTGACACCTTTCCCTGCTGAAACCTAAAGTAAGTGCCAAGTCGTTTTGGCAAAACGATTTTTCACCCCGATAGTCTCTCCGTTTCCGTTCAAGAGAAAGTGAGTCGACAGCGATGTCCACTCGTAAAAACATCAACAGGCTCGCCACCATCGGCGGTATCTGCACCGTCGTCGCCCTGGCTGCCTCCGGGTGCGGCGCAGGGGGCCCGGCATCATCGTCCGGGAGCGCCGGCACCAGCACCGTAAACGTCCTGGTGGAAGCCGGCGGCCACGCCGAGCTGACGGGCGTCGCGGAACAATGCAAGAAGGAAACCGGCGTCGACGTCAACTTCGTCGAACTGCCCTACGACGGCATGTTCAACCGTCTCTCCAGCGAATTTTCCTCCGGCACCGTCTCCTTCGACGTCGCCGCCCTGGACTCCGTCTGGCTGCCCAGCTTCAAGGACGCCGTCCAGCCCATTGACGAACTCTTTACCGATGAGGCAAAGAAGGACATCTTCCCGGCGTTGGTCAAGGAAGCCAACGTGGACGGCCATTTCATCGGGATGCCCGCCTGGACCAACGCGGAAATCATCCTGTACCGCAAGGATCTGTTCGAGGACGCCAAGAACAAGGCTGACTTCCAGGCCAAGTACGGCTACGGGCTCGCCGCCCCTACAACATGGAAGCAGTACCAGGACATTTCCGCATTCTTCACCAAGGACGGCATGTACGGAACCGACGTCAAGGGCGGTGTGGAAACCGAATGGCTTGCCCACGTCCTGCAGGCCGGCTCGCCCATGGTCCTGGATGCGAACAACAAGGTGGTCATCGACAACGCCGCCCACAAGGAAGCCCTGGACTTCTACACCAGCCTCGTCAAGGACGCGCCCTCGGGTGCCGCACAGGTTGACTGGGCTGCCGCGCAGAACCTGTTCAACCAGGGCAAGACGGCCATGACCCGTTTCTGGGCCCACGCTTACCGCCAGATCCCCAAGGACTCGGCAGTGGCCGGCAAGGTTGGTGCTGCACCCATGATCGCCGGTTCAGCCGGCGTCGGCGGCGTGCCAGGCCCCTGGTACCTGTCCGTACCGAAAGCCACCAAGAACGCGGACGCCGCCAAGAAGTTCGTCAAGTGCGCCTACGACTACAACGACAAGGGCATCGAGTCGAATCTTGGCCTGGCCGCACGCATCTCCGCCTTCGAGAAATACCAGGACAAGCCAGGCTATGAGAGCTTCAAGCCCCTGATCCAGACCCTCAACGGCAAGGCCACGGCCACGCGCCCCGCTACCGAAAAGTGGCAGCAGATCGTGGACACCGTGCTGGTGCCCATGCTCCAGAAGGCTGTCGCCGGCGGTGACTCCGCAACTCTCCTCGCCGATGCCAAAAAGCAGATCGAGGACCTCCTCAAGTAAGACCCCCGCGGCCGGCGCCTGACTCACCGGCGCCGGCCGCGGCCCCAACCAGCGGAAGAGAAAACCGTGCGTATCTCCGATCGCCGCTTCGCATTGTTCCTGATGACACCAGCGGCGCTGTTCCTGGCAGTTTTTGTGGCCTTTCCGCTGTTCCGCCTGGTGGCGGACAGCTTCTTCAAGATTTCCCCGATTGCCGGCGGCTCCCGCGAGTTCGTAGGCCTGGACAACTACGTCAGGGCCTTCGCCTCGGAGGCCTTCACCGGCGCAGGGTGGCGGACACTTGCCTACACCCTGGTGGTGGTCACGCTGGAATTCGCGCTGGGCCTGGGCATGGCGCTGCTGTTCACCATGCTGGGCAAGAGCTCCCAGATCTGGCGGACCGTCTTCATGTATCCGCTGATGATCGCCCCCATCGTGGCCGGCCTGCTGTGGAAATTCCTGATGATCGACAACTTCGGCCTGATCGGAACCCTCCTGCACCAGGCGGGGATCCTGTCCGACCCCAACCAGATCGGCTGGCTGTCGGACCCGGGCATCGTGCTCTACTCGGTGGCCGTCCCTGACATCTGGCTGACCACATCGTTCATGTGCCTGGTGCTCTTCGCAGGCCTGCAAAACATCCCCGGTGACCTGATCGAGGCAGCACGGCTGGACGGTGCACGCGCACCGGCACTGCTGTTCCGGATCATCCTGCCCCTGCTGCGGCCGGTCATCGCCGTCGCCCTGGTGGTCCGCGGCATCGACGCAGCCCGCGCCTTTGACACCATCCTCATCCAAACCAATGGCGGACCGCAGTCCGCCTCGGAAACCATGAGCCTGCTGATTTACCGGACCATGATCCGGTTCGGAGACCCCGGGCTGGCAAGCGCCATGGGCACCCTCTACCTGCTGGCCATGCTTGCCGTCGCCTTCGTGGCGGTATCCACCATTTGGCGGCCAGGGAAGGACAACTGATGAGAACCGCAGAAAGAGTCAGGCACGACGGCGGGGCCACGGCCATGGCGCCCGGGGCACCTTCGGCGCCGGTCGCCACAGGCAAGGAACGCAAGCGCCGCGGTGTGAACCGGGAAGGCCTGGAAGCAGGCCGGCGGGGCACCCGTACCCTGCTGTGGGTCCTCCTGGCGGCAGCGATGGTGCTGTACGGGTTCCCGTTCCTGTACCTGCTGTTCACGTCCTTTAAGACGCCGATCGACACCATCGCGGTGCCGCCCACCATCCTTCCCCGGGAGTGGACGCTGGAGAACTACGCCAATGCGCTGGGCCGCAGCGGCGTGCCGGCGTCGTTCATCAACAGCATCCAGACGGCCATCATCAGTACCGTGCTTTCGCTGGTGCTGGCGGTGCCGGCGGCATACGGCATCACCCGGTACAAGACCCTCAGCGGCCGGATCTTCATCATGTCCGCGCTGGTGACCCGGATGGTGCCGCCGGTGGCCATCGGAATCCCGCTGGCGTCCATGATGGCCTCAATGGGGTTGGCCGACACTCCCATTGCACTGTCCATCGCCCACACCACCATTTCCTTGCCGCTCTCGATCTGGCTGATGTCCAGCTTCTTCGAAGCGGTGCCGAAGGACCTGGAGGAAGCGGCCACCGTGGACGGGTGCAGCCGGCTGGGAGCCCTGTGGCGCGTGGTGATCCCGGTGGTGTCCGGCGGCATCGCGGTCACAGCCATCTTCGCCTTCCTGGCCTCCTGGAACGAGTTCCTGTTCGCGCTACTGATGACGGCCATCCGCTCCCAGACAACGCCCGTGGTGATCGCGAACTTCCAGACGCAGTTTGGCCTGGACTGGGGATCCATGACGGCCCTCGCCGCCGTGTATTCCATCCCCGTCATCCTCCTCACGCTGCTCCTGCAGCGCAGGATCGTGGCGGGCATGACCCTCGGCGCCGTCAAGGGCTAGATCACCAGCAACGAGTAGCCTACTGGTAGCCCCAGGGGCATCACTGACCATAAGGACGTGGGAGACAGATGAGCAACAAGAACATCGGCATCAAGGACGTGGCCGTGGCCGCCGGCGTGTCCGTCACCACCGTCTCCCATGTCCTCAATGACGTCTCATACGCCAGGGTGAGTCCGGAAACCCGGAACAAGGTGCGGTCCGCCGCCGAGCAGTTGGGGTACGGGCCAAACCGCCTGGCCCAGGCGCTGCGCACGCAGAGGACCGGCATGCTGGGCCTGGTCAGCGAGGATATCGCCACCACGCCGCACGCCGGGCGGATCATCCTCGGCGCCGACGAGGCCGCCAAAGCACGCGGGTACAACCTGATGATCATCAACACCTCCGGCTCGGCCAGCCTGGAGTCCCGGGAGGCCGACGTCGAGGCCCTCCTGGACCGCCGGGTGGACGGAATCCTCTACGCCACCATGTACCACCGCAACGTGGAACTGCCACCCAACCTCGGCAGCGTGCCCTCCGTGCTGGTGGACTCCGTGGCCACCGGCGGAAACATCACCGCAGTGATCCCGGATGAGGAAGGTGGTGCCCGCGCGGCCGTGACCGCGCTCCTCGAAGCGGGCCACACCCGGGTGGGATTCATCAACAACACTGACGACGTCCCCGCGACCCGTCAGCGGCTCCGGGCCTTCCGGGCCACGCTGACGGAAGCAGGGCTCGACGGCGACGCGGCACCTGTCGAGTCCGAGGTTTCCGAGGTGCATGGCGGCTATGAAGCGGCCCGGCGCATCCTGGCAGGCGCCCACCGGCCGACGGGCCTGTTCTGCTACAACGACCGGATGGCCATGGGCGCCTATCGCGCCGCTGCCGAACTGGGCCTGTCCATCCCGGCCGACCTTTCGATTGTCGGCTTCGATGACCAGGAACTGATCGCCGCCAACCTTTATCCGGGCCTCACCACCGTGGCCCTGCCGCACTACGAGATGGGTGCCTGGGCCACCGAGCACCTGATCGACGCCGTCGAGGGGAAGACGGACCTTTCCCTCATGGCCCTTCACCCGACCATCCTGAGTTGCCCCCTGGTGCGCCGCGACTCCATCGCGGCGCCCCGCCAGTAGGCAGCCAGCTCCTTCCACTTCCCAAGGGGAACACCAGACATGTCCAGTTGCCTTGATGCCGCCCGCCCGGAAACAGCTCCGGCAGAAATCTCCAGGTTCCGGCCTGCCATCCACTTCACGGCAAGGGATACCTGGCTGAACGATCCCAACGGCCTGGTGTTCCACGACGGCCTGTACCACCTCTTCTACCAAAACAACCCCTATGGCAGCGTCTGGGGCAACATGTCCTGGGGCCACGCCACCTCCCGTGACCTGCTGCACTGGACGGAACACCCGGTGGCGATTGCGTGCGACGAGACAGAGGACATCTTCTCCGGCAGCGTCGTGGTGGACCGCGGCAACACGGCCGGTTTCGGCACGGCGGACGCACCCGCCCTGGTGGCCATCTACACCAGTGCCTTCAAAGCCGCGTCAGAACTGAACGGCACGCAGGCCCAGTCCCTCGCGTACAGCACCGACGGCGGCATGACGTGGCAGAAATACGACGGAAACCCTGTCCTCACCAGGAATTCGGCGAACTTCAGGGATCCCAAGGTGTTCCGCTACCAAGGGGAGCTGGGCGCGTACTGGGTCATGGTCGCGGTCGAAGCGCATCACCAGCAGGTGGTCTTCTACCGTTCGGATGACCTCAAGTCGTGGGATTTCCTGAGTGATTTCGGCCCGGCCAACGCCGACGCCGGTGACTGGGAGTGCCCCGATCTTTTTCCCCTCGCAGTGGACGGGGACCCGGCCAACACCAAATGGGTCCTGATCGTCAACGTCAACCCCGGCGCAGTGGCTGGGGGATCCGGTGGCCAGTACTTCGTGGGCCAGTTCGACGGCGCCCGGTTCGTTCCGGACGCAGGTTCCCTCGTGGCTCCGGCCGGGCTGCGTACCGTCCCGGACCCCTCGGAGGCTTCGGCCGCGCTGCGGCAGTGCCTGTGGCTTGACTGGGGACGCGACTGCTACGCCTCCGTTTCGTTCAGCAACGCCCCGGATGACCGGCGCATCATCATCGGCTGGATGAACAACTGGGACTACGCCAACGAACTGCCCACAGCCCCATGGCGCTCTTCCATGACCCTGGCCCGCGAACTGCGTCTCACCGCAGTCGATGGCTGCGCCCGCCTGGTCCAACAGCCGGTCCTGCCGGAACCCGGCACAGGGGGAGCACTGCCCGCCGCAGGGGAGCACCTGACCGTGGAAACGGTTGAGCTGCGGAACGAAGCCCTCCGCCTGCCGGACCCCGTACCCGGCAGTGCCCAGGTCATCGAGGCTGACATACTGCCCGGCACGGCGGACCGGATCGGGTTCCAATTCTTCGGAAACAGCGACGGCACCGCCGGCGCCATCCTCAGTTACGACCCAGCAACTGCCCAACTCATCCTTGACCGCAGGCAGTCGGGAAACACTGGCTTTCACGGGAAATTCGCTTCGGTTGAGTCCGCGCCGGTCCACCTTGAAAACGGTGTCCTGAAGCTGCTGATTGTCGTGGACCACTGCTCGGTCGAAGTCTTCGCCCAGGGCGGCAGGACGGTCCTGACCGATCTCATCTTCCCAGGCCCCGGCAACACGGAGAACCGGCTGACGGTCGACGGAGGCCCGGCAACAATACTCAAGCTCGCCGTCAGTGAACTTGCTTAACGGTTCGCCCTCGCCCAACGAAAGGTCCAAAAAGATGCCAACAGTCCAGCAGGCTGCCGACCCAAGGCAGGGCATCGACGTGGTTGTTGTCGGTGAAGCCCTCATGGACATCGTGGTCACGCCGCGGGGCACCGTGGAGCACCCCGGCGGGTCGCCGGCCAACGTGGCCTATGGGCTCGGGCGGCTGGGGGCAAGCACGGCATTGTTCACCTCGATCGGCGACGACCACCACGGCTCCGCCATCGAACAGCACCTCCAAAGCGCGGGAGTCCAACTCCTGCCGGGTTCCCGGGTCCGCGGCGCAACCTCTACGGCCACCGCGGTTCTGGCGTCCGACGGTTCCGCCCAGTACGACTTCAACATCCGGTGGGACCTCCCACGGACCGCCCCGGCGGTCCTTCCCAAAATCCTGCACACCGGTTCGCTCGCCTCCTTCCTGGCACCGGGAGCGCAAGGAGTCAGGGAGCTCCTTGAGCAGTCCCACGAGCGCTGCGTGGTCACCTACGATCCCAACATCCGCCCTGCCCTGCTCGGCAGCCACTTTGAGGCAAAGACCGTCTTCGAGGAACTTGTTCCGTTCACGGAGGTGGTGAAACTCAGCGATGAGGACGCCCGCTGGCTCTATCCGCGGCTGGCCGTGGATGACATCGCACAGCGAATCGTTGGGCTTGGGGCCGGTCTCGTCGCCGTCACCATGGGCGCGGAAGGATCCCTGCTCACAACAGGTGGCGCACGGGTGGAAGTACCGTCCGTCAGGTCGGCGGTGGTGGACACCATCGGGGCCGGCGACTCGTACATGGCTGCCCTCATCTACGGACTGCTTATGCGCGGAGCAGACGGGCTGGCACCGTCGGTGCTGGAGTCCCTGGGCCGCATGGCATCCAAGGCAGCGGCCATCACGGTGCGCCGCCCAGGGGCCCACCCTCCAACACTGGAGGAACTGCGGGAGGACCTTCCCGAGCATCAGCCGGTGGCCCCATGAACACCACGACACAAAGGGAAGAAGCCATGTCCAGCAACAACTACTACGACGTGACGACGTGGCCTGCCGGCGACCCGTTCGAGGACGTCGGTGAAGTCATCAACAGCATCATCGATGACATCAAGCACCGGCAGGCCGCCACCGATGCGAACAGCGGCGGAAAACCCGGCGCGGTGATCTACATACCGCCGGGGGACTACCGGCTGCGTACCCAGGTGCTGATCGACATCAGCTTCCTCAAGATCCAGGGATCGGGACACGGGTTTACGTCCTCCAGCATCCGGTTCAACGTTCCCGAAGACGACTGGCCCAACCTGCACGAGCTGTGGCCCGGCGGCAGCCGCATCCTGGTGGACATTCCCCTCAGTGGCGGCAGCGGGGAATCCCAAGGCGCCGCCTTCTACGTGGAGCGAACCGGGAGCCCGCGGATCAGCTCGGTGGAGTTCTCCAATTTCTGCATTGACGGGTTGCACTTCAGCCCGGACGGCTCGGGGATGCATCCGGAGAACACGTACGTCAACGGCAAGACTGGCATCCATGTGGCGAACGCGAATGACTCGTTCCGCGTCAACGGCATGGGATTCGTGTACCTCGAGAACGCCCTGACCATCTACAACGCTGATGCGCTTTCCATCCACGACAATTTCATCGCCGAATGCGGAAGCTGCATTGAACTGCGCGGGTGGGGGCAGGCGTCAAAGATCACTGACAACCTGATCGGGGCAGGCTTCAAGGGCCACTCGATCTACGCGGAGAAGCATGGCGGCCTCCTGGTCACCGCAAACAACGTCTTCCCCCGGGGTGCCAGCAGCATCCGTTTCAACGGCGTCACGCGCTCAAGCGTCACCAACAACCGCCTGCATTCGTTCTACCCCGGCATGGTGGTGCTCGAAGCGAACAGTTCGGAAAACCTCGTGGCCACGAACCACTTCCTGCGCGACCATGAGCCATGGACCCCGTTCCAGGGAGTCGGGAACGGACTGGACGACCTCACAGGGCTTCTCTGCGTCAGCGGCAACAGCAACTCGGTGATCGGGAACCACTTTTCCGAGGTCATCGACGCGCACAGCGTCCGGCCGGCCGGCGCCACGCCGGTCATCATCCGGCTGATGGAGGGGGCGGGCAACTTCGTTTCCAACAACCATGTGGTGGCCCTTGACGTTAATGCCTCGTCGAGTGACTCCTGCTTCGAGGCCCAGGTGGGCGCCCTGCTGGCCACTGGCGCTGCCGACGGCCTCGCCGTGACGGCCGTCGTGGTCGATTCCGCGTCAACGCGGAACACCATCCTTGATTCCGGAACTGACGCCCAAATCAGCGCTGACAGGGCCGCGAATGCCGTCAGGGCCACCCCAACGGCCGGCTGACAACGACAAGCCGGCTGACAACGACAAGAGGTCCCCGGCGCCGGAATGCTCGCCGGGGACCTCTTGGCAGCGGGACGGTCAGTGCGTCAGGTCCTTGCCCTTGGTCTCAGGGATGGTGAACACAAATGCCGCGCTGACCACCAGCAGCAGCACTGCGTACGCATTGAACACCTGCGGCGCGCCAAGCGAGGAACCCAGCCACTGCTGCAGGTAAGGGGCGGTGCCACCGAACAGGGCCACGCAGATGGAGTAGGGGACGCCCACGCCTACGGTGCGGATGGACGTTGGGAACAGCTCGGCGTACACGGCGGGGACGATGGCTGCGCTCGCGGCGATGAACACCAGCATCACGGACATGGACACCGCCAGCTGCCAGGCCGAATCCTTCAGGAGCCAGGTCATGGGGAAGTGCAGCACTGCCGAGCCGATGGCGCCGGCCCAGAGGACTTTCTTGCGGCCGATGCGGTCGGACAGCTTGCCCCATACCGGCAGCGCGGCGATGAACACGATATTCGCGATGACGCCGGCCCACAATGCCTCGCCGCGGTCGATCTTCAGGGCGGTGGTGGCGTAGCTCGGTGCCACGACGCCCCAGATGTAATAAATGACCGTGAGGCCCACGGTCAGGCCGATGACCTGCAGCGCCTGCTTGCGGTAGCGGACAATCTGCGGCCAGATCCGCGCGCGCTTTTCGGTGACGGCTTCGCCCTGGAAGGCCTCGGTTTCGTGCAGCCGCGACCGCATGATCAGCGCGTACAGGCCCATGGCGGCACCGATGAGGAACGGCACTCGCCAGCCCCACGCGTTCATCGCCTCGGTGCTCAGGGCCATGTTCAGCACGGCTCCCAGCAGCGTGCCGAAGAGGATGCCCACCGTCCCCGACGTGTAGATCAGGGTGGCCCAGAAGCCGCGGTGCTCCTTGGGAGCCATCTCGGACAGATACGTTTGCGACGACGGCAGCTCACCGCCGTGCGCCAGGCCCTGCACCAGCCGGGCCACCAGCAGCATCAGGGAAGCGAACGCCCCGACGCTGGCAAAGGTGGGGGCGACGCCGATCATCAGGCTGCCCAGCGACGCGAGGCCGACGGCGAGCGTCATCGACGTCTTGCGGCCCACCCGGTCGCCGATCCAGCCGAAGAGGAAGCCGCCGAAGGGCCGGGCCACGAAGCCCACGGCGAAGATCGCCAGCGTGGACAGGACGGCCGATGCCGGGTCCGCTTTGCTGAACAGTTGGCTGGCAATGAACGGGGTAAACGTGGCGTAGATGGCCCAGTCGTACCACTCAACGGCGTTGCCGATGCCGGTGCCGACGACGGTCTTGGCGGTGGACATGCGTCCAGTCTGTGGCTTGGTTGCTGCAACGGACATGGTCTTCTTCCTGGTGGGTTGGGGCATGGTGGCGGTGCTGCCGGGCTAGGAGGCCTGCGAAAGGGCGGCCAGCCGGGAGATGGCGAGTTCCGCATAGAGGGCGGCCCCGTCAGCCAGCACGCCGTCGTGGAACGTTGCGTAGGGTGAATGGTTGAACGGCGAGGTTGCCGGATCGCCGCCCGGGGCCACGGCGCTGAGCCCCACAAAGGTGCCCGGTACCTCTTCGAGGACCCGGGAGAAGTCCTCCGAGCCGCTGAGGGGGGTGGCCCAGCGCGAGAGGCGGCGCTCGCCGAAGAGCTCGGTGATCACCTTTTCGGCGGTGTGGGTTTCGTCCTCGCTGGTGATGGTGAGGGGATACTCCTGCAGGTAGTCGACGGCGACCTCCACCCCGTGCGCGGCGGCGATTCCCTTGAGCAGGCGCGGCACGGCGTCCATCATCTTCAGGCGCGATGCTTCGGAGAACGTCCGGATGGTGGCCTCGATGCGGGCCGATTCGGGGATGACGTTCCGTTTGGTGCCGGCATGGAGCACGCCCACGGACAGGACCACGGGATCGAACATGTTGAACTGCCGGGTGACCATGACCTGCAGGGCAGTCACCATCTCTGCCGCCACGGTCACCGGATCCTTCGCCGAGTGCGGGGCCGAGCCGTGGCCGCCGGCGCCCAGCACCGTGACTTCCAGCCCGTCGGAGGCGCTGAGCATGACGCCGGGCTTGGTGCAGAAAGTGCCATGCGGTTCCAGTGAGGAGAACACGTGCATGCCGTAGGCCGCCTGGACGCGCGTGCCCGCGGCGTCCAGGACACCTTCCCGGAGCATGTAGCTGGCGCCGTCGAACCCTTCCTCACCCGGCTGGAACATGAGGACGACGTCGCCACGGAGTTGGTGCCTCTTCTCGGCCAAAAGGGTGGCGGCACCGGCGAGCATGGAGGTGTGCAGGTCGTGGCCACACGCGTGCATGGCACCGTCAGCCTGGGAGGTGAAGTCCACGCCGGTCTTCTCCTGGACAGGCAACCCGTCCATGTCGGCGCGAAGCAGGACGGCGGGGCGGACCGCGCTGTCCCCGGCATGGCTGTCCCCGGCACTGCTGCCGCCGTTCCCCTGCTCCCCGCCCGGGTGCCCGCCGCGCAGGACCGCGGTGACCGACGTCGTGTCCTTGCCCAGCGTGATCTCGTAGGGAAGTCCGTCCAGCGCCTGAAGGACCCGCTCCTGGGTGCGGGGGAGGTGCAGGCCAATTTCCGGCTGCCGGTGCAGGTCGTGGCGGAGCCGGATGAGGTCTTCCTGCAGGTCCTTGGCGTCGTCGGTTATGGGCACGTGTCACTCCTTGGAAATAGGCATCAGGGCTTGTGGACTATTCTGAAGTGGCGTGGTTCACATCAGGCGAAAGCGCTGGAATTATTCGTGGAATGCCGTCTGCGGGCAGGATTCGCGCATCAAAGAAAGGTGGTCCGATGGAGCTCAGTGAGGATGACCTTGCCCTGATCCAGGTCCTGCAGGCCGCGCCGCGCCTGGGGTGGACGGACGCTGCCAAGGTACTGGACGAGCATGCCACCACGCTGGCGGCCCGCTGGGAGCGCCTTACGGAAAGCGGGGCGGCGTGGGTGACGGCGCACCTGGCGGGTGACCCGAAGCAGATGCTCCTGGCCTACGTGGCGGTGGACTGCGAAATGAACCGCCGGGACAGTGTCACGGCGGAACTGGCTGCTGTTCCCGAGATCGTGACGGTGGAGGAGGCGGCCAGCAACCGCGACCTGATGCTGACCGTCATCACACGTTCACTGGAGGAGTTCAGCGACAAGATCATTACCCGCCTCAAAGCGGTTGAGGGGCTCACAAAATACCAGGTGGCCCTGTGCACCCGGCTGCACAGCAGTGGCGACGACTGGCGGTTGAATGTCCTGAGCCGTTCACAGTTGGCCACGCTGCGGACGCTTGGCTCCCCGGCTGCTCCGGATTCCGCTCGGCCCGGCCACCTTCCGCAGAGCCACCTCGACCTGCTGCCGTTCCTTGCCAGGGACGGCCGCGCGACGGCGGCTGGGATGGCCCGCTCCCTCGGACGGCACCCGGCAACCGTGCAGCGTCAGTTGAACCGCGTGCTGGCAAGCGGCATCCTGTCGTTCCGCTGCGAGATCGCCCAGCGGTATTCGTCGTTTCCGGTGACCTGCCAGTGGTTTGTCAACGTACCAGCGGGCCAGCATGAGGCGGCTGCCGCCGGGATCCGCACCATCAGCAATGTCCGGTTGAGTGCCTCCACCACCGGGCCCACCAACTTTGTCATCATCATGTGGCTCCACACGCTGGCGGATGTCATGTCCGCCGAACTGGCGCTGCAGCAGAAGGTGCCGGGCATCGAGATCGTGGAAAGTGCGGTGATGCTGCGCACCGTCAAGCGGGTGGGCTGGATGCTGAAGGAAGACACGACGGCGAGTGGCGCCATCGTGCATGCCGGAAGCCTGGGTGCCGCGGAGTGAGCGGGCATTGCGCCGCAACAGCGCACACGTCCCCTGGATAGCACGCTTCATCTTTAATAGTTCCGCATTACGGATTTATCTTTCCGGAAACATCTGTTTCCTACCGTTGGGGTGATCCTGCGGCGTCCGATGGCGCCGCCGTCCGAAGCAGGCGTCCTCCTGGATGACGTCCTCCCTAACGAACAGGCACCCCGCATGAAGACCACCGCGCCCGCACCGCAGCCGCAAGTTCCGGCATCCGCGCCACGCACGAAACCGCTGTACAGGTCCCTCTTCGTCCAGATCCTCGCGGCGGTGGTGGCGGGCATCCTGGTGGGCCACTTCTGGCCGGACCTCGGCGCAGGGCTCCGTCCGCTGGGCGACGGCTTCATCCAGCTGATCAAGATGATCATCGCGCCGCTGATTTTCCTGGTCATCGTCACCGGCATCGCCGCGGTCAGCGACGTGAAGGCCGTGGGCCGGGTGGGTATCAAGGCCCTGGCCTACTTCACGGGTGCCACCCTGTTCGCGCTGGTCTTCGGGCTGGTGGTGGGGAACCTGGTGCAGCCGGGAGCCGGGCTCAACATCGACCCCGCAACCCTGTCCCAGGATGCCCTCAATGCCAAAACCGCCACCGCCCCGCCCAAGGATGCCGGAGCCTTCCTGCTGGGCATCATCCCCACCAGCGTCATTGGCGCCTTTGCCGGCAACAACCTCCTGCAGGTCCTGTGCTTCTCCGTGTTCTTCGGGGCGGCGATCGTCGTCGTCGGACGTGAACGCTGCCTGCCGGTGATCACCCTGATGGAAACGGTGCTGGAACTGTTCTTCAAGATCATGGCCTGGGTGATGCGGGCAGCGCCGGTGGGTGCCTTCGGTGCCATGGCCTTCATCATCGGCCAGTACGGCCTCGATTCCCTGGGGACGTACGCTGTGCTGATTGCGGCCTGCTACGGCGCCGCGGTGGCATTCATCGGGCTGCTGTTCGTGGTGGCGTGGGCCTACCCGCGGGTGCCGCTGTGGCAGTTCATGAAATATACGCGCGAGGAGTTCCTCCTGGCGCTGGGGACGGCGTCCACGGAGTCCGTACTGCCCCGGATCATGACCAAGCTGACCAACGCCGGCTGCTCGCGTGCCACCACCGGGCTGGTGGTTCCCACCGGCTACTCCTTCAACCTTGACGGGGCCGCCCTGTACCTCTCCATCTCGCTGCTTTTCCTGGCGCAGGCATTTGGCTACAACCTGGACCTGGGCCAGCAGTTGGCGGCCCTGGGAGTCCTGATGCTGACATCCAAGGGCATGGCGGGCGTTCCCGGTTCCGCCTTCCTGGCCCTGTCCGCCACCGCGGGGGCGCTGGGCATCTTCCCGGTGGCCGGCGTCGCGCTGCTGCTGGGCGCCGACCGGCTGATGGACTCCATGCGCGTCGTGGTGAACCTGCTGGGAAACTGCGTGGCCACCTTTGTCGTGGCCAAGTGGGAAGGGCAGTTCGACCGCGCCGCCATGCTGCGTGCATTTGCCGGTGAAGGCACGACGGCGGAAGCGGCCGGGCAGCCAGCCCCCACCAAGGTGCCGCAAGAGGAAGCGCCGCGCTCCGCCGTCGGGCCTGCCCACCAAACCGCTGTGTCAGGCGGCGTCCCTGCGGAGCCCGCCGCGCCGGCGGTGGTCCCGTAGGTTCACCACCTCCTTCAGCCCCATGCTGCACAATGTCCCCATGACGTTTGCCAATGTGGGACTTCTTGGAACCAAGCCAGGCCAGCGCGACGCCCTCGTGGCCATCCTGCTCCGGCCCAAGCCCGGGATGAAGGAAGCCGGCTGCCTTCTCTATGAGGTGGGCATCAACGATGACCTGCCGGACACCGTCTTTGTTTCCGAACTCTGGGAATCCGCGGAAGCGCACCAGGCGTCGCTGGAACTGGCCAGCACGCGCGCCGCAATCGCCGAGGCGATGCCGCTGCTCTCAGGGGAGATGGGAGGCCACCGGTTTGCCGTTGTGGGGTCACCCCTGCGCTGACGGCGCCGGAGGCAGCCTGCCCAATAAACGGGTCTCCTGGACAGGGTGTTCTGTGATGAGTGGATTGCGGCGATTGGGGTAAGGGAGGACACATGAAACCGTTGCCCGCACTTGAGCTTGTCACCCGTTTCGAAGATGCCGAATGGCTTGACCCGTTGGCCAGGACTGTCCGGAAAGCCGTCAAGAAAGTCATCAAGCCCCAGTGGGCCCGGGACATCCTGCACGGCGTCCCCATCGGCCACCCGGTCCACCCCCTCGCTGTCCAGGTGCCGATTGGCGCCTGGGTCTCGGCGGGCGTGCTTGATGCCGTTCCGGGTGGCGAAAAAGCTGCCAGGTTGTTGATCGGTGTGGGCACCGCAAGCGTGCTTCCGTCCGCGCTGGCCGGGCTCATGGACTGGTCGCAGCTGCACCCGCAGCAGCAGCGGGTGGGCCTGGTGCACGCGGCGGCCAACGTCACGGCAACCGGCCTCTACATTGCATCACTCGTCCAGCGGGCCAGGGGCGGCCAGGGCGGCGGCAAGGTGCTTGCGTACCTGGGGCTCGCCACTGTGGGCGCCGGCGGGTTCCTTGGCGGGCACCTGACCTACCGCCAAGCCGCAGGGGTCAACCACAGCGAGGAGATTCCGCACCGCTTTCCCTCCGGCTGGCATCCGCTGTCCCCGCTGGCCGAACTGCCGGAGGGCGGCCTCCATAAGCGCGTCGTGGCCGGTATTCCGCTGCTGGTCCACCGCGAGGGCAACACCATCAATGTGCTGTCCGATGTCTGCAGCCACCTTTCCGGACCGCTTCACGAAGGCAAGATCAAGGACGTCGGCGGGGACGCATGCGTGGTCTGCCCCTGGCACCGGAGCACGTTCGCACTGCGCACGGGTGAAGTGAAGGCCGGTCCCGCCACGTCCAGGCAGCCGGTCTTCGAAACGCGCGTCACCGGGGACACCGTGGAAGTGTGCCTGCCCGGGGCCGACGGGTAGTGCGGGCGGACGGGTAGTAAGGACATTCGGCCCTACTGGCTGCTGTCACGCCGGGGAAAACTGGCTCCATGGGTTGGCTGCGTGTACGGTGAGTGACCTCCGGCAGGACATTGCGTCTCTCTACAAAACCCGCAAAGGAACTGTCGACTTCGTGGACGTTCCTCCGCTGCTCTTCGCTGTCGTCCAGGGTCAAGGGGACCCTGATGGGCCAGCATTCGCCGGGGCGGTGCAGGCGCTGTTTACCGTCAGCTACGCGGCACACTTTGGTCTTAAGAAGCAGTCCGGTGAGGTGACAAAAGTGATGCCCCTCGAAGCCTTGTGGTGGTTCGAGGACCCGGATCACACGGAGCCGCCGGAAGCCGTGAGCGCAGGCTTCACGGGACTCGGGGGCTTTGCCCGGGAGTCATGGCGCTGGCAGGCCATGATGGTGCAGCCTGAACCGATCGATGAAGCCCTTCTTGAGCGGGCCGTGGAAGAAGCCCGTCCCAAAGGGCTTCCCGGTTTGGAGTTGGTCCGCTTCGAGCGTTGGGAAGAGGGCCGCTGCGCGCAGGCGCTCCATATCGGTCCCTACGCGGATGAAGGCCAGACCATCGCCCTTCTGGACGCGGCCATCACGGCCGCCGGATTGAAGGTCCGGGGGCGGCACCATGAGATCTACCTCGGCGATCCGCGACGCAGCGAACCGGAAAAGCTGCGCACCTTGCTTCGCCACCCAGTGGTGTGATTCATGATGGTGCGGATTTCAGAACCACGGGAGATTGCCTCCGGAGTGGTCCTCATGACCACCGGCTCAGGGCCCATGGCCTCAAATCTCTACCTTGTGAGGTCAGGTTCCGCGTGGGTGATGGTTGACTGCGGATGGGCGGCCAGTGCGGAGCCGGTCCGCAAGGCTGTGGAAGACATGCTCGGATCCGGGACTGCGCCCGCAGCCATCTTCCTGACGCACATCCATCCCGACCACTCGGGCGCTGCCGGGGCCCTGGCACGGCGGTGGGACATCCCGGTGTTCGTCCACCAGGCTGAATTGCCCATGGCTGCCGGGCGGTACATCCCTGAGTTCTCCATGCCGTTGGACCGGTGGCTCATCGCCCCGTTCCTGTGGTCCCTGCCGGCCCGTGCACGCCGGCGGGTTGAAGCCGCAGGCGACATCACCGACGTGGTGCAGAGCCTGCCCCGGGACGGAAAAATGCCAGGTCTACCCGAGTGGGTCGCCGTCCCAACGCCCGGCCACACTGCCGGACACGTGGCCTACTGGCGATCCCGCGACGGTGTCCTGATCACTGGTGATGCTGTTGTGACGGTCAACTTGAACTCGATTCGCGGGCTCCTGCCGGGAAGACAGGATCTGTCCGGGCCTCCCTGGTACACCACGTGGAACTGGAAGCTGGCCATGGAATCAGCCAGGCGCCTGGCGGAGCTGGGGCCACGGTTGCTGGCACCCGGGCACGGACCGCCCCTTGCTATGGGGGTGGTGCCCGGGCTCCGGGCCCTGGCCGCCAGGGAGCGTGCCTTGCGGATTCCACTTCGTCGCCGCCTTGGGGGAGCGCCCGAGGCTGCATAGCCACATGGGCGTCGGCAGCAAACCAGGCATGCGTAACCGCTGCTCCGCCGCAGCCTGACGGTCAGTCTCAACCTACGTGGCCAGTCTTAGACGGCGAGGCGCTCCAGGAGCGCTTCCTCTAGGAGGCTTCGTTGCCCCGGGAGGGTGCCTGGTGGCCAGTGGGTTGGTCCGGGGTCTTGGTGTTCGGGGTTGTAGTGGCGGCCGGTGGGTGAGGTCCAGCCGGGTGGTCCGTTGTTGGTGGCGGGGTCGGGGGTCCAGGTGCGGGCGTGTTTCAAGCGGTGATGTTTGGGGCATAGCTGGGCCAGGTTCCGGACGGCTGTTCTGCCGCCGTGTTCCCAGGCTGTGCCATGGTCGGTGTGGTTGTCGGGGGTGTGGTTGCTGCAGCCGGGGAAGGTGCATTTCCGGTCCCGCATGCGGATCCATTGTTTGATGGTTTCGGGGAGCCGGNTGGTTGCTGCAGCCGGGGAAGGTGCATTTCCGGTCCCGCATGCGGATCCATTGTTTGATGGTTTCGGGGAGCCGGTAGCGGGTGCGTCCGATCTCCAGTGGTGCCCCGTCGCGGGGGTCGACCAGGACCCGGTAGAACGACTCCGCCCCGTCCGCGACAAGCCTCCGCGCCATCGACGCCGGGATCGGGCCCAGGCCGTCCAGCACGGCCGGCTCATCGGTCAGCCCGAGCAGCGCGAACACCGGCACGGTGACCAGGACATCGGCCCGCGGGGTGGGGACCTTGCCAACATCACCAGTGCTCCCTGTGCCGGAAACGCTGCCTGCGGCCGCCGTATCACCTGTAGCCCGTGCAGCCCCACCCGGAGCAGCCTCGGCCGTGGCCGTGGTGTTTCCTGCGCCGAGGAGGAGTGCTGCTGCGATGTCGGGGCGGAGTTGGGTGAGGGTGCGGGGCTCGTTAGGGCCCTGGAGGCCGCGGGCGGTGGCGGTGGTGCGGTTCCAGATGGCGCAGGCGGTGTCGCCGGGGAGGTAGAGCGAGAGCCAGGCCATGCCGTCGCGGTCCGGGGTGTATTCCATCCGCCGGTCCGCGACGCCTTTGGCGTGGCGTTTTTCGAGGGTTTCGGGGTGGTGGCGTTCCCGCCAGGCGCGGACCTTGGCGCGNGGGGTGTATTCCATCCGCCGGTCCGCGACGCCTTTGGCGTGGCGTTTTTCGAGGGTTTCGGGGTGGTGGCGTTCCCGCCAGGCGCGGACCTTGGCGCGGAACCGGGCGGGGACGAGTTCGCCGGGCGCGGCGCCGCGGGCGGGGTTGGGGGCGTCGGGGTCGAAGAAGTGCGCCACCAAGGCAGCAGCCCCGTCGGGGGTGAGGCCTTCGGTTTCGTCGGCGACAATCCTGGCATGCTGCCACGACACGGCACCGGCTGACAGGGCGCCCAGGAGCGGCGGCAGGGAACACATCCGCCGGGACTGCTCCACCAAAGCACCCGCCGCCCCAGAACTCACTGTCAGGACTCCGGCGATCTCCTCCACCGCGGACATCTCCGAAAACATGCGCTCATCCACCGGGGCGTCAGGGGCAAGCAGTGCCTGCTGGAAACCGACGCACTCCGCCGCATCGCGCGCCTTGACCGCCGCGAGCTGAGCCTCCAACCGCCACACGGCCGCCAACCGCTCCAGACACAACTCGTACCGCCGCTGCAACACATCAACAGCGGCACCTGCGACGGCCCCCAAACCAGCTGAATCGAGGGAAGCGTCTTCCAGAACCAGTACATCCAACGCAGCAACGGAGGCACGAACGCCCTCCATCACCGCCGCCAGGTCAGTACTGATTTCCATAAAAACATCGTCCTACGAGGCACTGACAATAATAGGTCGTGGGTAGGCCACGGCAGCAGACGCCCATCGCCGCAATGCAGCTCAGCCGGGTGCGGTGACCCATTCGCCGCTTCGCAGCACTGCCTTCAGGTTCAGGTCCTGGTCAAGAACGACGACGTCGGCCTGCATTCCGGCGCGCAGGTCGCCCGCATGCGCCGAGAGACCCAGCAACGATGCCGGGACTGCCGACGCGGAGGTGACGGCATCCCGCAACGGAACTCCGGCAGCAACGCAGGAGCGGATGACGTCCAGCAACGTGCTGGTGCCGCCGGCAATGGCGCCAGTGGCGTCAACCCGGGCTACGCCGCCGGCAACTGTGACGGAGAGGGACCCCAGCCTGTACTGTCCGTCCTCCAGGCCGGTGGCGGCCATCGAATCGGTCACCAGCGTGATGTTGTGCGGCCCCACAAGGTCAAACACCAACTTCACGGTTTCCGGTGCCAGATGCACGCCATCGGCAATCAGCTCCACCACAGCCTGCCCGGCCTTGGCTGCGCTGAGGCTCGCCGATACTGGCCCGGGGGAGCGGTGGTGAAGCGGAGGCATGGCATTGAACAGGTGGGTTACCGTTGGGCGGTTCCTGCCGGTGGAATTGCCGGCCGAGTCCAAAGCCGCGGCCGCGCGCGCCAGGAAGGCTGCCGCCGTCGCATGGTCCGCGGCGGTGTGGCCCAGGGATGGGATGATGCCGCGGGCCGCAAGCTGGGCGGCAAGTTCGGAGGCGCCGGGCAGCTCGGCCGCCAAGGTCATGGAGGCCAGGGTTGGCCCTGCCGCGGCCAGCATGCGGGCCACCACCTCAGGATCCGGTTCCAGGAGCAGGACGGGATCGTGCGCGCCACACTGCTGGCCTGAGAGGAATGGACCTTCCAGGTGCGATCCGGCAATCAGCCCCAGGCCTGCCAGCTCCCGCAGTATCTCCAGGTTCCGGACCAGGTCCCCGGGCTCTCCGGTAACCAGGCTGGCCAGCAGCGTGGTGGTCCCGCGGCTGTGCAGGTAGCGTGCCGCCCGCTCGGCGCCGTCGGGATCGCCCTCCGAGAAATCCGAACCGTAGGCGCCATGGCAGTGCACGTCCACCAGTCCCGGCACCAGGATGCGTCCGGCGGGTGCGTCCGGCGGAAGTACCCCGGGGAAGTCCTGCGCCGGGCCCGCGAAGGTGACCAGGCCGCCGTCGGCCGCCACCACCCCGTCCGCAATATCCAGCGAGGCGGTGACGATGCGGCCGCGAAGAAACAGTTCCTTGCCCATCGGTTACCGTCCTTCGTTCGTCGGTTGGGGCAGCGGCACGGCCGCCACGGCGGCAGCCATGCGGGCGGCCAGTCCGTGGTCCGCGGCGCCGGCGCGGTCCCCGCCCGCCCCGCCCCCTTCCCGGGGCCGCGCTGAGGTGTGCACGGCATGGACTCCCGCTTCAAGGAGCGACGGTACCAGCGCCAGGGTGACACCCCCACCGGCCATGATCTGGACCGAGGGAGCACTCCGGCGTCCCTGCCGCACAATCCTGCGCAGCATCTCCAGCCCCGCGGCGCAGTCGGGGGCCCCACCACTGGTGAGGACCCGGTCCACCCCTGCGTGCTCCAGCCGGGAGAGCGCCCCGGCAGGGTCCAGGCCCGCGGCCAGGGCTGCGTCGAACGCGCGGTGGAACGTGACTTCGGCATCCGGCCTCACGGCCCGCGCTGCTGCCACAATGTGCCGGATTGCCTGGACATCCGGGCCGCCGTCGGATGCCAGGACACCAACCACCACGCCCGCGGCTCCGGCACCCAAAGCCGCAGCGGCATCGCGCTCAATGACATCGAGCTCGCCGGGCGAATAGGTGAAGTTGCCCGGCCGCGGACGCACCAGGACATGGACGGGAAGGCCCAGGCCGCACGCCTGCCCGATGGTGCCGATGCTTGGCGTGACGCCCTCTGTCTCCGCCAGGGCGGCGCACAGTTCAACCCGGGCCGCGCCCACGGCGGCGGCCAGCCGGACGCCGTCGGCATTCTCCACGGCCAGCTCAAACTGCGGCGCGGTGCATTCCACGGACACCAGCCTGCCGCTCAGAGTCCCTGCCATGCCGGCTTCCGGCCGAAGGTGTCCTGGTAATACTCGCGGTGGGCGAGCCGGGAGGCTGCGGCCTCGTCCACCAGTACCGAGACGTGCGGGTGCAGCTGGAGGGCCGACGCCGGGCAGATGGCCGCTACGGGACCTTCGACGGCGGCAGCCACAGCCTCTGCCTTGGCCTCCCCCGTGGCCAGCAGCAGCAGGTGCCGGGCCTCACGGATGGTTCCCAGGCCCTGGGTCAGCACATGGTCCGGCACCTCCTCCGGTGCATCAAAGAAGCGGGCGTTGTCCAGGCGCGTCTGCCGGGTGAGCGTCTTGATCCGCGTACGGGAGGCCAGCGAGGACATGGGTTCATTGAAGCCCACATGGCCATCCGTCCCGATGCCCAGAATCTGGATATCCACGCCGCCCGCGGCGGCGATCCGGGCCTCGTAAGCGGCGGCCTCCGCCTGCGGATCCCGGGCCATGCCGTCCAGTCCGCGGACCGCGCCGTCGCCGAAGTCCACGCTGGTCGTGAATTCCTCCCGGATGACCGAGTGGTATGACTGCGGATGCCCGGCAGGCAGTCCCACGTACTCGTCCAGCAGGAACGCCTGGGCCTGCGCGAAGCTCAGGCCGCCGCTGCGGTGCCGTTCGATAAGTTCCTGATAGGTGCCCAGCGGGGTGGACCCGGTGGCCAGTCCCAGGACGGACGGGCCGCGGCGGACCTGGTCCTCGATGGCATCAGCGGCCGTGCGGGCCACGTCGTCAGGGGTGGGAAGGATGATGATTTCCATGCGCTCTGGGTGCTTCCGGTTGCAGTTGCGGGAGATGGGGATGAAATAGGTGGCGCTACTTGGCGGCGTCGGTCTCCACGGTGACTTCGTCGTCCTCGCGGCCGGGGGTGCGCAGATTCCAGCGCTTGATGACGAAGGAGAAGAGGAAGTAGTAGATCGCCGCGTAGCCAAGTCCTATGGGGATGAGCAGCCAGCCGTTCTGTGATTTGCCGAAGTTGAGGACAAAGTCGATCAGGCCTGCAGAGAATGTGAACCCGTGATGGATTCCCAGCGCGTTGACCAGGGCCATGGACGTTCCGGTCAGGACGGCGTGGACGATGTAGAGCGGGAAGGCCACGAACATGAAGGAGTACTCAAGCGGTTCGGTGATGCCGGTGAAGAAGGCGGTCAGTGCGGTGGAGAGCATGATGCCGCCGACGATCTTCTTCTGCGAGGGCTTGGCGTGGCGCCAGATGGCAAGCGCTGCTGCAGGCAGGCCGAACATCATGATGGGGAAGAAGCCGGTCATGAAGATGCCCGCGCTGGGGTCTCCGGCGAAGAAGCGGTTGAGGTCACCGCGGACGAGGTGGCCCGAGGCGTCGGTGTAGTCACCGATGAGGAACCAGACGCCGGAGTTCAGGATGTGGTGCAGTCCCGCGGGGATCAACATGCGGTTGGCGAAGCCGTAGATGCCGCCGCCGGCAACAGCATTGCTGGCCACGGCCTGGCCCACCGCGGAAAGGCCGGCGTTGAAGAGCGGGTAGGCCAAGGCAAGGACGACGCCGGCTACCAGGCTGGAAACGGAGGTCAGGATGGGCACCAGGCGGCGGCCGCTGAAGAATCCAAGGAAGTCCGGCAGTTTTGTGCGGTAGAAGCGCTGCCACAGCGATGCGGAAAGCAGGCCCACCACAATGCCGGCCAGGACGCCGTAATTGATCATCGCCTGCTTGCCGGCCGGGTCAACCTGTCCTGCCAGGACCAGCGGGGACATGGCCTTGAAGACGCCGTCGATCACCATGTAGCCAACGACGGCGGCCAAAGCAGTGGAACCATCGGCCTTCTTGGCCCAGCCGATGGCAATGCCCACCGCAAAAATGAGCGGCAGCCAGGTGAAGACCGCATTGCCGGCTGCGGAGATGACGGCGGCGCCGCCTTCGAATCCAGGAATGGCGCCAAGCAGGTCGGCCTGGCCAATGCGCAGCAGGATGCCTGCGGCGGGAAGAACGGCGATGGGCAGCATCAGGGTGCGGCCCAGGCGCTGCAGTGTGGCAAACGCCTTGTTTGGCTTCTTTTCGGGAGCCAGGGCGGCGGTCTCGGATGTTGACATGGTTGCACCTCTGCGGGTTCGGGTGGGGCTTGTAAAGGAGGGGTTCCAGCCGGTACTGTCTGGTTATGACCAGTTCAGTGTGATTCATCCCACGAGTACCTGTCAAGGCAATGGGAAATCCCGCCGGGCCATTCAAAAGGCCGGTGGTGGAAGCCATAATTGGTCGCACTTGGGCCGCCGGCCCCGGTGAGGAAGCAGTGCTCCCAGCGGGCACCATCAGAAAGGGCAACCATGTCCAAAGCAGAAAAGATCATTGAAGGACTGGGCGGCGCCGGCAACATCGTGGAGATTGAAGCCTGCATTACCCGCCTTCGCACGGAGGTTAAAGATGGTTCCCTCGTGAACGAGGCCTCCTTGAAGGCCGCCGGAGCCCACGGCGTGCTGACCTCCGGCACGGCTGTCCAGGTCATTGTTGGCCCCGAGGCCGACAACCTGGCCGAAGACATCGAGGACCTCCTCTAGTGGGTCAGTCCCTGGTGGTGCTGGCACCCATCGCGGGTACCGTAATTCGCCTTGCCGAAGTCCCGGACCCTGTGTTCGCCGGCCAGATGGTGGGTTCCGGCGCCGCAGTGGAACCGCCGGCGGGCGAGATGTTCGACGTCGTGTCCCCCGTGGCGGGAAAGGTGGTCAAGCTGCTGCCGCACGCCTTTGTTGTGGTTGAGTCCTCGGGGCGCGGCGTCCTCACCCATGTGGGCATCGATACGGTCAAGCTCAAAGGCGAAGGCTTTAAGCTTCTGATTGCCCAAGGCGACACTGTCGACGCCGGCGCTGCCGTCATGCGTGTCGATCCCACCGCCGCCCTTGCGGCAGGTTACTCGATGGTGAGTCCCGTCGTCGTCCTCGATACCAAGCCGGACGTGGCAACGCTTACTGGAGCCGGCACGGTCACCGCCGGCCAGGAGCTGTTCTCGCTGGACTAGGGGTTGGCTTCTAGAGCCGGACTTCCATGTTCAGCGAGTAGCGGTCGGAGCGGTACCACGAACGTGAATGTTCGATGGCAAGGGGGCCTGAATAGGACACCCGGTCGAAGGCCAGAACCGGCGCCCCCGTGCCGGTTCCGAGGAGCGCCCCCACATCCGCGGGGGCGCCCTCGGACCGCACGCTCTGCCGTGCCCTGTCGATCTGGTGCCCGAACTGCGCGGCGAGGGCTTTGTAAACCGAGCCGGTCAGGTCGATGTCCAGAAGGCCGCGGGCATGTTCGGGGTTGTACCAGGCGTCATCCACGCTGACCGGCCGGCCGTCTGCCAGGCGGAGGCGCTTCAAGTGGATGGCCTCGGAGCCCGGCGGCAGGCTGAGCGCCTCTGCCGTATCCGCGGGGGCAGCGCCCGCTTCGGCCACCAGCACCACCGTACTGGGCACGTGTCCCATCGCCTCCATTTCCTGCGTGAACGAGGCCAGGTGGAGTGTTGACTGCACTGGGGAATCCGCCACGAAGGTACCCTTCGCCGGAACCCGGACCAGGTGCCCCTCGTTGACCAGGCGGCCGATGGCGGCGCGGACTGTAATGCGGCTGACACCGTAGGAGTCCATGAGCGTCCGCTCGCTGGGAAGCCGGGCGCCGGGCTCCAGTTCCTCTTTGGCGAGCTTGAGTATGATCAACCGCAGCTGCTCGTGCTTGGGGACCTGGGTGTTATTGATGGCCGTGGCCGCCGCTCCGGCGGTGCTCCTTGATGTGGCGGACAATTGAGGCCCCTCCTGCTGCTGGATAAGTCCGGTCCGGACCACCTGCTTGGATTATTCCACAGGCGCGGGCCGCGGGGGGCCGCCCGGCCACCTTTGTTGCCGGGCCGGGCGTTAGCGCACCAGTTCCGCATCGCGGGGCGCGGCAGGCTGCCGCACTGCCCTGGTGCGCAGTGCGAGCATGAGCACCGCACCCAGCAGGGCGGGCGCCGCGAAGGCAATGGCGGCTACGGGGACGCCGCCGCCTAAGCCCACCAGCAGTGCGCCGTAGGTTGGGCCTGCGATGGCTCCGATGCGTCCCACAGCAAGTGCCCAGCCAAGGCCGGTGGCGCGGGTGGCGGCAGGGTAGAACTGGGCGATGTAGTCGTTGATCATGTTCTGCGTGCCCAGGCCGCCGAAACCTGCGACGGCGGCGAGCACCGTCATGAGCGCGGCCGGCGGGTTGGCGGACATCAGGAGCAGGGCTGCCGCTGCACTGGCGAACCCCACCACCACCAGCGGCCCGGGCCCGAACTTCTGGCTGGCCACAGATGCCAGGACGGTGCCGACCACGGCACCCACCGAGTAGGCCAGCAGGAATGACACAGAGGATCCGACGCCGAACCCGGCAGTGCGCATGATCTGCGGCAGCCACGTGCTGACGCCAAAGATGGTCAGCAGGCTCAGGAGAGTGATGCCCCACAGCAGGACTGTGGTCTTGCCGGTGCCGTTGGCGAAGAGGGCGCGCGTGGGAGAGACCCGCACGGCTGTGGCCGGGACATCCGTGGTGCGGGGCAGCCCGTAGGCGGCCTCGATGCTGTCGGCCTCTGCGGTGCGGGACCGGGTCCGCAGGAACGACGGTGACTCCGGCAGCAGGAACCAGGCGAAGGGAACGATCAGCAGCCCTGCGGCACCGATCGCGTACACCGGGCGGAAACCACTGGACTCCAGGACAGCGAGGGACGTCAGCGAAGCGGCAACAGTACCCGTTGCCGGCCCGGTCAGCACCGCACCGAGGACCAGTGACTTTTTCCCCGGCGGCGCGAATTCATTGGTGAGGGCTACCGCCGTCGGCAGCAGGCCGCCCACGCCGAAGCAGGCGATGAAGCGGAACGCTGCGAAGAGCTCCCAGCTGGGTGCCATGGCGCAGGCGAGCATGGCCAGCGAGAACAACGCCAGGGCGGACACAAAGATCCGGCGGCGGCCAAGCCGGTCCGTGAGCGTACCCACGATGAGTGAACCGAGCAGCATCCCCACCAGCGCCAACGAGCCCACCGCGCCTGCCGCGGCGGGCGTGACATTGAAGGGCGGCTGCCCGATCAGGGCGGGGAGGGTGGCGCCGTAGACGTAGAGGTCGTAGCCGTCGGCGAGCAGGCCAAGCCAGCACAGCACGAAGATACCGGCCAGGGATTTGCTGGGGGCATTGGAGTTCATCATTGATTCCAATCGGGTCAAGGGACGCTGGCTGTATGCCTGCGGGACGTCCATCAGCTTGGCTTGCTGCAGCAGCCCTGCGAACGGTCTTTTCACTGGGTGAAAAGCCTCTTTGTGGCGGGGCCCACACCGCCCAGGCTTGAAGGACGCAACGGATGGAGGCAGAGATGGCGGGAGCGGGCAGGGCGGCAGCCGCCGCGCCCACAGAGGCCGCCACCGGTCTTCCGGGCACGCCCGTACTGGTGCGGGCTCTGAGCCTGCTTGCCCAGTTTACGGAACAGCGCCGTGCCCTGAATCTGTCCGAACTTTCCCGCCAGGCCGGACTTGCCCCTGCCACGGCCCTGCGGCTGGTGCGGCACCTGACGGAGTGGGGCGCGCTGGAACGCCTCGAGGACGGCCGCTACGTGGTGGGTGTGCGCCTCTGGGAAATTGCCTCGCTCTCGCCGCGGGGCCACGGGGTGCGGCAAATCGCCCTGCCTTACCTTGAGGATCTGTACGAGGTCACCCGGCATCACGTGCTGCTTGCCGTCCGCGAAGGCACGGACGCGGTCCTGATCGATCGGCTCTCTTCCCGGACCGCGACGGAGGTGGCTTACCGGGTTGGCGGACGCATGCCGCTGGGGACCACCGCCGTCGGGCAGGTCCTGCTGGCCCACGCCGCTCCGGAGCTGCTGCAGGAACTGCTTTCGCAGCCGGCGCCCCCAGGGGTGCCGGGCAGTGTTTCGGGTGCCGGGAGTCTCCCGGCGGCCCGGCTTCGCGGTGTCCTGGCAAACGTAAGGCAATCCGGCGTCGCAGTGGTTCGGCGGGACCATCCCTCCCGCACTGTCTCCGTCGCCGCACCCATTCATGGGGCTGCCGGCGATGTAGTGGCTGCATTGTCCATTGTGGTCCCGGATGCCCAGACGCCGGCGCATGAGCTGGTGCCGCTGGTCAGGGCCGCCGCGCGGGCCATCTCGCGAAGCCTCGGCCACCAGGCGAAGGCCAGCGGAGCATGGCGGCACCCGCAGCTCCAGGAGCCGGGCCACCCCCCGGCCTGACACTTGGCGTCCTCCCGGCGCTCGCCAATCCCGCCGGTTTTGAGACCGTTCCGTTATTTGCGTCCCGCCTTTCACCCTTTACGCTTGAGACTACTAAGCATGCTGTCTATTTCGGAGGTTAACCCTGATGCGAAAAGTTTCTGCGCTTGGAGTGGTAACTGCGGCGATGCTGGCCTTGGCCGGCTGTTCGGGAGGAGGCGGCGGAACTGCCAGCCCGTCAGGCACGGCAACGACGTCGGCATCCGCCTCTGCCAGCCAAACCGCCAACGCCAAGGTGTACTCGGAGGACGAGCTCCGCGACCTCATTTCGGGCATGAAGGACGCTGACGGCAACGAACTCAAGCTGTACTCCAAGGAGCAGGTTGACCAGGGCGGAAACATTGCCAACCTGCTCATGAGCACGGCAACCATCGACCCCAAGGACTGCAAGGACATCGCCACCGCCGGCTTGCTGGACAAGGTGGAAAGCGGCGACGTAGCCGTGGCGCTTTCCGAGGGCAACCAGCCGCGCACGCTGTCAGCACAGTCCGGCAGCCAGGGCCCCGACGCCGTCAAGACACTGAGTGACATCAGCGGCAAGATGAACCAGTGCGCCAAATTCTCGGTCTCCGCCCTTGGCCAGAAGTACGACGTTTCCAGCCAGGAGCTGAAGGCGGACACTGACGCTGATGAGACCTTCGCAACCGTCAGCACCCGCAGCGGCGACAACCAGCAGAAGCTGATGCAGGTTTCCGCTGCCCAGGGGCGCCTGTTGGTGGTTGCCACCAAGGGCGGCACCGATCTGGGCGACAAGGACCAGAAGGAGCTTGAGGAGCTCATTAACGACGTGTTGAAGAAGGCCGAAGGCGGCGCAACGTCCAGCCCCACCTCCACCAGCTCGTCCGGTTCTTCCGGCACGTCATCGCCGGGCAGCTCGGCGTCGTCCACTGCCTCGTCCACCTCGTCGGCGACGATGACCTCGGGCAGCGGTTCCTCGTCGTCGGCCTCCCCGACGGCGTCGCGGTAGCGGCACCAACTCCGCAATATTGAAACGGGGCGGGCCAGGACAATTACTGTCCTGGCCCGCCCCGTTCTCTCGTTGCCCGGCGCCCTACTTGGCTTTGCCGCTCAAGCCGACGCTGGCGCTTGTGTTTTCCGGCAACTCGGAGACGACCTCCCGTGTTGGTGCGCCCCGGAACTTCGGTGATGGGTCCTGTCCCGCTGTAAGCCGCTGCAGCTCCTGCCCCTCAAAATCCTCTTCCTTGCCCAGCAGGATCGCAGAGTCGTGGTTGGTGATCTCACCCTTGAAGGCGCGCAGCATGACGCTGCGGTCAAACTGGCCTTCCCACTTCGAGACAACGAAGGTGGCAACACAGTTGCCCAGCAGGTTGACTACGACGCGCATTGAGTCCATGAGCCGGTCTGCGCCAAGGAGCAGTGCCACGCCGGCCACCGGGAAGATACCCAGTGCTGCAGCAGTGGCGGAAAGTGCGAGGAACGAGGAGCCGGGAACTCCCGCCATGCCCTTGGACGTCAGCAGCAGTACGCCAAGGGCGGCCAGCTGTTGGCCAAGGTCAAGGTGGTGGCCGAAGGCCTGGGCCAGGAACAGCAGGGAGATCGAAAGGTAGATCGCGGCCCCATCGAGGTTGAAGGAGTAACCGGTGGGCACCACAAGGCCGGTGGTGGCACGGGAGCAGCCCGCGTTGGTCAGTTTGGTCATGATCCTGGGCATCACCGCTTCGGTTGATGCGGTGCCCAGGGCCAGGAGGAACTCCTCCCGCGTGTACTTCAGGAACTGCCAGAGCGGCACCCGGGCAAACCCCCAGGCCACGACGAACAGCAGGCCGATGAAGACCAAAGCGGCGCCGTAGCAGGCTGCGATCAGGACCGCGTAGGTGCTCAGGGTATCCAGCCCGTACTGGCCGATGATGAATGCCATGGCGCCGAAGGCGCCCAGCGGGGCGACCTTCATGATCCATGCCATGATCTTGAAGATCAGTTCCAGGATGGTTTCCATGACGTTGATGACCGGCAGGCACTTTTCGCGCCCGATCACTACGATGGCAGCACCAAAAAACACTGAGAAGAAGAGCACTTGCAGGAGGCTGTTGCTGGCAAATGCGCCGATGACGCTGGCCGGGATGATGTCCAGAATGAAGGACGCTGCATCCTTGGGTGCCGCGGACCCGGTCTTTGCGTCCAGGTCTGCCTGGGAGAGCGTCGACGGGTCGATGTTCAGGCCGGCTCCGGGCTGGACGATGTTTCCCACAATGAGTCCGAAGACCAGGGCGAACAGGGTTGCTCCCGTGAAGTAGAGCAGGGCCTTTACCCCAACCCTTCCGACCGCCTTGACGTCGCCTACGGCTGAAATTCCGGTAACGATCACCAGGAAGATCAGCGGCGCGATGATCATTTTGATGAGTTTGATGAAGCCATCTCCGAGCGGCCTCAGTTGTGATCCAAGGTCCGGCCAGAAATGCCCGATGAGGACACCTGCCACGACGGCGATCAGAATCTGGAAGAAGAGCGACTTGTACAGCGGCTTCCTCTTCGCGGGCACCGAACTCGCCTTCAGTGCCTTAGGGTTTGGGATCTTCATTGACCTTTGCCTATCAATCGGGAACAGCCCGTTTTCGGGGCCGTTTCCAACGTAATCCTCGTCACACTAATTCCGCAAGAGGAAAACCAAATTCCGCTATGTGGAATGTTAAATAGTGTTTGTGACTGCGACCCCGTCCAATCGTGAGCGCAACTCGGCCATCAACTGCTGTGCGGGGACGGAGGCGTCCAGCTTCACGAAGCGCGCGTACTCCGGCAGGTCCCGGTATCCCGACTGGAATGCGGCGAGGTCATCAAGGCTCTCTGAGTCAGTGCCCCGGACAATGATGCGGTGGTGCGCCTCGACGGGGTCGATGTCCAGATGGAAAATGGCGTCCGGTTCCGGCAGGCGGGCCAGCAGCCACGGAAGGAACCGGCCGCGTGGCAATCCGTTGGCGGTCCGCAGTGCCAGCTGGCAGTGGAGGTGCCGGTCCATGATTACCAGGCCGTCGAACCGGCTGGCGCGCAGGTGCGATACCAGTACGTTGCCCACCCGGAGGGCGGTTTCGACGGCGTCGGCCAGTTTGGCGGGCAGGCGCACTCCCAGCCTGGCGGACAGCAGGGACATGACCCGCCGGCCCGCGTGGTTGCTCAAGAGCAGCGCACGGCCGCCCTCCGCCCGCACCGACGACGCCAAGGCGCGGGCCGCCGTCGACTTCCCTGATCCGTCGATACCCGTCAGCACAATGATCATCCGGCCTCCTCCCGCCGCCTTGTTCAACGCCGGGGGAGGGCGCAACGTCCCGGGTGAGCTGCAATTCACAGCTGGGGGACAGAGTCCGGGGCGGCAGGTCAAGGAAGTGAACAGCAAAGCGGGCCGCTAGATGCTGACGGGCCGCCTGATGGTGGAAAAGGACCTACATGATGCCGGTGGGTACCAGCAGGGCCCACGCCAGTGCCGGTGCCACCAGCACCACGCCGCCTGCGTAGAACATCAGCTGCTTGTAGACGCGCTGCCGGTCGTCGTCGCGGGCGTTGGCCACTACGAGTGCTCCGTCCGTGGAGAAGGGGGATACGTCGACGACGGTGGCTGCGATGGCCAGCGCGGCCACGGTTCCGGAGGCGCTGAGCGAGCTGGTGGCCAGGAGTGGGCCGGCCAGCGGGATGAAAGCGGTCAGCAGGGCGGTGGAGGACGCGAAGGCCGAGCCGACACCGATCACGTAGCAGAGGACCAGGGCGATCAGCAGCGGAGCCCCCAGGGCCAGGGCGTGCTCGGCAAGCGTGTCGATGACGCCCACGTGCTCCAGCAGGGATACGTACGTGATCATGCCTGCCACCAGCAGGACGGTCGACCAGGAGATGCCGCCGATGAAGGTCTTGTGTTCCTTGATGTTGATGAACGCGAGCAGGAGGCCGGCGGAGAGGGCCACGAAGCCGATGGGCATGTGGAAGCCGAGGGTGCACACCAGCATTGCCGCGATCAGCGCCAGCGTCAGAATCTGCTGGCCGTGCGGGCGTCCGGCGGAGGAAGTGTCGATGTCCACGTGCAGCCCGCTGGCACCGTCGCGCAGTTTGCCGATCAGGGCGAACAGGACGATGGTCAGCACCGAGAGGATGAGGTTCAGGGCGAAGCTGGCAATGAACAGGCCGCCCTGGGAAATCGGGAAGTCGTTCTTCAGTGCGATGTTGTGGACCAGCACGCCGGCCACTGACAGCGGGGAGAATCCGCCGGCGTGTGCGCCGTTGATGATGAAGGCGCCCATGACCACGGGGTGGATGCGCGATTCGTAAGCGAACCCGATCGCGGCCGGTGCCAGCAGCGCGATGGCGGCCGGGGAGAACGTTCCGAGCGAGGTCAGCGCGGCGGCGACCAGGAAGAACACCCACGGCAGCAGCATCGTCTTGCCGCGGACAATCCGCACACATCCCTTGACGATGATCTCGATGGTGCCGTTGCGCTGGGCCATGCTGAAGAAGTAGGTGACGCCGATGATGGTGAGGACGATGGTGGCCGGGAACTCCTCGAGGATCTGCTTGTCAGACATCCCGAGCATGAAATAGCCGACGCCGAATGACGCGACGAGTCCCATCACCCCGATGTTCAGCGGCCATTTGGTGGCGACGACGAACATCACCACGAGGATCACCAGCGGGATGATCTGGACAGCGGTCATGGTCGGCTCCGGGTCCGTGGCGGCCGCCTGGTTGAACATGCCGCCGGCAACGAGGGCAATCACACCCAGGATGGCCAGGCCGGCCACCACCCACAGCAGGATACGACGGCGGAGGTTGCCTTCCACTCAACACTGCTGGAAATCGCGCGGGAACGGGCCGGCGACTACCTCCAGACCGTAGGCTGGAAGCCGGTCGGGGGTTCCCCGGCCGTACAGCAGTTCCCAGGTGAAAGGCAGGACCATGACCGTTTCCAGCGACGATCCCCAGAACACCGCAGACCTCCGCGGGCCGGGCGACCCGGACGGGGCCAAGGACGAAACCAAGGACGACGTCACCAAGGCCCCGCAGTCCGGCCAGCACCTGGAACAGCCGGGAGCATCCAACATCCGCGAGGAACAGCAGGGCCATGCTGCCGGAACGGTCCCGGCATCGTATGTGGGCGGCGAAGAGGCCGACCCGGAACAGAAGCCCGAAGAGGCGCTGGCGGAGCCGGGCGCCTGGGATGACGAAGTCTGACAATGATCACCCGCGCTGACATCGACCAGGCCGCGCAGCGGACAGCGGGCCTTGTCCGCAGGACGCCCGTCCTGCAGGCGGATGCGGGCACCGCCGCCGGCCCGGTCTGGTTCAAATGCGAATTCATGCAGCACACGGGCACGTTCAAGGCCCGGGGCGCGCTGAACCGGATCCTGGCCAGCAAGGAACGGGGTGAACTGCAGGCGGACGTGGGGGTGGTTGTTGCATCCGGCGGGAACGCGGGCCTGGCCAACGCCTATGCGGCGGCCCAGCTCGGGGTGCCTGCAACGGTCTTCGTTCCTGAAGCGGCACCGGCCGTCAAAGTCGGCAAGCTCAGGGCCATCGGTGCCACCGTGGTCCAGGGCGGTTCAGAGTACGCGGCCGCCTACCAGGCCGCCATTGCGCACGCAGAGAAGACCGGCGCCATCTACTGCCATGCCTACGACCAGCCGGAAATTGCCGCCGGCGCCGGGACGGTGGGCTCCGAATTGCTGGAACAGGTGCCGGACGTGGACACCGTCCTGGTGGCCGTGGGTGGTGGCGGCCTGATGGCGGGAGTAGCCGCCGCCGTCGAAGGCTTGGCCAAAGTGGTGGCTGTGGAACCGGAAACTGCGCCCACCCTCCACGCCGCCCTGGCGGCAGGGGAACCGGTGGACGTCCCGGTATCGGGCGTCGCCGCGGACTCCCTGGGTGCCCGCCGCATAGGCGACATCGGCTTCTCCGTCGCGGTCCGCTGCGGCGTCGGGAGCGTCCTGGTCTCCGATGAACAGATCATCGCCGCCCGCTCCGCGCTGTGGAACGACTACCGGATCGTGGTGGAGCACGGTGCCGCAGCCGCCTACGCCGCGCTCGCCTCCGGCGCCTACGTGCCCGGAAAGGACGAACGCGTTGCCGTCATCCTTTGCGGCGCCAACACGGATCCGGCCACGCTCTAGGCCGGAGACAGAGATAGGCCGGAGACAGAGAAAGGACCGGCCGCCTGTCCCGCAGGCGGCCGGTCCCTTCAGAAGATTGTCTAGCCGCCGGCCTGGCCGCAGAACTTGCTGTAGGTGCTGCCGGCTTCCTGGTAGCCCGACTGCAGATCGGCCAGCTTGTCCTTGTCCGGGTTTTCCTTGGCCTGCTCGTCCGTGTACGCCAGGATCGAGGCCAGGGCGGGCTTGAGATCGTCCGAGGCAACGGCGTGGATGGGTCGGATCTGGTTGGCGAGGTTGTTCATCCCCGTCTTGCCGGCGTTGTTGGCGGGGTTCGACACAACGGCCTGGATCCGCTCGCAGGTTTCAGCGGTGGACAGTTGGTGCGTGGCGGAGCAGGCCGTGGCGGAGGCAACGAGGCCGGCGGCAAACAGGGCTGTGGCGAATTTCTTCATGGGTCCCTCAGTAGTGGTCAGAGGTTTCGATTGTAAGCAGATTGGGTAGGCCGATGCCTTCGCAAGCCCAATACATGCGCTTAAACTGGCAGCACCAATCGTGCGGAGCTTCCGCAGATGGGCCCCGCGCGCATCGACCCAGACTAAGGAACCAGCATGCGCCATCCAGTACGCCACGGTGCCGCCGCAGGGCTCGTGGCCTCTTTTTCATTGCTTCTTCCCACTGCCCTTCCGGCGTCGGCTGCTCCACCGTCCGGGGAGATAGTGCTCGACGGCGCCACCTCCGCCGAAGGCATCGCGGCAGGGGAGGGCAAGACTTTCTATGCCGGGGAACTCACCACGGGCGATATTTTCCGCGGCGACATCCGCAAGGGCACGGCAACCCGCTTCATCGATGCACCGGCAGGCCGCGCCGCCGCCGGGATGAAGGCCGATACCTGCCACCACCTGCTGTTTGTGGCGGGCGCCAACACCGGCAAGGCATTCGTCTACAACACCGACACGGGCAAGCCGGTTGCCGATATCCGCCTGGCCCAGGGATTCATCAACGACGTCACCCTCACCAGTGACGGGGCCTGGTTCACCAACTCAGCCGCCGCGGAGCTCTACTTCCTGCCGGTCGGCGGGGACGGGGAACTGGGCAAAGTGAAGACCCTCAAGCTCAGTGGCCCGGCGGCGGACGTCAAACAGGGGTTCAACCTCAACGGCATTGCGGCCGTGCGGGACGGCAAAATGCTCATCGTGGCCCACTCCCTCAACGGAGCCCTCTACACGGTGGACCCCAGGACCGGGGAGAGCGCTGCGATCAAGGGCGTCAAGGTTCCTTATGTTGACGGCATCCTGGTGCGCGGCGACAACCTTTGGGCCGTCCAGAACCAGCTGAACCAGATAGCGCGCATCGACCTCTCCGGCGACCTGGCTTCCGGCGAGGTACGGGACACGATCAAGAGCAGCGACTTCAATGTGCCTACAACGGTCGCCTTGTTCGGGAATACGCTCGCCGCGGTGAACGCCCAGTTCAACCAGCCGCCCAGCCCGTTCGAAGTGGTGCTGGTACCGGCCTGGAACCGTTAAACACAGAACTGGCTGGCAGTAGGCACTGCCAGCCAGTTGTCGGACGGGACGAATCAGAGAGTCCGAGTAGCCTTTTCCAAGTTGTCCTTCAGCTCAACGGCGTTCTGCCTCTTCACGTAGGCAGGACGGTCCCGCTCCACGCGCCAGCTCTCGGACAGCGGCCCCACGTTAACCGTGTCGAAACCGAATTCGTCGTACAGCCGGGTCACCAGGTCCGCGGCTTCCTGGTAGTCGCTGGCGGTGGCCAGGGCGCGCCGGTTTTCCGTGCCGTCCGGAGTTCCGTCCGTGGTGATGTCCTTTGCCATGATGTGGTTGAAGCCCTTGGCCACCTTTGACTGCGGGAGGTGCTCCTGCAGCAGACCGGAGGTGGTGGCTTCGCCGTTGTCCAGGGCGGGGATCCTGCCGTCCCGCTCCCAGTAGTAGTTGTTGGTATCGATCACGATCTTGCCGGCCAGCGGCTCCACCGGGATGTCCTTGTAGTTCTTCAGCGGCACCGTGACCACGGCGAAGTCGCCGGCCGCTGCTGCTTCAGCCGGCGTGGCGGCCCGCGCCCTGGGGCCAAGTTCCGAAACCAGCTCCTGGAGGGTTTCGGGCCCACGGGAGTTGCTGATGACTACGTCGTAGCCCAGCTCCACGGCCTTCCGTGCAACCTGGCTGCCAATATGTCCTGCACCGATGATTCCGATTGTTGTCATATGGGCGGCAACGCAGGTCCCCGCGCAGATATTTCAGCGGCCTGCAGGGAATAAATAGGCGGTTAGCCGCCTACTTTCCCAGGTACCGGCCCGGCCGGTGGTTCAGGGCGAGGACCAGGTTCAGGAGGGTGGCGCCGGCCGCGGACAGCAGCACCATCAGGGGCGGAACGAGTGCCAGGGCCGCCAGGACGATGGCCACGTCCAGCACCATCTGCACGTACCCTGCGCGCCATTTCAGCTTTTCCTGCAGCAGCAGGGCCAGGATGTTGAAGCCGCCCAGGCTGGACTGGTGCCGGAACAGGATCAGGAGGCCGACGCCGGCGAGCAGGTTTCCGCCCAGCACGCCATACACGGGGTCAATGTGCAGGGACCCCAGGGCCGCCGGGTGCAGGCTGGCCATCACGGACACCAGGGAGATCGCGGCGCCGGTGCGGAGGGCGAAATTCCAGCCCTTCTTCCACACCGCCAGGGCGAAGAACGGCAGGTTCACTGCGAAGAAGATGACGCCAAACGGCAGTGCGACCGAATAGCTGAGCAGCAGTGCGAGGCCGGCGGTGCCGCCCGTCACGGCCCCGCTCGACTTGAGCAGGAACAGCCCCAGCGACGCCGCGAAGGTGCCGGTCAGGATGCCCAGGACGTCCTCAACCACGGAATGACGGACGGCCGACGGCGGCGCTGAAGGTGCCGCCGTCGGCCCTTCCATGTGCCGGGCTGGGGCAGGGGTCGCGGCAGCCGGTGTTTCTGTTGTGGTGCTCACTGGGTCGCGGCCGCCTCACGCAGGAACCGCCCGCGGTTGGCCAGGACAGCAAGGACCCTGTCGTTGGTGGCCCGGTCCGCCACCGTGATGCGGACCCCGTCCACGGCGTAGCCGCGCACCAGGATGTCGGCGTCGGCCAACGCGTCCAGGAGCTGCACACGCAAATCATCGTCGGCACGCAGCCAGTAGAAGTTGGCCTGGCTGTCCGGCACATCCCAGCCATAGTCCCGTAGCGCACCGATGACCCGGGTGCGTTCCCGGGCCACCGCCTCGGTCCGCTCAAGGATTTCGTCCCCGGCGGCCAGCGAAGCAACCGCGGCCGCCTGCGCCATCCTGTTCACGCCGAAGGGGACGGCCGTCCGGCGGAGGCCCTCAGCAATTTCCGGCCGGGCAATGGCGTACCCGATCCGCAGGCCCGCCAGCCCGTATGCCTTGGAGAAGGTGCGCAGAATGCACAGGTTGGGGTGGCGGCGGTAGAAATCGAGCGAGTCGACGCCTGGTCCGCGCTGGAATTCGACGTAGGCCTCGTCCAGTACCACCAGCACCCGCGGCGGAACGGAGCGGAGGAACTCCTCAAGGTCCGCGGGGCTGATGGACACACCCGTGGGGTTGTTGGGTGAGCACAGGATGACCAGGCGAGTGCGGTCCGTGATCGCCGCGGCCATGGAGTGGAGATCGTGCTGCTCGGTGGCCAGCAGCGGCACGGGGGCCGAAACGGCGCCCGCCACTGCCACCAGGATGGGGTAGGCCTCGAAGGAGCGCCACGCGTACACCACCTCGTCGCCGTGGCCGCAGACTGCGGAAATGATCTGCTGCAGGACGCCGGAGCTCCCCGGTCCGGCGGCGACTTCCCCGGCGCTGACGCCGAACTGCCGGGCAATGGCGTCCCGCGCCTCCACCGCACCCATGCTTGGGTAACGGTGGATCCTGCCCGCCTCGGCCGACATTGCCTCAATGACGGACCGCAGGGGAGCAAAGTGGCTTTCATTCGAGGCCAGGGCGGCGGTCAGGTCAGACTGCGCGCTCTTGCCGGCCACGTAGGCGGGAAGTTGGGCGACGGCGGTACGGACCTCGGGTGCCTGGGTTTCGGGAAGGGTGCTGGTCATGGAGAGCATGCTCCCGGAGCGCAGGACGTTTGCGCAACACAACTGTGTGCAGGAGGACAGATCCGGTGCTCAGGGACTGCAGGGGTGGCAAAATGCTCAGTATGCACCGCATTGATGCCCTTGACGCTGAGATCCTCCTCACACTTGACCGGGATCCGCAGGCCACGGTCCTGTCCCTCTCCAGGACGCTGGGCGTTGCCCGCAATACGGTGCACGCCCGGCTCCGCCGGCTTGTCAACGACGGCAGCCTGGCGCCCTTCAGCCAAAGGGTGCGAACGGAAGCGCTGGGCCTGCCGCTGATTGCCTTCATCTCGATCTCCATCAGCCAGTCCGCCAGCGACATTGCCGTGGCGGCGCTGCAGACCATTCCGGAAATCATCGAGATGCATGCCACCACCGGGGACGCGGACCTGCTCGCCAAGGTGGCCGCAAGGGACCCCGCCGACCTGCACAGGATCACCAACGCGATGCTGGCGATTGACGGCGTCGTCCGCACCAGCACGGCCATGTCCCTGGTGGAAGTCATGCCCACCCGCACCCTGCCGCTGCTGCAGGCGGCGACGGGGAAGCAGTGAATCCAACGAGATGGGAAACAAACGCAATGAAACAAAATCTCCCAATTACTTACGTCACACTATTGACCATATTTGTCATGCGCTGATAAACCTAAAGGGCAGAAAGCGTTTCCCCGCAGCTTCCATCCCTCCTCCACATCACTCGGGAGGCAGATCCTTGCCGCGAATGAAACGTTCCAAACTGACGTGCGGCAGACTCAGCTGCCGCCGCATCAAAGGAGATGTTCTTTTGGCACAACCCTCAATGTGTTCCCCGCAATCCCCAGCGGGCAGGGCCTGGAAGGCCGCGCCGGCCGCAGCGGCGGCAACGCTCGCCGCAGCACTGGCTTTCACTGGCGTCCCGCTTGCTGCTGCTGATCCCGGCCAGGCCGGGCCGGCCGCCCAGGCCAGCCCCGCCGCCCCGGCACCGTCCGGGCCCACACGCCAGGTGGAAACCCTGGACCGTGCCCCCGTGGCTGTGCTCACGGACCGGGGCGTCACCCTGGGTTGGCGGATGCTCGGCCTGGACAAGGACAGCGTGGGCTTCCACGTCATCCGTGACGGCGTCCAGATCACCGACGAGCCCATCCGCAGCACCACCACCTATGTGGATCCTGCGGGAACGGCGGCCTCGAAGTACGTCATCAAGACGGTTGGGAACGGCAACGGGCAGGGCAAGCTCAGTGCCGAATTCAGTCCGCTGGCGCAGGACTACCTGCCCATCAAACTGGACAAGCCCGCCGACGGCGTCAGCAAGGACGGCAAGCCGTACACCTATACGGCCAACGATTCGAGTGTGGCGGATCTGGACGGCGATGGCAGCTACGAAATCATCCAGCTCTGGAACCCGTCCAACGCCCAGGACAACTCCAAGTCCGGGTACACCGGCAATGTGTACGTGGACGCCTACAAGATGGACGGCACCAAGCTTTGGCGAATCGACCTTGGCCGCAACATCCGTGCCGGCGCCCATTACACCCAGATGCTGGCCTACGACTTCGACGGCGACGGCACAGGCGAAGTGGCCTTCAAAACTGCGGACGGCACCACCGATGCGGCAGGGACCGTCATTGGCGATGCTGCGGCTGACTACCGCAACAGCGCCGGCTACGTCCTGTCAGGGCCGGAATTCCTCACTGTGTTCAACGGTGCCAGCGGCACCATTATGGATACGGTTCCCTATGATCCGCCGCGCGGGAGCGTAGCCGCCTGGGGTGATGGTTACGGCAACCGCGTGGACCGTTTCCTTGCCGGAGTGGCGTACCTCGATGGTGAGCACCCGTCCATGATGTTCAGCCGCGGCTACTACACCCGCACGGTCCTGGTCACCTACGACCTGGTCAACGGCAAACTGGTCAAGCGGCGGAAGTTCGATTCCGACGTGGCCGGGGCCGAATACAAGGGCCAGGGCAATCACAACCTGTCTGTGGCGGACGTGGACCAGGATGGCAAGGATGAGTTCGTCTTCGGCTCCATGACGATCGACGACGACGGCACGCCGCTGTACAACACCAAGCTGGGCCACGGCGACGCCATCCACACCGGCGACCTTGACCCCTCGCGGCCGGGCTTTGAGACGTTCGCCGTACACGAGAGCATGTCCGCGAGCGGCAATCGCGGTGCCACCTTCCGCGACTCCGCCACCGGTGAAGTGCTCTGGAGCATTCCCGCTGTCAAGGACACCGGCCGAGGCGCCACCGGCGACATCGACCCCCGGTTCCCAGGCTCGGAAAGCTGGGCCGTGGGCGGTGACGCTGCCTGGAACTCACCGGCGGGGTTCCTGATGTCGGCCAAGGGCGAGCGGATTTCGGACAAGATCCCGGCGGCCAACTTCATGGCCTGGTGGGACGGCGACCTGCTGCGGGAAATCGTTGACCACGACTTCAATGCCGAGGCAGGCGTGGGCGTACCCACCATCTCCAAGTGGAACTGGGAAACCGAAACCAGCGACCGGCTCCTGACAGCCACCGGCGCTAGGACCAACAACGGCACCAAGGGCAACCCGTCACTGCAGGCCGACTTGCTGGGTGACTGGCGCGAGGAACTGGTGTTCCCCTCCGCCGACAGCACCGAGCTGCGGATCTACACCACCACCTCGCCCACCGAGGTCCGGCTCCGCACACTGATGCACGACCCCATGTACCGGACCGGCGTGGCCCGCGAGACGGTCGGCTACAACCAGCCTCCGCACCCCAGCTTCTTCATCGGTGAGGGCATGCAGACGCCGGCCTCACCGGCTGTCTTCTACGCAGGCAAGGCCAGGTAAGCCGCCACCATTCACGGCAAAGCGCCGCCCGCCTTTGGGGGAAAGGCGGGCGGCGCTGGTTCTTGGGTTGGGACGGGTCAGTGGCCGCCGAGGTTGCCACCCACAGGCGGAAGGCCGCCGTCGGCGTTTCGGTCGTCCTCGCGCCGTTCGCCGGCGCTCAGGTTTTCGCCGGCAACCGTGTCATCGGACTCGCCGGTGGTGTCCACGAGGCCGTTGGTCTGGTCAAAAGCGTGGCCGATCCTGTCATCGCCCAGGTCGGCGACCGAGCCGGTGGAGCCGGCCCCCGACGTCGTGCCTGGGGTTGTGGTATCAGTTGTCCCCGTGCCCGGGTAGGCGCTGCCGGTGGTGGCGCCGGTGGTGAGGGGCTCCGCGGGCACAACCGGTTCTGCCGGGACCGCGGGAGTGGTCTGCGTAACCGTCACGTCACGCGTTTCGGTGTCTTCCTTGTTGCCGCTGGCAGCCATGGCCGCTGCTGCGCCCGCAGCCGCTGCGATGCCGACGCCGGCCGCAACCTTGCCGGAGACGCCGGCCTTGCCGGAATCGCCGCGGGAGCCCCCTGCATGTTCAACACCGGGCGTGCCCACAGCTGAGCCGGCATTGACGGATCCGCGCCAGGCGCCGCTGGCGTAGCCTTCGTCCTCAATAAATTCCTTGAACTTCTGCAGGTCCGATTCCGCCTGCCGGTCCACGACGTTGAGCTTGTCGCCCACCTTCTCGATCAGGCCTTCGGGCTCGTATTCGAGGCTCAGCCGGATGGAGGTCTGGCCGCCTCCCACGTCCTCGAACTCCACAGCGCCGGCGTTCGTGGCACCTTCGGTCGCGGCCCACGCAACTTTGCGGTCCGGGACCTGCTCCAAAATCTTGGCTTCCCATTGCCTGCGGACGCCGCCGATCTCGGCCACCCATTCCAGCCGGTCGTCACTGAGCTGGGTCACGCTCTTGACGCCGCCCATGAAGTGCGGGAATTCCTCGAACTGGGTCCACTGGTTATAAGCGGTGCTCACCGGTACGTTCACCAGAATGCGTTTTTCCACCTTCGTGCTCATAACGTCTCCTTCGCTTTGCTACCGGAAACCAATGACTCGGGAAGAATCATCAGCATGCTTACTAACATACCTTTTGATCTTGGATGTTTCCAGAGTCCAACTTGGTCATGGCGGAAAACGGACGACGGCGGCACCCGGCCAGGTGCCGCCGTCGCGGTTTTGTGCCACGCAGGAGTGTCAGTCCAGGTACCGGCCCACGAGCGCCAGGTTCTGGATGACTGCCAGCCCGAACTGGGCGGTGTCATTGGTGGACACCGTCGGCGCCTCGTCCACGGGCGCCAGCACGTGGGGCGGCTCGATTTTCCGCAGGGTGAAGGCCGATTCGTGGTTCAGGTGCTCCCCGCCTTCGGCAAAGCTTTCCCATGCCCGGGCTGCCAGTTCGGGGTCCTGCAACCTGGCCGCCGCGTAGGCCGTCAGCCTGCTGTGGGCCTGGGTGAGATGGATGCCGTCGAGCGGCCGGCCCACGGCTTCCACCTGTTCCTCCTTCGATGCCAGAAAGAGCCGGCAGTACTGCAGCCAGGCCCGCTCGAACTCCGGGTCCGGCACCAGGTCCACCAGCTCGCTGCAGATTTCCACCAAGCCGAACACCGCGCTGAGGTGTGAGACCTGGATCTGCTCGCGGCCGGAGTCGAACCGGCCCTTGTCCAGGTCATACAGCGCTTCACCGGTGAGGAAGCCGTACTTGAGCGCCCCGATGTCCGCCATGGTGCCCAGCAGCCGGTCGCGGGAACGCGGGTTGCCGGTGCGTTCCCAGTCCGTCAGCCAGGTTGCGGCGAGGGAACCCCAGTCCGTCCCCAGCCCCACGCCAAGTGCGCCGCGGTTGGGGCGGTAGGTGCCGGCATCCGGGCGGACCTTGCGCACGGGGTCAAGACCCAGGAAGTTCTGGTCGCTGTCCACCAGTTCGGTCAGCAGGTCCCCGGTGCGCTCGTCCGCCGTCAGGTAGTAGTAGAAACGCCGGTAGGCCGGCGTGCTGATCCGCAGCTGCTTGGCGCTGCAGCCCCAGTGCTGGACGTTGTGCCGTGAGCCGAGCCCCTTCCAGGGACCCAGGTGGTAAACGTCCACTTCTCCCGTGTGCCGGGTCATGGCCTCGGCAAAGCGGAAGATGTCCGCCCGGCCGGAGCGCAGGTAGGAATACCAGAGCCACAGGTCGGGGGACAGTTCCGAATTGTCCCAGGCGTAGCCGCCCACGTCGTACCGCCACACGTGCCGGTCAAAGTCGTAGGTGTGCATCACGTCGCCGTAGTTCCAGAAGCCGTACCAGCGCCGCTGTTCCACCTGGCCGGCGTAGAAATCGAACAGGAAGTCCAACCGGTCTTCAAGCACGGCCCGCGCGGGAGTGCTCCGGTCCACCGGATCCCAGTCGCCAAAGACGCCCGCCGAGTGCAGATACTCCGGTGTGGCCTGCAGCAGGGCCGGGGTGGCAGCGGAGGCGGCGTCGGCCGCGAGGCTTTCGGTGGGCGCGGTGGCATCGTAGGCGAACAGGGTCAACTCGTGGGTGCGGGCAATTCCCGTGGGGTTGCCGAAGCCCGGCTCATAGTCCTCATACGTGATTTCCAGGCCGTCGAGCTGTTCCTCGAACGTTTCCTGGCCCAGGCCGTCGTGGTAGAAACGCAGATCCATGGGCTGGGCCTCGGGGGAGAACAGCCACGCCGTGAGCGAGGCCTCGCCGGTGGCGGCGCCGCGGATGTCCAGCTGGCCCGGGTGGGACTGCCAGAAGTCCTTGATGCCCACCCCGAGTCCGCCGCGGGTATCGCTCAGGGAGCAGAAGCCGCCGGCGCGGGTGCCGCCGGTGATTCCCACCCAGCCGTGGCCGGCGGCGGTGCGCTTGCGGAGCTCGAATCCGTCGGCGCTGAGCTGGCTCAGGGTGTAGTCGCCCCACGTGGGAACCAGGTGGAGGCGGGTCGAGACTTCAGGATTCCAGGTATCCGGCGGGGGAGTGGGGCGGCCGTTAATCTGCGCCTCCCGTACGTCCTCGCCCGGGTCGCGGCGAAGTCCGGTGAGGCCGCGGACTGCCTCAGCGAGGAACCCGCCGTCGGCTCCGGCGATGCGGATGTGCCGGTTGTGCAGCTCCGCCGCCAGTGGCACCGTGAACCGCACGCCCAGTCCTGCCAGGAAGTCCTGGTCCGCGTCTCCGTCCCAAATGAAAGAGTGCACCATCCGCACGCTGCGGGCGTTGGCATGGAAGTAGAAGCGGACCACAAACGGCAGCCAGTCCCGCTTTCCGCTTTCTGGGGTGTCCGGACGGTGGTTGCCTTCCAGCCGCACCACCGCCCGCACGGGGCCGCATTGTTCCAGGACGACGGCGGTGACCCCGCCGGTGAAGGCGTCCCGGCCAACCGTTCCCGCGCCCTCGGGGACGCTGTCCTGCAGCAGGCTGACCAGCCGGGCGTCCCGGGCAACTTCCCGCCCGTTCCGGGAAAGGGTGCTGAACAGGGTGGAGCCGCCGCGGTTGATCACCATCTGCAGGACGCCGGTGTCCACGGTGAGGGTGTCGGCACTTTCGGTGACCGTGACGGACGCGCCGGCCGACGACGGCTGGCTGGGTTCGGCGGCCGTGCCGCCGTCGGCCCTCACCTGATAGGTGTCCGAGGGCGTATCCGTTGCCGGCAGCGCAATGCCCGCCCACTTCAGGGACCCGTCCGGCCAGGTGGCCAGGGGCCAGGCCTGGCTGGGGACCGGCGTGCCGCTGCCGTCCGCAACTGACAACGCCTCCACACCTTGCGCGGTGCCGCGCGGGAACGGCATCCCCCACGTGGTTCCGCCGCTGATTTCTGCGGGTGCCTGCCCGTCGATCCACCTGATGAGGGTGTTGTCCGTCATGTCATCCAATTCCACTGGTGATTGCTGCGCACGGAAGTCCCAATAGTGGGAAAGCGCTTTCTCGATGACCTACAACGTAGTAGACAGGTGGCGTGCGTGCAAGGGGATTTTGCCAGGCGGGACGGTTGGCTGCTGGGCCGGGGCTGGCGTCCGGGCGGCTATTTCCTGGCGGGGTCCCCGTCGTCGTCTGCTCCCTCGGCGGGGTCCTGGGAGTGGACGCGGATGTCGGCAGGGTCGGCGTCCGGATCGCCTTCGGCGGGCGATTCAGCGTGGACCCGGTCGTCGTCGTTCCGTGAGCGATCTTCAGTCATGGCTGCTCCTCGTGGCGCTGGTTCGCGGTACCCCTCATTCAGCGCTTCGCTCCACGACGTGTCAAGGACCTCCCACGCACTCTGGCCGCAGCAGGGCTTGTGTGCTGGACTGGTGAAGCAGTGAGCACCAACCGCCGTTTCTTCGCCCCTCCAGGCTGCTGGGACGGCGCCATTTCCAACCCAAACCGACCCAGCCGGCGCGGCCCGGCTGTTGGAAAGGACCACTCATGGCAACGTACAAGATCGGATATTTCGTGGGCAGCCTGGCCAGCGGCTCCATCAACCGGGTTCTGGCCAAGGCCCTGATCAAACTCGCGCCCGGGGAACTGGAATTCACGGAGATCCCCATCAAGGACCTCCCGCTGTACAGCTACGACTATGACGCCGACTTCCCGCCGGAGGGCCGGGCCCTCAAGGAAGCCATCGAGGCCGCGGACGGGATCCTCTTCGTGTCCCCGGAATACAACCGCTCCATCCCGGGAGCCCTCAAGAACGCCATCGACTGGGGATCCCGGCCCTGGGGCACCAACTCCTTTGCCCGCAAGCCCACCGGCATCATCGGCGCCTCACCTGGCAGCATCGGGACGGCCGTGATGCAGTCCTCCATGCGGGCCGTCCTGAGCTTCCTGGACGCACCGCAGCTGAATGCGCCGGAGGCCTACGTCAAGTACGATCCCAAGGTTTTTGGCGACGACGGCGAGGTCAAGGACGGGTCCACCGCCAAGTTCCTCAGCCACTACATGGAAGAGTATGCGGCCTTCGTGGCACGGGTCCTGGCCGCCAACGCGCCCGGTCACATCGGCGACCTGGAACCGGACGCCGCCAAGCTTTCCCGCTGATTCCCTGGCGGGTTTTCATAAGGCGTACGGATGCCCGCCGTCCCAGCAACGGCGGGCATCCGAGTCTTTATGCCGGCATCGCGAGCCGGCGGGTCAGTCCAGCGGCAGCGTCACCGTCACGCTGGTGCCCTGGCCGGGGCTGGAACTGATCTCCACTGCGCCGCCCGCTTCCTGCACGGCGACCGCCATGAGCCGCAGGCCGTAGCCGTGGTGCCGCCCGCTCTTGGCGAGGATGCTGTCGAAGCCCGTGCCGTCGTCGGCCACTACCAAGCGGATGCCGTGGTCAACAGCCGCCAGCTGGATGCTGAGCGTGGACGCGGACGAGAATTTGAACGCGTTGCTGAGCGCCTCGCGGGCCGACTGGTACAGGAGGGACGCGCAGTCCGCCGGGATCTCGACGCCCCAGTGCGGAGTATCCCAGTGGACCGAGGTCCCGCGCTGCCTCAGGGGGGCGGTAAGCCGGTCAATGCACCCGGCCAGTCCCAACGTGTGGAAATCCAGCGGCTGCTTGTCCGTCAGCACGCCTCCCACGGTTGTGACCTCGTTGTCCAACGCTGTTCTGCTTCCCATGACTTCCTGCTCCCCACAAGCTGGTTTGGTCCTATGGCTAAAGCGTGGACCTGCAATGTCTAGGGATGGCAAGGTTTGCCTCAAGATCCCATCAATTCTGCCCGTGGAGGGTGACCGGGTGCACTGCTGCCCCTTGTTTCATTGCCGCCGCGCTGGGGACGGAAGAGGTATGCCTACCTGGTTGATGTCACTTGTATGGGGCACCGGTGCCGGTGCTGCCCTGGTCCTGGGAGCTGCCGTGTCCTGGCGGTGGTCCATCCCCTCCAAAATCGTCTCGACGGTCATGGCTTTCGGCGCAGGCGTGCTGATCTCGGCCCTTGCCTTTGAACTGGTGGACGAGGCGGTCAAGGGCGGTGGCCTTTGGCCCACGGTGGCGGGCTTCCTGGCGGGGGCAGTGGTTTACGTGGGCGCCAACGTGCTCCTGGCCAGGGCCGGCGCCAAGCACCGCAAGCGGTCCGGGGACCAGCAGCCCTCCGAAAAGGACAATCCGGGCAGCGGCACCGCCATCGCCGTCGGTGCACTGCTGGACGGCGTCCCGGAATCGGTGGTCCTGGGCGTCGGCCTGCTGGCCGGCGGAGCGGTGAGTCCTGCCATGCTGGCAGCCGTCTTCATCTCCAACGTGCCGGAGGGCCTGTCCGGCACCGCCGGCATGAAGAAGGCGGGCCGGAGCAGGGGGTACGTGTTCGGGCTCTGGGGCGGCATTGCGCTCCTGAGCGGAGTGGCAGCGCTGCTGGGATATGTGGCGCTGGAGGACGCCCCGGATGAGCTGGTCGCATTCATCACCTCCGTTGCCGCCGGCGGCATCCTGGCCATGCTGGCGGACACGATGATTCCCGAGGCCTTCGAGGAGCACCACAACCTGACCGGACTCACCGCGGCCGTGGGGTTCCTGACGGCGTTTACGGTGCACCACCTGGGGTGAGGACAGGGGTGAGGACAGAGGCCCCTACGCCCCCGTCAACACCGGCGCCGTCAGCCTGCCGTCCCGCATGGTGGCCACCACGTCCGTCAGCGGCACGAACTCGGTGTCATGGGTGACCATCACGGTGGCCACCCCGAACCCGGTGGTCACCTGGCGGAGGAGCCCGATGATCGAGGCGCTGCGTTCATGGTCCAGAGCGGCGGTTGGTTCGTCCACCAGCAGCACTTTGGGGCTGCCCATGAGTGCCCGGGCGATGTTCACCCGCTGGCGCTGGCCGCCGGAGAGCTGGTGCGGCAGTTTCCTGGCGCTCGCGGAGAGGCCAACGACGTCCAGCAGTTCCGCGGCCTTCGTCCGAGCCGCCTTGGCAGGCTTTCCGCGCAGGTGGTCGCTGATGATGAGCTGTTCGACGGCGGTGAGCGAGGGCAGCAGGTTGGGCTGCTGGAAGATGATGCCCACCTTGTGCCGGCGCAGCGCGGTGAGCTCCTTGTCCCTGAGGCCACCGGTATCGGTGCCGTCAATCATGACCTGCCCGTGGGAGGGGCGGACCAGGGTGGCGGCGACGGCCAGGAGGCTTGATTTGCCGGAGCCCGAAGGGCCCACGAGCGCAATCAGCTGGCCGGCCGGGGCCGTGAGGCTGACCCGGTCCAGGGCGGTGGTGGTTCCGCCGCCGTCCGGATATTCGAGGGTGACGTTGACCAGGCTCAGGGGAGCGGGGGTGGGGGAGGGCATGATGGCGTTCCTTTCGTAAGGGTGGATTAGTTGCCGCCGAGCGCCAGGAGCGCGTCGACCTTGGTCACGCGGCGGACCGCCAGTGCGGCGCCGGCCAGGCCCAGGGCAACAATCCCGACGACGGGAAGCACCGTGGTGCCCGCGTTCAGCAGGAACGGGGCAGCCTGGGCGGCAAGGGAACCGGCCGCGACGCCCACGGCTCCACCGACGGCGGCACCGGCGGTGAGGACGATCGCGGCCTGGGTCAGGGCGTCCCGGAGGATGTAGGCACCGGGCGCGCCCATGGCTTTCAGCACGGCAATGTCACGGGTCCGCTGGATGGTCCATACGGTCAGGAATGCCACGATCACCAGTGACGAGATCCCGTACAGGAACGCCTGCATCAGGGTCAGGGACCCGTTCTCGCTCTTGAAGGAGCCCAGCGCCTGGAAGGACCCGGCGCGTGAGGTGCTGACCGTATGCGCGGCTGCGTCGACGGCGGCGCCGTCCACCGTGGCCCCCGGGGCGTAGGTGACGGCGACGACGGTCGCCAGCTGTCCGCCGTCGGACACGTGCGCTGCCCTGGCCCACGCCGGCAGGGCCGTCCACACCACGCTGGTATGTGCGTACCACTGATCCGGCACCACCGCGGCGACGGAAAGCTCCACGCCGCCCAGGGAGACTTTGTCGCCTTGGCCGGCCGACAGAGCCTGCGCAACCGAGGTACCCAGCACCGCGGTGCCGGCGGACACCTCAACGGGTGCCAGCGGGCTTCCCGGGGAAACGCCGAAAACCGCCACGTTGGCCGTGCCCGACCCCTTGACGGTCTGGGCCCGGGTCTGGGTAATGCCCAGCGGCTCTGCGGACCTGACGCCGGGCTGGTTCTTCCAGCGCTCCACCTGGGCGGCCGTCACGGAGCTTTCCGTGTAGGACGCCTTGGGGGTGGCGGAACCGGGAGCGCCGAAGACGATGGTATCCACCGGCCTGGTGCCGGCCGCGCCCAGCTTGTCGATGGCCGACGTCGACTGCTCGGCCAGGCCCGCTGTCAGGCCTGACAGCATGACCAGCAGGAGGGTGATCAGGGCTACGACGCCGCCCATCATGGCGAACCGGCCTTTGGCGAAGCGGATATCGCGGATTGCCAGGAACACGTTGTTTCTTCTCTCAGCAGGGGTGGATTCTTGTGTCCTTCCACTCTCCCGGGGGCTGCCCCCGGCGGCATCGCGGGGACGGTTGATCCTCCGGGATGGAAGGGTTGAGCCGGGAGTCAACCGTTCGGTTGATCCCCTGCAGGCGGTCCCGGCATAAGCTGGGGAAATGCCTGCCACGCCCCTGCCGCAACCACCGGAGAAGGCCGGCGGCATCCCCGCGAAGGGGCCGTTGAATGCGCTGGAAAACGCATCGTCGGCGGCAATCCTTCGGGTCCTGCGGGTCACCCTGCACACGGGGTTCGCGGTGCTGCTGGCCGTGGCCCTGGTCCGGATACTGATGTCCGGTGGTTCCCTGCGCTGGCTGTGGGCGGGCGCCGCCGTGGTCCTCGCTGCTGTGTATCTGGCCGGAACGGTCCTCGAAAAGCGCCACGCGGAAGCCCGGATCGGCTTCAACCCCCGCCGTTACGGCCTGCACTGGCTGGCCCTGGTCACGGGCTTGTGGGCGTTGCTGCTTGCCGGGAGTGCGGACTTTGCGTGGCTGGCGTTCCCCATCTTCTTTCTGCACCTGCACCTGCTGCCCCGGCGGGCTGCGCTGCTGACCATCGCGCTGATGACGGTTGCGGTGGTTGCCTCCCAGTGGGCTGCCAGCGGCGCCCCGGTGCCGCATGCCGCGGCCGTGGTGGGACCTGTGCTGGGTGCGGTCTTCTCGGTAATCACCGGGCTGGCGTACGCGGCCCTGTACCGCGAGGCCGAAAACCAGCGGCGTGCGGCCGACGAACTGCGCCGGACGCGGGAGGAGCTGGCGAGGTCCCAGCACGACGCCGGGATGCTGGCGGAGCGGGAGCGGCTGGCCCGGGAAATCCACGACACCCTGGCCCAGGGCCTGTCCAGCATCGTGCTCCTGGGACGGGCGGCGGAGCAGTCCCTCGCCGACGGTGATGCCGCGACCGCATCCTCACGGCTGGCGCTGGTGCAGCAGACCGCCGCCGACAACCTTGCGGAGGCGCGCAGCTTCGTCCGCGGCCTGTCCTCGCCACAGCTGGAGGGGACCACTTTGGTGGAGGCCCTGCGCCGGTTGTGCGGCAAGACGGAGGCAGGCGCCGCGGCCGCTGGGGTGGCGTTGCGGTGCCGGCTGGAGGTGGACGGTGAGCCGCAGGATCTGCCCCAGCCGGTCCGCGTGACCCTGCTGCGGGCGGCTCAGGCGAGCCTCGCGAATGTCCGCGAACACTCCCGGGCAGCGAACGCCGTCGTCACCCTTGCCTTCCTGGGCACCGAGGTGACCATGGACATTTACGACGACGGCACGGGCTTTGATCCCGCCGCTGCGGCCGGTGCCGCGGACCCAGCGGACGGCAGCGGGTTCGGGCTGCGCTCGCTGCGGGAGCGGGTCACCGGATTGAACGGGACGCTGGCACTGGAGTCCGCGCCCGGCGAGGGCACCGTGGTGGCCATCCGGCTGCCGCTGGACGGCGGTCCCCGTGGGTGAGGTGCGCGTCCTGCTGGTGGACGACCACCCCGTGGTCCGTGCCGGGCTGCGTGCCATGCTCACCGGAATCGAGGGCATCTCCATCGCCGCCGAGGCCGCTGACGGGGCCGCTGCGCTGAAGGAACTGGCCCGGCTGACGGCGCTGGGCGAGGCGCCGGATGTGGTCCTCATGGACCTGCAAATGGGCGAGGGGATGGACGGTGTCACGGCCACTGCCGAGATCCGCAAACTTCACGCCGCTCCGCCGGTACTCATCCTCACCACGTACGACACCGACGCGGACATCCTGGCGGCCGTCGAGGCGGGAGCCAGCGGGTACATGCTGAAGGACGCGCCGCCGGACCAGCTCCGGCAGGCGGTTTTGCAGGCGGCTGCTGGCGGGACGGCCCTGGCGCCGCGGGCGGCTGCGCTGCTGATGGACCGGATCAGCAACCCCGGCACTTCGCTGACCCCCCGGGAGGTGCAGCTGTTGGAGCTGCTGGCCACGGGCCTGTCCAACCGCGCCATCGCCAGGCAGGTCTTCATTTCCGAGGCGACGGTGAAGACCCACCTGGTGCACATCTACGGCAAGCTCGGCGTGGACAACCGCACCGCCGCCATCGCGGCCGCTGCCCAGCGGCGCATCATCAGGCCGCCGGGCGCCAGGGGCTGACCTGCAGTACGTTTATTCCACTGCGTTACAGGTGCCGCTGTTTCCAGGTGCCGCTGTTCCAGGTCACATTGTTCAAAGGAGAATGAATGTCCCGTCCGGTCCCAGCCGTTGATGCCCTTCTTTCCACCTACGGTGCGGCCGACGCCTGCGCGGCCGAACTCCTGTGTGACAGCCACGATCCCAACGCCGTTGCCTTTACGGTGGTTGCTGCCGACCTCTCCGCCGAGGACATCACCTACGGCGAGCTCCGGGAACGCTCGGAACGGGGAGCCGCCGCCTTGGCGGAGTTGGGAATAGGTCCGGGAGATGCGGTGGCCACCCTGATGGGAAAGTCGGCGGACCTGGTGGTCATGCTCCTGGCTATTTGGCGCCGCGGTGCCGTCCACGTGCCGCTGTTCACCGCCTTCGCGTGGCCGGCCATCGAGCTTCGCCTCACAGCCTCCGGCGCAAAGGCTGTGATCACCGACGCCGACCAGCGGGCGAAGATCCAGGAAACCGAGGCCGCCGTCGTGGTTGCCGGCGCAGAAGCATCCCTGCCGGACCTGGCGCTCACGCCGCTCCTTGCCAGGCAGCAACCGGGGATCGCGGCCGAAGCTGTGGGAGGTGACGGTGATTTGGTGCTGATCTTCACGTCCGGAACCACCGGTGCACCCAAGGGCGTACCGGTGCCCGTCCGGGCGTTGGCCGCGTTCCGCCAGTACGTCGAGCTGGGCCTGGACGTCAGTGACGAGGATGTTTTTTGGAATGCCGCAGATCCCGGCTGGGCCTACGGCCTGTACTACGGGATCCTCGGTCCCATGGCGGCAGGGCGGCGGAACCTCCTGCTGCGCCCGGGTTTCTCGCCGGAACTCAGCTTCAAAGTGCTGGAGGCGTTTTCCGTCACCAACTTCGCGGCTGCTCCCACCGTGTACCGCACCATGCGCGCGAAAGCCGGCGCCGGAATAGGTCCTTTCCACCTTCGGCGCGCCTCGTCCGCCGGCGAACCGCTGACCCCGGAGGTGATCAGCTGGGCCCGGGAAGTGCTGGGGGTTCCGGTACGGGACCATTACGGACAGACCGAACACGGGATGATGATCATCAATGCCTGGCATGACGGCGTGCGGACGGAACTCAGGCCGGGTTCCATGGGCCGGCCCCTGCCGGGGTGGAGCTGTGCGGTCCTCAAGGACAACGCCGACGAGCCGGCCGCGCCGGGTGAACTGGGCCGGGTTGCCGTCAATGTGGCAGATAGCCCCATGATGTGGTTCAAGGGGTACCAGGACGCACCGGAAAAGACGGCGGAAAGATTCAGTGCGGACGCCAAGTGGTACCTGACCGGCGACGCGGGCATGGTGGACGCGGACGGCTACTATTTCTTCTCCTCCCGTGATGACGACGTGATCATCATGGCCGGCTACCGGATTGGCCCTTTCGATGTGGAGAGCGTCCTGGCCACCCATCCGGCGGTCCTGGAAACTGCCGTGGTGGGCGCTCCCGACGAACTGCGCGGAGAAGTCCTGGAGGCTTATGTTGTCCTGGCGGAAGGGACCACCGGCAGTGATGCCCTGGTGGCCGAACTGCAGACCATGGTCAAGACGCAGTTCGCCGCACACGCCTACCCGCGCCGCGTCCACTTCGTTGAGGACCTGCCAAAGACGCCGTCGGGCAAGCTGCAGCGCTACATCCTGAGGCAGCAGCGGGCCGCGGAACTGGGCCGCTGACTTCAGGAGATGGCCGCCTTCCGGCGCCTTTTGGGTCGGGGGCTGTTAGCGTGGAGGCCCAGCCACAGAAGGAGGAGCGATGTCCATCAATTCATCTGATTCACTGCCCGGGGATGAGCCGCAGGAAGGCTCGGCGGCCGGCAAAGGCAATGCCGACGGCGGGATCCCCGGTGGTAAGGACGGCGTCGGGATTTCCGACGGCGCCGAGCCCAACACCTTTGAACCGGAAGAGGATCCGGATGCCGCGGCGGGGCCAACGGACTGAGTTCCGATGAGATCGAGCAGTGAGTTCCGCTCAAGGTTGGCTCAAGATTGGCCGAAGGTGCCGGTTTTGGGCATTTAGGCAGGCTACCGACCGGTAATTTCTTAACTGCTTCCACGTCAGTTCCCCGGCAGGAAGCATTGGAGGCCCCTGCGCTGGAGCTAGACTCGCGCGGGGGCTTCCCCCCATGGGCTAGGCGTTCTCTATCCAATAGCGGCGCTTGCCGTTGCGCGTGTCTTCGTACTGCCCGCCATTCTTTTCAATGGTGGCCCTCGAGCCGGCATTGGCCTCGTCGCAGGTCAGGAGCACCCGTTCGATCCCCAGCGTCCGCGCCACGGGAAGCGCGTCTGCCAACGCTTTCGCTGCATGGCCGCGCCGCCTCGCGGAGGGCCTGACGCTGTAGCCGATGTGCCCGCCTTCGTTGAGGAGGTAGTCGTTCAAGCTGTGCCTGATGGCCAGCGAGCCGAGGAACGTGCCGCCGTCGACAATCCACAGGTAGGTGCAGGGCACGTAGCCGGGCTTCCGCACCGTTTCCGGCCTGGCGTCTTTGATGAGGACGTCAACGAACCGGCTGAACGCCTGTGCACCGATGAGATCGTCCGGGGACCAGCTGTCTGCGCCCGCACCGTCCTGCCGGGCACCGGCAAACTCTGCCGCTGCCTCAAGCCACGATGAGTGGAGGCTGACGTCTGGTGCGATGAGCTGGGCCATGAGAAGATCCTATGCTGCGGGTGTGCCTGCGTTCCGGCCGTGCACGGTGAGCGCGTTCCCGGGAAATCGCTGCTGGCCTGTACTATCGGCCCCGGACCCAAATTTGCGGTCTGAAAGGGGACAATTCATGGCGCGCACTCAGACGGTAACTGCAGCTCCCGCGGATCCGGCCGGGCGGGACGAACTGCTGCAGGAATACGGGTTCGCCTTTGCCGCTGACGAAGGATCCACGCACACCCCTGACGAGCTGTCTACGGAACCCCTGAAGAACCTGGTTCAGTTGGCCGCCAAACTTTGCGGCGTCCCCTTCGGCGTGATCAATGTTGTCACCTCCGATCAGCAACAGCAGGTGGCGGCCGTCGGCTTTGAGGCCGCCGTCTGCGCCCGCGAAGATTCCATGTGTTCACAAGTCTTCCTTTCGGGGAAGCCGACCGTTGTCCCCGACGCATCCCTGGACCCCCGCCTCGCATCGAATCCGTTTGTGACAGGGGAGATCGCCTCCGTGCGGTTCTACGCGTCGGTGCCCCTGGAGACCGCGTCCGGGTTCGTGCTGGGCTCCCTCTGTGTCTTCGCCAATACCCCGGGCACCCCTGGGAAGGACCAGCTGGGCATGCTGGAGATCCTGGCCCGCCAGGCCGTCCAGCTCCTGGAACTCCAGCGGCGAACCCTCCAGCTGAACAGCGCCCTCAGCGAGGTGCGCGAAAGCAATGCCAAACTGGCGGAGTTCGCGGGACGTGTCAGCCACGACCTGCGCGGACCCCTCACCACCATGCTGGGCTACGTGGAGATGGCCGGGGACGAGGTGGACGGCGACCACCCTGCGGCCGAGTACCTCCAGATCATCGATGCCAGCGGGCACCGGATGCTCGCCATGCTTGAAGACGTCCTGACCTACTCCCGGATGGGCGGTGCCCTCCAGCGGCAACGGGTCTCCCTCCAGACGGTGGCAGCAGAGGTCGCCAAGGATCTGGGCCTGTCCTTCGGCAGTGGCGCCGTCCTGGACGCCGAGGCTATGAAGCTCCATGTGGATCCCGGCCAGCTGCGCACGCTCCTGCAGAACCTGGTGGCCAACGCCGTGAATTACCGGAGCCCGGACCGGGACCTCAAGGTCCGCATCAGCGGTATTTCCAACTACCACGGAACCACGGTGTTTGTGGCGGACAACGGCAAGGGGATCGCCCCGGAGGACCGGCAGCGCGTCCTGGAACCCCTCGTCCGGCTCCACAGGGACGGTGACGGACACGGCTCGGGTCTGGGCCTGGCAATCGCCCGGCGCGTTGTGGAAGCCCACGGTGGAGAGCTGAGCCTGAAAGAGACGCCGGGCGGCGGCACCACCGCGGTGATCAGCTTTCCCGCCGGACCCTGACAATCGCTTCAAAGGAGTCAGGGCCGGCTGCGGTATGCAGCCGGCCCTGACTTAGGGGTCTAGTTCAGGTCGAAGCGGTCCAGCTCCATGACCTTGGTCCAGGCGGCCACGAAGTCGTTGACGAACTTCTCCCGGGCGTCGTCGCTGGCGTAGACCTCGGCGAGGGCGCGCAGTTGCGAGTTGGAGCCGAAGACCAGGTCCACGGGGGTGGCCGTCCACTTCAGCTCACCGGTGGTGGCATCGGTAATTTCGTAGACATTTTCCTCCGACTCGGACGCCTTCCATTTGGTGCCTGGTGAGAGGAGGTTGACGAAGAAATCGTTCGTCAGGACCTGCGGCCTGTCCGTCAGCACGCCGTGGCCGGCGCCGCCCACGTTGGTGCCCAGGGCACGCATGCCGCCCACCAGCGCCGTCATTTCCGGCGCGGAGAGGTCCAGCATGTAGGCCTTGTCCAGCAGGAGGGTCTCTGGCTGGAGCTTCAGGCCGGGCCGCAGGTAGTTGCGGAACCCGTCAGCCCGCGGCTGCAGGTACTGGAATGATTCGACGTCGGTCTGCTCCTGGGTGGCGTCCGTGCGGCCGGGCCGGAACGGCACAGTCACGGGGAACCCTGCGTCGGCAGCGGCCTTTTCCACCGCAGCCGCGCCGGCCAGGACGATCAGGTCGGCGAGGGACACCTTCTTGCCGCCTGCCTGGGCTGAATTGAACTCATCCTGGACACGCTCAAGGGCCTGGAGTACGGTGGACAGCTGCTCCGGTTCGGAGACGTCCCAGCTGCGCTGCGGCTCCAGCCGGATCCGGGCACCGTTGGCGCCGCCACGGCGGTCCGTCTTGCGGTAGGTGGCAGCCGAGGCCCAGGCCGTGCCGGCCAGTTGCGGGATGGTCAGGCCGGAATCCAGCAGCTTGGCCTTCAGGGAGGCGACGTCCTGGTCGTCAATCAGTTCATGGTCGACGGCGGGAACGGGGTCCTGCCACAGTTGCGGCTCCGGGACCCACGGGCCCAGCATGTGGGGCCCCACCGGGCCCATGTCGCGGTGCAGCAGCTTGTACCAGGCCTTGGCGAACGCCAGGGCGAACTCGTCCGGGTTCTTGAGGAAGCGCCGTCCGATCGCCTCATAGACGGGGTCGAAGCGCAGCGACAGGTCCGTTGTCAGCATGGTGGGCCGGTGCTTCTTAGCGGGATCGTGGGCGTCCGGGATGATCTCGGGGGCGTCCTTGGCCACCCACTGGTGGGCGCCACCCGGGCTCTTGACCAGTTCCCACTCGTACTCGAACAGGATCTCCAGGAAGCGGTTGCTCCATTGCGTAGGCCTGTCCGTCCAGGTGACCTCAAGGCCCGAGGTGATGGTGTCGCCACCCTTGCCGCTGCCGTAGGTGCTGAGCCAGCCCAGGCCCTGTGCCTCAAGGTTGGCGGCTTCCGGTTCGGGACCCACGTGAGCATCGGCGGGGCCGGCGCCATGGGTCTTGCCGAAGGTGTGGCCGCCGGCGATCAGCGCGAAGGTTTCTTCGTCGTTCATTGCCATCCGCTTGAAGGTCTCGCGGATGAACGCGGCAGCGGCCACCGGGTCCGGGTTGCCCTTGGGGCCTTCGGGGTTGACGTAAATCAGGCCCATTTCGGTGGAGCCGACCTCTTCGGACATCTGCCCTTCGCCGACGTAGCGCTCGTCGCCGAGCCAGGCATCCTCCGGGCCCCAGAAGATCTGCTCGGGCTCCCACACGTCCTCCCGGCCAAAGGCAAAGCCGAAGGTCTTGAAGCCCATCGATTCCAGGGCAACGTTTCCGGCGAGGACCAGCAGGTCGGCCCAGGAGAGCTTCTGGCCGTACTTCTGCTTGACCGGCCACAGCAGGCGCCGGGCCTTGTCCAGGTTGGCGTTGTCCGGCCAGCTGTTCAGCGGGGCAAACCGCTGGCTGCCGTCACCTGCTCCGCCGCGGCCGTCCTGGACGCGGTAGGTGCCTGCGGCGTGCCAGCTCAGCCGAATCATGAGGCCGCCGTAGTGGCCGAAGTCCGCCGGCCACCAATCCTGCGAGGTGGTCAGGACCTCGGTGATGTCACGCTTGAGTGCCTCCACGTCCAGCTTCTGGAATTCCTCGCGGTAGCTGAATGACGGGCCCAGCGGGTTGCTCGCCTGGCTGTGCGCATGAAGCACGGAAAGGTCCAGCTGGTTGGGCCACCAGTCCTGGTTGGTCCGTGGCCGGTGCCCCTTGGGCTGCGGCGTGTCAATCGCCGGGTTTTCACTTTCGCTGCCCTGGGCCGTGGCGCTGCCATGGGCTACGGGGCACCCACCCTCAACCTTCTGGTCCAGGCCCTGTGCGCTCCCGGGCGTGGGGACCGGGGGATGGTCTTGGGGTTCGGTCATGTGCTTCTTCCTTCCGTTGGGCCGAGGCCGCGGTTGGACTCGGGCAGCCGGTGCAACCCTCCTATTGGAACATAGACGCGGGGGAGGGAAACCCCTCTTTTCCAGGAGGGATCCGTTCTCCAAGTGAGGGAACGTAACAGTTGGTCAACCGGTTGGGAGGCTGCCGCTGCCCCCAGCCATAATCAAAGTGCGGGTCCTCTCTCAGTCAGTCCGCACTCTCCATTTCTTCCCACCCTTTTGCGTGGGACTTTCGAAATTTCAGGAAACAACTTCATGGACGGTTCAAGCCTTGTAGCCCTCTTCCTTGCGAGGAGCGACGACACTGCCACCAGCGCGCTGCCGCGTGCGCCCAAGAGACTTCGGGTAAAGAAGCCCGGTCTGTCACCCTGGTCAATCCTGCGGGGCCGGACGGCAAGTGTGCTGCACCGCCTTGCGTGGGCGATTGAGCCTGACACGGAGGGCACCTTCTAGCCCCCTCCGCCTACACCTCGATTGAGCGGCGGAATATCTGCCTGACGCTGGGGCTTGTCGCAAGGGGGCGTCGTCGAACAACCCTGCAGCAGAAGGAGCACTATGACCATCGGTTCAGGAACAGCAGCGGGTGCAGGATCAGCAGCGGGGAACGGGCGGACTGCCCTGGTGGTGGGTGCCACCGGCATCGCGGGGTCCGCGCTGGTGGATACTTTGGTTGGCGAAGGCTGGGCTGTCCTTGCCTTGTCCCGCAGGCCCGGAGCTGAGCGCCCTGGCGTCCGGTGGCTCTCGGCGGACCTGACCTCAGCTTCCTCCCTGGCGGCTGTGCTTGGTCCGGAGAACCCCTCCCATGTCTACTTCACCGCGTGGTCGCGCCGGGCCACCGAGGAAGAGAACATCGCCGTCAATGCCGGCATGGTGCGTGATCTCCTCGGAGCACTGCAGGGCAAGGACGTGTCCCACGTCGCCCTGATGACAGGCCTTAAGCACTACCTGGGACCGTTCGAGGCGTACGCGGCCGGGGAGATGCCGGACACGCCCTTCCATGAGGAGGAGCCGCGCCTTCCAGTACCCAACTTCTACTACGCCCAGGAGGATGAACTCTGGGCGGCAGCGGCTGGGCAGGGCTTTACCTGGTCCGTGCACCGCGCACACACCGTGATTGGCCACGCGGTGGGCAACGCGATGAACATGGGCCTTACGCTTGCTGCGCAGGCCACCCTGTGCCGGGACAGCGGGGAGCCGTTCGTGTTCCCGGGATCCGAGACGCAATGGAACGGCCTCACTGACATGACGGATGCTGGCCTGCTGGCCGAGCACATGCTCTGGGCCTCCACCACCCCGGAAGCCGCGAACCAGGCTTTCAATATCGTCAACGGTGACGTGTTCCGCTGGCGGTGGATGTGGCCGAAACTCGCAGCCTACTTCGGCGTGGAGTGGGAGGGATACCCGGGCGAGCCCCGTCCCCTCGAACAGTCCATGGCGGGCAGGGAGGACCAGTGGCGGCGGATCGCCGCGGAACACAACCTCAGCGAACCGGACCTGGACCGGGTGGCGAGCTGGTGGCATACGGACGGAGACCTGGGCCGCGGCATCGAGGTGGTCACGGACATGGGCAAGAGCCGGGATGCAGGCTTTACGGGGTACCGGCGGACGCTGGACGCCTTTACCTCGCTGTTCGACCGCTACCGCGCAGACAACCTGATTCCCTGATCAAGGAGGCCCAAAGAGCTGTTCGGAGGGCCCGCGTACGCCGTCAGTGAACCCTGAAAGTTCTGGCTCGAACCCCCGGTTAAGTCCCAGCCTCCGGACGTACACTGACCTTCGCACCACGTTTGTGGACACTCCGTCAGGTGAGGGCTTGTACGTATGCTCTGGAAGTTGCTTGTCGAATACCTGCGGCCGCACCGGCCGCTGCTGGTCGCCGTCGTGGTTTTCCAGCTGGCGCAGTCCATCGCGTCGCTGTACCTGCCAACGCTGAACGCGGACATCATTGACCAGGGTGTGGCCCGCGGCGACACCGCCTACATCATGTCCACGGGCAGCGTCATGCTGCTCATCACCCTCGCGCAGATCGCCTGCGCCGTGGTGGCCGTGTACTTCGGTGCCAAGGCCGCGATGGGCCTGGGCCGGGACCTGCGCGGCGCCATCTTTGACCGCGTGGGCGAGTTTTCCGAGCAGGAGGTCACCCGCTTCGGCGCCCCGAGCCTGATCACCAGGTCCACCAATGACGTCCAGCAGGTCCAGCAGCTGGTGCTGATGTCCGCCACGCTCATGGTGGCCGCGCCCATGCTCAGCATCGGTGGCGTGATCATGGCCATCCGGCAGGACGCCCAGCTGTCCTGGCTCATTGCCGTGTGTGTCCCGGTGCTGCTGATCGCCGTCGGGCTCATTGTCACGCGGATGGTGCCGCTGTTCCGCAAGATGCAGGCCCGGATCGACACCGTGAACCGCGTATTGCGCGAGCAGCTCGCGGGCATCCGCGTGGTGCGGGCATTCGTGCGGGAGGACATGGAAACGGCGCGTTTCGCCCAGGCCAACACGGACGTCACGGACGTTGCCCTCCGCGCCGGACGCCTGATGGCGCTGATGTTCCCCACCGTCATGCTGATCCTGAACGTATCCAGCGTGGCGGTTATCTGGTTCGGCGCCTTCCGGATCGAGGACGGGTCCATGCAGGTGGGCACCCTGATCGCGTTCTTGAGCTACCTGATGCAGATCCTCATGTCCGTCATGATGGCTACCTTCATGGCGGTGATGATCCCGCGCGCGTCGGTGTCCGCGGACCGTATCGGCGAGGTGCTGGGCACCAGCTCCAGCGTCCTGCCGCCGGAGAACCCGGTCACCAGCGCGGCGTTCGCCGGCAGGCAGCGGCGCGGCGAGCTGGAGATGCGAGACGTCGGATTCGCCTACCCGGGTGCCGACCAGCCGGTCCTGTCAGGCATCAGCTTCACCGCCCGCGCTGGGCAGACGACCGCGATCATCGGCAGCACCGGCTCCGGCAAGACCACCCTGGTGAACTTGATGCCGAGGCTCTTCGACGTCACCTCCGGCGCGGTGCTGATGGACGGAGTGGACGTCAGGGACCTGGACCCGGACCTGCTCTGGGGGCACATCGGCCTGGTGCCACAACGGCCATACCTGTTTTCCGGCACCGTGCGCAGCAACCTCCTGTACGGCAACCCGGACGCCACCGAGGACGAGCTGTGGACCGCGCTGGAGATCGCCCAGGCCCGGGACTTCGTGGAGCAGATGGAGGATGGGCTGGACGCGGCGATCTCGCAGGGCGGCACCAACGTCTCCGGCGGGCAGCGGCAGCGGCTGGCCATCGCCCGGGCCCTGGTGAAGCGGCCCGAGCTCTACATCTTTGACGACTCGTTCTCGTCCCTGGACACCGGCACCGACGCCCGGCTGCGCCAGGCGCTCAAGCGCAGCACTGCCGGTGCCACCATGGTCATCATCGCCCAGCGCGTGTCCAGCATCGTTGACGCGGACCAGATTATGGTGCTCGACGACGGCAGGATCGTTGCGCACGGCACGCACCATGAGTTGCTGGAGACATCCGAGACGTACCGTGAGATTGTTTCGTCCCAGCTGGCAGCGGAGGAAACGGTATGAGCACCCAACACCCGGGGACCCGTCCCGCTCGCGGCACCAAAGCCGGGCCCGGCTCCGGAGCCGGCCAGGCCGACGTCGTACGCATTCCCCGGCCGCGCGGCGGCCCAGGGCACGGCGGACCGTTTGCCGGGATGAACGTCCCGGCAGAGAAGGCGATGAACTTCAGCGGTTCGGCCAAACGGCTGCTGGGCACCCTGCGGCCGGAACGGCTCTGGCTGGTGCTGGTGCTGGTAATGGCCGTGGCGGGCGTAGTGCTGCAGGTGATTGGGCCGCGGCTGCTCGGCGAGGGCACCAACCTGATTTTCGCCGGTGTGGTGTCCAAGCAGCTGCCGCCGGGGATGACGCAGGCGCAACTGATTGCGCAGCTGCGGGCGGCGGGGGAGAACCAGAAGGCGGACATGCTCGGCGCCATGACGCTGACGCCGGGTGCGGGGATCGACTTTGCGGCGCTGGCCAGCGTGCTGACGTGGGCGCTGGTGCTGTACGTGCTGGGGTCGGCGTTCATGTGGGGGCAGGCGTATGTTCTGAACGGCGTGGTGCAGCGGACGGTGTTTGGGCTGCGCGAGAAGATCGAGGCGAAGATCAACCGGCTGCCGCTGCGGTATTTCGACTCGATCCAGCGCGGTGAGCTGCTCAGCCGGGTGACCAACGACGTGGACAACATTTCGCAGAGCCTGCAGCAGTCCATCAGCCAGGCGGTGACGTCGTTGCTGACGGTGGTGGGCGTATTGGTGATGATGTTCATCCTGTCCCCGACGCTGGCGCTGATCGCGCTGGTGACCATTCCGCTGACGCTGGGGATCACGGCGCTGATTGCCAAGCGCTCGCAGAAGCTGTTTGTGCAGCAGTGGAAGAACACCGGTGAGCTGAATGGGCAGATTGAGGAGACCTACACCGGGCATGCACTGGTAAAGGTGTTCGGCCGGCAGCGCGAGGTGGGGGAGCGGTTCCGGCAGAAAAACGTGGAGCTGTATGAGGCGAGTTTCGGGGCGCAGTTCATTTCCGGGCTGATCATGCCGGCCATGACCTTCATCGGGAACCTGGTGTACGTGGGGATTGCCGTGGTGGGCGGCCTGCAGGTTGCGTCCGGGGCCATGCAGTTGGGTGACGTGCAGGCGTTCATCCAGTACTCGCGGCAGTTCACCCAGCCTCTGGCGCAGCTCGGCTCGATGGCCAACCTGCTGCAGTCCGGCGTTGCGTCGGCTGAGCGGGTGTTCGAGTTGTTGGATACGGAGGAACAGTCTGCCGATCCTGTGGGTGCTTCTTGGCAGAGTCCTGATGGTGCCGGGCGCGGGCGGCTGGTGTTCGAGGACGTGTCCTTCTCGTATTCGCCGGACAAGCCTCTGATTTCCGGGTTGTCTTTGGTGGCGGAGCCGGGGCAGACGGTGGCCATTGTGGGGCCGACGGGGGCGGGCAAGACCACGCTGGTGAACCTGATGATGCGGTTCTACGAGCTGGATGCCGGCCGGATCACGTTGGACGGCGTGGACATCACCACCATGACCCGGAACGACCTGCGCTCGCGGATGGGGATGGTGCTGCAGGACACGTGGCTGTTCGGTGGGACCATCCGGGACAACATTGCCTACGGCCGGCCCGCTGCGTCTTCGGACGAAATTCTGGAGGCGGCGCGGGCGACGTATGTGGACCGGTTCGTGAAGTCGCTGCCCGAAGGGTACGACACCGTGCTGGACGACGAAGGCTCCAACGTGTCAGCGGGTGAGAAGCAGCTGCTGACCATCGCGCGGGCCTTCCTGGCGCGGCCCTCTGTTTTGATCCTGGACGAGGCGACGTCTTCGGTGGACACCCGGACCGAGGTGCTGGTGCAGAAGGCCATGAGCGCCCTGCGGTCAGACCGGACGTCATTTGTGATCGCGCACCGCCTGTCCACGATCCGCGACGCCGACCTCATCCTGGTGATGGAGGCCGGCCAGATCGTGGAGCAGGGGACCCACTCATCACTGCTGGCCGCCGGCGGGGCCTACGCACGGCTGTACGAGGCCCAGTTCGCTGCGCCGGTTGCGGAGGTTTAGGACAGCGTGCCTCCCATTTTGGGACACAGCCGTCATTGAATCTGACCCCATGCCGGCGTCCATGACCGACCGGAGTGCAAAACCCTGGCGGGTGGGGAACCGAAGCGGGCGCGATGACGGATTCTCGGTTCTGCTGTGGGTGGAACTCGAATTGTCAGACCCCAGTGACAGAATCTGGGTATGGAAACCGGAGCGGTTGTGGACGCGGGACGCAGGGCCGGGTTGCCGGCTGCCGTCACCTCCCTGGCCGGACTGGTGAACGAGTTGGCCGGAGTCCTTGCCCGTTCCTCGGAAGCGTCGGCTCGTGGAGACGGCCTGGCTGGCCATGATCCTCTGCGGGAACTTTCCGAGTCCTGCCTGGACGGCCTGGCGGTGGTGGCCCGGATCGAAGCTGCCACAGCCGCGGCGAAGGTCCAATTGCTGGCCGGTTACGCAGAGGCGTCAGATGCGTTGGAAGGGCCGGCGCAAAGTGCCTATGAATCGTCGGCGCGGGAAATGAGCATGGTGGCAGAGGTTGCCTGCGTCCTCACCATCGGTGAACGTGCCGCGTCTGCACTTTTGGGGGAAGCCCAGGCGCTGACCAGCTCTTTGCCGTCGACCCTGGATGCGCTCCAGGACGGAAGCATTTCCTGGCAGCACGCACGGATCCTTGTGGACGAAACCTCTGGCCTCAACCCCGCTGCGGCCGCTTCATTGGAAGCTCACTTCCTTGACCCGGAGGCACCGAACGCGGCCAGGGGAGCCGCTGCTGGCGAATTGGTGCCGGCCCGGTTTCGTCGGAAAGTCCGTTCCTGGCGGGAACGGCATCACCCGGAGTCCCTGGATTCGAGGCACGCGAAGTGCGCAGGGGACCGGCGGATGGAGTACTCCCTGGACCGGGACGGAATGGCATGGGTCTCGCTGTACATGCCCGCGGACACGGCATGCGCGGTCTGGAACAGGATGTCCGCCATGGCCCGCGGCCTGCAGGGCCCGGATGAACCGCGGACGCTTGCCCAGCTCAGGGCCGATGTGGCTGCGGGGTTGCTGTTGGGCAATCCAGCCCAGGCAGTTGGCGCGGCGCCCTCCCTTAAAGCCGACGTGCTGGTCACGGTGCCGGTGTTTTCACTCCTCGGAACCGCGGACGAGGCCGCCGAGCTTGACGGCTACGGACCCATCCCGGCGTCGATGGCCCGAAGGCTCGTCACGGAAGGTGCCGGCTCGTTCTACCGGGTCCTCGTGGATCCCCGGGACGGGGCACCGCTGGAAATCAGCCGGACCAGCTACCGCCTCCCGGAATCACTGAAGCGGTGGTTGCGGATGCGCGATGGAAAATGCACTTTTCCCGGCTGCAGCAACGCCAGCCTGGATAATGAATCAGACCACCTCACAGCCTGGGAAAATGGCGGAACTACCGGAATCAGCAACTTGGGTCAGCTGTGCCCCAAGCACCACAGGCTCAAGCACCGAACGGGCTGGAGCCCCGGACCAGCCGCCAGGAACGAACCACCCGGCTGGATCTCGCCCACCGGGCGCCAATACAACGCCGAACAACCGGACCGGGAACCGCCACTGTGGCCGCCGGTCTTCCTGCCCGGAGAAGGAAGCCTCTTGGAAGCAGTATGCGTGGATTATCTGGCTGCGTCATAGCCGGGGTATTCATGCTCTCCGTCGGCGTGCTCCGTTGGTGTGCGCCCCGGCACAGCCAGGACCGCGTCCAACCACGGCGCCACGTGCAGCAATCATCCGTGCCGGTCTTGGAAGTGAAGTAGACATCCGTGCCGGTCTTGGAAGTGAAGTAGACATCCGTGCCGGTCTTGGAAGCAGGCTGCCGGTCCTGTAGGGACCGGCCTGTTGTTCCCTTCCGTTTACCCACCATCAACCAAAGCGCTCCAAACCGTTCCAGCAGGCACAGCAAGCTGTTCGGGCACCCTTCCGCCCGTCACACCCCGGCCGGGCAGACATCCCCGACGCACCAGGAGTACTCCGTGTTCGTGAAAAGCACCCTCGCCACCGTCGCCATCCTCGCTTCCCTTGCCGGGACAGCCGTAGCCCCCGCCCAGGCGCAGACTCAAGCCCCGGCTGAGGCACCCAGGCCGGCTCCCGTCGTCGTCGGCCAGCCGCTTGCCGGGACACACGCCCACAATGATTACGAGCATGACCAGCCCCTGTTCGACGCCCTGGAGCACGGCTTCACCAGCGTCGAGGCGGACGTGTGGCTTGTGGACGGCGAACTGCGGGTGGCCCACGACCTCGCCGACGCCAAGCAGGGCGTCACGCTCGAGAGCCTCTACCTCGACCCGCTCCAGGACCTGGTCCGCAGCCAGCCCGGCCACAGCGTCTACCCCCAGTGGGACGGCAGCCTCCAACTCCTGATCGACATCAAGAGCGAAGGCGAGGCCACCTACGCCGCCGTCGAACAGGAACTGTCCGAGCACCGCGGCATCATGAGCCGCTACACCAACGGCAACGTCAAGACCGGCCCGGTGACCGCCGTCATCAGCGGCAACCGCCCACTGGCCACCATGCAGGCACAGACCCAGCGCTTCAGCTTCTACGACGGCCGCTCTACGGACCTCGCCTCAGGCCTCCCCGCCGCCCTGATGCCCCTGGTCAGCGACAACTGGACCAAGCTCTTCACCTGGCAGGGCGTGGGCCCCATGCCCGAATACGAGCGGACCAAGCTGCGCGCCTTCGTTGCCACGGCCCACGCCAACGGCTACCGCGTCCGCTTCTGGGCCACCCCGGACCAGCCCGGCGCCGCCCGCGACGCCGTCTGGACCGAACTGGCCGACGCCGGCGTGGACCACATCAACACCGACGACCTCGCCGGCCTCCAGCAGTTCCTCACCGCCCGCGGCGCCTAGGCATTTAGCAGAAACAGGAGCAAATCACATGCCCACAAAGACTTTGAAAATTACGACGGCGGCACTCACCCTGGCGCTTGGCCTCCTTGCGTCCCAGCCCGCATTCGCCGGAACACAGGCTGCGGACAGCAGCAGCGACAACAACCAGGCCTTCACCTTCGCCGCGATCGGCGACATCCCCTACGGCGCAACCGAGATCGCCAAGTTCCCGTCCCGCATCCAGGACCTCAACGCCGACAAGGACCTGAAGTTTGTAGCACACGTGGGCGACATCAAGAACGGCTCCTCCGTCTGCTCCGACGGGTACTTCTCCTACATCCGCTCCCAGTTCGACACCTTCACCCACCCGCTGGTCTACACGCCCGGCGACAACGAATGGGTGGACTGCCACCGCGCCAACAACGGCGCCTACAACCCGCTGGAACGCCTGGACAAACTGCGGGAGGTCTTCTTCAACCAGCCCGGCAAGACACTCGGCGCCACCATGCCGGTGAAGTCCCAGGCGAACCTGGGCCTGCCCGAGGACGTCCGCTTCACCAAGAACCGGGTGGCCTTCTCCGTCCTGAACGTCCAGGGCAGCAACAACTCCCTCCTGCCGTGGACGGGCCTGGGCAAGACAGAACCCACCCCGGAGCAGCTGGCGGAGGTGGAGCACCGGACGGACGCCGTCATCACCCAGATCCACCAGACCTTCGCCGACGCCAGGCGCAGCAATGTGCGCGCGGTGGTGCTCATGCAGCAGGCCGACATGTTCGACCCTTCCCTCCTGGCCGACGCCACCGCCAATCCCGAAACCGTCTCCGGCTTCCGCGGGATCGTGCAGGCGATCGTCGAGGAAACCAACCACTTCGACGCACCGGTCTACCTCATCAACGGTGACAGCCACGTCTTCGCGGAGAACCAGCCCCTCGCCGCGGGATCGCCGTGGCTGGGCATCTACGGCTCGGCCCCAGCGGACAACCTGCGGCGCATCACCGTGGATGGCGCCGGCAACGCCGTGGACTATGTGCGCTTCACTGTGGCCGGCAACAGCGCCACGGGTGAGGACGTCCTGAGTTGGGAAAAGGTCGCCTTCAGCGGGTAGGCGCCAACCGGAAGCGGACGACGTCGGGCGCCCACCCGCCGTCGTCCGCTTGGGAATTCCAAGGCTCTGGACACAGATAGCTGCCGGACTTATCGTGCTGGGGTGGCGGCTGCCTGACTGGCAGGAAGGCCAGTGCTGCCGGTCTGTCGCTGCGGCCGTCCGTCATAAGGAGGAAGCAGATGGAACACTTCGAAGAGGTTGAAGAGACCGTTGAAGTCGCCGTCCCGGTGGGTACCGCTTATAACCAGTGGACCCAGTTCGAATCCTTTCCGCGGTTCATGTCCGGAGTGGAATCGATAACCCAGCTGACGGACACCACCAACCACTGGGTTACCAAGGTGGGTGGCGTCAGGCGGGAGTTCGACACTGAAATTGTCGACCAGGAGCCCGATGACCGGATCGCCTGGCGCAGCGTCGACGGCAAGTCGCATGCCGGCATCGTCAGGTTCACGCCGCTGGACGCTACTCACACCAAGGTCAAAGTCCATTTCGAATGGGCCCCGGAAACCGTCACCGAAAAGGCAGGCGCGGCGCTGAAGATCGACAAGATGCAGGTCAAGGCGGACATGCGCAAGTTCAAGGACTTCGTTGAATCTCGCGGCACCGAAACCGGAGGCTGGCGTGGCGAAGTCAAGGACAGCGGCCCCACCGGCCAGTTGTAGACCTGGCAAACAGAAACGTACGACGGCGGGTGCCCACCCGGCGTCGTACGTTTCCTTGTTTTTGTGGTTGCGGTGCGGGTCAGGGCGAGAGTTCCTCGAGGACCCGGCCCTTGGTTTCGATGGCGAAGAAGATGGTGACCAGGCCACCGATGAGCGCGACTGCGGCGAAGACCGTGAAGACGTAGCTGACCCCATAGTTGTCCACGATCCAGCCGACCAGGATGGGCCCGATCGCGGAGCCTGCCCGAAGCCAGGCACTTCCGAATCCGGTGCCGATGGCGCGGAGACGCGTCGGGTAGAGCTCGGCCGAGTAGAGGTAGAGGGAAAACGAGATGGTCTGGAGAATGGCGTAGGCGATGCTGGCGAACACCACCACCTGTGTGGCGGAGACGGCGCCGAGGGCGGTGAGCACTACCAGCGGGACCGTAGCGGCGAGGAATGCCCATGAGTACCAGCGCTTGCGGCCCACGCGGTCGATGAGGAGCGCGCACAGGATGGACGCCACGACGCCCACTGCCGATGTCACCCAGCCGTAGGCAAGGCTGGCCTGAAGCGGGAGGTTGAAGGTCTGCTTATAGAGCGTTGGGAGCCAGGTGATAAGGCCGTTGTTGACCATGTAGACGCAGATCCAAAGCATCCAGATCATGAGCGTGCGTTTGCGGTAGATGCCTGAGAAGAGTTCGCGCCAGTCGGTCCGGGCGGTCGCTTTCGGGTCCACGGGGCGCACAACGGGCTCGGAAAGGGCGTGGCCTGCTTTTCGGGCTTCATTTTCCAGCATGGTGACAACCATGTCAGCCCTGTTTACGTGTCCCCGGGAGGCGAGCCAGCGGGGGGATTCGGGCATCAGCCAGCGCATGGGAATGGTGAGCAGGGCGGGGACGATGCCGACGATAAACATCGCCTTCCAGCCCACCACCGGGACCAGGAAGTACCCGGCGATGCCGGCGAACATGAGGCCCACGGGGAAGATGACCTCGTAGAGGAGGAAGAACCTGCCGCGCTTTTTCGCCCCAACGAATTCGTTGATGTAGGCGCTGGCCACCGGGACCTCACCACCGGTTCCAATGCCCTGGATGAAGCGGAAGACGATCATCGACGCGGCGCCCCACGCGAACAGGCAGGCGACGTCCATGGAGACGAAGAGCAGGATGGTGATGAGCAGGACGGGAAGCCTGCCGATCCTTTCGGCCAGCTGGCCAAAGAAGAGTGAGCCGAAGATCTGGCCGACGTATCCGGCTGACAGGATCATCCCGATCTCCCCGGCCGTCAGGTGCCATTCCGTGGACAGCTGCGGCATGGCGAAGGCGATGGCCAGGACGGTATAGGCGTCGAAGAACGTGGCGGACCCGATGATCACGCGGATCAGGGTCAGGCGCCGGGTGAGCGGAAGCCTTTCGAGACGGGCTACGAGCTCTGCATTTATCCGGGCGGCGTTGGGGCCGCCAGCCATGGTGGTGGTGTTGTTCGGCTCGCGCATTGCGAGTCCTCCTTCTCCAGCGCGGTGCTGGGGTCCTCATTGACCAAGAGTGGAGATGGCAAAAGCCTAGGGGAGGATGGCGGGAGTTGTCCCCGCCATCCTCAGGATCCGTGGATCAGACAGTGGCGGTGACCTTGCCGATGTTTGCGGCGGCGAAGGCTTCCGCAATTTCGGTCTCGGCGCCTTCCGGCAGGGGAAGGAGCGGGGTGCGCACTGTGGCGTGCTCGAGGATTCCGCGGTTCACCAGGCCCCACTTCAAGGCGACGGTGCCCTCCATGTGGGAGCCGCGGTGGTAAACGTTCTTGGTCACTGGCAGCAGCCGCTCATGAATGGCGTGGGCACGCTTGTAGTCCTGCGCCTTGCCGGCCTCGATCAGTTCGACGAGCAGTTCGGGGGCGATGTTGCCGTAGCCGACGAGCAGACCGTCGACATCGAACATTGTCGGGAGCAGGTACTCGTCATGGCAGGACAGCACCTGCAGCTCGGGGTACGCGGCGCGCAGTGCGGGAATCTCGGTGTACCACCGGCGCATGTTGCGGACACCGTTCTTCGTGGCAAAGACGCCCTCCTGGCCGGCGATCTCCAGCTGGGTGTCGAGGTCGTAGGTCGCCTTGGTGTTATCGGGGTACTGGAAGAGGATCAGCGGCAGGCCCGACTCTTCGTAGATCTCCTGGTAGCGCGACTGCGGGGCACCCTTCTGGTATCCGAAGCGCAGCCACCCGTGCGAGGGGTAGACGAGACCAGCTGACGCGCCGGCCTCGACGGCCTTCCTGGCCTCGAGGGCCGCGGTCTTGTTGCCCTCCTTCGTGATGCCCGCCACGACCGGAATGCGGCCGTCGGTGGACGCCACGAACGCGCGGATGACGTCCAGCTGCTCCTCTTCGGTAAGGAACGTGCCTTCGCCGGCGTGGCCCAAGACGACGAGACTCTTCACGCCCTCAATCGATCCGAGCCACGAACCCAGACGCTGGATCGCAGCGAAGTCGACAGCGCCATCTTCGGTGAACGGGGTGACAGGTGCGGGGCTGAGTCCGCGGAGATCGAGTGTCATTACAGCTACCTTCTTGTCTTCTTTGATAGTTGGCAGTTCCGCTAGTATGGGAACGTTTGCAGGAACGTTTTCAAGTTTGCACGTGTCGCAGCTCACTGTCAAGGGAACGTTTGCATGTTGGAGGAATAGAGTGTCTGTTACACCCTTGCTGAAGAGGAGAACCGCGATGGAACGGGCCTTACCGGCTGAGATCGTTACCCTGAAGGACGTCGCAGCTGCCAGTGGCGTCAGCATCTCCACGGCCAGCCGGGCCCTGGATGAACGCACCCCGTCCCGTTCAGCGGCCGCAATACATGTCCGGAAAATCGCCGAGGAGCTCGGCTATCGGCGGAACTCCTTCGCCTCCAGTCTTCGCCGCGGCGAGACCCGGACGTTGGGTGTCTTGGTCCCCCGCCTGAGCGACACCGTCATGGCCCTGATGTTCGAAGAACTCGAAAAGGCCGCGTCTTCCCGCGGCTACTTCGCCATGGTCGCTACCAGTGGGGATGACCCCGAGGATGAACGACGCGCAGCCGAAACACTCCTGGACAGAAACGTCGACGGGTTGATTCTCGCCACGGCACGCCTCGATGACGAACTCCCCCGGCGGCTGCGTGAGCGCCGGGTAGCCCATGCGCTGGTGCTGCGCACCGACGGTATCAGCCCCTCCGCGCTCGGAGACGACGAGATTGGCGGATACCTCGCCGCACGCCACCTCATTGACCTCGGTCACCGTGACATCGCGGTTGTTACCGGTCCCGCCTTCACATCAACCGGAACCGCACGCCTGGCAGGAGCCCGGAAAGCACTGAGCGAAGCAGGGATACAGCCGCGCGAAGAATGGCTGATCGCGGCCGGATACGGCATCGAGAATGGATATTCGGCAGGTGAAACCCTGCTTGGACACACTGCGGGAAACCGACCCACAGCCATATTCGCAGCCAATGACAACATTGCCATGGGGGTCATTGCCGCTGCGCACCATCACCGGATCGAGATAGGGGAAGACCTGGCCCTCGTGGGCTATAACGACATCCCCCTGGCTGCCAGGCTCTCCACGCCCCTGACGTCCGTGCGGGTACCCCTGGACCAGATCGCCGCCACCGCGATCGACCTCATTGTGAATCCCGGAAAGGAACCGCGCATACGGAAATCCCTTCCAACGCTCATTCCCCGCGAATCCAGCGGCGCCCCCAAACACTTTCCGCGGTAAGGGGGCGTCTACCCTTACGCCTGGAGCCTCAGCTCCATGAACACGCTGTTGGGGTCCAGGACGTAGTCGGCGAAGGGCGGGCACTCGGTGAAACCGTGCCGGGCGTAGAGACGCCGTGCGGGCGCGAAGTAATCCTCTGTTCCGGTCTCCAGGAAGACGTGCCCAAGGTTCCGGGCACGGGCGTCCTCAAGGATATGCCGAATCATGAGGGTGGCCACACCCCGTCCCCGCGCCGTTGCCGTGGTGCGCATCGACTTGATCTCGCCGTGCCTTGCGGTGCCGGCGGGGGAGGGCAAAAGTTTGAGGGCGCCGCACCCCAGCAGCGCGCCGTCCTCGCGTGCGGTCCAGAACGAGATGGACGGCCCGGACAGCGCGGAATGGTCCAGGGCGTGGACGCTTTCGGCGGGCGAGGTGACGAACATGTCCGCCAGGTGCTCGCTCAGGAGCAGACGGACGTCATCACGCGCGGGGCTGTCCCGCTCAATCAAAATCATCGCTACAAATTTACCCGTTGCGCCCGGCCCAGCAGGTGTGCCAAGATTCCCATGATCGTGACCAGGCCGCAGGAGGTGAGACCCATGAATGCTGTATCCGCAATGGGTGCTCCCCGCAGTCCACGATCGAGCGGCTGAACTAGTCGCCACCGGGAGCGCCGAATCAGGCAATTCGCGAAGGGCGACTCCCATGAACTCAACACCTTCTTTAACCCCGCACGGCACCTCCGCGGTGTCTTCCGGGCGGGCACTGGTCCTTGGCGGCGGCGGCTCAACAGGAAATGCATGGCTGATCGGCGTCCTCGCCGGGCTGGCCGATGCCGGTTTGGACGTGGCCGGCGCCGAGCTGGTCATCGGCACCTCCGCCGGGTCAACAGCTGCAGCCCAGATCGCCGGCGCCCCTCCCGCCGAACTCTATGCGGCCGTCCTTGACGCTGCGCCGCAGCAACGAACGGCTCCGGCCGGAGCAGCTGCTGGGGTGAGTCCCGCCAGGCCGGTGTCCGACCACCTCGAGCGGACTGACAGGATCATCGCCTCAGCTGCAGATCCAGCCGACATGCGCCGCAGGATGGGCGCGCTGGCGCTGGACCTCGCTTCCGCGCATGACGCCACCGGGCGGTGGCGCGAAACCGTCGCCAGCCGGCTGCCAATCCGGGAGTGGCCGCAGCACAGGCTGCTCATTACGGCGGTCGATGCCCGCACCGGCGAACCGGCCGTCTTCGACCGCAACAGCGGCGTGGACCTGGTGGACGCCGTCGCCGCCAGCTGTGCCAGCGGGTTCGCCTACGGGATCGGGGACAGGCGCTATATCGACGGCGGCTACCGGCGCAACGAGAACGCCGACCTTGCCGCGGGGCACGGGCGCGTCCTGGTGCTTTCGCCCTTTGGCGGCAGGACCCGGATGCCGCTCGAATGGGGCATGCAGCTCACCGCGCAGATGGCGGAGCTGACCGCAGGTGGGAGCAGGGTGGAAACGGTCTTCCCGGACAGCGGTTCCGAGCACATGTTTGGCGCCAACGCCATGGATCTGTCACTTCGTCCGGCCGCGGCCCGGGCTGGGTTCGGCCACGGTGAAAAGCTGGCCCCGCAGCTCACTGAATTCTGGCGTTGAGTGGGTGGTTTTCCTGCGGCAATTTCGGAAATTTCGGCGCCATGCCCAAATCAGCAAAATCATCAATCTAATGTTTTTGTACTCCGCTCCGAAAATGACCAGACCCCGCCGCAGGGCAGGCGGAGGCGGCTGCGTGGGGCGATTTTGGGAGGGCTGGATAAATAAATAAAACGGCGTAGGGTGGCGGGTATCGCAAGCAAGGAAAGGCGTGATTCCGATGTCCGGAAAATCTCCCAGGGGCTCCGCTGCCAAAAAGGTCGGCAAGTCGATTCTTGAAAAACGGGCCGACAAAAAAGCGAAACATGAAAGCGGCATACTCAACATCGTGAAGCCGCGCAAGAACCAGCGCTGACAGGCGCGCGGGCGGCCGGAACTCCTAGCCCGGCCGCCCGCTGCTGACGGCCGGGATCAAAGCAGGAAGGACGACGGCGGGTGCCCACCCGCCGTCGTCCTTCCTGCCTGACTGCCAGTCCTCCGATGGTGACGCCGCGCCAGAAGGTGTTTTTGCCGCTCTCCCGCAGGTAGCCGGCGTTGACAGTGTCGCGCGGGAAGTAGTGGTGCCGGCGGCGGGCTTGTTTCCGGTGACGGCGCTATCGCGGGCTTTTGTCGATGACGCAGAACCGGTTCCCGTCCGGATCCTCCAGGACCACGAAGTCCGGGTCATCCGGGTACAGGTCCCAGTCCACCCGCTGGGCGCCCAGCGAGACCAACCGGTCAACCTCCGCAGCCTGGTCATCCGCGTAGAGGTCCAGGTGGATCCGCGGGTGGTCCTGGACGGGCGTTTCGCTGAGCTGGAGGGACAGTTCCGCGCCAGGGCCCGACGCCGGCACGAGGGTCACCCACGTGTCGTCGCCAGGTTCCCGCGGGACGTAGCCGATGGCGGCGTTCCAGAAGTTGGCGGCGGCGGCAACGTCGTTGACGCCGAGGACGATGGTTCCGATGGTCAACATCCGCCCAGCCTAAACCCGGTCCTTGGGGCCCGGCCAGGTTCCTGCGCATGGGGGAGCGCCGGTGTCTGCGAAAGCTGCGCGCCCACGGCAATAGGCACGAAAGAGTAAATTCTGAAGATATGACAGAGATCCGCTGGCTGGAAGCATTTGTTGCGGTTGCCGAAGAACTGCATTTCGGCCGTGCCGCACAGCGCCTGCACACTTCGCAGTCGCCGCTGAGCCAGACCATCCGGAAGCTGGAGGCGGACCTGGGGATGCGTCTCTTTGAACGCAACACCAGAAGCGTAGCCCTCACACCGGCAGGGTATGCCCTGCTGCCGCGGGCGTACCGTGTGCTCCATGAAATGCGCCTTGCCCGGGAGGCGGCCCAGACCGAGGAGGCGGGCGTCCGTGGCAACATCAGGATTGGATTCTCAGGTGCTGTAAACCATCTCACTCTTCCGCCGCTCACCCGCGCCGTCCGGCGTCGCTATCCCGACATCAAGATGGACCTCACCAGCCGGGTCCGAACGGCTGATGGACTGGCCAGCGTCGCGAAGGGCGCTCTCGACCTTGCTTTCGTTGGCCTTCCCGAATCCCCGCCAGCGTCGGTGATGACCAGGCTGGTTGCCAGTGAGGAAGTCGGCGCGGTACTTCCTTTGGACCATCCGCTGGCCCAGGAACAGTCCATCCCATTGAAGTCACTGGCAACCGACGACTTCATTTCCCCGCCGCTGGATGGCTCATCGTCAATGACCGACGTGATGCTCGCGGCCTGCCAGGCGGCGGGATTCCGTCCCCGCATCGTCCAGGAGTTGTCAGACCCCTACATGGTGTTGACCTTCGTCGCCGCCGGTGTGGGCGTCACCCTGATGAGCAGCGGGATAGCGGGCATCATTCCCTCCGGAGCCACATACGTGGCCCTGGATGACCCGCCGCATTTCATGAACCATGCCATCGCGTGGTCGGCGGAGAACGATTCAGCCGTCCTGGCCGCTGTGCTCGGAGTTGTCGAAGAGATCTTTCCGGAGATTCCCCGCTGACGGCACCTAACTCCACTTAGTGGAATAGCAGCATAGTGATAGATCATTTTAGTCGTGGACTAGCTAAGTGATGACAGCCACACTGGATGGAGCAGCCGCATCAAGCGGCGAACCACAAGAAAGGGAACTCCATGTCAGTGTCGACATCGGCTCCAGCACGCCCCAAAAACAACGCGAAAATCGCGGCCGTATCCGGCTTCGTGGGCAGCGCACTTGAGTACTACGACTTTTTCATCTTCGGCTCCGCGGCAGCGCTGATCTTCGGCAAGCTGTTCTTCGCGCCCGGTCCCTCCGCCATGCTGCTGTCCTTTGCAACGGTGGGCGTTGCCTACATCGCCCGCCCGCTCGGAGCAGTGGTCTGCGGGCACCTCGGCGACAAGTTCGGCCGCAAGCGGGTCCTGCTCCTGACCCTGCTGCTAATGGGTACCTCGACCTTCCTCATCGGCTGCCTGCCTACCTATAGCCAAATTGGGATGGCAGCGCCCATCCTCATCGTGGTTCTTCGCCTTGTGCAGGGACTTTCGGCGGGCGGCGAATCACCCGGATCAAGCTCACTGACCCTTGAGCACGCCCCTGACGGGAAGCGCGCCTTCTACACCAGCTGGACGATGAGCGGCATCATGTTCGGCATCGTGCTTTCCACCCTCGTCTTTATTCCGGTGGCATCCATGCCCGAAGACCAGCTGTTCTCCTGGGGCTGGCGCATCCCCTTCCTCGCCAGCGCAGTAGTCACAGTCATCGCCTTTATCCTCCGCCGCCTCCTCGAAGAGCCTGCCGTCTTCGAGGAAGTCAAAGAGCACGACGCAGTGGTCAAGGTACCGCTTGTTACGCTGTTCCGGCATCACTGGGCAACCGTCATCCGCGTCACGGCAATGTCGCTGTTCACCATCATCAACACCATCATCAACGTCTTCGCCCTCTCCTACGCCACCTCGGTGGTCGGCGTGGAAAAGGGACTCATGCTGACGGTGATCGCCGTCGCGAACCTTGCCGCCGTCGCCATGGGTCCGCTGGCAGGCATGCTGTCGGACCGGATCGGCCGCAAACCCGTCTTCGTCTCCGGGCTGCTGCTGCAGATCGGCATGATCTACGTGTTCTTCATGGCCCTCTCCGCCGCGAACGTCCCGCTGATCTTCCTCACCGGCATCCTGCTGATCGGTGTCGCCTACACGTCCACCAACTCCATCTACCCCGCCTACTTCCCGGAGCAGTTCCCGGTCAGGGTCCGGTACTCGGGCATGGCCATCAGCCTCATGTTTGGACTGCTCCTGGCCGGATTCGCCCCGGTCATTTCCGAGCTGCTGATCGGTGGGGACAAAGCCAACTGGGTGCCGGTCGCAACCTTCGCCGCGGTGGCCTGTGCCATCTCCGCGGTCGCTGCGCTGATGGCACCCGAGACCTTCAAGACTCCAACTGCCCAGCTGGGACTGAAGAAGTCTGACCTGGCGCGCCACCCGGCGTCGTCCGCCATTCCTGCGGCAGCCACCGCCAAGGTGCAGGCATGAGCCAGCTCGCGCTGCCTGGCCTGTGGTCATTCCAACCACGTGAAGCCGATACCGGCCACCGGTTTGTCGTCGGACTGCTCGGATCGGGGATCGGCGGCTCACTGACCCCGGCCCTGCATGAAGCGGAAGCCGATAGCCTGGGCCTTTCCTACACGTACCGAGTCATCGATCTGGACGTCATCGGAGAACCCGCAGAGCGGTCCGCGGCACTGGTGCGGCGCGCAGCAGACCTCGGATTCGACGGCCTGAACATCACCCATCCGAGCAAACAACTGGTGCAGGACGGCCTCGACGAACTCTCACCCGAAGCCCGGATCCTCGGTGCCGTCAACACCGTCACTTTCCACAACGGAAGGGCGGTGGGCCACAACACGGACCACGTTGGCTTCATCGGCGGTCTCCGGGCCGGCCTTCCGACCGCAACGACCGGCTCAGTGGTTCAGATCGGTGCCGGGGGAGCCGGTGCGGCAGTGGCCTTCGGGCTGCTCAGCGCCGGAACCAGGAACCTGGTCATTGCTGATATTGAACCGGCAAGGGCCGAAGATCTCGCCGCCAGGCTCGCCCGGCACTTCCCGGGCAGCCAGCTGTCAGTGAGCGGGACGGATGCCATCGCCGGAAGCCTCCGGGAGGCCGACGGGCTGGTGAACTCCACGCCCATCGGCATGACAGGCCACCCCGGTACACCGGTGGATCCGGACCTCATCCACCCCGGCCTGTGGGTGGCGGACGTGGTCTACCGGCCGCTCGAAACCCAATTGATCAGGGCAGCGCGTGGCAAGGGCTGCGCTGTACTTGACGGCGGCCGCATGGTGGTTGGCCAGGCAGCCGCCGCCTTCGAACTCTTCACCGGGATTCCCGCAGACGCTGACCGCATGCTTGCCAACTTCCGACGGGCGGTTAGCCGATGACACGCCAGGCACCGGCCACCATCACCGGGTCCCGCTGCCTGGTGGTCGGGGCAGCCAGCGGCATCGGGCGTGCGACGGCGTCATGCCTTCGGGCGTCCGGGGCGGCGGTGGTCGGCGCCGACCTGCCCTCGGCCACCTGGCCCGGAGAAGCCGGGACCTCGTCACTGGCCATGGACGTCACCAACCCGAGGTCCGTTGCTGCGGCCGTGTCCGCCGCAACGGAGGACATGGGAGGGCTCGACGCGGTGGTGAACTGCGCCGGCATCCTGGGTCCCGTGTCCCCTGCGGCGGACATGTCCGTGGAAGACTTCGAACGCATCATCAGGATCAACCTGACCGGGGCGTTCATCGTCTCCCGGGCCGTCCTGCCGCGAATGGCAGAAGCAGGCTACGGCCGGCTGCTCCACATTTCCTCGACAGCCGGCAAGGAAGGCGTGGCCAACATGGCCGCCTACTCCGCCAGCAAAGCCGGGATCCTGGGCCTGGTCAAGTCCCTCGCCAAGGAGTTTGCGCTGTCAGGGGTCACCGTCAACGCCCTCGCCCCGGGCAATGTTGTAACCCCGCTCTTCGCCGAAGTTCCGCAGGAACAACAGGCAGCCCAGGCCGCCAAAATCCCGATGGGCAGGTTCGGCACGCCCGCCGAGGCGGCCTCGCTCATCCAATTCATCATTTCGCCGGCGGCCTCTTACACCACTGGCTTCGTTTTCGACCTGTCCGGCGGCCGCGCCACCTACTAGGCCGGAACCAGCCGGCCGCCCGGACCCACACACTTTCCCACCGCACCAGAAAGACGGCACCAGTCGATGAACACCGCACCACCTCCCACCGCCCGCCCTCTCCGGATTGGAATCGCAGGATGCGGCGCAATCTCCCGCAACCACCTGGAGGCCTTCCGCGCCCTTGACCACGTCACCATCGCCGGGGTCTGCGACATCGACCTGGACCGTGCGCGTGGCACTGCCGGGGCGTGGGGGATCCCGGCGGCAGTGAGCACCGTCCGGGAGCTCCTGGACCTGGGCCTGGATATCATCTCCGTCTGCACGCCGCACCCCACCCATGAGGATGTGGTGTTGCAGGCCGCTGCGGCAGGCGTCCATGTTCTTTGTGAAAAGCCCATCGCCATTGAGCTGGCATCGGCTGAGCGGATGGTGAAGGCCTGCGGGGATGCCGGGGTGAAGTTGGGCGTCCTCTTCCAACGCCGGTTCTGGCCTGCCGCGCAGCGCATCCGTGCAGCGATTGACGACGGCACGCTGGGCCGGCCCATCATGGGCCAATGCTCGGTGATGTTGTACCGCGAAGCGGAGTACTACTCCCGGGATGCCTGGCGCGGAACGTGGGCCAACGACGGCGGCGGCGTCCTGATGACCCAGGCCATCCATTACATCGACCTGCTGCAGTGGTTCATGGGAGATGTGGCAGAGGTCTACGGGAAGATCACCACCTACAAGCACGGCGGGCACATCGAAGTGGAGGACTCAGCGACGGCCGTCATTACCTTCACCTCCGGTGCCATGGCCACCCTTGAAGCGTCGACGGCGGTGTCCCCGAGCCTTGGCGTGCAGGTCAGGATCACGGGGGAGACCGGTGCCTCCGCGTCCCTCACCGAATTCCCGGAAGGCAGCGACGGGCGGGTGGACCTGTGGGCAGTATCCGGGACGGTCAGCACCGAGCCTGCCTACCCGGAAGGAATGCAGGCGAACGTTCCCCTGGAAAGGATCAATGGCCAACTCATCGCCCACCACACCTCCCAGGTCAAGGATTTTGTCCGGGCCGTCCGTGAAGGAGGCGAACCGGCCATCACAGGCCGGGACGCCACGAAGGCCCTGCGGATCCTGCTGGCGGTTTACGAATCGTCCCGTACCGGCAAACCCGTCCACTTCACCCAACTGCCGTCAGATACCCTGCCCCGTGTTCGGGTTGCAGGTTAAGGAACGTCATGGAATCCAACACACGCCACGCCGCCCGTCCGCTCACCCTGGGCCGCAACGGCCGCACCCCAAAAACTCTCCGTAACCGCCTCGCCTCCGCTCCCATGGAACGCAATTACGGAACCGCCGACGGCCGGATCACCGAGCAGTACATCGACTATCTGGTGACCCGCGCCAAAGCCGGGCTGGGGATGGTCACCACCGAGGCCACGTATGTCCGCGCCGACGGCAAGGGCCGCACCCACCAGCTGGGCCTGCACAGTGATGCCATGATCCCGGGTTTGCGCAGACTCACGGACGCCCTGCACGCGGAAGGTGCGCTGGCCGCCGTCGAACTCAACCATGGTGGGCGCACCGCCCAGGCCGCCGTGTCCGGTCTCCGGAACGTGGCGCCCTCACCGGTGGCGTGCGAGGTGGCCGGCGGCGAGGTTCCGCGTGAACTCACTGTGGAAGAGTGCCACGAACTGGCGGAAGCCTACGCCCACGCCGCCCGCCGGGCGGTCCAAGCAGGGTTCGACGTCATCAACATCCACGGCGCCCACGGCTACCTGATCCATCAGTTCATGTCGCCCATTTCCAACCACCGCACGGATGAATTCGCCGCCCCGGAACGTTTCATGAACCTGGTCATCGATGCAGTGCGGGCGGCTGTCCCGGACACCATTGTGGGCATGAGGGTGTCAGTTGTTGAAGGTCCAGCGGACGGCATCACCGCCGAGCAGCAGGTGGCCATCATCGCCAGGGCCCACCTGGAGCACCTGGACTTCCTGGACCTCTCCGCCGGCAGCTATGAAGCCGGCGAATGGATTGTGCAATCCGGCGAATGGAAGCCTGGAATCCTCGCTGACTACGCCAAGGCGTACCGACAGTTCAGCCTGCCCCTTGGGATGGCGGGGCGCCTGAACTCCCCGGCCATCATCGAAGAAGTACTCCGGGAGGAAACCTGCGATTTCGTCAGCCTTGCCCGCGCCATCCACGCCGACCCGGCTTTCGTCGGCGGCGTCCTCCAGGGCGGCCGCTACCGTCCCTGCATCGCCTGCAACGTCTGCATCGACAACCTGGGGCTCGGCCAGGTGACCTGCACCGTTAACCCGGCCGTGGGACGTTCCCGCGTTCCCGTTCCCACACCTGCCGTTCGCGAAGGATCCCGCGTTGTCGTGGTGGGTGCCGGCCCTGCGGGCCTTACGGCAGCCCGGGAACTTGCTGAAGCGGGAGCGCAGGTGACCGTCCTCGACGACGGCGCCCGCGCGGGCGGTCAGTTCGCCCTCGCCGAGCGGATGAAGTCCACGCCGGACTTCCACCGTTTTGCCGAATGGTCCGCGGAGGAGAATACACGGCTGGGCATCGATGTCCGGCTGGGGGTCCACGTGAATACCGGCCGCCTGGACGACCTTGTCCGCGGCATGGAAGCAGACGCCGTCGTGCTGGCAACGGGGGGTCTCCGACCCGCGGCAGGATTCACCGGGGCAGACTCCGCCAACGTTATGGATGTCCGCGAGTGGCTCGCCAAGCACCCGGAGGTTCTCGGCGCCAGTCCGTCAGACAGTGAAGTCCCTGATGCCGTGACCATCTGGGGAGCGGACTCCGTCGCCATGAGCGTCGCTGACACTTTGGCCCACAGGGGGACGGCTGTGCTCCTGGTGGGCCCGCAGGAGGCCATCGCGCCGGAATCCGGGCGGAGGGCCAAGATCCTGGCCGTGCCCCGGCTTGAGGCCAACCCACGGGTACGGATCCGGCTTGGCTCGACGATTGAAGAGTACGACGGCGGCCGGGTCCGGATCAGCGGTCCGGGCCTGGCTCCCGAGGGGGAGTGGCTGGACGCGCCGGGACCGCTCCTGGTTTCGCGCTCCGTGGTTCCGCTTGACGGGTCCGTCCCGGCGCAGATCCGGGACGGAGAGCTGGGCCGCCAGGCCACCGTGCCGGTGACGCTGGCCGGGACCGTGGCGGACCAGGCCCCGGCCATTGCCTCCAACGCCGTCAAGAGCGGCTATGACGCAGCGCAGAGGATCGCCGGGCTGCTGGCGTCCGGCGCCGCCGCAAACACCGAATTGAGCCTGAACGGAGCATCGTCATGACCGGAAATGCGCACAGGCCCATCGGCCTGGCCCAGCTGTCCCTGCTGAACACGGCCCCGCCTGAACTTGTGGGCGTGGCAGCCCGGGCGGGCTTTGATTTCGTCGGCGTCCGGGTCCGGCCCGTAACGCCGTCCGAACGGCGTTACGAGCTGCAGCCCGGTTCACCGATGCTGCGCGAAACGCTGGCCCGGATCCAGGACACGGGCGTCGGCGTACGGGACATCGAATTCCTGCTTCTTGACGGAAGCGACCAGCGCGACGCGTGGCTGCGGATGATGGAAGCCGGCCACGCACTCGGTGCCAGTTCCCTGACGGTGGCCGGCGGCGATCCGGACAGCACCCGCCTGACGGACACACTGGCGCGGATGACCGAGGACGGTCGAGGTTTCGGCATCACACCCACCCTGGAGGCGATCTCCTACCAGCCGGTCGCCTCCATCGCCCATGCAGCTGGCATCGCGCGACAGGCGGGCTGCGGGATCGTGGTGGATACCCTCCACTTCAACCGCTGCAGCGGTCCGGGCGCGGCCGCCCAGTGGAAGGAGCTGCGCGCCAACGCGGACCTCGTGCCGCTCCTGCAGCTGTGCGACGGGCCGGCAGCACAGCCGGTCAGCCGTGAGGCGCTGGTCTTAGAGTCGCGGTGTGAGCGCGGGATTCCCGGCGAGGGCGGGTTCGGCCTTGCGGAGGCGGTTGCCGCGGTGCCGTCCGGACTTCCGGTCAGTGCGGAGGTGCCCTCGGACCGGCGCGTGGCGGAATTCGGCGAGCTCGGCTGGGCACGCCGGCTCAAGGCAGGCGTTGACACTGTGCTGGCGCAGGCCGGCAGTAGGCAGTCGAACAGCTCTGTCCGCGCGGTGGCCGCGACATGAGCGCCACCACAAGCGAGATCACGACGGCGGAGCTTACGCCGGGTCTGCGCATTCCGCTCGTCGGCCTGGGAACATGGCCCTTGACTGGTGAGGGCGCCGCAGCGGCGGTGCAGCAGGCCATCGGCAACGGCTACCGGCATATCGATACGGCCGAGAACTACGGCAACGAAGAAGCGGTGGGGGAGGGGATCCGCCGCAGCGGTATCGGGCGCGGAGACCTTTTCCTCACCAGCAAATTCAACAGCCGGTGGCACAGCCGCAGCGGAGTGCGTGATGCCTTCGGCGAGGCTGTAAAGCGGCTCCGCGTCGACTACCTGGACTTGTTCCTGGTTCACTGGCCCAACCCAACCCAGGGGAGGTTCGTCGAAGCCTGCGAAGGACTGCAGGAACTTGTCAATGACGGCTCCATCAGGGCCTGGGGCGTCTCCAACTTCAAGCCGGCGCATCTACGGCTCGTTCAGGACGCAGGCCTTGCCGTCCCGCTGAACCAGGTCCAGGTGGACCCCGAGCACGGCCAGCCGGCGCAACTGGCCTGGCACCGTCGGCACGGGATAGTCACTGCCGCCTACAGCCCGTTGGGCCGCAACGGTAAGTTCCTCGGCCATCCTGCGGTGACCGGACCGGCGCGGCAGCTCGGCAAAACCCCCGCCCAAATTGTCCTGCGCTGGCATGTCCAGCACGGCCGGGTGGCGGTGCCGAAGTCCGCGGACGGCCAACGCCAGCGCGAGAACCTGGACGTTTTCGGCTTTGCCCTGGCACCGGAACAGCTTGAGGCCATCGACGCCCTGGAGACCGGCGCGCCGCCGCGCCTGGACTCCGATACCTTCTTCCATTAAGAAAGCACCGAAATGACTGCATCATCAACAACACCTTCATCTGCCCTGCCGACGATAGACTGCGACGTCCTGGTGGTCGGCTCCGGGGCCGGCGGCCTGTCCGCCGCCGTCACGGCTGCCTACCACGGCTTAAAGGTCATTGTGGTGGAAAAAGCCGAGGTCTGCGGCGGGGCCACATCATGGTCCGGTGGGTGGGCCTGGACGCCGGGAAATCCATTGGCCAAAGCCGACGGCGTCGCCGAGGACCGGGAACTGTTCCGTACGTACCTGCGCCACTGTCTCGGCCGGAACTATCAGGAGGAGCGGGTAGAGGCCTTTCTGGAAGCGGTCCCGCACATGGTTGGCTTCTTCCAGAACAAGACAAGCCTCCAGTTCGTGCCGGGAACCAAGATCAAGGACATCTACGGCAACACCCCGGGCGCGGGCGCCGGCCACCGCTCAGTGGGGCCCAAGCCAATGAACGCCCGCCGGATCAAGCCAGAGCTGCGCGCCAAGATGCGCCACCAGCTCTACGAAACCTCGTTCCTTGGAATGGGGATCATGGCGGGTCCTGACCTGACCAAGTTCCTCTCCGCCTCCCGTGGCAACATCAGGGGCATCGTCCATGCAGGTTGGCGGGTGGGCTTCCACCTCCTGGACCTCCTCACACACCGCCGGAACATGCAGCTTGTCAACGGCACGGCCCTCACCGGGCGCCTGCTGAAGTCGGCAGATGACCTGGGGGCGGAAATCCGCGTCTCCACCCCGGCCAAGCACCTGCTTACCGACGGTTCCGGCACGGTGACGGGCGCCGTCGTAAGTTCCCCGCAAGGTGAGCTGCAGATCAATGCCTCCCGCGGCGTCGTCCTGGCCGCAGGCGGCTTCCCCAATGACATCTCCCGGCGCAAGGCGCTGTTCCCCGGGAACCCCACGGGCCGGGAGCATTGGACACTGGCACCGAAGGAAACCACCGGGGACGGCATCACCATGGCCCAGGCCATTGGGGCACGCTTCGAGACCGATGTCGCGTCGCCCGCTGCATGGTGCCCGGTGTCGCTGGTCCCGTACCGGAACGGACGGACCGGTACGTTTCCGCACATCATGGACCGTGCCAAGCCGGGCAGCATCGGAGTCCGCCGGGATGGCAAGCGGTTCGTCAACGAGGCAAACGGCTACTACGACTACGTTGAAGGCCTGCTCAATGCGACCCCCGAGGGTGAGCCCGTAGAGGCGTGGCTAATCGCCGATGCCGCGTTCGTGCGGAAGTTCCCCCTGGGCATGGCGAAACCCCTGCCGGTGCCTCTCTTCCCGTACATACGGTCCGGCTACCTCAAGAAGGGCAACACCCTTGAGGAACTGGCGGCAGCATGCGGGATTGATCCACAAGGGCTCACGGCCACAGTGGCAGCCTTCAACGCCAATGCCCGCCTGGGCATCGACCCCGACTTCAACCGCGGAGAGACCGAGTTCAACAGGTACGGCGGCGACCCCGGAAACACCCCCAACCCTTCATTGCGTCCCCTGGAGAAGGGCCCCTTCTACGCAGTGAAAATTGTCCCCGGATCCTTCGGTACCTTTGCCGGACTCGCAGCCGATCACCACGCACGGGTCCTGGATACGCAGGGCCAGCCCATCAGCGGCCTTTACGTTGCGGGCAACGACCAGGCCTCAGTCATGGGTGGGCACTACCCGGCTGGCGGAATCAACCTGGGCCCCGCGCTGACCTTTGGGTACATTGCGGGGCGCCGCCTCGCGGACGCTACGGAGTATGAAGACGACAACACCCCCGAACCGGGAGTACAGGGGAGCCAAGTTCATCCAGGTTGAGAGACGTGCAAGCTGCGAGAGCCCGGCTCCCCTGCCGGAACCGGGCTTTCCCGTCCCGGGACTAAACGGCAGGCACCACGCTGCAATCCGCCCTTGAACCAGCGAGCTGCGGCGCCCACCCGTCACTTCCCTGCAGGTAGGTCCTGGCCGTGTACTTGGCCGCCTCAGCCGCGGGCAACTGCGGACGGTCGGGGGTAACCTGCGCGCCGGGGCCGTGGTTGTTGTACTCATGGAACCGCGCCTCGCGCCAGGAGAAGCCGCTCATGTCCGTCCACGGCGTGCCGGAGATGTGGGCGCCAAGCCAGGAGTCCCGCACCAGGACCTGGGCAACGGCTTTCGGGTCGCCGCTGGGATGCCACGGCCTGCCGAGATGGACGGTGTCCCTCGCCGCGTCCGACACCAGCCGGCACTGGTCGAAGAGGTAACCGTGCGGGATGGACAGGTCCTGGCTGCCCGCCGTCACGTAACCGTTGTTGGTGGTGGAACCCCGATCCAGGGATTTGATTTCGCAGCCTCTGAAGACGGCCGTTCCGCGGCCGAAGATGAAGTCCACGTCGCCTTCCACATAGCAGCCGTCAAAGTAGAAACGGGCCTGGACGCCTGCAGCCGGTGAGTTGACCAGCAGGGTGTCCTGGTTGCCCAACAGCCTGATGTTGGACAGCACCGACCGGTCCGCCGTGATGTGCAGCGCCACGGCCTGGCGGTCCTTCATCCCCGTGTTGGCTGCCTCGTCGAAATCGTTGCTGATGGTCAGGTTCCGGGCCACAAAGTCCGGCCCGTCGATCCGGACGGACGCGCTGCCGGAGGTGCCAAAGTTCCCGCTGCCACCCGGCTTGGGGGTGCCGGACGCGTTGTTGAAGACCAGCACCACATCCTCGGGACGTCCGCCCTGGCCGATGAAGGAGATCCGCGGCTTGTCAGCCGGAACCCGCACGGCTTCGCGGTAGGTGCCGGGCTGGATCCTGATGACGGCCCGCTGGAGGCTCCCCGCAGGCGCGGAATCCACGGCGGCCTGTACGGTAGCGAACGTCCTGCCGGGTCCGACGTCGAGCGTCATCGGGACGTCGATGGGCCGCTCGGCCGGCCAGTACATGTCGAGCAGGGGTTCCGTGACGGCATCGATGTTCTGGAAATAGCCCGGCGGGACGATCTCCTTGGACTGCAGTTCACGTGCCACGAGGCGGGCCACCGCCACCGCGCCGGCGGCCTGAAAATGCGTGTTGTCCTCCGAACCCTGAGGGTACTGCGGGTGCTCGCCGGGAGCCAGGAAAAAGAACTGCGACTTGGTTCCTTCCGGCCCCAGCTGCTGCCAGAGCTGCTTCGAGGACGCGGTGAGGTCCACCAAAGGAGTGCCGGACGCGGCGGCAAGCTCCCGGACAGCCTGCGGATACGCTCCGTGGGAGTCCTTCGCATTGCCGAACGAGTCGAAGCGGCGGCGTTCCACCGGGGTGACCAGAACAGGTTTTCCCCCGCGTGCCCTGGCCCCGTCGATGTACCTGCCCAGGTACTCCTTGAACGTGGTGTCCGGGAGCGTTCCGCGCGCTGGGTCCGCCACCTTTTCGTCATTGTGGCCGAAGGAGACCAGCAGGTAATCGCCCGCCTGCATCAAGGTCAGCACCTGGTCCAGCAGCCCGGCGTCGGCAAAGCTCTTCGAGGAGGCGCCGGACCATGCGTAATCAAAGACGGTTGCCTGCGACCCCAACAGGAGTGGCAGGGCCTGGCCCCAACCGGCGCGGGGGCGCTCGGACTGCTGGTAGGCCGACGACGTCGAGTCCCCGACCACGAAGATGACCGGCCTGTTGCGGGGTTTCGTGGGGTCGGGGCCAGCTTGGGCGAAGGCCGCCGCCATGCCCGTTCCAGGGAAGGCTGCGGCGCCGGCGGTGAGTGCCAGCGCTGTCAGGACGCTGCGGCGGCTGGGCAGGATGGCAGCCATCAGAGGTCGCCTCCGGCCGTGAAGACCGGGCCCGTGGAGTCCTTGAGCAGTGCCGGCACGGCCTGGGCCGGGTGGACCTGGGTGCGCAGGGCAGGTAGCCAGGACGTGTCCTCGGCCAGCTGGTCTGCGGGCGCCGCGGCGGCGTTGTACTCGGCGCGAATGTCGGTGATCTTGCCATTGACTGCATTGGCGGTGGTGGTAATGGCCGTTCCCTTGTAGCGGCCGATGATCTCTGCCGCATCAACGCCGGCTGGAAGCGTGAAGGCGTTCGCCTCCGCGTAGAGGTGTGAGCTGAACCCGGCGCCCAGGCTGTATTCGTAGGGGATGGCGCTGTCTTCGGTCACCTTGAAGTGGTTGTTGTACACATCCACGTGGCCGAACCGGACGCGTGGCGCGCGCTGGCCCACATTTTCAAAGACGTTGTGGTGGATGGTGACCCGCAGTTTGCCGGGGTCCCCGCGCGTGGGCGAATCGGTGGAGCCGATCAGCAGCAGCTTGTCGTGGTCGGAGAACCGGTTGTAGGACATGGTTACCAGGTCCGATCCGTTGGTGACATCGACGGCGCCATCATGCACCTGGTAGGGGCGGCCGAAGTAGAGCGGCTGGGAGCTGTCGAGACTGGGGGCGTCCGTGAAAGCAGAGTGGTCGATCCAGACGTGCGTGGCCTTGTTGATGACTTGCAGCAGGTCGTATTCGCTGTTCCAGTTCCCCTCAGTGCCATCTGTGGGATCCCACGCGGGAAAGCAGTCGGCAGCGTCCCGCAGGGTGAGGTTACGGACGATGACATTGCTGGCTCCGTTGATGCGGAGGGCTGCGCCGGTGATGCTGCTGCCGGGAGTGGCACCGACGATGGTGGTGTTGCCTGGGATGTCCCACCGGATGGTCTTCGCCTGCTTTGCGGCGGCCAGGCGCCTCGCGTCCTCCTGCGGGCCCTCCGGCTTGCGGTCCCGGCCGTAGGTTGCCGGATCAAAATCCTCGAGGTATTGCGCCAGGCTGTAGTTCGTGCCGTCCGCGTAGCTTTCGCAGGTGAGTGGCGAACCATCCGCGGCAGTGTTGGCGTCGATGCTGCCGTGAACACGGACAATCTTGGGCTGGTTGCCGCCGGTGGCGAATGCAGCCAACAGTTCCGCCTTTGTGGAGACGTCGTAAACATTGGCGGCCTCTGCTGCCGAGCCGCCGGTGGTTCCAGTACCTTCGGATGCCCAGCCGTTTCCAGTGGGAAGAATCTGGCGCTCAAGCGGCGTCTGGGCGGTCTGGGCCGTGGGATCCGCCACTGGAACTGGGGAAGCTCCTGCCGGTCCGGCAACGAGGAGTGCTCCTGCAATGGCAATGGCTGCAGACATGGATAAGTGCGTACTGCTTTTTCGCATGTTCTCTCTTCCGTCATTGGAATGAACTGCGCCCAGGACCGGGGCCACTATGCCGCCGACATTTGTGAGCGCTGACAAGGACCATATCCAGAAAACGGTTTCTCGGCAATAGTTCTACTCCGACTAGACTCGCCTGCATGGGGGAGAACAACATGCCTGAAGAGCGCCAACCGTCCAAACGCGGCAAGCTTCCAGCCGCCGTCGTGCCAGTGCTCGGTGCGGCGGCGGTGCTGCTTGGCTGCCTGATCGCGTACCTGAACCGCAACTTCACCGGCTGGTTTGCCTATGCGCCGCTGAGCAAGACGCCCTTCAGCGCCAACGGCGCGGCCTTCGTCACCCAAGGGACCCAGATAGGCCTGGCCATCATGGCCGCCGGGCTGCTGGTGCTCGCATTCTGGGCCGGCTACCGGTTGGGACGGCGGGCGAAGCCCGGACGCTAAGGCGTCGCCAGACCCGAGCCAGCGGAGCCGCCCAGCGGAACCCGCCTTGATACGTCGGGAAATTCCGACATATACTTTGGGTGTGCTTCCCGATGTCTTTGCCGCCGTAGCCAACCCGGCACGGCGCACCATCCTGGACGAGCTTCGGCAGGGACCGCGGACGGCCGGTGAGCTTACCGGCCTGCTGGACCTCAGCCGCCCCGCCGCGTCCGAACACCTGGCCGTGCTTCGCGAGGTGGGGCTGGTCCGCGAGGAGCGGCAGGGCCGGAACCGGGTGTACCACCTCCAGCCTGCCGCCCTCGCCGAGGTCGGCGGCTGGGTAAAGAACTTTGAGCACTACTGGAACCAGCGGCTGGACGCGCTGGCAGACCTTTTGGACGAGGAGAATCCGTCATGACCGAGAATGCCATCCGGCTGGAACGCCACTACCCGCACCCTGCCCCGGCGGTGTGGGCTGCACTGACCACACCGGAACTGCTGGCGCGCTGGTGGGCGCCCGGCGATATTGAGCCCGTGGCGGGACATCGTTTCACCATGGACATGGACGCCTGGGGCCGGCAGCAGTGCGAGGTCCTTGCCGTGGAGGAGGGCAGCTCCATCAGCTTCCTCTTCTCCGAAGGCCAGCTGGACACCACCATCACCTGGCGGCTCGAACCGGTCGACGGCGGTACCGTCCTCCACTTCGAACACGCGGGCTTCCAAGTCGATACCCCTTTGGGCCGCCATGCCATAGAAGGCATGGGCAACGGCTGGCCGGGCCTGCTGGCCCGCATTGACGGGATCCTCGCCGAAGTCTCCTGACGCCTAGGGGGAGCGGACGACGGCGGGACGCGCCCGCCGTCGTCCGCTCCCTTCGGCGCCTTCCGCGGGTTTACCGCCCGAAGGAGAAGGGTAACGATGGAGTATGACTGATTCAGGAGCGGGCGGCGCCAACGACCCCTTTGACGGCAGCGACGGGATCGTGGCCGGAACCGAGCACCTTGAGACGCCTGAAAGCATCGCCGAGGATGTCCGCCACGACATCCAACTGGGCCACGTCCAGGACGATGTTACCCACGTCCTTGAGGAGCGGTTCGAGGAAGCAGGCATTGAGGCCCGCCCTGAGGAAGTGGATGACCTCGCCGAAGAAATCGAGCGGGACGCATCAAGCTAAGCCCCTGGCGTCGACGCCAAGGAGCAGGTGCTTCACCGAGCTTGTGAGTCCTGTGCATTGGGCGCTGCGACCTGCTGCACGTCCTGGTTTGCAGCGTCTTGAGGACCATCGGCGATGCTTTTCATTTATCCCCCTTGGCAAGCGTGTGTGCCCACCCTAGGCACCTCGGAATGCCAAAGGAAGAGGGTTAATCCACCAGCGGGATAAACTGCGCAAATCTTGAGTATCAGCGCGATTGTTCCCGCATCCGGCACCGCAGCTCACATCCCGGCATGCGAGAAAACAGTGCTGAAGAAGGCGGCCAGCGCGTCTGCTTTGGCCTGCGTTTCGGACTGTGATGCCGTGTTGCTGTTTGCCTCCATCGACAGCGTCCCCTTGCGCGCGCCGGCCCGGATATGCCATGCACCCGTCCCGTCGGAGAGCTGATAGGCCACGGCGTAACCCGAGTCGGCAGCCACCCCAAGGTTCAAGGGGGACACCGAGGTCCACGCCCGGCTGCCCCCACCGAACAGGCTTTCGTTAACGTTCGTGCAGCCCCGGAGGCGCTCCGCCCTGGAGTCAAACGGATAGGGTGGCCCCATGGTCGAGGGCATGCTGATGACGGTGAAATCGGTGTAGTCGTTCTTGCTGGCCCCCGTAATCTGTCCCTGCCCGTAGACGGACCCAAGCAGCGAGGCGGTGTAGGTCTCGTCGCTGATGGTGCAAGGGGAATCAGGCAGCTGGGATGAGGCGCCAGGGGTGAAGCCGGGAGGCGGCCCAAGTACCGTGGCCTGCGGCAGGCTGACCGGTTCCCCGTTCGGGCCGGTGATGCCCTTGAACAGGGCCACCAGCCGGTCCGGGGTCAGGGAGTTTGGCGGCGGCGCTGCCACTGATGAAGCGCCCTTCCCTGCCTGGTCAATGAGCTCCTTGGCAAGTCCTGCCATGGCCTCAAGGGCGGGCTTCGCATCAGACTCAGAGTTGAGACTGGCCACCCCAAGACTGAGGGTAATGGACAGTGTGCCATCCAGGACCCGAAGCCCCACGGTGCCTATATCCCCATGGCTCGTCGGCTTGGTGACCTGCATGAAGCCGTGCTGCTTTTCCCCGACTTGGGGAGCGGCAAGCAGTTGGAAGGCGGATGTGGAGGTCCGGCCGGCCTCGGTGTAGGCCAGGTCGAACTGGCGGCAGCGGGACACGAGATCATCCGCGTAACCGAAATCAGCCTTTGCAATGGTGTCCTTGTCCGCGCTCCGCAGGATGATCATGATGGTGGTGGTGGGGCCGGACTCACCACCGGCCGGCGGCATGCCGCCTTCCGCAAAACCGATGTCCTTGTCAGCCCAGCGGGCGAAGGGATCCTGCGGGACGAAGGCGACGCAATCCCCGGGTGTCGTTTCCATTTTCGTGGAGGGAAAGGACCCGCTGACGGCGCCGCTTCGAAGCGAAGCCGAATCATGGGCGGCGGGGAAGGGCAGGTTGCGGGTCTGGCCCACGCCGTTGATGATGGCCACAAGTTCAGCATCCGAGACAGGCTTTGACAGGGATGCCGTTGCGCCGGGGCTGCTGGGCGCCAGGGGGGTTTGCGGGGCAGGCCCGGAGGTGTTGGAAGGGCTGCTGCCCTGGGTGGTGCTACCGGAGGAACAGCCGGCCACGGCGAGCAGGACGGCCGCCATGCAACTGAACCACCCCCTGCCGTTCCTTCGTGGAGCAGCAACGCTGCGCTTCGCGGCTCCACGAGCTGCCATGGCCGGCCTCCTTTGCCAGCACCCACGCTAGGCCGCCACCCGGACGCCAGCTAGGGCCGTAGGACCCGGCCCGGCGCCGTGCCACCAGGGACGGCAGAACCCCCGGCGGCAACCAGCGGCGTGACTTCCAGCCGGGTTCCCGGCCCTGCCAGCACCAGGACATGCTGGGCTGCCACGCCCTCCAAGGCGGCAGCCACCTGCGGGACGATGTCCTCCACCCCGGCAGGAAGGACGGACGACGGCGGAAGTCCGGCGCCGCCGTCGTCAGCCCTCAGCCACGTGGTCACCTTGGCGCCGCCGGTGGCATCAGCGATGCCACGTGCCAACGCCTCCGGGTCCACGGTTCCCGGCGCGTAGCCGCTGATGAGCGTGACCCGCTCAATCACCCGTTTATGGATGGGTGCGGCGGCGGCAAGCAGGGCCCGGTCCTGCCGCCACAGCGCAAAGTGGTAACCCGCCACCAGCCCGGCCGCCACCAGGAGGCCCAGCGGGGCCCGGATCCGGTCCAAAAGGCTGCCGCCCGAAACGTCACCCAGCAGGAATTCGAAGAGCCGGTAGCCAATGACCAGCAGCGTAATGAGCGCCACCACCGCACTGACACCGAAAAACGCCACCAGGTAGACGCGCCGGCCGGGAGGGATATCGGCTGCCGTCCGCGGCTGGTGCCTCGGCTTCCACGCCTGCCACCAGACCGGGCCGCCGACGGCGAGGGAACTGATGCCGCCCAGGAGCAGGGTGCGCGTGGCACCACCGGCCAGTGGCGATACCGCAGCGGCCAGCAACGCGTTCACCACCACCCCGATGCCGGACGCGGCCGCGGCAAGCGCCACGGCCGACGTCACCAGGAGACTGGCGCGGCGGGTCCGGGGTGATCGGTGGACGGACGTGGTGCGGTGGTACCGCCACACCAGGGCGCCGATGACGGCGGCCGCAATGGCCGGGGCGAGCGGTTCGAGCAGGTCGTTCAGCGGGTCGCTCCGGTCAAACGCCAGCCGCAGGAGGACAAACAGGATGACACCCAGCCCGCCCAAAGCGGAGATCCCGGCGACGAAGATGCCGACAACGATGATGGTGACGTCCACCAGCCCCGTTTGGTAGCGCCGGCCACCCTCCCGGAACCAGTGCCACCACCACACCACTGCTCCGCCGGCGGCCCAAATGAGGGACCGGAGGACGTCGACCCACCACGGCTCAAAGGTGGCGGTGGCCGTGAAACCGCGGATGGCGACATCCAGCAGCGTACTGAGCGCGGCAATCGAGGCGCCGGCGGCCAGCAACAGGCCAAAGACGAAGCCGACGACGGCGCGCACGTCCTCAAGGTGCGATGAAGGTTTGCGGGGGTGCTTCCACATCCACCGGTGCCACCACCAGATAGCTGCCCACACAAGGGCGTTGGCCAACGGGGACTGCCACTGGCTTTCCTTCGCATCAACAAAAGATGAGGCGAGGTCCAGCAGCGATGTGGTGCCGATGATGAGCGAGACCGCGTACATACCGGTCAGGTAGAGGCCCCATCCGGGCGCAGTCCGCTCCGATTCGTCGTCGAGCCTCCGCCACACGAACCACCAGAGAAGCAGTGCCAGCGGTCCGCCGATCAGGGTGAAGGCCAGCGACAGGGCCAGCCCGGCCACGTCGCCCGCCGCCAGGACAGACGCCGTTCGGAACAGCCGTTCCAGCAGTCCGCTGAGGCCTGACGCCGTGATGACCACCAAGGCAAACAGCAGAACGTACAGGATCAGGCGGCGAAGTGTGGCCAGGCCGCTGGCGGGAGCGGGAGCCAATGGTGCTGCCGGCGCCGTCATTGCTTCACCGGCGTCACGGTGCAGGCCATCAGGGGGTACGGCGGCTGGTCGATCATCCATGTCCCGTTCACCTTGAGGAGCGAGAAGGCGTCCTCCATCTCATACTCTGAGGGGCCGAACGGTCCACCCTGTGATGACCGCACGATCGAAACTTTGACGGTGGCTGAATCGGTGCGCTCCGTCGTCGAAATCAATACCACCCGGGCAGGGCGCGGCTCGCCCGCATAGGACCCGCTGCACCTGCTCCGGGCACCCTCGGTGAGGAAGGACTGCGCGGTGGGGATGTCGCCGTCGATCACGGCTTTGCTGTACTGCTGGACCACTCCGGCGGGGCTCGCCTTATCCAGCGGTGCCGGCTCACCCCGGGTAAACACCACGGCCAGCGCAACCACCACCAGCACCACCACAACGCCCGCCAGCGCGAGCAGGATCCGGTCCGGTTTTCGCGCTGCGTCATCCATGGCGCAAGTATGCGGCAGGTCGGCGGCTTTCGCCCGTGTCTTAGGACCTGATTTTCCGCCGCCACTCGAAAACTCAACAACGTTGCGCCTCACGCAACTTAATCGGGCATTGCTGGCCGATTGCGTTCGTCCTGCGACGGCGTTGCCACTCCGTGGAATGGGCTAAGAAACTTTATAGGCGGCTATTGACTGTGGCACGCGTCACGGCCTATCTTGAAACAACCATGTTGCAACAGCTGCAACTCCTACTTTTACTGGTGGTTCCATGAGTAACGAATCAAACTCACCCGTCGCAGGAGTCATTGCCAATGACGTTGATGCTCCCTCCGCGGCAGGCCACGGCGCGGACAACCCGGTGGCCAGCAAGGACGTTCGACGCCGGGTGGTCACGGCGAGCTTCATCGGCAACTTCGTCGAGTGGTTCGACTACGCCGTGTACGGCTATCTCGCGGCCGTAATTTCCTCGGTATTCTTTCCCGAAGCCGACCGGCAGACCGCGCTGCTGGCAACCTTCGGCGTCTTTGCCATTTCCTTCTTCGTCCGGCCCCTGGGCGGCTTCTTCTGGGGCCACATCGGCGACAAGCTGGGCAGGCGCAAAGCCCTGTCGCTCTCCATCGTCATCATGTCCGTCTCCACCTTCTGCATCGCCCTCATTCCGGGATACTCAACCATCGGCATGCTGGCTCCGGTCCTGCTGCTCCTGGTCCGCGTGGTGCAGGGCTTCTCGGCAGCCGGCGAATACGCAGGCGCCTCAGCCTTCCTGGTGGAATACGCCCCGGCCAACCGCCGCGGACTCTACGCCGCGGTGGTCCCGGCCAGCACCGCAGCGGGCCTGCTCCTGGGTTCCCTGATCGCTGCGCTCCTCAGCTCTGTGCTCAGCACCGAACAGCTGCACGAGTGGGGCTGGCGGCTGCCGTTCCTCCTGGCGGCCCCCATGGGCCTGATCGGCCGCTACATCCGCACCAAGCTGGAGGACACACCCGCCTTCCGCGCCCTGGCCGACCAAGCCGAATCAGCGCCTAAGGCTCCTGCGCTGGACATGTTCCGGACCTACCGCAAGCAGCTGATCATTGCCTGCGGGGCAGTGCTGCTCAACGCCGTCGGCTTCTACGTCATCCTCAGCTACATGCCCACCTACCTTTCCGAGGAACTGGGCTTCGGGCCCACCGAATCCTTCCTGGCCACCACCATCGCCCTGGCCAGCTACATCGGATTCATCTTCCTGACCGGCATCGCATCGGACCGGTTCGGCCGGAAGAAAATGCTGATCACCGCCTCCGTGCTGTTCATCCTCCTGACCGTCCCCGCCTTCATGCTCCTGGACACCGGCAACTTCCTGGTCATCGTGCTGGTCCAGATCCTGCTGGGCGGCATGCTCACCCTGAACGACGGCACCCTGCCCAGCTTCCTTGCCGAACTGTTCCCCACCAAGGTCCGGTACAGCGGATTCGCAGTCAGCTTCAACCTGTCCAATGCATTGTTCGGCGGCACCGCACCCTTCATGGCCACACTGCTGATCGGCCTGACGCAGAGCAAGCTGGCCCCCGGCTGGTACCTGGTGGCGGCCTCTGTCGTATCCCTGGTGGCCGTGCTGTTCGCCGCCGAAACGTCGCGGAAGCCCCTTAAACACCTCTGAGCGACCAGAGGCCCCTCAACCAACCCCTCGCACAAACAACACCAACTGCAGCGCAATCACCTGCCGCGGCATGCCCTGGCAGCAGCTGCATCCATTAGAAAGGCACACCCGTGACCATCACTGCCGACAACGCCTCATCCATCGCCGAGCTGGAGCGCCTCAAGGTCCTGCACAACGGCACCAAGGGCAAGCTCACGTTCTCCGACGCAGAGTTCGAGCGCCGCCTGGGCGGGCTCCGCCGGATCATGGCCGCCAAGGACCTGGACGCGGTCATCCTCACCAGCTACCACGGCATCAAGTACTACTCCGACTTCCTGTACACCACGTTCGGCCGCAACTACGCCCTGGTGGTCACCGCTGACGACTCCGTCACCGTCACGGCCAACATCGACGCCGGCATGCCCTGGCGCACCTCCTACGGCGAGAACATCGTCTACACCGACTGGCGCCGCGACAACTTCTACTTCGGCCTGCAGGAGGCACTGCGCCAGCGCGGCGTCAAGGCCTCCCGCCTGGGCGTCGAGGACGACTTCCTCCCCGGCCTGACCCGCGAGAAGATCGCCGCCGCCTTCCCCGGAGCGGAACTCCTGGACGTTTCGCAGGACGCCATGCGCCAGCGCATGATCAAGTCCGCCGAGGAGATCGAGGTCATCAAGCACGGCGCCCGCATCGGCGACCTGGGCGGCGAAGCCATCCGCAACGCCATCCGCGAGGGCATCACCGAGTACGAGGTGGCCCTGATCGGCACCGAGGCCATGGTGCACGAAATCGCCCGCACGTTCCCGCACCGCGAGGTCCGCGACACCTGGGTGTGGTTCCAGTCCGGCATCAACACCGACGGCGCCCACAACTGGGCCACCACCCGGAAACTGCAGCAGGGCGACATCCTCTCGCTCAACTGCTTCCCGATGACCTCCGGCTACTACACCGCCCTGGAGCGCACCCTCTTCCTGGGCCAGCCGGACGAACGCTCCCTGGAACTGTGGAACATCAACGTGGAGGTGCACCGCCGCGGCCTGGAACTCATCAAGCCCGGCGCCGTCTGCAAGGACATCGCCGCCGAGCTCAACGAGATCTACATCAGCCACGGCCTGCTGGCCAACCGCACCTTCGGCTACGGACACTCCTTCGGCGTCCTCAGCCACTACTACGGCCGCGAAGCCGGCCTGGAACTGCGCGAGGACATCGACACCGTCCTGGAACCCGGCATGGTGGTCTCCATGGAACCCATGATCACGGTAGCGGACGGCCTGCCCGGCGCCGGCGGCTACCGCGAGCACGACATCCTGGTCATCGGCGAGGACAACACGGTGGAGAACATCACCAAGTTCCCGTTCGGCCCGGAACACAACATCATCCAGGCATAACCATCACACTGGGAGGCGGCGCCACGGACACGTGGCGCCGCCTCTGCCGTCCATGAGGAAAGATGGTGTCCACCATGACTCCTGCAAAAACCTCCGACAGCAACGGCAACGGGACCGGCACCAACGGCGGGACGGACGCGAAAGGCGCCTCCGTCGTCGTCAATGCCATCGCCGTCCTGCGCACCTTCACGGCTGACGAACCCCTGCTGGGCGTCACCGAAATCGCCAACCGCGTAGGCATGCACAAGAGCAGCGTCTCCCGGATCCTGGCCACCTTCGAGCAGGAAAACCTGGTGGAACGGGACCCCGAAACCAAGCGGTTCCGGCTGGGGCTGGGACTCATCGCCGTCGCCGGGCCGCTGCTGGCCGAGATGGAGGAACGGCGCGTGGCGTATCCGGTCCTGCGGCAATTGACCGAGCAGACCGGGGAAACCAGTGCGCTGATGCTCTGGAACGGGGATGAGGCCATCTGCGTGGAGCAGATCGCCAGCCACCATCAGATCAAGCACACCACGCCTTTGGGGGCGCGCTACCGGGACGCCATGAGCGCCTCCGTCCAGGTATTCCTCTCCACCCTCCCGGCCGAGCGGGTACGGGAGCTGCTGCGCAGCGGAACCATCACCTTTCCAGGACTGGACGACGCCGGACTGGCAGCTTACGAAGCCAGGCTCCAGGATGTGGCGGAGCGGGGATGGGCGGGAAACTACGGCGAATCGTCCATGGACGAGGTTGGCGTCGCCGCCCCCGTCCGGGACCACCGCGGCGACATAGTGGCCGCCGTCCTCATCCCAGCCCCCCGCTTCCGGGTATCGAAGGAACAGTTCGAAAGCCTGGGGGAGGCCTGCGTGGCCGCCGCCGCCAAAGTCACCACCCGCCTGGGCGGGCGCCCCACAACCTGAAGCGGCGTGGCGGTGTTCTGCGTCTTTTAGCTGGGGTGTTCGAGCGAGATGGTTTCCAGGTGCTCGGGGACGCGGGCTTTCCAGCCAAGTTGGCGCTTGATGCGGGCCCGGAGGGTGTCTGCGGCGTCCGGTTCACCATGCGTGACGTAGGTCATGGCCGGCGCCTGGGAAGCGGTCTTCATCCATTGGATCAGCTCGTCGGAATCCGCATGGGCTGACAGTCCTTCCATTTGGATGACTTCTGCTCCGATTTCAACGTCCTGTCCGTAGATGCGGAGGTGTTTTTCACCCGCGGCGAGCGATGCTCCGCGCGTGCCTCCGGCCTGGTATCCGCTGAGGATGATGGCGTTGCGCCGGTCCGGCCCGTAGGCCGCGAGGTGGTGCAGGATCCTGCCGCCAGTGAGCATGCCGCTGGCGGAGATGATGATCATGGGTCCGCCGCGAAGGTTGAGCAGCTTGGATTCGTCAGCGCTTCGGACGGGCGTAGCCACTTTGTACATGCTTTCGAATTCGTGCTGTTTGAGCCTGTGTTCCTCGCGGTGGCGCTGGTACATACCGGAGGCGTCAATGGCCATCGGGCTGTTGAGGTAGATCGGGATGGAGGGGATGGCATTCCTGGCCAGAAGGCGTGAGAGGTGCAGCAGGACTGTTTCGGCCCGGCCGACGGCGAACGCAGCGATCATGATGACGCCGCGTCGTTTGGCCACCCGGCTGATGATCTCGCCCAGTTCGGTTTCAGGGTTCCCCGCGGGATGTGCCCTGTTGCCGTAGGTGGATTCGGTGACCAGTACGTCCACGGGCTCAAGGTCACGGGGCGGGTACATCAGTGGGTCGTGGGTGCGGCCCAGATCCCCGGTGAAATGGATCGTCCTGCCGCCGAGTTTGAGGTGCACCTGTGCGGCGCCCAGGATGTGGCCGGCGGGAAGGAATGTCGCTTCGATGCCCCCGGGCAGGGAAAACGGGGAGTCGAAGCCCTGGGTCCTGAAACTGTTGAGCGATCGGACGGCGTCTTCTGCAGTGTAGAGGGGCACTGGCGGATGATGTGTTGATGATGCTGTGCGGTCCGCATACCGGGCTTCCTCTTCCTGGAGGTAACCGCTGTCGGGAAGCAGCAGTGAACACAGTTCTGCCGTACCAGGGGTCGCATAGACAGGGCCGTTGAAACCGTCGCGGACCAGGGCAGGAACATACCCGGTGTGGTCCAGGTGGGCATGTGTGAGGACAACGGCGTCGATGTTCGCGGGGCTGACCTGGAACGCTACCCGGTTACGGTCGCGGAGGTGTTTATAGCCTTGGAACAGACCGCACTCGATCAGGACCCGGTGGCCGCGTGAACGGATCAGGTACCTGGAACCCGTCACAGTGTCGGTTGCACCGAGGAACTGCAACGTCGGGGGATGCTGGTCCCTTGGCTGGGGCACTGCCCGTTACCCGCGGGTGATGGGAAGTTTTTTCGGTTCGGTGGGTTGGGCCTGCTCGGGCAACGGGGTGCGGACTTCCAGGACCCCGTTGGTGTAAGTGGCTTTGATGTCTTCTTCCTTGACCCCGTCAGGGAGCGGGATGTTCCGGCTGAAGGACCCGTAGCGGAACTCTGACCGATAGCTGCCTTTGTCCTTGTGTTCTTCCTTTTCCTGGCGTTCAGCGCGGATCCGCAGGAACCCGTCATCCATTGTCACTTCAATGTCTTTGTCAGGATCGACGCCGGGCATCTCGGCACGCACCACAAGGGTCTTGTCGTCGACGAACTCTTCGACCCTGATCGGGGCAGGGCTGGCCGGTGACTCAAACATGCGCTCTATGGAGTCCAGCAACTCCGCCGGGGAGCGCAGGGCAGACGTGAAGGGGGAGGGCCACCGGGAGGCTGCGAAGGGGGACCATTTGAGCAGATCAGACATGACAAAAACTCTCCAGATTCGGTGCGGAGGACGCCCGGAAGGGGCCGTATCAATCCAGTAAATACCCGTGCAGCCGGGGCTGGCAGGGGCAAAAGACCCGCCCGCCCGGAGCCCTCACGCACAGCCCTGAAATTCATGGATACCTGAGGACTAAAGCCTCTGAAGGCAAGACGCGCCCGGCTCGAAGCTGGAACCATAGGGAGGCTTGCCCCACCCCGGCAGCCGAACTTAAACACAACAATTTCCCTCCCTGCGTACAAGGAAGCAAGCCATGTCTGCATCATCAGCACATCCGGGCGTAGGCGCACGTCACCACCGCACGGCCATCGAAATCACTGCCCTGGCGGCGGGAGCAGTTTTCGCCCTGGTGGGCGTTCTCGGTTTCATCCCTGGAGTCACCACGAACTATTCGGAACTGAGTTTCGCCGGCCCCGACTCCGGCGCGATGCTCCTGGGTGTCTTCCAGGTATCCATCCTGCACAACATTGTTCACCTCCTCTTTGGAGCAGCCGGCCTGCTCATGGGCAGGACCGCGTCCCAGTCGAAGTACTATCTCATCGGCGGCGGCGCCCTCTACCTGGTTATTTGGCTCTACGGACTCCTGATTGACCAGGCATCCTCGGCCAACTTCATCCCGGTGAACACCTCAGATAACTGGCTCCACGTGGTGCTGGGAGTCGTCATGCTCGCAGTGGGGATTGTGCTTGGCCGCGGAACCGGCCCGGCGAAAGCACCCTGATCCCTCTGACCCAGTACGGCTCGGGGCAGTGAAAGGAAAGACGAATGACCAGCACTGGTCCATTCCTGATTGTTGTCGGCTTTGACGGTTCCGAACCCTCCCAGGCAGCACTGGACTGGGCGATGGATGAGGCCCGCCAACGCAATGGCCAACTCCGCTTCGTCACCGCCTGGAACAAGCCGCCAATGGCGTGGTATCCGGCTGTCCTGGAAACGGCCGCAGATGAAATTGCCGCCGAAGAGTCTCCGGAGCACATCGCCCGGACGCTCCAGGGTGAGGCGCTGAAGGCCGCCGCAGATGGCGGCGTGACCGCTTCGGGGCAACTCGTAGACACCCATTCACCTGCTTCGGCGATTCTTGACGCCGCCAAGGACGCGGATCTCATTGTCGTCGGCTCCCGGGGCCATGGGGGATTTCCAGGGCTGCACATGGGCTCCGTATCCACCCAGGTGGTCAACCACGCCCCCTGTGCTGTCCTGGTGGTCCAATCCAAGGCGTAATGCCCCTGGAGCCTGCTCAGCTGGGCCCTGTCAGCCGCTGCAGCTGGGCGCGTGGAGGGGACGCACACCAAAAGTTCAAGCGGAATGCGCTCTACCTCTGGTGGAGTGCCGGGGCCGGTCGTAAAGTGGAAGTGCCTGCAGGTAACCATCAGATGACGCCGGGTTGTTCAGGACATGAGAATGTCCGAGCCGTCTCTTAGCGAGATCGCGAAGGTACCTGCAGGTTCTGCGTTTAAACACTTTTCTCCGCTGGAAATTTGGCTCTTGCGTCCCCGCAAAACCAGGCGTAACACTGTTAATACGTTCTTCGAAAGAAGGGCGGGAACGGACAACAGGGAACCCTGGAACACACCGTGGATCTGATCCAGGTGGTCTGCCGGTGACGAGGCAGGAAGCACCAGGATTCCCGCAAGTTCGGGAGATGATGTTCGTCATAACGGAATCAAAACAGTCGAAGCCCCTTCAGCATTGCTGGTGGGGCTTCCCCTTTGTACTGCCAGGTCAGGGCAGTCCGGCCATCCGGGCCGCCAGGTGCAGTGCCGCCAGCCGGCCCGTGCCGCGCGGATCACCGCCGCACAGCTCGAAAATGCGCTGCAACCTGTGGTGCATCGACTGGCGCTCCAAGTGCAGTTCCCGTGCAGACTGCGCTGTGTTGCAGCCTGAGTCCAGCCACACCTGCAGGGTCTCCAGCAGCTGGGACTGCCGCTGCGCATCATGCTCAAGGACCGCCCGCAGTTGCCGGTTGACGAACGCCTCCCGTGATGAGGCATCAAGGCAGGTCAGGGACAGGCTCTCCACGGCAGCGTCCTCCGCATCCACCACCACCAGGCCGCGGGCCGGATAGCGCCTGCGCGCCGACGCGTTCCTGCGCCGGATCTGGCGCACCTCCAGGGTGCGGCGGGCTTCGGCCAGGGACCAGGCGGCTTCCGCCACGCCGCCGGCCAGGGGACCGACGGCGATCACCGCATCATGGTCCCCTTCCAGCCCCTTCAGCGATTCCACAAGCTGCCGCCGTTCACCGACAGTGTCAGCGCAGGGCAGGCCGATCATCACCACCAGTTCGGCATCATCCAGATAGGCGGCGCACGGAATGCGCCGTGAGCTGAGGAAGCTTTCGACGGCGCCACGCAGCTCCTGCGGTGACGCGGCGTGGATTGCCGCCACCACGGAGGGGGAGTCCGTGGGGAAGCCGGCACCCGGAGCCAGCTGCTCAAGGCGCCACTCCGGAGCTGCGTTCAGGACTGCCCGCATCAGTTCGGCGCCAGCCAGGGCATGCAGTCCGGGAGGCGTGTGCTGCAGCAGCGCCAGGCCCAGGATGTCCACGGCGCGTTCCCCCGCCACCTGCGCCAGGGCCACGTCCGCGGCATCCGGAACCCGCACCTCCAGGCGGCCCATGAGGACACCCCGCACGGGAATGTCCACGGTGATCACCGTTCCGCCGGCCCTGCCGTGAAAGCCGCCGTGCCCGCCCGGCCCGGAGCCGCCGTCGTCCGCAGTATCGCCAGCTGCCGCCGCCCCGGCTTCCGCGCCAATGTCACCGTTCCAGCCCTCGGGCATGGCGCTGCCCATGGTGACTCCCCAGGGGGAGGTGAGCTTCACCGCGGAGCTGGTGATGCCGGCCAGTACGCCCAGGATCTTGTCGAGTGAAGCGCCGTGGGCCAGCTCCGCCGCCATGGCCCGGGTGGCAGCGTCAGCCTGCTGCAGGTGTCCCACGGACTCGCTCACAAGCAGGGAATTGATGGCCTGCATGACGCCCACGAACGGCACCACCTTGCGCAGCTCCACCACCGGAAGGCCATATTCCTCGGCCTTTTCGAGCATGTTGGCCGGGATCTCCGGCAGGGCGCCACCGGTCTCGATGGCGAGCGCTGCAATCCCGCGCTGGGCCAGTTCGAGCACGTAGTCCTCGCGCTTGGCAGGCGTGGCCGTGGCCAGGGTGATCCCGCCGCACAGCAGCATTTCGCCGCCCCGGAGCAGGGGTGCAATGTCAAGCACTTCGCTGGAGTGGACCCAGCGGACCGGTTGCGCGTCGGCCGCCACACCCAGGGGATGGACCAAGGGATCGGCGGCGGCGAGGGCGGGGTGGGCGAGTATTTCGCCAAGAAACACTGACACGACAGTCCGTAACGTAGTAGGGGAATCTGTTCGACACATCGTATCTTGTTCCTTGTGATGGGGGCCACATAGCCTTTTGGTACTTATCCACCTCACGGAGGCCCCCATGCAAGAAAAGCTTTCACCAGCCACGCACGGCCAACCCGGCCAGGCCACGCAGGACCACAACGCCGTGGACCACGAAGCCTGGCTCCAGCCCATCCCCGAATCAGCACGCACACGCAAGGTATCCGGCCAGTTCTGGATCTGGGCGGGCGCCAACCTGGCACCCATCAACTGGGTGCTGGGGGCACTCGGGATCCAGCTGGGCCTCGGGTTGGCTGACACCGTCACCGTCCTGGTCCTGGGCAACCTGATCGGCATGCTGCTCTTTGGCTGCTTCGTCCTCCTGGGCCAGAAGACCGGCGCCACCGGCATGGTCCTGGCCCGTGCCGCATTCGGACGGCGCGGCAATTACCTCCCGGCCGCCATCCAGGCCCTCCTGGTCATCGGCTGGTGCGCGGTGAACACCTGGATCATCCTGGACCTGGTCATGGCGCTCTTCGGAACCCTTGGGTGGGTTGACCCGGAAGCCCCCAACTACGCCTGGAAGATCGGCGTCGCCACCTTCATCATGGCCCTGCAGGTAGCCATCGCTTGGTTCGGCTACAAGGCCATCGCGGCCTTCGAAAAATGGACCGTACCGCCCACCATCCTCATCCTGGCCGTCATGTCGGCCGTCGCCTGGTTCGGCATGGACATCGACTGGGGCTACGCCGGACCGGCCGGCGCCATCCTGGGAGGCTCGGAGCGGATCGCCGCCATGAGCGCCGTCATGACCGCCATCGGCATCGGCTGGGGCATCACCTGGTTCACCTACGCCGCGGACTACTCCCGGTTCGTCAGCACCAGCGTCCCCAAGAAAAAGGTCTACCTCGCCTCGGTCCTTGGCCAGTTCATCCCGGTGGTGTGGTTGGGTGTCCTGGGCGCCAGCCTGGCCACCAACTCCGGGGAGATCGACCCCGGCAAGCTGATCGTCCTCAACTTCGGCGCCATGGCGCTGCCGGTGCTGCTCATGGTGCTCCACGGCCCCATCGCCACCAATATCCTCAACATCTATACGTTCTCCGTCGCAACCCAGGCACTGGATATCTCCATCAGCCGCCGCAAGCTCAACCTGTTCGTCGGCGTCTTCTCGCTGGCCGCCGTCGTCTTCTTCATCTTCCAGGAGGACTTCGCCGCGGTACTCGACGCCTGGCTGATTGGCCTGGTGGCCTGGGTGGCCGCCTGGGGCGGCATCATGCTGGTGCACTACTTCTGGCTGGACAAGCGCTGGCCGGGCGAGCCGGAGCGCCTGTTCGACGCCGTGGGCACCAAGCGGCTGCCCGGCGTCAACTGGGCCGGTGTCATCTCCCTGGTGGCCGGGATTTTCGCAACGTGGCTCTTCATGTACGGCCTGATCCCCATCATGCAGGGCCCCATCGCGGTGGCGCTGGGCGGCTGGGACCTGTCCTGGCTGGCCGGTGGACTGACCAGCGCCGGGGTGTACGCCATCCTCGGGCCGCGGCAGCACATCCGCTACCTTGCCCTGCAGCCCCGCATCAAGGAGGCGGCGGACAGCGCCCCTGGAGCAGACGGCAAGGCAGCGGACAGCGCGCCCGCCCTTCCCGCCCTCTAAACGGCCCTGCCCTTCTTCCCCAGCACCTGGCGGGCGCACTGCGCCCGCCGAAAGGATTTCCCGTGAACCAGCCCGCCATCGCAGACCCGCTGCACCCCATCACCTGGCCCGACGGCGCCAAGGCCGCCGCATCCTTCACCTTCGACGTGGACGCAGAGTCCTGCACCATCGCCCACAACCCCACAAGCACCCGGCGCATGTCCCTGATGAGCCACCAGTCCTACGGTCCCAAAATCGCGGTGCCGCGGCTCCTGGCCATCCTGGCGCGCCAGGACATCCAGGCCACCTTCTTCATCCCGGGCTTCACCGCCGAGTCCTACCCGGACGTGGTGCGGCAGATCGTGGACGGCGGTCATGAAGTGGCGCACCACGGCTACCTGCACGAACCCATGCAGGGCATCGACGCCGCCACCGAGGCAAGCTACATCGACCGGGGCCTTGAGGCCCTGGCCACGGTGGCCGGAGTCCGGCCGGTGGGCTACCGGGCACCGTGGTGGGAGCTGAACTGGCACTCGCCGGGCCTGCTGGCCGACCGCGGCTTCCTCTACGATTCCAGCCTGCTCGACGGCGACGCCCCCTACCGCTTCGCCGTCGCCGCCGATGATCCCCGGGACATTGTGGAGATTCCGGTGGACTGGACCCTTGACGACTGGGAGCAGTACGCGTTCTATCCCGGCGTGACGGGCAGCGGGGTGATCGAGAGCCCGGCCAAGGTCCTGGAGATGTGGACCCTTGAAGCCGAGGCCCACCACTCCCAGGGCAGCTGTTTCGTGCTGACCAACCACCCGTTTATCTCCGGCCGGCCGTCCAAGGCGGTGGCGCTGGAGCAGCTGATCGAGCGGGTTAAGGCGATGGACGGCATGTGGGTAACCACCATGGAACAGATTGCCCGGCACACCAAGGAAACCGTGACGGAGGTCCACACCCACGCTCGGATCGACGTGCCGGTATTCCCGGGCGCGGGTGCACAGTTCCAGCCCGCCTTGGTGCGGCAGGGGGTGCTGGCCTAGCGTCCTGGGGTAACGTCCGGGCCCAGCGACCCGGGCGAGGAAAGCGGCCGACGGCGGGAGTTCCCGCCGCCGGCCGCTTTCGGTTGTTTACGACTGGTCAGCCGTGGTCATCAGGGACTGCATCTGGGCGGCGGCGCCGCTGCCCGGGGCGGGCGTGTAGACAACGATGTGCAGGTCCGGCCGGTCCGAAGGCGACACCTGGTGGTGTTCCAGCTGGAGGACTCCGACGGCGGGGTGGTGGAAGAGCCGCTCGCGGGATTCGAAGCCCAGGATGTCGTACAGGTCCCAGCCCTGGCGGAACTCGGGGCTTGCCTCCTTGAGCCGTTCCACCTGGTACTGGATGTCCGGATCACCCAGCCGCTGTCCGGTTTCGGCGCGGAATTCGGCAAGGAAACGCTTGCTGGTGGTGTCCCAGTCCGGGAGCAGGTCCCGGACGTAGGGGTCGGTGAACACCAGCCACAGCAGGTTCCGGTCCGCCGGGGGCACCGTGGCGATGTTGGGGTACAGCGCCGCATAGGCCTTGTTCCAGCCGGCTACGCCCCAGTCCGGGAACAGGGCAAAGGACGGATTGGGATCAAGTGCATCCAGCAGCCGCTGGATGTGGGGCGGAGCAGTATCGGCGGCGGGGCCCGAGGGCGCCGCGGACGCATACCCGCCCAGGGACAGGACATAGCCAAGGCCGGTGGTGGAAAGATGCAGCGCGCGGCTGACGGCCTCCAGGACCTGGCGGGAGGGACTGATGTCCCTGCCCTGCTCCAGCCAGGTGTACCAGGTGACGCTGACACCGGAGAGGAAAGCCACCTCCTCGCGGCGCAATCCCCGGTCGCGCGAGCGGCCGATCGGCGGCAGGCCATAGTCGGCCCGCAGCGCCTGGTCGCGGCGGGCGCGCAGGAAGAGGCCAAGTTCCTTGCGCCGTCCGGGATCACTCACCCGGAAATACTATTACTCTGGTACTCCTACTACTAGTAGCAGGAGCGTCTTCCACCCCGGCCCATGAGCCCGCAGGATGGTAGGCATGCCTGCACTTCGCTCTAAAACAGTCACCCATGGCCGCAACATGGCCGGCGCCCGCGCACTGCTGCGCGCTTCCGGCGTCGCCAACTCGGACATCGGAAAGCCGATCATCGCCGTGGCCAACTCCTTCACCGAGTTCGTCCCCGGCCACACCCACCTCGCCCCCGTGGGCCGGATCGTCTCCGACGCGATCCTCGCCGCCGGCGCCGTGCCGCGCGAGTTCAACACCATCGCCGTGGACGACGGCATCGCTATGGGCCACAGCGGCATGCTCTACTCGCTGCCGTCCCGCGACCTGATCGCCGACTCCGTGGAGTACATGGTCAACGCACACTGCGCCGACGCCCTGGTATGCATCTCCAACTGCGACAAGATCACCCCCGGCATGCTCATGGCCGCGCTGCGCCTGAACATCCCCGTGGTCTTCGTCTCCGGCGGCCCCATGGAAGCAGGGCGCGTGACCCTGACCGACGGCTCCGTCCGCTCCCTGGACCTGGTGAACGCGATTGCCGATGCCGTGGACGAGTCCATCTCCGATGCCGACGTCAACCTCATCGAAGAGAACGCCTGCCCCACCTGCGGCTCCTGCTCCGGCATGTTCACCGCCAACTCGATGAACTGCCTCACCGAAGCCATCGGCCTGTCCCTGCCCGGCAACGGCTCCGTGCTGGCTACCCACACCGCACGCAAGGCGCTGTACGAGAAAGCCGGCGCCACCGTCGTCGAGCTGGTGAAGCGCTACTACGACGGCGACGACGACTCTGTGCTGCCGCGCTCCATCGCCACCGCCAAAGCGTTCGACAACGCCATGGCCCTGGACATCTCCATGGGCGGATCCACCAACACCATCCTGCACCTGCTGGCCGCGGCCCAGGAGGCGGGAGTGGACTACGGCCTGGCCGAGATGGACGCCAAGTCCCGCCAGGTGCCCTGCCTGGCCAAGGTGGCCCCGAACGTGGCCAAGGACAAGACCTACTACATGGAGGACGTGCACCGCGCCGGCGGCATCCCCGCCCTGCTGGGCGAGCTGAACCGAGGCGGCCTTCTGCACAAGGACGTCCACTCCGTGCATTCCGATGACCTGGACGGCTGGCTGGATGACTGGGACATCCGGGGCGGCAAAGCCACCGAGGAAGCAAAGGCCCTGTGGCACGCCGCTCCCGGCGGTGTCCGCTCCTCCACCGCGTTCTCCCAGTCGAACGAGTGGACCTCCCTGGACACCGACGCCGCGGAAGGCTGCATCCGCTCGGTGGAGCACGCGTACTCCAAGGACGGCGGACTGGCCGTGCTCCGCGGCAATGTGGCCATCGACGGCGCCGTGGTGAAGACCGCCGGCGTGGACGAGTCCATCTGGACCTTCTCGGGCCCGGCCGTGGTGTGCGAGTCCCAGGATGAAGCCGTGGAGAAGATCCTGAACAAGACCGTCAAGGAAGGCGACGTGGTGGTCATCCGTTACGAAGGCCCCCGCGGCGGTCCCGGCATGCAGGAAATGCTCTACCCGACGTCGTTCCTCAAGGGCCGCGGCCTGGGCAAGAAGTGCGCCCTCATCACTGATGGCCGTTTCTCCGGCGGCACGTCCGGCCTGTCGATCGGGCACATCTCGCCGGAGGCTGCCTCCGGCGGCGCCATCGCCCTGGTGGAGGACGGTGACATCATCAGCATCAACATCTCGCAGCGTTCCATGCAGCTTGAGGTCTCGGACGAGATCCTGGCCGAACGCCGCGAGAAGCTGGAGGTCAACGGCGGCTACAAGCCCAAGGACCGGGACCGCCAGGTCTCCGCTGCACTGCGCGCCTACGCCGCCATGGCCCTGTCCGCGGACAAGGGCGCAGTACGGGATGTGTCGCTGGTAGAGCGGTAAGGCGTCCACGGCGGGGAAGGGGAGAAGCAGGTCCTCCGGCCCTCCCCCGCCCGGGCCCGGCGCGCCACACTTGAAGGGTCATCGGCAGGCCCAAAGGAGGGTGTGGTGCGCAGGCTCATCACGGCGTTTTCGACAGCGGCCCTGGCAATGCTGTTCCTGGCCGGCTGCTCACCGCAGCCGGGAAGTCCACAGCCCTCGCCATCCACGGCGGGCTTTGCCGCCACGTCAGCAACGGCCACCGGTACGGCCGCCGGGCCGACGCCGTCGAGCGTCCCTTCCACACCAACAGCCGCGCCCGGCACTTCTGCGGCCGGTTCTGCCGCGGCTGCCTGGACCACGTTCACGACGGCGGATGGCGCCATGGCGTTCGACTTACCTGCCGCCTGGAGCGTCAAGGATCCGGCAGGGGAGTTGGCGGAGGGCGGAGGGGCCTTTGCGGAGGTGCGGAACCAGGCCGGAAAGGTGATGGCGACGCTGCGGACCAACATGGCCACCGGCTCCACGTGTACCGAGAGGTACCCGTATGAAGTCCTGGACAGCGCGGACATCCCGGTACTGGTCCAGGGCGGCGTGGTGCCGCAGTTCGTGTTCGAGACCCGCGCAAACGCCGCGGCGCCGGGCATGTACCGCACCCCGGCGGCCGGCTACGGCATTACGTCCGGCCCTCCGCCGAGCGGTCCCGACGCCTGCCCCATCTTCCAGTTTTTCCGGTGGCCGCCCAACGCTGCCATGTTCGGCGCCTCCTACGACCCGGAAATCAACGCGACACCCGGCGACCAGTCACTGCCGTACCTTGAGCTGGCGCGGAAGTACCGGGACACGGCCGAGTACGCGGACATCAAGAGAATGATCACCTCGCTGCGGCCGGTAAACCGCTGACCGTACGATACGTGGGCCTTGCCCCTTGTCAACGGGCCAAAGGTCCGGTCCTGCCGTCCTGCCGTGACGGTACCCTGTTGACATGGTGCAGGAATTTTCCGACTACCGGGCGGAAGGCATCCTGCTTGCTGGGGCAGGGCGGGCCATTCTGCTGCAGCTTGCCAATCCGGCCATTGGCCGGGGCGTGGCGGAACACAGCACGTTCACTGAGCGCCCCGTCAACAGGCTCAAAGGCACACTGACGTATGTCTACGCGGTCGTCTATGGAAACGACGCCCAGGTTAACGAGGTCCGCCGCAGGGTTAACCGGGCTCATGTTCCGGTGCACGGCACTGCGGACAAAACGTCCGCCGGGTACAACGCCTATGATCCGGAACTGCAGCTCTGGGTGGTAGCCACACTCTACGACACCGCTCTGACCATCATCGAGAAGATCTACGGCCCGCTGGACGATGCAGCTGCCGACGCCATGTACCTGGACTACGCGCGGATCGGCACCGCGCTGCAGCTTCCGCCGGGCATGTGGCCCAAGGACAGGGCGGAGTTCGGCCGCTACTGGGCCGAACACGTCTCCACCCTGCACGCGGAGGCCCCCGGGGTCCGCGTTGGACGCGGCCTGCTGTTTCCCAAGCACACAGCCCTGTGGTACCGGGCCATCATCCCCCCTGCCAGGTTCCTCACCGCCGGACTCCTTCCCCACCAGTTGCGGAAGGACTTCGGCCTCGGCTGGAGCGACCGGCACGAACGGCGCTTCAACCGCACCTTTCGCATCCTGGCCGTTGCCTACCCGCGGCTGCCGCGGGGCATCAGGTACTGGTTCAAGAACTACTGCCTGCGCGAACTCGACAGGGACCTGAAGAGGAACACCCGGCCAAGCCAGCGCCAGGGGATCAGTGCCTAGCCCCAGACGCGGTTCACCACCGGTGGAGCAGCGGATCGACGAACGGGCCAGGAGGTTCCTGGCAACTGCTCCGGCCGGCGGCGGCAAAACAAGACTCACTGAGTTCGTGGTCTTTGGCCTCAAGCAGGGCTGGGCCTGCATCTTCGGCGCGGCGCTCCTGGCAGTGCTCATGGCCGCCAGGATCTGGTATCCGGACACTGCCGGCCTGGCGCGCAACGACTTCCTGACGATCGCCGCCGTCGTCATCCAAATCCTGATGGTGGCGTTCAAGCTGGAAACCCTGCGGGAACTGCGGGTCATCGTCCTGTTCCATCTGGTGGGGACCGTCATGGAACTGTTCAAGACGGACGTGGGTTCGTGGTCCTACGATGCCCAAGGCTTCCTGCGCATCGGGGCCGTGCCGCTCTTCAGCGGGTTCATGTATGCCGCCGTGGGCTCGTACATGGTGCGCGTCTACCGGCTGTTCGACCTGAAGTTCGCCGCCTACCCCCGGCGCTGGATCACCGCCGTCCTCGCCGCCGCGATCTACGCCAACTTCTTCACCCACCACTACATCTGGGACCTGCGCTGGGTGCTGCTCGCCGCCGTCGTGCTCATCTACGGCCGGTGCGTCATGCACTTCCGCGTGTTCCGCCGGGAGTTCCGCATGCCGCTGCCGGTCTCTTTCCTGCTGGTGGCGCTGTTCATCTGGCTCGCCGAGAACATCGCCACCTGGTCCGGTGCCTGGCTCTACCCCAGCCAGTTGGACGGCTGGCACCCGGTGGGCCTTGAGAAACTCGTGGCTTGGTTCCTGCTAATGATCATCTCTGTGGTGCTGGTGGCCTGGGTGTACAAGCCGCAGCCCCCGGTGGCGGCCACGGGAGGGCGGCGGGAGGCCCCGTCGTCCGCTGTGCTGCGGTAAGGGGGGTCTGCCAAGACCCGTTTCAGCAGGGCCCTCGCTAGGGCTTCGGAAGCGCGCTTTGATGGAGGCTATGGCCTCCGAAACAACCGTCATCAACACCAGCGGGCAGCAGCGACCAGGCATCCCCGGGCACCAGCAGGCCCACTGGGGAGGCGTCTTCGCGATGTCGCTGTGCGTCTTCGCGCTGATCGCCTCCGAGTTCATGCCGGTCAGCCTGCTCACGCCGATGGCCTCGGAACTGCAGGTTTCCGAGGGCATGGTGGGACAGGGCATCGCGGTCTCCGGCGTGCTGGCCGTCCTGACCAGCCTGTCCGTGTCCACTCTGGCCGGCGGCATAAACCGCAAGACCCTGCTGCTGGGCCTGACGGCGCTGATGGCCGCCTCCGCGGCGCTGGTGGCCACGGCCCCGGGGTACCTGCTCTTCATGATCGGCCGCGCCCTCATCGGCGTGGTGATCGGGGGGTTCTGGTCCATGTCGGCAGCCACCGCCATGCGGCTGGTGCCGGCCCACCAGATGGCGCGGGCCTTGGCCATCTTCAACGGCGGCAACGCCCTCGCAACCGTGCTGGCTGCACCGCTGGGAAGCTACCTTGGCTCCGTCATCGGCTGGCGCGGGGCGTTCTTCTGCCTGGTGCCGGTGGCCGTGCTCGCGCTTCTCTGGCAGTGGATCAGCCTGCCGTCCATGAACGTCCAAAGGCAGGCGCGTGCGGCGGGAAACATCTTCGGGATCTTCGCCGCGTTCAAGAGCCGGCCGATTGCCTGGGGCATGGCCGCCTGCGGCGCCTTCTTCATGGGGCAGTTCGTCCTGTTCACCTACGTCCGCCCGTTCCTGGAAACGGTGACCCGCGTCGATGCGGGCATGGTGTCCCTGGTGTTGCTGGTCATCGGTGCGGCGGGATTTGCAGGCACCCTGCTGATCGGCCGGTTTCTCGGCACCGGACTGTACCGGACGCTGGTCTTTATTCCGGCGCTCATGGCAGTCCTTGCCGCAGCGCTCGTTCCCTCCGGCGGGTGGATCGCCGCCGTCGTGGTTCTCCTGGGCCTGTGGGGCCTGATGTCCACGTCCGCGCCGGTGGGCTGGTGGAGCTGGATTGCGAAGGCGATGCCCCACAACGCGGAGGCGGGCGGCGGCCTGATGGTGGCCGTCATCCAAACATCAATCGCCATCGGATCCACGCTGGGCGGAGTGCTGTTCGACTGGGCCGGCTACCGCGTCACCTTCCTGGTGGCCGCAGCGGTCCTTGCGGCGGCGTCCGTCCTGGCCTTCGTGACGTCCCGGGCCACGCCTGCCGGCCCCGGGCAGACAGCATGACCAACGCACACCTTCCCATCTACCCGAACCATCAGGAGGAGAACATGAAGTACACCCAGAGCGGCGGCCAGACGGCGGCCGGGCCCACGGAATGGTTCACGGGTACGGTCCAGATCGACGGGATCCGGAATCCGGATGAACAGTCAGCCATTGGCTGCGCGCACGTCCGGTTCGCGCCCGGCGCCCGGACCGCCTGGCACCACCACCCCATGGGCCAGACCCTCTACGTGACGGACGGCATCGGCCTGGTGGCCCGCCGCGGCGGCGCGGTCCAGGAAATCCGCCCCGGCGATGTGGTCTACATCGAACCCGGCGAGGAGCACTGGCACGGGGCCACCCCTGAGCGGTTCATGGCACACATCGCCATGCAGGAAGCCGACGGGAACGGACAGGTTGTCACCTGGCTCCGCCACGTGACCGATGAGGAGTACGGGGCGTAACTGACCGTTGCGCAGAAGGAGGGCGGACGACGCCGGGAGTTCCCGCCGTCGTCCGCCCTCCTTGTGTGTGGGGCAGGTCAGTCCTCGTACGTGTTCGCGATGTAGACATCGCAGGGGGCATTGTGCGCCACACTGTTGGCGACGCTGCCCAGGAGCCGGCCGATGCCGCGCATCCTGCGGTTGCCCACCACGATCAGCCGGGCATCCAGGCGGATGGCTTCCTTGATGAGGGAATCGGCTGGCTTGCCGCGGGCAGCGAAGTGGGTAATCTCCACTCCCGGCCGCGAGGCGCCGAGCGACTTTGCCACCATCTCCGAGCTGTCCGCGTTGGAGATGCGCACCTTGTCCGAGCCCACCCCGAAGGTTTCGGCGTTCTCCATTTCAAAGGCGGTCACCACATGGAGTGTCGCTCCCAGCGACTCCGCCAGCCCCAGCGCCACTTCCGCAGCCTTCCGTGCGGACGGGCTGGCGTCCACACCTACAACGATTACACCGCTCATGTCCTGCTCCTTCGTCCAGTCCTGGCCTTAATGTTCACTGCCAGTCTAGGGACTACGCCTCCCGGGCCCTCGTATCACACGGCCTGGGGCATCGTCTCATGGATCCCGGCAGTCAGAACGCGGATCCAATCGAGGCAAGGCCGGCGGCGGACGCCCCCGCGTACCGGTTGGCCGGCCGTGGCAGGCCGTAGTGCTCCCGCAGGGTCCGGCCCGTGTATTCGGTGCGGAACAGGCCGCGCTCCTGCAGGATGGGCACCACCTGGTCCACGAAGGTTTCCAGCCCGGACGGGAGCACCGGCGGCATGATGTTGAAGCCGTCCGCCGCTCCGCCGTCGAACCATTCCTGGATGGCGTCCGCCACCTGCACCGGGGTGCCGGTGAAGGTGCGGTGCCCGCGGCCGCCGCCCAGGCGGCCGATCAGCTGCCGCACGGTGAGCTGCTCCCGGCGCGCCAGCTGGACGATCAGGGTGTAGCGGCTCTTGGCGCCCTCGATCTCATCCTCGCTGGGCAGGTTGTCCGGCAGTTGCCGGTCCAGCGGCAGGTCCTCCGGGTCCACGCGCAGGGTCTTGGCCAGCTGGATCCGGGCGTATTCGGGCTTGATCAGCCGGTCCAGCTCGCGCTCCAGCTCCTGGGCTTCCTCCGCTGTGGCACCAATGACCGGCACGATGCCCGGCAGGATCTTGATGGCCTCCGGATCACGGCCGGCGGCCGCGGTGCGGGCCTTCAGGTCGCGGTAGAACTCCTGCGCATCGGCAAGGGTCTGGTGGGCGGTAAAGACGGCGTCCGCGTACCGGGCAGCGAGGTCCTTGCCGTCCTCGGACGAGCCCGCCTGGACGATCAGCGGGTGCCCCTGCGGTGAGCGGGGAACGTTCAGGGGACCGCGGACCTTGAAGTGCCTGCCCTCGTGGTCGATGGTCCGGATCTTGTCCGCGTCACCCCACACGCCTTCGGCCTTGTCGGCCAGCACGGCGTCGTCCTGCCAGCTGTCCCACAGCTTCTGCGCCACCTCGATGAACTCTGCGGCGCGCTCGTACCGGACAGCGTGGGCGGGCTGGTCGTCCACGCCGAAGTTGCGGGCGGCGTCCGGGCCGGCCGTGGTCACCACGTTCCACCCTGCCCGTCCGCTGCTGGCCCAGTCCACGGACGCGAAGCGGCGGGCCAGGTTGAAGGGCTCGTTGTAGGTGGTGGACGCGGTGGCGATCAGCCCGATCCGTTCGGTGGCGCCGGCGATCGCCGTCAGCAGCACCGTGGGCTCGAGCTTGCCGGCAGGACGGCGGCCCACCTCGCCGAACAGGACGGGGGAGTCGGCAAAGAAGATGGAGTCCAGCTTGCCGCGCTCGGCAGTCTGGGCGAGCAACTTGTAGTGCCCAATATCCGTGCTGGCCTGCGGATCGCTTTCCGGCAGCCGCCATGAGGCTTCGTGGTGGCCGGTGCTCATCAGGAACGCGTTCAGGTGGAGCCGGCGCCGGGGAGGGTTGTTGGAAGTCATGGGTAGTCCTTCGGGTCTTGAGGTTCAGTGCGTGGCGCCGACGACGCCAAGATCGGTGAGGAGGCCGCGGCGGAGGGCTTCATGCCCGGCCGCATCGGCGGAGGAGCGGATCTCCGGCGTTACCGGGCGGACGGTGGCGATGCGGCCGTGGTCCAGGACCACGATCCGGTCTGCAAGCGCGATGGCCTCGTCCACGTCGTGCGTGACCAGCAGGACGGCTGGGCGGTGCGCGGCCACCAGGTCCTGGAGCAGCCCGTGCATCCTGATCCGGGTCAGCGCATCCAGGGCGCCGAACGGCTCGTCGGCCAGCAGCAGCTGGGGTTCGCGGACCAGTGAACGGGCCAGCGCCACGCGCTGCTGTTCGCCGCCGGACAGCTGGTGCGGCCATGCTTTTTCACGTCCGGCGAGCCCCACTTCGGCGAGGGCCTTGCGGGCGCGGGCTTCGGCGTCGTGCTCCCGGACGCCCAGGGTGACATTGCCCAGCACGCTGTCCCAGGGCAGGAGCCGCGAGTCCTGGAAAACCACGGAGACGCGGTCCGGGACGCTGATCACGCCGCTGCCCCGGACGTCGTGGTCCAGGCCGGCCAGGGCGCGCAGCAGGGTGCTTTTGCCGCAGCCGCTGGGTCCCAGCAGGGCCACGAACTCGCCGGGGGCGATGTCCAGGTCAACGCCGTTCAGGACTCCCTTCGGGCCGAATCCCCGGACCAGGTCCCGGACGGAAACGGCGGAACGTACGGGACGTGCGGGGCCGATGGCGGTCAGCCCGCCAGGGTGCGCTGCCATGAGAGGGCCTTTCGTTCGATGAAGCGGACAATGCCGTCGGAGAGGAGGCCAAGGATGCCGTAGAGGGCCAAGCCCAGGACGATGATGTTGGTCTGGCCGTAGGTGCGGGCGAGCTCCATCATGTAGCCGATGCCGCTGGTGGCGTTGATCTGCTCCACCACCACCAGGGACACCCAGGCGCCGGTCACGGCGAAGCGCAGGCCCAGGAAGAACCCGGGCAGGGCACCGGGGAGGACCACCTTGCGGATGAAGCCGGCCCGGCTGAGCCCCACGGTCTGTGCGAGCTCCACGAAGCGCAGGTCGATGCCGCGCAGGCCCGCATGCGTCTGCAGGTACACCGGGACAAAGACGCCCAGGGTGATGGTGAGGACCTTCATGGTCTCGTCGATGCCGAACCACAGGATCAGCAGCGGGATCAGGGCCAGGCCGGGGATGGCGCGCTTGATCTGCACGGGCCCGTCGATGAGGGCCTCACCCACCCGGCTCAGCCCGGACAGGAGCGCCAGGACGGCGCCCACCAGGATGCCGAAGAAGAGCCCCAGGCCGGCGCGCTGGGCGGAAATGGCCAGGTTCTCCTGGAGCCGGCCGTCCGCGATGAGCTCACCGGCGGTGGCCACCACGGTCCAGGGTTCGGAAAGGATGCGCGGGTCCAGGAGCCCTGTTGCGGAAGAGACTGTCCACAGCAGCAGCAAGGCGGACGGGCCCACCCAGGCGAGCTGCCGGCGTCGTCCGGGCCCCAGCCGCTTCCCTGCGGGCCGCACATCCGGCCGCCCTGCCGGTGCCGGATCCTGGTGGGCTGCCACCACGGGCCGGTCCAGTACGGCGCTCATGCGGCACCTGCCTTTCCGGCGGGCGCAAATGCCGTGCCGGCGAGGGCTTCAAACCTGCTGTCGTACAGGTCGGCCGCCGTCAGCTGCGGCTTCTTCTGCTCGCGGGCCAGGAGGTCGATGGTTTCCTGGTGCCTGGCGATCGCTTCGGTCCAGGCGGTGGGCAGGTCGCGCTTGCCGGTTGCATCGATCAGGTATTGGCCGTCCTCGCGGGACAGCCCCTGGTCCTTGACGTAGTAGCCGTCAAGCCACTGCGCCGGGTGGTCTTCGATCCAGCGCTGCGCCTTGCCCCAGACCTTCACGTAGGCGGCCAGGGCGGCGGCCTTGGCCGGATCGGCCAGGACCTTGGCGGGGGAGTAGAGGAGGCTGGGATCATCGCGCAGCCCGTGGCGGATGGTGGTGGCGCCGTCGGCCTTGAACTTGGCCAGGTAGCGCTTGATCTGGACCCCGCCCAGGGGAGCGGCGTCCACCTGTTTGCTGGCGAGTGCCGTGGCATAGGCGTCCCCGGTGCTGGGCAGCTCCACCAGCTTGACGTCCTCCTGCCTGAGCCCGGCCTTGTCCAGGATCCGCAGCACCAGCGCACCCTGCGCCTGGCCCGGGCTGTAGGCCACTTTCTTGCCGCGCAGGTCTTCCAGGCGGCTGATGCCCGCTCCCGGGGCGACGCCCAGCTCATAAATGGGATGGTTCACGGCATCCTGGCGGTAGCCCGCGGCGATGATGCGGACGTCGAGGCCGGTCCAGGTGGCGTGGATGGGCGGGATGTCCGCCACGGACCCCACGTCCAGGGCGTTCGCCCGGAACGCCTCGGTTGTCTGCGGGCCGCCGGAGATGTTGGCGAACTCCACCGTGAAGCCGTCCAGGTCCTTGATCAGGCCGGACAGTTCCAGCGCCACTTTGATGCTGGGATCGCCCACCTTGATGGTGGTCCCGGCGGGCACCGAGGCAGCCAGCGGTTCCAGGGCGCCCTGGCTGATGCGGGCGCCGCCTGCGGTGGCGGTCCCGCCGCAGGCGGACAGCAGGCCGACGGCGGGAATCGCCAGAAGTGCGCCCAGCGCACGGCGGCGGGTGAATGCCGGGGAGCCGGGGCTGGAGTGGGGCGGGGGTGCTGGGAAGGACATGGTGTTCCTTTCGGGGAAAGATTCCGGGTACGACGACGGCCCCCGGGGTGTGTGCCCGGGTGGACGTGTGAGGTGGGTGGGGCCGTCGGCGCGGCGGCGTGCCCGCGCTTTGGGCTGGTGCTTACGGCCTGGCCGGTGCCGTGAAAACACTCAAGCACGGTCCGCAGGGCGTTGGCCAGCAGCACGCAATGGAGGCTAAACGCTGCGAAACGGCGCTACTTATGGCGCCATCCGGCCGACAAACGCGGACCAATGGGGACAAGCCAGGCAACGCGGAGCCACGAACCGCAACGGAGGTTAATGTGACTGGACGGCAAGGCGCGGGCGAAGGCCGGCGGCCGGTGAAGCCCTGTGGCCTAGGCGCGGACTTGGCCCTGGGCCATGTCCGCGATCTTTTCGGTGGCCGCCCAGGAGGCCAGGAGCTTGAGGGCCTCCTCGGAAGGGCTGCCGGGAGTGGCGGGATACACGGTGAGCGTGTGCCCGGGGTCCTCTTCCAGGCCCAGGACCTGGTAGTTCAGTTCCAGGAGGCCCACCACGGGGTGCTGGAAGAACTTGGTCCCCGCGTAGTGGCGGCGGACGTTGTGCGCTGCCCAGAGCGTGCGGAACTCGTCACTCCGCATGGACAGCTCACCGATGAGTTCGGCGATGCCCTTGTCATGCGGGTTGCGGCCCGCCTCGCGGCGGAGGATGGCCACATTGGTGTTGGCGGCCCGGTCCCAGTCGGTGTAGAAGTTGTGGGCCCGGGGGTCAAGGAAGATGAACCGGGAGTGGTTGGCCGGCCGTGACGGGGCACGGTACATGTCCGAGTAGAGGGCGTAGCCCAGGGTGTTGGCGGCCACGATGTCCATCCGGTTGTTGCCGATGAACGCAGGTGCCCCGGTGATGGTGTCCAGGAGGTACTGCAGCTCGGGCCGCACTTTCGAGGGCGCGGACCCGCCTGCGCCCGCAGCCCTCTTCCGGCCCGACGTGTTGGCCGCCCGGGCCAGGTCGTAGAGGTGGTCGTGTTCCGCGCGGTCCAGTTCCAGGGCACCGGCAATGGCATCCAGGACACTGTCCGAAACGCCGCTGAGGTTCCCGCGTTCCAGCCGGGTGTAATAGTCCACGCTGACGCCCGCCAGCCGGGCCACCTCCTCGCGGCGCAGCCCCGGTACGCGCCGCCGGCCGCCGTACGGTTCAATGCCGGCCTGCTCAGGGGTGATGCGCCCACGGCGGGAGGACAGGAACTGTCGGACCTCGGCTCGGTTATCCATGGGGACCACGTTACGACCATCGGCATCGCCCTAAGGAGGTTCTGCCAGAACCAGTTACAGCAGGGCCCTCGCTAACGTTCACCGGGCCGGGTTTGATGGGATTGTCCGTTTTCAGCTTTCCACCCCTTGGAGGACCCAGCATGCGCGCAGCCATCATGCACGCCCCCGGAGACGTGCGCGTCGAGGACCGTGACAAACCCGCCATCAGGCAGCCCAGCGACGCGGTCATCAAACTCGTTGCCGCCTGTGTCTGCGGGTCCGACCTCTGGCCCTACCGGGGCGCAGACAAACTGGCCAAACCCATGCCGATGGGCCACGAATACGTGGGAATCGTCGAAGAAGTGGGCGCCGACGTGAAGAATGTCCGCCCCGGCCAATTCGTGGTTGGCTCCTTCTTCGCCTCGGACAACACCTGTGAGATCTGCCGCTCCGGCTACCAAAGCGGCTGCGTCCACCGGCAGGGCGTGGGCGGTGCGCAGGCTGAGTACCTGCGCGTCCCGCTGGCGGACGGCACCCTGGTGGCCACGCCGGAGATGCCCGACGCCGGCATGGTTCCGTCGCTGCTTGCCGCCTCCGATGTCCTGGGCACGGGATGGTTTGCCGCCAAGGCGGCCGAAGCGGGACCAGGCAAAACCGTGGCGGTGGTGGGCGACGGCGCCGTGGGGCTTTTGGGGATCCTGGCCGCACAGCAGATGGGCGCCGAACGCATCATTGCCATGTCCCGCCACGCCGACCGGCAGGCCCTGGCCCGCGAATTCGGCGCCACCGACATCGTCGAGGAGCGCGGGGACGCAGGCGTGAAGAAGATCAAGGAACTCACGGGCGGGCTCGGCGCACACTCGGTCATCGAGGCCGTTGGCACGCAGGAATCCATGCTGCAGGCAATCCACGCCACCCGTGCCGGCGGCCATGTGGGCTTCGTCGGTGTCTCCCATGACGTGGCGCTGCCAGGCCGGGACCTGTTCTACTCGCACGTCCACCTGCACGGCGGTCCCGCTCCGGTCCGGCAGTACCTTCCCGAGCTGATCGACCTGATCCTCCGTGGCGACATCAACCCCGGAAAGGTGTTCGACCTCGAACTCCCCTTGGACCAGGCAGCAGAGGCGTACAAGGCCATGGACGAACGCCGCGCCATCAAGGTGCTCCTCCGGCCCTGACGTTTCACCCGGCTTGGCCAGGCTGCAGAGGGTAGGACTGCCAAGACCAGGTACAACAGGGCCACGCTGGCCCCACCTTTTCCGGGGTTTGATCCGAACAACCCCGGTAGCATTTCAGTTATCCCCCAACAGATCACAGGAGAACCATGACTACCGTCAAGGCTTATGCATCCCCGTCCGCCACGGAGGACCTGGTGGCAACCACCATTGAGCGCCGCGAGGTGGGTCCCCACGACGTCATGATCGACATCAAGTTCGCCGGCATCTGCCACTCGGACATCCACACTGTCCGCGGCGACTGGGGCCGGCAGCAGTACCCGCTGGTTCCCGGCCACGAAATCGCGGGCATCGTTACAGAGGTGGGCTCCGCGGTGACCAAGCATGCCGTTGGCGACCGTGTTGGTGTTGGCTGCATGGTCAACTCCTGCAAGGAGTGCGCCAACTGCCAGAAGGGCGAGGAACAGTACTGCCTCAAGGGCAACGTTGGCACGTACGGCGCCGTTGACCGCGACGGCACCATCACCCAGGGCGGCTACTCCACCCACGTTGTGGTGACCGAGGACTTCGTGGTGACCATCCCCGAGGGCATCGAACTCGATGTCGCCGCACCGCTGCTGTGCGCCGGCATCACCACCTACTCACCGCTGCGGCACTGGGGCGCCGGTCCCGGCAAGAAGGTCGCCGTCGTCGGCCTCGGCGGCCTGGGCCACATGGCCGTCAAGCTCGCCCACGCCATGGGCGCCGACGTGACTGTCCTGTCCCAGTCGCTGAAGAAGCAGGAAGACGGCCTGCGCCTGGGCGCTGACAGCTACTTCGCCACCAGCGATCCCGCCACGTTTGAGGTGCTCGCCGGCTCCTTCGACCTCATCATCAACACGGTCAGCGCTTCAATCGACATCAGCTCCTACCTCGGCCTGCTGAAGCTTGACGGCGCACTGGTCAACGTTGGTGCTCCTGCCGAGCCGCTTCCCGTCAATGCGTTCGCACTGATCGGCGGCCGCCGCTCCTTCGCCGGTTCCATGATCGGCGGCATCCGCGAGACCCAGGAGATGCTCAACTTCTGCGCCGAGCACGGCCTGGGCGCCGAGGTCGAGGTCATCCCGGCTGAGAAGATCAACGAAGCCTACGAGCGCGTCCTTGCCTCGGACGTCCGCTACCGCTTCGTGATCGACACCGCCACCCTCTAAAGCACCACCCCCGCGCGGCGGGCCGGCTCCGAAAGGGGCCGGCCCGCCGTCGTCCGTGGCAGAAGCAGCAGCCGTGGCAGAAGCATCAACCCGCTACGGGGCGAGGCTCTTGAGGATCGCCGCCGCGGGGCCGTCCACGGCATGCCGGTAGTTGATGCCGGCCCACAGGTTCAGCCAGTCCGGCTCGCCGGCGGCTGCAGCCGCTGCCCGCAGGGGAGTGGTCAGGTGGTGGATCTCCGGGTAGCCGTAGGGGGCATCGGGGTCGTGGCGGCGCATGAATTCGTTGTAGAGGCCGCGGGCGTTGCGGCCCGAGAAGGCGCGGGTGACGGCGGTGGTGGTGAACCGCTCCGATGACGACAACGCGGCCCGGTGCGCCGCCTTGGTTCCCGCTTCATCCGCGCGGAGGAAGGCGGTTCCGGCCTGGACCGCCGCGGCACCCACGGCGAGGGCAGCCCGCGTGTCATCGGGCGTGGCAATCCCGCCGGCCGCGATGAGCGGCACCTCAAGGTCGGAGAGCTCTTCGAGGATGCCATGCAGGGGCACCTCGGGAGGCGGAACATCCGCCTTGAACGTCCCGCGGTGGCCGCCGGCTTCCGGGCCCTGGACGCACAGGGCGTCGGCGCCTGCCTCAAGCGCCTGAAGCGCTTCGCCGCGGTCCGTCACCGTGGCGACCACATACACACCCTGCTTTTGGAGGGCCTGGACCACGCCGGTAGCGGGAACGTCGAAGGTGAAGGACACAACGGCCGGCGCGAGCTCCAGCAGGACCTCGAGCTTTTTGTCCCAGTCGTCATGGTCATGCCGTGGCTCGCCCAGGCTGACACCGAAGCGCTCGGCGTCAGGGGCCAGGGACGCCGCGTACTGCTGAAGGGACGCCGGGCTGATGACCGACGGCTGGGGAACGAACAGGTTGACCCCGAACGCCCGGCTGGTGAGTGAGCGCACCGTCTCAATCTCGGAGCGCATCGCCGCGGCGGTCTTGTATCCGGCCGCGAGGAAGCCGAGGCCGCCGGCGGCAGTGGCAGCCGCCGCGAGCTGAGGTGTGGAGGGCCCGCCTGCCATCGGTGCCTGGATGATCGGCACTGCCAGGGACCCGAGGTTGAACCGGCCGGGCTTTTGCTGGGTATCCATGTTTCCTCCCCGTCCTGCTGCGCGTACCTCACGAATGCTACGCCGTTCCGCGGCGGCGGGCTGCGCCAGGCTGTGCGGTCAGGGCCCCCGTCCCCGCGGGGCAGCAAAAAAAGCGCGGACGACGGCGGGTGGTTCCCCGGCGTCGTCCGCGCCCCTTGGTGGTGGGAGTGCCTAGAGGGCCAGTGCCGCCTCGTCGCCGCGCACACTCAGGGTGAAGGTGTTGGGCCCGCTGCACGTGACAGCGATGCGGCAGGTGGTGGTGTTGTGGCGCGACGACAGGTCGCTGACCGCGGAATCGAGGGTCTCGTGGAGTGAGGTACGGTCCCAGATCTTCAGGGTCACGGATTCGGCAGTATTAAACGTCATTGTTCAGACTTTCCTGTATCAAGCCGGCGCTGCGTCCGGTCAATTGGCCTGTCCGCGCTCAGAGGATCGGTGGCCGGTGCTCACCGGTGGGCCTCATTGCGTCACCAGGATGTCGAGGGCCGATGTGTCCTGCCCTGCCCTTCCATAGTGCCCATGACGAAAGTGCCTGCTCAACCAAAATGCCCTATTATTGCGAGTGATTCTCATCACTTGTGAGCGGGCGCACAGTCCACTCCGGCGTTACGGAAGCGCAGTGCTGCTCCACGCCTTTGCTCGTCGGCTTCGATCAGCTGGTCCGGCCCCCGGTCCATTCGACATTCATCTTTTACCCCCACCCGGATCGGCATTAAGGCTGCCCCTCGCCACGATCTCCTGCGCAATCTCCTGGATCCGGCGGTTGCCGGATGCGGCAGCGGCCTGGAGGAGGTCCAGTGCGCCGTCCCGGCCGCCGCGGGCCTGGAGCATAACCAGCGCAATGGCCGCGTCAACCACCGCGCGCGACTTCAGTGCGGCCCGCAGGTCCTCGGAAAAGACCTCAGGGGCGTGGAGCCGCAGTGCGAGCCGAAGGATGCGGGACATCGACGCCGCCTGGTCCTCCACCAGCTTGACGGTCTCGGGGTCGAAGGCATGGACAGCATGCGCGTAGCAATTGAGGGCCGCTTGGGAAAGGGGCTCCGTGCGGATGGGTACCGCCAAAACCGAGCGCACACCCAGCTTTGCAACGGCATAGGTGTACGGTGCCCACCTCTGGTCAAGCTGCAGGTCGTCGATCAATACGCTGCGCTGCTCCCTGAGCGCGGCGAGGCATGGGCCTATGCCAAAGGCGTACTGGGTCTCGTCCAGCCGGCGGCCCTCTTCGCTGCTGTAGGCAAACGTGGACAGGGCGCCGTCGCGCTCCACGGTGACCGTACATGCCACCGGCGTCCCGTCTCCCCCCAGCTGCGACGCGGATATGGTCGCAAGGCCCAGGAGGAACTGCGAAAATTCCGGGGTGTTGAGCAATAAATCCTGATACTGGTCTGCGGTGGTGACTGCATCGTTGTTGGCCATAAGGCCTCAATCCCTAGTTGCGCCAGTGATCCTTTATTCGACACTACGCCTGTAAAGGGGATTCCGAACAGGGTTTGATGCCCGTCTCACTGATGCTGCTTCAGGGGCCTGGCGCGGCGGCGCCTGGTTCGCTGCCGCCGTCGTCATCCCCTTCCGCATCCCCATCCGCATCCTCTTCCGTGGCCTCCGGCCTGGATGTGAAGTCATTGGAGTAGGGCGCACGCGGCCGCGGCCGCTCGTCAATCAACTCGTTCGCCGCAAGCGCCAGCAGGTCGCGCTGGATCGGCGGCAGCGAGAGAAGGCCCTGCAGGTAGGCCTCCACCTCATATTCGCCTGCGTCTCCGGACATGCCAAAGTACTTCAACCACAGCTCCGACACGGAGATATCCGCTGCCCTGAGGGCTGCACGGAGCCGGCGCCTTTGTTCCGGTTCGTGTGGATCGAAACCCATCCGCGCTGCCTAAATCCCGGACGCCGGCGTCCCGGCCAGAATGGATTCGCTGATGTTCAGCAGGGTGGTGCGCTCGTTCCGCGCCTGGTTCATCAGCTGTTGCAGCGCCGCCTTGTGCGTCGTGCCCAGGCGTTCCATCACCACACCGCAGGCGCGGTTGATGACATCCCTGCTGTGGAGCGAAGTCTGCAGCCCTTCCGTCATTTTGCGCGGAGCTTCGCTTCCTTGGACGTGCGACAGAAGGGTCGCGGCCGGCCCGGCGAACAGTTGAATCAGCCGCACGCTGGTTTCGTCGTAGCCGGACGGTGTGGCGGCATACAGTTTGAGGGCGCCGATCGCTTCCTTGCCGGCCATCAACGGTGCACTCACCACTGACCGGATGGGTAGTCCCCGCACCGAGTCCCGCCATAGCGGCCACCGCATGTCGTCGTGGAGGTCCTGGACCAGGACGGGAATCTCTGCCGCCCAGGCTGTCAGGCAGGGACCTTCGCCATGGCGGTACTGTTCGGCGTCAGCCTGTTCCACCACCCCGTCGGTGTAGCCGCTGCTGGTCCGCCGGCCCCGGGAGTCAAGCAGGGACACGCCAGCACCGATGGTGCCCGGGACTGACTCCTTGGCGGCCCGCGCCAGGAGGCTGACCGCGGTGCCCACCTTTTCCTCTGTCAGCAACAATCCCTGAATCCGAGCAATCACAATGCTGAGCTCGTCAATGGGCAGGTGCTGGGGCATCTCTCCAGCATAGGTTAACCACTTGGCGTCTCCACGCGCCGCTTGGCTGCAACAGTAGGATTGCAGCATGTCGACATCAGCAGATAACGAGTCGGTCCGTCAGCTGCAGGAAATCCTGGTGGGCGCGGAGGGCATTGTGGATTTCCTGTCCGGGCTGTCGGGCATGGCTGCCGCAGCGGTCTCCGAAGCTGCGAACAACACGATCGAGTGTGCTGTCACCCTCAAAGTCCGGCGGCGTCCTGCCACTGCAGCCGGCAGCAGCGACCGTGCGCTGGAGCTCGACCACATAGAGCAGCTGTTGGGCGACGGGCCTTGCGTCCGTGCCCTCCGGGAGATGACTCCGATCATGATTGACGACGTCGCAGAAGACCCGAGATGGCCGGACTTCAACAAGAAGTTGGCCGAGCACAGCGTGCGCAGCAGCCTTGGCGTGCCGTTGGTGATAACCGGTGATGCAAGGGCGGCGTTGAACTTTTTCGCCGCCAAACCCCACGCGTTCACCGCTGATGTATACGATAAGGCGGTTGGTTTCGCTGGTGCCGCCCACAACACCATGCAGCTCTCCGTGCGCATCAACACGAGCGAAAACCGGGCCGACGACCTGGAAGCCGCCCTTGAGAGCAGGACCGCCATCAATCTGGCCTGCGGCGTGATCATGGCGCAGAACCGATGCTCGCAGGAAGAGGCGATGGAGATCCTCACCAAGGTCTCAAGCAACCGCAACCGTAAGCTCCGGGATGTTGCCAAGGAACTGATTGAGCAGTTGTCCGGCACCAGCGTCCGCACGCACTTCGACTCGTAGCCGGCAGGTGGCCAACCTGATCCCGGCCTGGTCAGGGTGCAGCTCTCAAGGATACGACGGCGGTCCCTCCGCTTCGGTGAACGTCCCAGCAGTGGCCGCTGCCGATGACGTCGTAGTCCCCGTCGCCCAAGGCCGCTAAAACCACGGCTGTGTGCTCGTCAATGGCCACCGTCCTTTCCACCAGGCCAGCTGCCACGGCGCCCACGGCACGGCTCAGGGTCCCGGCCTGGGCGGCATGGACATCCACGGAAAACCCGGCCAGCCTCAGACCCTCGCGGATATCCACTGAGTCCAGGCCCTCCGAGCACTCTTCGCCGCAAACTTCCACTCCGTTGACCTTGTATCCGCCAACCAACGCCCGCCGGGGTGCCACCATGGCGCCGGCGGAAAACCCCAGATAGGGTGCGCCGTCGGCAACCAGGCGCCGTATCGTTGCGGCCGCGGGGTGCAGGGCCTCCCAATAGGCCGGTGTGAGACCGCCGCCCACCACCACCGCATCGACTTTCGCGAAAGCGCCGGGGTCGGCAGGCTTGCCGTCTGGAAGCGGTACGGCAGCAATTTCGCACTCGATCCTGGCCTGGAGGGGTTCGGCGCAGGCGGCCACGAGTTCCTGCAGGTTGCCGCCGCGTTGGTGCACGGCTACGGCGATGCGGGGAGTCCGGCGGCCGGCATGTTCCCGGACGTCGAGTGCGAACCGGTCGAAGACCTCCTGGAATGCCAGCGGATCCGGGCCCGCCCCGGCGAGGAAGATGCTCATGGCCTTCAAGATACCGGCACGGCCGGGGTGCCCACGGCAGGACCATTGACGCACGTCCAACTGAGGGCTAATCTACAACCAAATGGTTGTAGATACGCTGACTGAGACTGAACTGGACCGCCTCTTCCAGGCGTTCGCCGATTCCACCAGGCGGGACATCGTCCGCCGGGTGACTGTCGGCGAGTACTCCGTTTCCGGCCTGGCAGCGCTTTATGCCATGAGTTTTGCGGCCGTCCAGAAGCATGTGGCGGTGTTGGCGCGGGCATCCCTGGTCGCCAAGGAAAAACGCGGAAGGGAGCAGATCGTGCGGGGCAATCATGAAGGACTGCGGAAAGCCCGGCAGCTGCTCGACGAATATGAACAAATCTGGCGGCAGCGCGCCGCCAGGATGGCAGACATTCTCGCTGAAGGTTAGGAAGGCTTTGCCATGGCAGTCATCACTATGGACAAGAACCCGGAGGCGCTGACCCTCACCCTGGTCGCAGAGTTCGACGCCGGCGTCGATCGTGTGTGGCAGCTGTGGGAGGACCCCCGCCAGCTGGAGCGCTGGTGGGGCCCACCCACCTGGCCGGCCACATTCCACAAACTGGAATTCGTCCCCGGCGGCCGTGCCAACTACTACATGACCGGCCCGGAGGGGGAGAAGGCCCACGGCTGGTGGGAATTCACAGCGATTGATGCCCCGCGGACGCTGCAGTTCGACGACGGGTTCGCGGACGACGACGGCAATCCCACCGGCGACCTGGGCGTCACCCACGCCACGGTCACGTTGGAGCCGCTGGGGGAGCGTACCCGCATGACCATCCAGTCGTCCTTTGAATCCGAGGAGCAGTTGGAGCAGATGGTGGCCATGGGCATGGAGGAGGGCCTGAAGGGAGCCGTGGGCCAGATCGACGGCATCCTCGCCGAGCACGCCAACGCCTGACTGCACGGCTGCCACGACGAACTCCCGCCACAGCATCTGGTGGGCGGACGACGGCGGGACGTCCCGCCGTCGTCCGCCCACCTTTGCCGTTGAACAAGGAAGCCGCCCGTTGAAATACTGGAAGGTGGTTCAGGCCGAGGGAAGGCGGTGGCAGCAATGAGCGGCGGGACAGGGGATTTCCGGAAGCGCCTGGAGAGGGCAGTGGAGCTCCGTTCATACCGCGGCGCCGGCATCAGTGCCGAGGAGGAAGCCGCGCTGGACGCCCTCGACGAGAGGGAGCGTGAGAAGCGGAGGAAAGTCAGTGATGCCGCCCGCGCCGAGTACCTGGTCCGGGACGCCATGGCACAGGGCAAGTTCGACAACCTCAAGTACGCGGGCAAACCGATCCCCGGCCTGGGGGACTCGTACGATCCCGACTGGTGGGTCAAGGGGCTGATCCAGCGGGAACATATCAGCGGCCTGGGCCCGGCTGCCATCCTGCTCCGCGCCGAGGACGCTGAGCTCGAAGCCAAGCTGGATACCCAGTACACCGAGCAGCAGGTCCGGGACCTCCTTCAGGATTTCAACCGGCGCGTGATCGATGCCCGCCGCCAGCTGCAGGGCGGGCCGCCGGTGGTCACCAAGACCCGTGACGTGGAGGAGGAAGTGGAGCGCTGGCGCAGCCGGCGTGCGGCGCGGAGTGTGGAAGTTCCTGTCGAACCGGAGCCCCAGCGTTCGTGGTGGAAGCGGTTGTGGAAGGGGACGGGCCAGGAATAAGGGTTCCACTGCTCATGGAGCCGGCTGGCAGATGGGGGGACAGTTATCGGCGGTCAGCTGGTTTTCCACATAGGGCTTCTGGGTGGCTGTCGCTGTCGGACCCTGAGGTCTGCCGCTCCGCTGAAGCCAGGGCCTACGGCTTCGGGGTGGGGCTGGGACCAATCATCGAAGCGGGAGGCGGCGCGAACGGGGTTGCGGGATAAAGCGGCGCCACCTTGAGCATGTAGTTGGCCCACTGTGGACCGGCGATCATGTATCCGTCCAGCCGGGGGTAGAAGGTGCCGTTGATGGTCACGTTTTGTCCTGGCCGCTTTTGGCCTTCCAGGGCATCCCCGAAGAAGGAAGCGGTGACCATGCCGGTGGTGTATCCCACCACCCAGGTGGAACCGTTGTTGTTCGAGGTCCCGGTCTTGGCTGCGGTGGGGACCTTGTCATGGACCTTCGGGTTGATCCAGACACCGGAGCCCCTCTTCAGGACATCCTGCAGTACCGAGTTGACGCCGCGGGCTACGTCCGGTTTGACGGCATCGTGGCAGTCCGGGGCCTGGGCAGGCAGCTTCGCCCCGGCTGCATCCGTGACATCAACCAGTCCAATGGGTGCGCAGAAGCGGCCGTCCGTGGCGAAAGTGGCAAAGGCATTGGCAAGGGTAAGGGGGGCAACGCCGGTTCCGCCCAGCAGGTTGCCCAGCTGGTGCATGTTGACCGGGGTGCTGTCGAGGCCACTGTGCAGCCCGACGGCATCCACCATCTTCTGGATGCCGCAGAAGTCCAGCTGCGCTGCCGCGGCGAAGGTGGCGGTATTGATCGAGTTGTACAGGCCGTAGTTGACGGGCATCGGCCGGTAGAAGCCGTCCTCGGCATTCTGCAGGTCGTCGGCAGCACCAAGGGCGGGGTTTGCCTGCGCGGTGCTGTAGGCTCCCAGCACCTTTCCGCAGCTGTCCTTCCACGGGAACCCCAGGGGATAGACGCGGCGTGAGGCGTCCACTTCGGCGGTGATCGACTTTCCCTCGTTCAGCCACTCCGCAAAGGTGAAGGGCTTCATGGTGGACCCGGGCTGGAAACCTCCGGCGCCGTTCAGGTCGTTGCCCTGGGCGTCCTTGGCATCCACGTTGAAGTTGAGGTTGGTGTCGAACTTGCCGGGTTGCGGAAGGAACACCGTGTTTTGGGCCATCGCCAGGATCTTGCCGCTGCCGGGCTGGATGGTTACCAGCGAAGCTGCCCACCGGTCAGGATTTGCGCCTGCGGTGCCGTCAACCTGGGCCTGTGCGGCAGACTGAAGCCTGCTGTCCAGGGTGGTGACGATAGTGAGCCCACCCCGGTACAGCCTTCGTTCCCGTTCAGGTTCCGTCGGGCCGTAGGCGGGATTGTTGAGGATCAGGTGCGAGATGTAATCGCAGAAGTACGGCGCGATGGCCGCATTGGCGCAACCCTGCTGCTGGGGCGTGATCTTCAATTCAATCGGAGCGGCCACGGCCTCGTCATGCTGGGCCTGGGTGATCTTGCGCAGGCGCAGCATTTCGGACAGGACCTGGTTGCGGCGCACAATGGACTTGTCCGGGTTGGTGGCCGGGTTGTACAGGGTTGGGCTGTTGACCAGCCCGGCCAGCAAGGCTGCCTGGGGAAGGGTGAGGTCTTTCGCGCTGGTGCTGAAGAAGTAGCGTGCCGCGGCTTCAATTCCGTAGGCGTTGCTGCTGAAGAACACGATGTTGAGGTAACCCTCAAGGATCTGGTCCTTGGTGTACTTCTTCTCCAGCGTGATGGCGAGCTTCATTTCCCGCAGTTTGTCGCCAAGGGTCTTCTGCCCGTTCAGGACCACCGCGTCCGGCCTGTCCTGTGAGAGCTGTGCCTCGTTCAGGACGTTGGTGACGTACTGCTGGGTGATGGTCGAGGCGCCCTGCTCGCCGCCCTTGGTCAGGTTGGACACCATCGCCCGCAGGATCCCCTGCGGATCAACACCCGCATGGTCGTAAAACCTGCTGTCCTCGATGGCGACAATGCCGGTCTTGATGAAGGGCGACATCTGGTCCAGCGGTACCCGCACACGGTTCTCCGCGTAAAACGTGGCGATCGGTTGCCCATCGGCGGTCAGGACCTTCGTAGCCTGCGACGGCGGCTGCACCGTCAATTCCGCCGGCAGGCTTTCGAAGAAGCCAATGGAGGAACTGACGCCCATCCCGGCGGCTGCCACAGCCGGAACCACCAGGCTGGCTGCCAGCACGCCGCACATGACGCTCGCTGCGAGGAACCCCAGGATCCGTCCCAGGGCCGCGCCAAAACCGCCCCTGCGCTTCCGCTTCTTCACCATTCCTCAGCCCTCGTCCTGTGAGGTGGGAACAGGATACGCCCCTGCCAAGGGCCGAAACAGTGGCGGAAGGTCAGGATTTGGTCACACCGAACCATTGACCAAGCGATAGTTACCGACATATCGTTAGCTATCGCTGAATAAAACAGCGAGCTTCTGAAAACGAAAGGACCATGCCACCATGAAAGGCATATTTGATGACAGGAATCCCGGCCCGGAATTCGGCAAGGGCCGCTTCGAACGGGGGAGGGGCCACAGGGGACCGCACGGGCACCGGGGTCCGGGCTTTGGTCCCGGTTTCGGACCTGGTTTTGGACCTGGTTTCGGACCCGGATTCGGGCCGGGCTTTGGCCCGGGTTTCGGGCGGGGCGGCCGGCGGGCCAGCCGGGGCGATGTCCGTGCAGCCATCCTCTCGCTCCTTGCGGAGGCGCCATCCAATGGTTACGGACTGATCAAGACCATCGCCGCAAAGACCGGCGGAATGTGGCGGCCAAGCCCGGGATCCATTTACCCCACGCTCCAGCAGTTGGTGGATGAGGGCCTGATCGAGGCGCTCAGTGAAGGCCGCGGGACCGAGTTCGCACTCACGGACGCAGGCAGGGCCTATGTGGCAGAGCATGCCGAGGAGATGGAGAACGCCTGGAACGCCGAACCGGACAGCGCCGACAGGGACTTCCACCAAAGCATCGGCAAGCTCCTGGGCGCCATCCATCAGTTCCGCACCGGCGTGACCCAGGAACAGCGTGCTGCTGCGATCGAGAAGATGGATGAAACCCGCCGGGCGCTTTACAAAATCCTTGCGGACTAGATTCTTAGGCCGCGGCTGCGGAAGCTACGCGAAGGAGTCTTCCCGGGCGTGCCGCTCCGCGGGAGCAGCAGCGGTCGGGATGTGCGCAGCTGCCTGGCGCAGGGGGTTGAAGCCTGCTCCGATCTCGCCGAACGCGTAGGCGGTCTCGGCGTGCTCGGACAGGTCCACGCCGGCGGTCTCGGCCTCGTGGCTGACGCGGAAGCCCACCGCCTTGTTGATGATCCGCGCAATGACCGCCGTGCCAAGTCCGGACAGCAGCAAGGTGATGACGACGGCGGCTGTCTGGGCGATGAGCTGCTGGACACCGCCGCCGTAGAAGAGGCCGCCGCCCTGGCCGTTCACGGGGAGGGCGATGAATCCCAGGGACAGGGTGCCAATGAGGCCGGCCCCCAGGTGGACGCCCACCACGTCGAGGGAGTCATCAAGGCCGAACCGGTACTTGAGGTCCACGAATACGCAGCATGCCGCTCCCGCCACCAGGCCCAGGCCGATTGCTGCCACCGGGCTGACGTTGGCGCAGGAAGGGGTGATGGCCACAAGGCCGGCCACAACGCCGGAGGCGGCGCCCAGGGAGGTGGGGTGCCCGTGGCGGATCTTTTCGGTGATGAGCCAGGTGAGCATGGCCGCGGCGGGGGCCACCAGCGTGTTGATCCAGATGAGGCCGGCCTGTTCAGCGCTGGTTGCGGCGCCGCCATTGAAGCCAAACCAGCCGAACCACAGGATGGCCGCGCCCAGCATGATGAAGGGCAGGTTGTGGGGGCGGTGATTGGGGTCCTTAGCGAAGCCGTGGCGCTGGCCCACGATGATGGCCAGCACCAGCGCGGCAGTTCCTGAACTGATTTCCACCACGGCGCCACCGGCGAAATCGATGACCTGGCCGAAGATTGCGGTGACGGCCCCGCCTGCACTCATCAGCCCGCCACCCCAGATCATGTAGGCGAGAGGGCAGTAGATCAGGGTGATCCACACGGGAACGAACAGTGCCCATGCGCTGAACTTCGCGCGGTCGGCGATGGCGCCGCTGATCAGGGCCACGGTGATGATGGCGAAGGTGGCGCTGTAACCGGCCTTGAGGAGGTCCGGCGAGCCCATCAGGTTCTGCAGGCCGAAACTCGTGAAGGGATTGCCGAAGAGCCCCAGGATGCCGTCTCCGGTAGTCATGGAGTAACCCCAGAGAACCCACACCACGCCCACGATCCCGGCGGAGATGAAGCTCATCATGATCATGTTCAGCGCGGCCTTGGCGCGGGTCATGCCGCCGTAGAAGAGGCCGAGCCCAGGGGTCATCAGCAGTACCATGGCGGCCGAAATCATCAGCCAGACGTGTTGGGCAGTGATTTCCACCGGTGGGTCCCTTCGCAACGTGATCTTGGTCCGGGGCCTGTTTTGGCCCCAAGCATTTCCCCCGGGATCCATTTTTGGCGTCGCGTGTTTCAGTCAATGCCGCTTAAAGTTGCAGGCACGTTACACAAATCGCTCCCGCGTGAAGTTCACGTATCCGGTATGTTTCGGGAATGTAAACGGCTTCTCTGGCCGGAGCCACCCACGCTGGCACCTTCCCAAAACTTCCCCGCCGGCACAGGCGACGCAGCGCACCTAAGGTGAGAAACGCCGTCGTACCCTGCTTGGCCTTCTGTTTCAGAGCTATGAACGGCAGCTCACAGGGTCAGAACCTGCGCGCGTTGGCCAGGACCGGCAGGTTGGCCCGTACGTCGGCCACCGTGGCGGGGTCAATATCGACGACGGCGAGTTCGGGTTTTCCGCCAAGGGTCACCAGCGGTTTGCCGAGTGGGGTCACAACCGCGCTGTGGCCGATTCCCGTGGGTGCTGTTCCGGCGGGACCAGCGCCGACGGTTTCGGGATCCCCTTGGCCGCAGGCAATCACGAACGCGGTGCTGTCCAGCGCCCGTGCGCGAACCAGCAGGTCCCACTGCTCGGCCTTGCCCTCCCCGGCGCCCCAGGAAGCGCACACGATGTTCACCTGCGCCCCCGCGTTCGCGTTTGCCGTGAACAGGCCGGGAAAGCGCACGTCGTAGCAGGTGGCAAGGCCGAAGACGGTCCCGTCCAGTTCGAACGTAACCGGCCCTTCCCCTGCGTCCACTGTCCTGGACTCCGTGAACCCAAAGGCATCGAAGAGGTGGATCTTGTCGTAGGAAGCATCCACACCGGGTCCGGTGATCAGCAGCGTGTTGCGGACGCGGCCGTCCTTCCCCGGCGTGAACATGCCGGCCACAATCGTGATCTCCAGCTCCCGGGCCATCCTGCGGACCTCGCTGGCCCACGGGCCGTCGAGGGGCTCGGCAATGTCCCTGAGGGAGTGCCCGAACGCGCGCATCGTCGCTTCGGGAAAGACAACCAACTGCGCGTCCGCATTACTGGCCTGCGCGGCGTAGTCCCACATCAGTTCAAGGTTGGCGGCGGTGTCTGCACCGCTGATGATCTGCGCTACTGCAATACGCATTACTGCCGGTAGCCCTCAACCTCGCTGATGGGGCGGGCCTCGGCGTCGTTCGGGTTCTCCCCGGAATCCTTCTTGGCCCGGCGCTGGCGCAGCAGGTCCCAGCACTGGTCCAGGCTTTCTTCCACGTACTTCAACCGCGCCGGGTCCGGGGCCTGCCCGCTGCCCGATCCCTCGCGCAGCGAGTGCTCCTCCTCCACCAGGGCCTGGATGTGCGTCAAAATGTCCTGATCATTCATGGCTTCCCCTAACTCCGGACCGGTCACCTTCAGCGTACGGATCAGGTGCTGAAGCCACCAGTCCCCGCGCGGTACCATCAACTTCATGCCCACTGCGCTCGATATGGCAGGTCCCATCCTGGAAGTGCTCACCTGGTTGTGCCTGCCCGCCGGGCTGGGACTGCTTTTCTACACCGGCTTCCTCCGCCGCTTCGTGCACCCCTGGGACGTGGCCGAGGCCGTGGTGTACTCCGATTCCACCGGCGTGGGGTTCCGCTGGTTCGACCGGAAGCACCAGGTCCACAACGCCCCCATGTCTCCCTACGACATCAGGGACATGGCGGCGGGAGACACCCTCCCCATCTACTACCACCCCAAGCGCCCAACGCAGTGGCAGACCACCGCGCCGGAGGAAGCCGGCAGGACAGCCTCGGTCCTGGGCCGCTGCCTGACGGCGATCGGCTCGGTAGCGCTCCTGGCCGGCTTCGTCCTGCCGATGTTCTAGGAACCGGCTGTGTTCCAGGGGCTGGCTGTGTTCTACGGACTGATCAGGACCACAACAATGCCAAGTCCGCCAAGGACCACTCCGGCGAGAGCGGTCCAGAGCACGGCAGGCAGGTCCGCTTCGATGCTTTCGCCTGCCAGGCCATGGGACCTGGCCCGGTACCGGCGGCGCTGCGTGAGGTAGATGGCAAGGGCGGCGCCGCCGGAAATCGCCGGCAGCATCAGGATGGGTAACCCGTAGACGGGTAGCCAGCGCAGGAAGAAGGCGCTCGCCGTCACCAACGCCAGCATGGTGCGGCCCCATGCCAGGGCGGTCCGCTCGGGCTGGAGGCCGGGATCGCCGTGGGGGCTGGGAACATGGGCTGCCACAGGCTCAGCGCCAGAGGATAAAGACCAGGACGACGGCGGCAGCCAACGCCCCTGCCCCGGCCAACAGGGGCACGAAAAACGGCAGGGGCAGCGGGGCCCTGGTGCGCATGCTCCGCTCCACCCGAAGCCACCGCACCGCGGCACCACCGCTGAGCATCATGCCCAGCAGCAGCAGGAGGACCGCAAGGCCTTTACGGACAGGCTCAACAAAAAGTCCGGACGTGAACGCCTCAACGGCAATGCCGCCTGCCAGCAGCGCCAGCGACGTGCGGATCCAGGCGAGGAAGGTGCGCTCGTTGGCAAGCGTGAAGCGGGGGTCCGGTTCCTCGCCGCCGGGGAGCAGCCGTTCGGCCATTTTTCCGCGCGGGGGCGGGCCGGGCGGCTGCTCACTGTTGGTCACCGGGCCAGTTTAGCCGCCGCTCCGCGGGGCAAACATGATCACGGCAACACCCAGCAGGCAAACCAGGGAGCCTGTGATATCCCACCTGTCGGGGCGGAAGCCGTCAAAGACCATGCCCCATGCCAGGGAACCTGCCACAAACACCCCGCCATAGGCCGCCAGGATCCGGCCGAAGTGCGCGTCCGGCTGCAGGGTGGCCACGAAGCCGTAGGCGCCGAGCGCGGCCACGCCAAGTCCGGCCCACCACCAGTCCCTGCCTTCGCGGACGGACTGCCACACCAGCCAGGCGCCGCCGATCTCCGCTGCCGCGGCCAGCACGAACAACACAATGGCCTTGAAAATACTGACGGTTTCCTCCGGTATGCCCACGGAGCCATCTTTCCAGCCGGGAATGCCACCGGTATCCGGACAGTTGGGCAAGGTATGCAGCGCATAGGATTCCTTTCATTCGGCCACTGGGGCCCCGGCCAGGGCTCGCGCACCAGGACGGCGGCGGACGCCCTGCTCCAGGGGATCGAACTGGCGGTTGCCGCTGAAGAACTCGGCGTGGACGGGGCATTCTTCCGGGTCCACCACTTCGCCAGGCAGCAGGCATCACCTTTCCCGCTCCTGTCAGCCATCGCAGCCCGCACCAGCCGGATCGAAATTGGCACCGGCGTCATCGACATGCGCTACGAAAATCCCCTGTACATGGCGGAGGAGGCTGCAGCGGCAGACCTGATCAGCGGTGGCAGGCTGCAGTTGGGCATCAGCCGCGGGTCACCCGAGCCGGCCCGGGAAGGCGCGTCGGCATTCGGCTACCGGCCGCAGCCGGGGGAGACCGACGCCGACATGGCCCGGCGCCACACCGCCGTCTTCCGCAAGGCCATCACGGGTGCCGGCATGGCTGAGGCGGACCCCAGGTACGCCGGCGGCGCCACCGGCCTCCTCCCCGTCCAGCCCCAGTCCCCGGGCCTCGCGGAACGGATCTGGTGGGGCGCCGGCAGCAGGAAGACCGCCGTCTGGGCCGCGGAACTGGGCATGAACCTGATGAGCTCCACACTGCTCACCGAGGACACCGGTGTCCCCTTCCATGAACTCCAGGCCGAACAGATCCAGCTGTTCAGGGACGCGTGGGCGGCAGCAGGACATACCCATGCCCCGCGTGTTTCGGTCAGCCGCAGCGTCCTTCCCATCGTGGATGAGGAGGACAACTACTACTTCGCCGGCAGCGCCCTTCGTGACGGCCGCGACCAGGTGGGCGTTATCGACGGACTGACTGCCAGGTTCGGCAAGAGCTACGTGGGCGCGCCGGACCTCCTGGCGGAACAACTCGCAGCCGATGCGGCAGTGCAGGCAGCGGACACCCTGCTGCTGACCGTTCCCAACCAACTGGGCGTGGACTTCAACGCCAAGTTGCTGGGAAACATCGCCGGGCACGTCGCCCCGGCCCTGGGCTGGAGCCGCCAATAACGTGCGGAAACCAGGTGCGGGAACAATTTGTGAGACCGAACCGTTACTCTTATAGTGCGGCGTGGGGGCTTCGCGCCCTTAACTAGTGTGTGACTGCGGAACGGTCATATGACGGAGAGAGAGATATATGGCTCGCACCGCTCTAGGCTTAACCGTATGATCCGGCTACGTCAGCTGGCCCAGGCGGCCTCAGTGCTTACCACCCCTTTGGCGCCGGAAGACATTCTGGCACTATTCAACCCTGTCTACTCAGCCAGGCAACTGCGCGGCGTGGTCACCCGCGTGGTCCAGGAGACGGCCCAGTCGGCCACCATCTTCTTCCGCCCCGGCCGCGGCTGGAAGGCGCACCTTGCCGGTCAGTGGGCCCGCATCGGCGTCGAACTGGACGGCGTCCGGCACTGGCGCTCCTATTCGCTCAGCGCTCCGGCAGGCAAGGATCCTGCCATCACCGTCACGGACGTCGGCGCCGTGTCCGGCACGCTGGTGCGCACCACCAAGCCCGGCGATGTCCTGTTCCTGGCTCCGCCGCAGGGCGACTTCGTGCTTCCGGAGCACCCCCGGCCCCTGCTGATGGTTACGGCGGGCAGTGGCATCACCCCGGTGATGTCCATGATCCGTACCCTTGTGCCGCGGCGTCCGGATGCCGACGTCGTGCTGGTCCACTCCGCACGCACTCCGGGCGACAGCCTGTTCCGTGAAGAGCTGGCCGAACTCGCGGACCAGTTCCCCAACTTCCGCCTGGCCCACTGGTACACCGGTGAACAGGGGCGGATGGACTTCTCCAGCACCAAGGAGCTGGACGAAATCTGCCCCGACTGGAAGGACCGGGCTGCCTACGCCTGCGGTCCGGACAGCTTCCTGGACGACGCCGAGGCCCTCTGGAAGCGCGCTGCGCTGACCACCCGGGCGCCGGGGACCGACGTCGCCGTTGCCGGAGACGCCGGCAACCTCATGATCGAGCGCTTCAACACCACCTTCAACGCCGGTGTAGGGCACGACGGCGGCTTGGTCACCTTCGAAGCCTCGGACCGGGAGGTGGAGGCCGACGGCGACACCCCCATCCTGGACATCGGCGAGGACGCCGGGGTGCTGATGCCCAGCGGCTGCCGGATGGGCATCTGCCACAGCTGCCTCACACCGCTCCTGGCCGGCCAGGTCCGCGACCTGCGGACCGGGGAAATCCATGGCGAACCAGGCCAACTTATCCAAACGTGTGTCTCGGCAGCCGCCGGGCCCGTCAACCTCGAACTCTGAGGAGCAGTACCGTATGACTGTCATCTCACCCACAAAGACCACGGCCGCCGGAGGAGCCAGCGCCGGCACCTCACGGACGCGCCCGGGCAAACTCGCCGAATCCGGGAGCCCCACCGTCCGCCCGCCGGCCGCCGCGCACCTCAGCGACGAGCAGGTAGCTGAACTCGGCCGCGAACTGGACGCCATCCGGGACGAGGTCCTGGCCAAGCGCGGGGCCGAGGATGCTGCCTACATCCGCCGGATGATCAAGATCCAGCGCGGCCTGGAGATTTCCGGCCGCGCCGCCCTCCTGGTCAGCAAGAACAAAGCCGCCTGGGTTACCGGCACCACCCTGCTGAGCCTGGCCAAGATCCTGGAAAACATGGAGCTGGGCCACAACATCCTGCACGGCCAGTGGGACTGGATGCGGGACCCGGACATCCACTCCACAACCTGGGAATGGGACTTCGTCACGCCCTCGCGGTCCTGGCAGCACACCCACAATGACCTGCACCACCGCTGGACCAATGTGGTGGGCAAGGACAACGACGTCGGATACAACCTTCTGCGCATGGACGAGAACCAGCCGTGGAAGCCCATCAACCTGGCCAACCCGCTGTTCAATGCCATCCTGGCGCCGGTTTTCGAGTGGGGCATCGCCATCTACGACCTCGAGCTGACCGAGTACAAGGAAGGCACCAAGTCCAAGGAAGCCCTGCTCAAGGACCTCAAGGCGCTGGGCAAGAAAGTCGTTACCCAGTTCACCAAGGACTACGCGGCCACTCCTGCCGTCGCCATGCTGACCGGATCCGGCAAGCAGGCGCTGTTCGGCACGATCACTGCCAACGCCGTCCGCAATGTGTGGGCCCACGCGGTTATCTTCTGCGGCCACTTCCCGGAAGGAACCGACACCTTCACCGAAGAGATGGTTGACGGCGAAACCCGCGGTGACTGGTACGTGCGGCAGATGATCGGCTCGGCGAACATCTCGGGCTCCAAGTTCATGCACCTCATGACCGGCAACCTCTCGCACCAGATCGAGCACCACCTTTTCCCCGACCTGCCCTCCAACCGGTACGCCGAGGTGGCGCCCAAGGTCCGCGAGATCTGCCAGCGCTATGGCCTGAAGTACACCACCGGCCCGCTGCTGAAGCAGGTGGGTTCGTCCTGGGCCAAGGTCTTCAAGCTGGCCCTGCCCGGCAAGGCTGCGCGGGCCTAGAAGCCTCAAAGCAAAACCCGGGAAGTGACCCGGCCGGCGCTGCCCGGCCGGGTCACTTCTGCGTTGGCGGCCTTTAGCGCCGGGTGCCTGGAACCAGGAGCACGTGGTCCAGCTTGGGCAGTGCATGACGCAGTCGGTGTTCGGCGCTTTCAAGGACCGCTTCCGCCCGGGACAATGCCATGTCCGCCAGGTCAATCCGTGCCGAGCCCTGCAACCGGTGCCCGGACCACCGCAGCTGCAGGTGCCGGACTGCCAGGACGCCCGGCGTCGCCGCCAGCGCGGCTTCGGCACGCGACACCAGGTCCGGCTCGATGCCATCCATGAGCCGGCGCCCAATGCTGCGGACCGTTCCCCACAGCAGGACCATGATGGCAGCGGAGATGATCAGCCCGACGATCGGATCAGCCAGCGGGAAACCCAGCATGACCCCCACCGCTCCGATGACCACCGCGAGCGAAGTGAAGCCATCCGTCCTGGCATGCACACCGTCCGCCACGAGCGCCGCGGAACCGATCCTCCGGCCAACCCGGATGCGGTAGATTGCCACGGCCTCATTCCCGGCGAAGCCGATCAGGCCGGCGGCGATGACCCAGCCGAGGTTTTGCAGCGGCTGGGGATGGATCAGCCGGTCCACGGACTGCCAGCCGGCCACCACTGCGGAGAGGGCCACCACGGCCACGATGAACAGTCCGGCCAGGTCCTCAGCCCTGCCGTAGCCATACGTGTAGCGGCGGGTGGCGGCCCTGCGTCCCAGGATGAAGGCCACCCACAGGGGCACCGCGGTCAGGGCGTCCGAGAAGTTGTGGATGGTGTCCGCGAGCAGGGCCACCGAACTGCTGAACAGGACCACCAGGAACTGCAGCGCCGTCGTGGCCAGCAGGACGAACATGCTGATCTTCAGCGCCCTGATGCCCTCGGTGCTGGCCTCCATGGCATCGTCAATGGAATCTGCGGCGTCATGCGTGTGCGGAACGAAGAGCTCCATCAGCCAGCCCTTGAAGCCGGTGTGGTGATGATGCCCGTGGTCGTGGTCGTGGTCGTGGTCGTGGTCGTGCTGGTGGCCGCCGTGGTCCGTCCCGTGCGGGTGGCTGTGGCCGTGCGTTGACCCGCGGTGCGGGCCGCTCACGACGCGTTCCCCTGTCCGGTGTGGACGAAGCCCTGGTTGTGGGGGACCTGCTTGTGGGGAGCGCGGTGGTGGGCAGGTTCGCCGCCGAGTGCATGCTCGGCCTGGAAGATGGCGTCCGCCACCAACTGCCGCGCGTGTTCATTTTCCAGCCGGTAGAGCACCCGGGTCCCGTCCTGCCGCGTGGAAACCATTCTTGCCAGCCGCATCTTGGCCAGATGCTGGGACACGGCGGCGGGGGACTTGCCCACCACGTCCGCCAGGGCACCCACCGCCATCTCGCCGTCACGGAGGGCCAAAATGATCCGCACCCTGGTGGCGTCCGCCAGCATGGCAAAGACCTCCACGGCCAATTCCACGTACTGGCTGTCCGCCTTCAGTGAGCAAGCATTACTATCTGCATTCATGCGCATATAGTGTCACACTACTTCACAGCAGCGCGTCCAGGCCGCCGCGGGCACCGAACGGCGCGACGAATCGAGGCTGCTGGAGCGGGGGTCGCCCCCTAGAGTAGGAGGTGCAGGGCCCGGCGTTCCGCCGGACCGCTCCGATCAGATCAGTCTCGAAAGGAACTTGCCTCCATGGCTTTCATTACCGTAGGTACCGAGAACAGCACTGACATCGAGCTCTACTACGAGGACCACGGCTCCGGCCAGCCCGTCGTGCTGATCCATGGCTACCCGCTGGACGGATCATCCTGGGAAAAGCAGACCGCCGCCCTCCTGGATGCCGGGTACCGTGTCATCACCTATGACCGCCGAGGCTTCGGAAAATCCAGCAAGCCCACCGAGGGCTACGACTACGACACCTTCGCAGCGGACCTCAACACCCTGCTCAACACCCTGGACCTGAACAACGTGGTGCTGGTGGGCTTCTCCATGGGCACGGGAGAGGTGGGCCGCTACCTCGGTACGTACGGCTCGGCCCGCGTGGCCCGCGCGGCGTTCCTCGGGTCCCTGGAGCCCTTCCTGCTCAAGACCGATGACAACCCCGACGGCGTACCGCAGGACGTGTTCGACGGCCTCAAGGAAGCGGTCACCGCCGACCGCTACGCCTTCTTCACCGAATTCTTCAAGAACTTCTACAACTCCGACACCTTCCTGGGCACCCCGCGGCTCAGCCAGGAAGCCGTCAACGCCAGCTGGAACCTGGCTGCCGGCGCCGGAGCGCATGCTTCTGTTGCAGCGCAGCCCACCTGGCTTACGGATTTCCGCCAGGACATCCCCAAGATCGATGTTCCGGCGCTGATCCTGCACGGCACCGCTGACAACATCCTGCCCGTCGATTCCACCGGCCGGCTGTTCGCCAAGGCCCTGCCGAGTGCCGAGTACGTGGAGATCGAGGGTGCACCGCACGGCCTGCTCTGGACGCACGCCGCGGAGGTCAACGAAGCGCTGCTGGCCTTCCTTTCGCAGTAGGGGGTCAAACGGACAAACGGCGACGACGGTATGCCGCCGTCGCCGTTTGCTCACCACCGCGGTCCGCCGAGGTGTCATGCCTCATGTCCAGGAGGCGAACTTAGCAGGCGGGTTTGCCCGTTATGTGCGGCTCCTGGGAAACCGGCGGCGGTGTCACCAGTTGTACGGCGAGATCCCGGAGCTCCTGCGGACGGAAAGGCTTGGTGAGGTACCCCGCGGCCCCCGATGCCATGCCGGCCAGCACATCGTCCTGCTCGGAACGGGCCGTGAGGAACAGCAGGGGCGCGCTGGTAAGGGCGCGGATGGCGCGGGCCACCACGTACCCGTCCATATCCGGCAGCCCAACGTCCAGGGTCACCAGGGCGATGGCGGGATCAGCCGCGGCGGCAATGGCCTCGGCCCCCGTGCCCACCATCCTGACCTCAAAGCCCGCGCGCGACAGGACCACTTCGATCAGTCCGCGGATATCGTCGTCATCCTCCACGACAAGGCAAACACGCTGCTGTTCCATCAAGCCCCCCGGCGAAAAGTTGGCACCAGTCTACCTGCGGGAACGCTGCCGGCATGACCGACGCAAAAGATGGCCGCTATCCGTCGTAATGCGTGCGCGCCGGGCCCTGGCCCAGGGCGTTGACGACCGCCGCGGCCACATCATGCAACTTGGTGTTCCGGGTGCTGGAAGCGGTCTTCAGGATGTCGAAGGCTTCCTGCTGGCTGCACCGGTTCTGGGCCATGATGATGCCGACAGCCATGTCAATGACCGTGCGGGACTCAAGGGTGGCCCGAAGGTTCGCGGCCGTTTCGCTGTAGTGCGCGAACCGCACCGCAAGGCGGAGCGCCAGCGAGGTCTGGCTGACGAAATCCTCGGCAAACTTCAGCACGCGGCCCTCGAACCGGTGCGGGCGGCGGGAGTACAGCAGCAGCGATGCCTTGGTTTCCCCCTCAAGCCGGAACGGAACTGCCGCCACGGAGCGGATCCCCTCGGCAGTCGCGGCGGCGGCGTACTCAGGCCAGCGGCCATCCGCGGTGAGGTCCGGAGCGTGCACGATCTCCTGGGCCGTGGAAGCCGTGAGGCCCGGGGTGTCGCTGTACCTGTGTTCAAGCCGTCCGATGGACTTTGCATCCGGGCTGCTGCTGGCGACCGTGGCGGCCTTGCGTTGCCGGAGGAGGGTGATGGCGCACAGCATTTCGTCGCCGGGCTCGGAGAGATTGCGTGCGGAGACCTGTGCCAGTTCATTAAGGAAGTCCTCAACGTCGGAGCTGTTGAGGACAAGTTCATGCAGGTGCTCAGTGATGGATGTATCGGTTTTTGCTGTTGACTCGCTGGCCACGATTTTCTGGTGCCATTCGCTCAGGTCAAAACGAGCCGGCAACACGCCAACACCCCGCAACTGGGCGGGGAGCCGGTGATGGTCGCTGGATCGACGAACTTTCCAACGGCCTGCTGCTAAACCGATAACCAGAAGTATATACATCCCCGTGCCGCCCAAAGCGTCATATATGGCTGCCCCGGAGCGGGCAAAGGCTGGCGCGGGGCCGGGCATACCGGCACAATGAAGCAGGCGCCGGTGCTGCTGCGGGCTGGCCGCGGGACCAGGGGCTGCTCAGCGGCGGAGGGACAGGAACATGACCAGGCTGCTCATCATTGGACCACCAGGGTCCGGCAAGGGAACCCAGGCCGAACACCTCGCGCGGCACTTCCGGGTCCCTGCCGTTTCCACCGGGGATATTTTCCGGAGCAACGTCAGCCAACAGACCGACCTGGGGAACCAGGCCGCCCGGTACCTGGATGACGGCCATTTCGTACCGGACCACCTCACCAACGCGCTGGTCAAGAACCGTCTCCTCGAAAGCGACGCGATGCACGGGTTCCTGCTGGACGGCTATCCGCGGACAGCTCAACAGGTACTGGAACTCGACCGCATGCTTGAGGCACAGGGGCATGCGCTGGACGCCGTGATCGAACTGCAGGCGCCCGACGAGGAACTGGAGCAGCGGATGCACCGCCGCGCCCTGGAGCAGGGGCGCACGGATGACACCATCGACGTCTTCAGGCGCCGGCTGGACCTCTACCACCGCCAGACGCATGAAGTAGTCTCGGTGTACGCGGGCCGGGGCATTCTTGTGTCCGTCAACGGCAGCGGGGACCCGGGCGGGATAACTGCACTGGCAATCGCCGCCGTCGAAAAGTTCCTTGCAGCCCCGCAACCCCCGTCCTGACCGAAAACACCGCACGGTGAACGCACTCGAGCAAAAGGAAACAGTGATGAGAATTGCCGTTACAGGCGGAAGCGGAAAACTGGGGCGGCACGTGGTGCGCCGGCTGACAGGCGACGGCCACCAGGTCCTCACCCTGGACCGTGCGGGTGCCCGCAGCCCGGAACTGCTGGTGGTTGACCTGCGCAACTACGGCCAGGTGGTGGACGCGCTGCTGGGCGTTGATGACCGGCATGACGGGTTCGACGCCGTGGTGCACCTGGGTGCCATTCCCGCCCCGGGCATCCTTCCGGACGCAGCCACCTTCGAAAACAACATGCTGTCCACCTACAACGTCTTCCAGGCGGCGCGGCGCGCCGGCATCAAGAAGGTGGTGTACGCCTCCAGCGAGACGGTCCTGGGGCTGCCGTTCGACATCGACCCGCCCTACATCCCGGTGGATGAGGAGTACCCGCCGCGGCCGGAAAGCACCTACTCGCTGGTGAAGACGCTGGAGGAGCAGATGGCTGTGGAGATGACGCGGTGGGACCCCGAACTGAGCATCACCGGCCTGCGGTTCTCCAACGTCATGGACGAGGCCGACTACGCCAAATTCCCCTCCTTCGACGCCGACGCGACGCTGCGGAAGTGGAACCTGTGGGGCTATATCGACGGCAGGGACGGCGCGCAGGCCGTAGTACGTGCGCTGGAGAACGCCAAACCAGGGTTCGAAGCCTTCATCATCGCCAACGCTGACACGGTGATGAGCCGGTCAAGCGCCAGCCTGGCGGAAGAGGTCTTTCCCGGCGTCAAGGTCACCAAGGACCTGGGAGAGCACGAAACGATGCTGTCCATCGACAAGGCGCGGCGCCTGCTCGGTTTCGAACCCGAGCACAGTTGGCGTAACCACGTGGCGGCCGGCTCCAACACGGTGGAAAGCCAGCGATAACCACCCGTCCGCAGGAATCGCCGAGGGTTCGCGAAGGATCATCCAAGGAGCCGGAAGCCGTGTGCTTCCGGCTCCTATCCTTTTGGTATCCCCCCTTGCCCCGCCACCACAAGGACCCCAAAATTCGTACCCGATTCTTCGTGCTGCCGGCCCTCACGGCGCTGCTCTCCGCCGTCGGCCTTTCCACCGTGTCCCTGCCGGCGGCTGCTGCTCCTGCCCTCGCCGCCGCAACCGGCCGTTACATCGTGCAGTACGCCGCCACTGCCGACCTCGCAGCCGAGGTGTCCGGGCTGCGCGGCCAGGGCCTCGCCGTCGGCCGTACCTTCGAGCATGCAGTCCGCGGCGCCGTCGTCACGGCCAACCCCGCGCAGGCGGCAGCCCTTGCCAGGTCCGGGAAGGTGCTGTCCGTGGAGCCCGACGCCCCCGTCAAGGTTTCCGGGACCGAGCAGCCCGCCCCCTGGGGCCTGGACCGCGCAGACCAGCGGACCCTTCCGCTCTCCGGTTCGTACTCGTGGACCGCGGCGGGCGCCGGGGTGACCGCCTACGTGGTGGACACCGGCATCCTGGCATCGCACACCGACTTCGGTGGCCGGGTTGCGGCAGGCTGGACAGCGGTGGCGGACGGCAACGGCACCACCGACTGCAACGGCCACGGCACCCACGTGGCCGGAACCGTGGCCGGAGCCACGTATGGCGTCGCCAAGAGCGCCACGCTGGTGCCCGTGAGGGTGCTCGACTGCAGCGGGTCCGGCTACAACTCGGACGTGGTGGCCGGCCTGGACTGGATCGCCGCCAACCATGCGGCCGGAACCCCCGCCGTGGCAAACCTCAGCCTGGGCGGAGCGGCCAGCAGCACCGTGGACGCCGCCATCCAGGCAGTTCTTGACGACGGCGTCACCACAGTGGTTGCCGCAGGAAACTCCGCCGTGGATGCCTGCACCGCTTCGCCCGCCCGCGTCCCCGGGGCTGTCACGGTGGCAGCCAGCGACTCCGCCGACAAGCAGGCCTCGTTCTCCAACTTCGGGTCCTGCGTGGACCTGTATGCGCCCGGCGTCGGCATCACCTCCGACTACTACACCTCCACCACCGCCACCGCATCCATGTCCGGAACCTCCATGGCCGCGCCGCACACCGCCGGAGCAGCCGCCGTCCTGCTGTCGCAGAACCCTGCCCTGGCACCGGCCGACGTAGCAGCGGCACTGGTAGCCAATGCCACGTCCGGCGTCATCGCCGGCGCCTCCGCGGGAACCCCGAACCGCCTGCTGTACACCGGCGCAACGGCACCTGCACCTGCGCCTGCCCCTGCACCCGCTGTCACGTCTGTTTCACCGGCCGCCAAGGCCACCGCCGTGGCAGCTGGAACGAACGTCACGGCCACCTTCAGCACCGCGGTTCAGGGCGTGAGCGCCGGGACGTTCGTGCTCAGGAATGCAGCCGGCAACAGCATCGCGGCCACCGTCACGTACAACGCCACCACCCTGACCGCCACCCTTGACCCGGCAGCAAGCCTTGCCCCCGATGCCAGCTACACCGCAATCCTGACAGGAGGAGCCTCGGCCATCCGCGATGCCGCAGGTACCCCGCTGGCGTCCACCAGCTGGACGTTCACCACTGGCCCCGCGCCCACCGTCACCAGCTACTCGCCGGGCAGCAACGCCCTCCTGGTCCGCAGGAGCAGCAGCATCAGCGCCACCTTCAGCGAGGCGGTCCAGGGCGTTAACACCACCACGTTCACCCTGAAGAACCCGGCCACCGGCGCCGTGGTGGCAGCAACGGCCTACCGCAACGGCACCACCAACCAGTGGATCCTTGACCCCCAGGAGACCCTCGCCGCCAAGACGCGGTACACCGTGACCCTCACGGGCGGGACCAGCGGCATCCGGGACCTGGCCGGCAACCCCCTCGCCAGCCGGAGCTGGCAGTTCACCACCGGCTCTTTCTAGCCGCCTGATGGAGTGAATGGGCCGTGGCCGGGATAATCTTCACCCTAGGCATTCATCACGGCACGCATCTTCCGCGGCGTAGGGACGGGCAGCACATTGGCACAGAAATCAGCAGGTTCCGCAGTCTCTGAACGGAAAGCGGGAAGGTGGCACGCCTTCCACGAGAAGTTCGTGGTGGAGGAACGCTACGTGGACCCTGCCGACCGGCGGGGCCTGTACCGCGCGTCGATCATCCTGGCCGTCGTGGGGCTGGCACTCTTCATTGCCACCCTGGTCAGCGTGGTGCAGGCCGACGGCCTTTCCGTTGCCGACGCTCCCGTGCATGACTGGCTGCTGACCACCCGTTCAGCGGCCGTCACTGCCATCATGATCTTCCTGGCGGTGATTTTCGGCCCCATCGCGCTGCCCATCATCGTGCTGGTGGTGATCCTTGTCTGGGGATTCGCAGCCAAGCACGCCTGGCGCCCCATCCTGCTCGCCTCCGCGATGCTGACCGGAGTGATCATCTCGCAGATCATCCTCCACATCGTCCAGCGCTCCCGGCCCCCCCTGGACCAGATGCTGTTCGGCGCGGACCAGACCTTCTCGTTCCCGTCCGGGCACGTCCTGGGGGCCTGCGACTTCCTGCTGGTGGGCGCCTACCTGATTTTCTCCCGGCGCCGGAACCCGCGTGCCGCGGTGTTCGGCTTCATCGGGGCCGGGATCGGCATCATCCTCGCTATCGCCAGCCGGTTGTACCTTGGCTACCACTGGCCCACGGATGCGTTGGCGTCGTTCGCGCTCTCGCTGCTCATCCTCTCCGGGGTCATCACGCTTGACACGTGGCGGACGGCCAGGATTCCGGGGGAACCGATCACCGGAGAGCTGTCAAGGGCCGAATCCACCGGAGAGTAGGAACTTACCGGGAGCAGTCCGGGAACCGGATCCCGCTTCCTGGGCCGCTTCCTGGCCCCCTCTTATTGCGGCCGCGATTTTGCCCGCTTGAGTGCCCGGTGCAGCTTCACGTTGGCTGCCTCCAGCTCCAATACCTTCGCAACGCCCGCCAGGTTCAACCCCTCCTGCAGGAGTTCGCCGATCCGCAGCAGTACGGCGATATCGTCGTCGCTGTACTGCCGCGTGCCGCCCGCCGTCCGCGAGGGCGTCAACAGTCCCTTGGTTTCGTACAGCCTGATGTTCTGCTGTCCGGTTCCCGTGAGCTCCGCCGCCACCGAGATGGCGTACAGGGCCCGTGAACCGGGGGAGCGGCCAGCCCGACCTGCTTCAGGATCTGCCATTCTTTCTCCCAAAAATCGCTTCCGCTGGTACCTTGCTTCAGTTTTGCACGAGTGCTATAAAAAATCTATATCCACCACCATAGATTAAAGGAGATGGTGGGTAGCTGCAGATCCAGCACCTGGAAGCTAAAGGAGTGGGAAATGATGTTGATGCGTACGGACCCGTTCCGTGAGCTGGACCGGCTCACGCAGCAGGTCTTTGGAACCTCCGCCCGCCCGGCAGCCATGCCCATGGACGCGTGGCAGGAAGACGGGGAATTCGTGGTGGCGTTCGACCTTCCCGGTGTGAACGTGGATTCCCTGGACCTGAACGTTGAGCGGAACGTCCTGACCGTCCGGGCGGAGCGCAAGGACCCCACGCAGCCCAACGTGGAGCTCGTGGCCTCTGAGCGTCCCCGGGGCGTGTTCAGCCGCCAGTTGATCCTGGGTGACACCCTGGACACCGAGCACATCAAGGCCAGCTATGACCGGGGTGTCCTGACCCTGCGGATTCCGGTTGCCGAGCAGGCCAAGCCGCGCAAGATCGAGATCCAGACCCAGCAGGGCGAGAAACACCAGATCGGCAGCTAGGACCATGCTTTCGTGCCGGCGCCCTTGACCCTCCGGGCGGGGCGCCGGCGAAACAGGAGGCAGGATGACTGATCTCCCCGACTACTACGCCATCCTGGGCGTAGGCCGGGACGCCGGCCGCCAGGAAATCTCGCATGCCTACCGCGCCCTCATGCGCACCCACCATCCGGATATGGACGGCGGGCGGGCTTACGAAGGCATGGAGACCAAGGGGGATACGACGGCGGAGAAGGGCAACACTGCACAGGGGGAGGAACTTCTCCGGATCATGCAGGCGTTTAACGTGCTGCGTGACCCCGGGCGCCGCGCCGACTACGACAGGAAGCTGGCGGCAGCTGCGCCCACCATCATTCCGGTCCGGAAAGTCCGCAGCCGTGGCGGGCAGTCCGGACCTCCCATCCGCGTCACCCCGGTGCGGTGGGAAAGCGGGCCCTGGTCCTGATCCAGGCCCTGGGCCATTGATCCAAGGAGGCGGAAAACTGCATGGGCGACTGGCGGCGCTACGATTCACACCTCATTCCTGCATTCTTCGAACGCTTTGAGCAGCGGTGGGGCGAGGGAACCGCGCCCTTCCTGGACCCGGAGGCGCACGAACAGCCTCTGCCGCGGGCACAGTGGATCAACCCCACCACGGGTGCCGCGCTGGCGGTGGTTCCGGTATGGACCGCCGATGAGAGGCAGCAGCGTTCCTTCGGCGTGTTCTACCTCCCGCCGGGCGGGGACATCTGGGTCCTGCGGCCCGGGTACACCGGCTACCTGGAGCCGTCCGACGACGACACGGACCACCTGGTGACGCTCCGGAATGATGCCTTCCGCAAGGCAGTGGCGCACGCCAAGGAGTTCCTGTTCGGCACCCAGTAGTTGCCGGCGCCGGGAGCGGAGTTGCTGCTCGTCAGCCGACCTCCGCTGTGACATTCTGGGACGTACCCTAACTACCGTGACCAAAGGCTGGACCCCAATGCACATCACCGCCAAGGACCTCGCAGCGCTCATCCCCCCGGGGTTCACGCTTGGCGTCGCAACCGCAGCATTCCAGATCGAAGGGGCGCTGGACGAGGATGGACGGGGACCGGCGGGCTGGGACAGGTTCGCTGCCCGGCCCGGTGCCATCGTTGAGGACCACAGCCCGGTGGTGGCCACGGACCACTACCACCGGATGCCGCAGGACGTGGCCCTCCTGAAGCAGCTCGGCGTTGACTCCTACCGGTTCTCCTTCTCCTGGCCGCGCATCCAGCCGGGCGGCACCGGCCCGGCCAACCGCGCAGGCATGGCGTTCTATGACCGGCTCCTGGACGAGCTCCTGGCCAACGGAATCTCGCCCATGGCCACCATCTACCATTGGGATACGCCCCTGGAACTGGATGAGGCCGGCGGCTGGATGAACCGGGACACCGCCTACCGGCTGGGGGAGTACGCGGCGCTCGTGGCGGACGCCTTCGGTGACAGGGTGGCCCGGTGGGTCACCATCAACGAGCCGGCAACGGTGAGCGCCAACGGCTACTCCCTGGGGCTGCACTCCCCAGGCAAGGAGTTGGCCCTGGGTGCCTTCCCCACGGTCCACCACCAGCTGCTGGGCCACGGGCTCGCCGTCCAGGCCCTTCGCGCGGCGCGGGTGCCCGGCGAAATCGGCATGACCAACGTCTACTCACCCATGGTGCCCAACTCCATCAACCCGCTGGACAAGATCAGCGCGGGACTTATGGACCTGGGGCAGAACCGGCTCTACGCGGACCCTGTCCTGACGGGCAAGTACCCGGACCTCATCCGCGCGGCCAAGTTCTTCAGCTCCTTCGAACATCCCGAAGAGGACATGGAGATCATTTCCCAGCCCCTCGATTTCTACGGGCTCAACTACTACATGCCCACCAAGGTGGCCGTTGGGCCGGGCAACGGCGCCGTGCCGGCCAGCATGGCCGAGGCCATGGGCAGCGACCTCAGCGCGGCCGGAAACGGCGCTACGCCCTTCCACGTGGAGACGTGGCCGGAAGCGGACGTCACCGCATACGGCTGGCCGGTCAAGCCGGAGTACATGGCCGTGGCCCTGAAGGAGATGGCCGAGCGGTACCCCAACCTGCCGCCCGTGATCATCACCGAGGGCGGAGCCAGCTTCGAGGACATCATTGTCCGGGACAAGTCCACCAACACCAGGTTCATCCCGGACGAGCGGCGGCTGAAGTACATTTCAGACCACCTTGAAACCGCGCTCCGGGCCACGGCGCCCGGTGGGGTGGCCGAATCCGTGGACCTGCGCGGCTACTACGTGTGGTCCTTCCTGGACAACTTCGAGTGGTCCGCCGGCTACAACCAGCCGTTCGGCCTCCTGCACGTGGACTTCGAAACGCTCGACCGCACACCCAAGGCGTCCTACTTCTGGTTCCAGGAGCTCATCGAGGAACGCGACCTGGCTGCCGCGGCCGGGGCGGCCATCGCGCAGGCAGCGGTTCCGGAGCTGTTGGACAGTGAATTGCCCGACGACGGCGCACCCCTGGGTGCCAACGCGCAGTAAGGCTGCGCAGCCGGGAGCCGTTCAGCCCCGGAGCAGGTCCAGCATGGCCAGCTGCTTGGCGATGCCGGCGCCGTCGGGCGAGTAGATCCACGGCACGCGGGAGGTGGTGTGGTCGCCGTCCTCGGAGTGGCCGCCGGCGAACACGGATTCGCTGACGGACAGCTGCCGGATGGCGATTGCTGCAACCTTGTCCGGATTTTCGGCGGCAAAGGCGGAGTAGATGGCCTCGTCATGCTGTCCGTTGTCGCCGATCAGGAGCCACCGCATGTCCGGGAATTCCTGGGCCAGCCGCTCCAGGTTGCGGTGCTTGTGGTCCTGGCCGCTGCGGAACCAGCGGTCCTGGGTGAGTCCCCAGTCCGTGAGCAGCAGCGCGCCCTTGGGGTACATGTTGCGGGTCAGGAACCGTGCCAGGGTGGGGGCCGCGTTCCAGGGGCCGGTGGACAGGTAAATGACCGGGGCTTCAGGGTGCTCGATGGTCAGCCGGTCCAGCAGCACGGCCATCCCCGGAGTGGCCATGCGCGCCCGTTCGCTGAGCACGAAGGTGTTCCACAGGGCCAGGAAGGGCCGGGGCAGGGCGGTCACCATGACGGTGTCGTCGATGTCCGAGACGATGCCGAACTGCACGCCCGGAGCGATCACCTGGATCAGTGCCTCCGCCGGCTCGGTTCCCTCGGCCCGCAGCACGGCAGTGTGCCAGCCGGGGGACAGCTGCACGTCCACCTCGGTATCGATCAGCCCGCCCCGGTCCGCCGTGACGTGGGAGACCACATCACCGATGGTGATTTCGACGTCGGAAAACTGCAACGGCACCCCCGTGAACGCCCGCCAGCCGCGGATGTTCTGGTTGCCGTTCCTGGCCGCGTGCTCGGCCTTGCTTCCGGGCGGCGGCTTCTGTGTCAGCAGTACCCTGCCCAGGACGCGCACCCGGGTGGTGGAGCCATAACCCTGGTACGCGATGGTCTGCGGCACGAACTTCCACCGCTTGGCGAGCTGGATCCGGACGTCGTTGACCGCGTCCGACAACCGGTGTGCCAGCCGGAAGAACTGGCTTCCGGACAGGGCGGTGCGGCCCTTCGTGTTCCGCCGGGGTGGGCGTGCCGTGTCCTGGTCGGGGTTCTGCGGGGCCGAGTCCATGCCACCACTCTGCCACAGGGCGGCAGCGGGCATCAGCCGTTGCCGAGGATCGCGCGCAGGGTCCGGGCATTCCACACGGCGTTCCCGCCGCCGTCGTTGTTGAAGTACGCGTAGACATCGATGCCCGCGCCGTCCCACTCACGGATCCGGTCGGCCCACCAGTGGAGGTCGGCGTCCGAGTAGGAGCCGCCGTAGAGGTGCTGGTGGTCGGGTCCGTGCAGCCGGACATATGCGAAGGAGGCGGTGGTCCGCAGGATGCAGGGCAGGTTGGCGCCGCTCATGATGCAGTAGGCGGCCTGGTGCCGCTCCAGCAGGGCAAACACCTCAGGGCAGTCCCAGCTCGGGTGCCTGAACTCCACGGCAACCCTGATCCACGGCGGAACCGCAGCGAGGAAGTAGTCCATCCTGGCGTCGTCGCGCTCCAATTGGGGCGGCAGCTGGACCAGGAGCACGGCACGTTTGTCCCCCAGTTCGTGCCAGCAGCGGGCAATCCGCTCCACCCAGACTTCCGGTGAATACAGTTTCCGCGCGTGCGTGAGTCCCCTGGGAGCTTTGACGGACATGGCGAACCCGGGCGGCAGGCGTCTGTTCCATCCGGCGAAGGTGGTATCCCTGGGCCAGCGGTAGAAGCTGGCGTTCAGTTCCACCGTGCTGAATTCGGCGACGTAGCACTGGAGCCGGTCCCGCACGGGCAGCCCGGGCGGGTACAGGACGTTCTCCCAGTGGTCGTAGCTCCAGCCGGAGGTGCCGATGTGGATTCCCATTTGCCTCAGGCTACACCGGGCTTCCCCTTCCGTTCGGGCCCGGGTGTGGCAGGGTAATGTCATGGCGCGAATCGAAGATTATGCGGTTGTTGGCGACCTTCAGACCGGAGCCCTGGTCAGCAGGGAAGGCTCTATCGACTGGCTCTGCCTCCCGAGGTTCGATTCCCCTGCCTGCTTCAATTCGCTGTTGGACACGCCGGACTCGGGGCGCTGGCTGCTGGCTCCGGAAAGAGGGGGCGAATGCACCCGCCGGAGCTACCGCGAGGGCACCCTCATCCTGGATACGGAGTGGGAGACGCCGGACGGAACCGTGCGCATCACCGATTTCATGCCGCCGCGTGATTCCGTCGCTGACATCGTCCGGATTGTGGAAGGCATCAGCGGCAGCGTCAGGATGCACGGCGAACTGGTCCTGAGGTTCGACTACGGGCACATCATTCCGTGGGTGCGCAAGGACAAGCGCGGGCTGCACGCGATCGCCGGTCCGGATGCCGTCTACCTGGTCACTCCGGCACCCCTGCATGGCGAGAACATGCACACTGTCAGCGACTTCACCGTGAATGCAGGCGAAAAGGTACCTTTCGTGCTGACCTGGGCGCCCAGCCATGTGGGACGCCCGGTATCCGTGGACGCGGAAGTAGTCCTTGACAGCACCTTTGCATTCTGGCGGGGCTGGTCCTCGCAATGCACCGTCAAGGGCAAGTACCGGGAGGCCGTGGTCCGTTCCCTGATAACGCTCAAGGCGCTGACGTATGGCCCAACCGGCGGGATCGTCGCGGCCGTCACAACGTCGCTGCCGGAGCAGCCGGGCGGCCAGCGTAACTGGGACTACCGCTACTGCTGGCTGCGGGATGCCGCCATGACGCTGCAGGCGCTGCTGGCGGCCGGCTACACCGCGGAGGCCGCTGCCTGGCGGGACTGGCTGCTCCGGGCCGTGGCCGGCGACCCCGCCGACCTGCAGATCATGTACGGGATCCATGGCGAGCGGCGGCTGCCGGAAATGGAGTTGCCGTGGCTGAAGGGTTACGAGAACTCGGTACCGGTGCGGATCGGGAATGCGGCGGCTGAGCAGTTCCAGCTGGATGTATGGGGTGAGGTCCTTGACTGCCTGGCGCTGACCCGGAACTCGCTGCTGACGCATACGGACGAGGCCTGGGACGTGCAGATTGCGCTGATGGAGCACCTTGAAACCATCTGGGACCAGCCGGACAACGGGCTCTGGGAGATGCGAGGGCCGCGCCGGCACTTCACCCACTCCAAGGTCATGGCGTGGGTGGCTGCGGACCGGATGGTGAAGGGTGTGCGCGAGTCCGGCCTGCCGGGCCCCGTGGAGCGCTGGGAGCTGCTGCGGGACCAGATCCGCAAGGACATCATGGCCAACGGCTTCGACGCGGAGCGCAATACGTTTGTCCAGTCCTACGGCCGTCCGGAGCTGGACGCCAGCCTGCTGTTGATTCCCAGGGTGGGGTTCCTGCCGCCCGATGATCCCAAGGTGGTGGGAACCATCGAAGCAATCCAGCGGGAGCTGACCCAGGACGGGTTTGTGCTGCGGTACCGGCCGGAGCAGAGCGACGACGGCCTGCCGGGCGACGAGGGCGTCTTCCTGGCGTGCTCGTTCTGGCTGGTGGAGGCGCTTCTGGGGGCGGGCCGCCATGAGGAATCCCGCGAACTCTTTGAGCGGCTGCTGGAACTGCGCAACGACGTCGGGCTGCTAAGCGAGGAATGGGCGGTGAAAGCCAGGCGTCAGCTGGGCAACACGCCGCAGGCGTTCAGCCATTTTGCCCTTGTGACTAGCGCCCTGGAGCTGCATCAGGATACGGTTCGGCGCAGTGACAGCCCCATTCCGCCTGAAGGGGTGGATTCGCGCTGAGGCGGCGCGGACCGGGGCTGGAACTTCTCCTTCGCAGGATAGATAAGTATACTTACTAATACCTCATGGAGTGCTCCCAAGCACAGCGCCGTGATTGATGGAGGAGTGATAGTTATGGCCGGATATTTTGAGCTCGTTGATGCCCCCGACGGCGGGTACCGGATCAGGATGATGGACGGAAGCGGGAACCTGATGGCCATCTCGGTAACCTTTCCCACCAAGAGGGCTGCTGTGGCGGGCGTCGCGATGGCCCGGGAAATTGCCGGCACCGGCCTGATCCGGGACAAGAGCCTGGACGGGGCCGGATCGGTCATCCGCGACCGCGTGCGGCCCGTCAACTCCCCCAAGGAGGAGGCGGCCCGGCGGAAGAAAGCGCCGGAGGCACGACGGGCAGCCGTGAGCTGATGCCGGGTTCCACTCCACCCCCGGGCGGCCCGCGCCGGGGGGTCCTCTTTGACGTTGACGGGACGCTGATCGACTCGTCCTACATCCACACCGTCGCCTGGTGGGGGGCGTTCCGCCAGTACGGCCACGACGTGCCCATGGCGGCCATTCACCAACTCGTTGGCATGGGCGGCGCCCGGCTGGTGGACAATCTCCTGCCATCCGGCCGCGACCGCGGCGAGGATGAGGACATCATGGCCAGCCACGGCGCGCTGTATGCCTCGCACTGGCCCTCCCTCCGCGCCCTCGACGGGGCCAAGGAACTGTTAGGCCGGTGCCATGCAGGCGGGCTGGCCGTGGCCCTGGCATCCTCGGCGAGGGACCGCGACCTCCAGGTGATGCGGTCCGTCCTCGACGCCGACCCCTTCATCGATGCCGCCACCAGCGCGAATGATGCGGAGGAAAGCAAGCCTGCGCCGGACATCCTGGAGGCGGCCCTGGCGGCCACCGGCCTCGATGCCGCAAACGTTGTCTACGTCGGGGACGCGGTATGGGACATGAAGGCGGCGGCGGCGCTGGGGATCCCTTCCATCGGCGTGACCTGCGGTGGAATCCAGGCCGGCCAGCTGCGTGACGCCGGCGCGGCGGAGGTCTACCAGGGACCACGCGACCTGCTGGAAAACCTGGGCTCAAGTGCCATTGGCCGGCTGCTCGCGCTCCAGCCGAACGCCTGACAGCACCCCGCTTGACGGCACCCACGCCTGGCGGCGGTCATAACGGCTGGCCGCCGGGCACCGAATCCTCGTTGCCGGCGACGGCGGGCTTCGTCCACGACACCACCACCTTCACCGAGCCGTCGTCATTCCGCTCGATGTCAGTGGCCACCTCTGCTGCGGGCGCGCCCATTTCCGCGATCCGCGCGCGGTAGGTGCTGACCAGCTCAGCCAGGCTTTCTTCCGTCCATTCACCCGGACGCATGCGGGTGGAGATCTCGACTGGTTCCGGCTGGTACAGCGACATGGCATTCCTCTTTCCCGTTGTCTTTTGCCTGCCCTTCCTACGCTAGGAGCAGTCGACGGCGGTCACAAGGTTTTCATCAGCATGCTTACTTTTTTCCCCTAAAACAGATAGCGTCGAAGAAAGGGTGCCTGCAGGCGCCCTTCGCACGCCCCCGGAGAGAGCCCGGCGGCAGGACAGAGTGAAAGGGAGACTGTGAAAGCACTGACGTGGCAAGGAAAACGGTCGGTAAGCGTTGAAGAAGTACCCGATCCCGTCATCCAGGAACCGACGGATGCGATCGTCCGGATCACCTCCACCGCCATCTGCGGCTCGGACCTGCACCTCTACGAAGTCCTGGGGCCATACATGCACAAGGGCGACGTCATCGGCCACGAGCCGATGGGCATCGTGGAAGAAGTGGGAAGCGGCGTCACCAACCTCCGCAAGGGCGACCGCGTGGTGATTCCCTTCAACATCTCCTGCGGTTCCTGCTTCATGTGCAGCCAGGGCCTGCAGTCGCAGTGCGAAACCACACAGGTGCAGGAGAAGGGTTCCGGCGCGGCACTGTTCGGTTTCTCCGAGCTGTATGGATCCGTACCCGGCGGGCAGGCGGAATTCCTTCGCGTCCCGCACGCGGATTATGGCCCCATCAAGGTAGGCAGCGAGCTTCCGGATGAACGCTACCTGTTCCTTTCCGATATCCTGCCCACGGCGTGGCAGGGCGTGGAGTACGCCAATGTCCAGCCCGGTGGCACCTTGACGGTTTTCGGGCTGGGGCCCGTGGGCCAGTTCGCCACCCGGATCGGGATCCACCGCGGTTACCGGGTCATTGGTGTGGACCCGGTCCCGGAGCGGCGTGAAATGGCCGCCCGCCACGGCGTGGAAACCCTTGACTACAGCAAAGGCGTCGCCGACGAACTGCGGGAGATAACAGACGGCAGGGGCCCGAACGGCATCGTGGACGCCGTCGGTATGGAGGCGCACGGTTCCCCGGTGGCCGGCTTCGCCCACCAGGCCCTTGGCCTCCTGCCGGACAAGCTCGCACAGAAAGCGATGGAGACTGCCGGCGTGGACAAGCTGGCCGTGCTGCATACCGCAATCGACGCGGTCCGCCGCGGCGGCACCCTGTCGCTGAGCGGCGTCTACGGCGGCGAAGCCAGCCCCATGCCACTGATGACCATGTTCGACAAGCAGCTCCAGCTGCGCATGGGCCAGTGCAATGTCCGTAACTGGACGGACCAGCTCATCCCGCTGGTGGAGGACGACGCCGATCCGCTTGGCGTCATGGACCTGGTCACCCACCGCTCCGGCCTGGAGGGTGCGCCCGCCCTGTACGAAAAGTTCCAGAAGAAGGAAGACGGCTGCATCAAGGTGGTCCTCAACCCCGGCGCCTGATGCCCGGGTGTCTGTACACACAAGCAGGGGCGGTTACGGAAATCCGTAACCGCCCCTGCTCCTGTCCGGACAGGCCGGAAAACTCCTAGGTGAGCTTCACCTGGCGGTTCATGTCCTTGTAGAGCAGGTAGCGGAACTCACCCGGGCCGCCGGCGTAGCAGGCCTGCGGGCAGAAGGCACGCAGCCACATGAAGTCGCCGGCCTCCACCTCCACCCAGTCGTTGTTCAGCAGGTACATGGCCTTGCCCTCCAGGACGTACAGGCCGTGCTCCATGACATGGGTTTCCGGGAACGGGATCACGCCGCCCGGCTGGAAGGTCACGATGTTGACCTGCATGTCATGGGCGAGGTCGCTGGAGTCCGTGAAGCGGGTGGTCTTCCAGACGTCGTTGGTGTCCGGCATGGACGTGGGCGCCACGTCCTTTTCGTTGGTGACGAAGGACTTGGCCTCATAGCCTTCCAGGCGCTCGTAGGCCTTGCGGATCCAGTGGAAGGACACGATGTCGTCGGAGATGTTCTCCAGCCCCCACTGCGCGCCGGCCGCCAGGTAGGCGTAGCCGCCCTCCTCCAGCTGGTGCAGCTCGCCGTCGAGGGTCAGGTTGACCGTGCCCTTGGTGACGAAGACGACGCCCTCAACGCCTTCCTCGAACTCCGCCTTCGGCGCCCCGCCGCCGGGAGCGATTTCCACGATCAGCTGCGAGAACGTGGTGGCGAAACCGGAGATGGGGCGGGCAATGATCCAGGAGCGGGTCTTCGAGAAGCCGGGCAGGTTGGACGTGACGATGTCCGTCAGCACGCCCTTGGGGATGACCGTGTAAGCCTCGGTGACGATGGCGCGCTCGGTGGTGAGGTGGGTCTGCGGCGGCAGGCCGCCTTGCGGGTAGTAGTACTTGCCCATGAACGAAGGTCCTTTTCTTAGGAGTTTGACGTGGTGGCGAGCCGCGGGTGCGCCAGCGCGGTGAGCTGCGGAATCCCGACGCCGGCAAGCGCCTGGACTTCATCCGCACCGACTGCGCCGCACTGGACGCCGCGGAGCACGAAGGCGGCCAGGGCCCGTGCGGTGGCGGGCTCGTCCATGACGCCGCCTTCGGTCCGCTCCACATAGTTCCGCAGGCGGGCGGCGGCGGCCGGCAGGCCCTCGCGGTAGAACGCATAGGTGGCGGCAAACCGGCTGGGCAGCTGGGCCGGATGCAGGTCCCAGCCCTGGTAGTAGCCGCGTTCCAGCGACCGGCGGACCAGGCGCCCGTGCAGCTGCCAGGCGTTCTCCACGTTGTCGCCCACCGGGATGATGTTGGTGGACCCGTCGGAGAGCCTGATGCCGGTGCCGGCGACGGCCAGCTGCATGACCTCCTTGGCGAAGTCGGCCACCGGGTGCTCCATGGACTGGTACTCGGCAGAGATCTGCAGCGACGCCGAGTAGTCGTAGGTGCCGTAGTGCAGCCCGCTGATCCGGCCCGGCACGGCATGCGGCAGCTGCGCCACCGGGGAGGTGCCGTCGGGGCCGAGGATCAGCTGTGGCGTCTCCACCTGGACCTCGAAGCGGAGCCGTCCGGCGGGCAGCGAGTGGACTTCCTCCAGCCGCGACACCGCGTAGTCCATTGCCTGGACCTGGGCCACGGTGGTGACCTTGGGCAGGGTCAGGACCAGGCCCTCCGGCAGTTCGCCGGCGGCGGCGAGGCCGGAGACAAACAAGTCCAGGGTGCGCAGCCCCCGCGCACGGGTGGCCGCCTCGAAGCACTTGAAGCGGATGCCGATGAACGGGGGAGCGGACCCGGCCGAGACGGCGGCGGCCACCGCGGACGCCGCGGCAACCGCGGCGGCGTCCTCGGCGTCGTCGCCCCGGTCCCCGAAGCCGTCCTCAAAATCGAGGCGCAGGTCCTCGATAGGTTCGCTGGTGAGCTTCGCTTCCACGCGCCCGGCGACTGCTTCGGCGAGGCTGCCTTCCTGGCCCAGGAGCCGGCCCAGTGCTTCCAGGCCGCCGTGGGCGTTGGCCACAGCCAGCGCCTGGGCGCCCCAGTCGGCAGCGAACGACGGCGTGAACCGGTCCGCGGGCACGTAGACCGTATGCACGGGCTGGCGGGAGCCGTCGTCGCCCGGGTAGTTGCGCTCCAGCAGCCGGTCGGTGGCGGCCAGCTGCCCGTCGATGTGCGCGAGGTCCCCTGCGGACAGCGAGGGCCTGGATGCTGCGGCCATGCCTCAGCCCACCAGTTCGTAGGCCGGCGTGGTGAGGAAGTCCGTGTAGTCGTCGGAGAGGCAGATGTCCGCGATCAGTTCGCTGGCCGGCTGGTAGTAGCGGCGGAACGCTTCGTCGCCGAACTCCGTGCGGAGCCGTTCCGTCTCCTCGGCCAGGATCCGCTCCACCAGTTCCCTGGTCACGGTGTTGCCGGTGTCGGCCAGGACGGACTTGTTGCGGATCTGCTGCCATACCTGTGAGCGGGAGATTTCCGCGGTGGCGGCGTCCTCCATCAGGTTGTGGATGGCCACGGCACCGTTTCCGGACAGCCAGACGGCCGTGTAGGCGACAGCCACGTAGAGGTTCAGGCGCAGGCCGGCCTCTGTGACCTGGCCGTCGGCGGAGGAAACATCCAGCAGCTGCTCCGCCGTGACCGAGACGTCCGGGCGCTGCTTGTCCACCTGGTTGGGCTTGTCACCCAGCACCGAGTCGAAGACTTCGCGGCAGGTGGGGACCAGGTCCGGGTGGGCAACCCAGGAGCCGTCGAAGCCGTCGTTTGCCTCGCGGGTCTTGTCCGCCCGCACCTTTTCGAAGGCAGCCTCGGTGACTTCCGGGTGGCGCCGGTTGGGGATCACCGCGGCCATGCCGCCCATGGCGAAGGCGCCGCGCTTGTGGCAGGTCTTGACCAGGAGTTCGGTGTAGGCACGCATGAAGGGCGCGGTCATTACCACGGACGCGCGGTCCGGGAGGACGAATTCCTCGCCGGCGTCCCGGAAGTACTTGATGATGCTGAACAGGTAGTCCCAGCGGCCGGCGTTCAGGCCGGAGGCGTGGTCCCGCAGTTCGTACAGGATCTCGTCCATCTCGAAGGCGGCCGGGATGGTCTCGATCAGTACGGTGGCGCGGATGGTGCCCTGGTGCAGTCCCAGGAAGTCCTGCGCGAAGACGAACACGTCGTTCCACAGCCGGGCTTCAAGGTGGCTCTCCATCTTGGGCAGGTAGTAGTACGGCCCCTGGCCGTTGAGCACCAGCTGCTTGGCGATGTGGAAGAAGTGCAGGCCGAAGTCCACCAGCGCACCCACGGCCGGCTCGCCGTTGACCAGCAGGTGCTTCTCCTGCATGTGCCAGCCGCGGGGGCGGGCCACCACCACGGCGAGCGGCGCGTCGGTGCGGAGGCGGTACTCCTTGCCTTCCTCCGAGGTGTAGCTGAGGGTGCCCTGGGCGGCGTCCCGGAGGTTCAGGATGGCGTCGATGACGTTGGCCCAGGTGGGTGTGCTGGCGTCCTCGAGGTCCGCCAGCCACACCTTGGCGCCGGAGTTCAGGGCGTTGATGGCCATCTTCGCCGGCGAGGCGGGCCCGGTCATCTCAACCCGGCGGTCCTGCAGGGCTGCCGGTGCGGGCGCAACCTTCCAGTCGCCGTCGCGCACGTCCTTGGTTTCCGGCAGGAAATCCAGCTTGCCGGTTTCTGCCACCCGCTGCCGCTTGACGGCGCGGGCCGCCAGCAGCTCGTTGCGCGTGCCGGCGAACCGGTTGTGAAGTTCCTCCACGAAGGCCAGTGCCTTGGGCGTGAGGATCTCCTCTGCGCGTGCGATGGGCCGGGGGTCTGTGACGGTGATGGCCATTTCTGGTCCTTTCCTTTGGCTGGACGTCGGGCGGTCAGGCGGAAGCCAGTGCTGCTGCTGGTTCCAAGGCGGAATCGGCCGGTTCAGCCGTTGCAACGTGTGCGGACCGGGCGGCCGCGGCCACCGCTGCGGCAACGTCGGCAGCCACATGGGGATCGAAGACGCTGGGGATAATGTAGCTGGCATTCAGCTCATCGTCAGCCACGCGGTTGGCAATGGCCTCCGCGGCGGCCACCAGCATGTCCGGTGTGATGTCCGAGGCTCCGGCGTCCAGCAGGCCGCGGAAGAAGCCGGGGAATGCCAGCACGTTGTTGATCTGGTTGGGGAAGTCGCTGCGCCCGGTGGCCACCACGGCGGCGTGCCGGGACGCGATGACGGGATCGATCTCGGGCGTGGGGTTGGCCATGGCGAACACGATGGCGTTCTCCGCCATGGCTGCCACCTGCTCCTCGCCGATCACGTGCGGTGCACTGACGCCGATGAAGACGTCCGCGCCCACGAGGGCCTGGTGCAGGCTACCGGCAAAGCCTTCCCCGTTGGTGTTCGCGGCGATCCAGCTGCGGTGCTCATCCCCGTAGGTCTCGCCGGAGTGGATGGCACCGGAGCGGCCGGCGGCGATGATGTGCCGCGCACCCTGGGCTTTGAGGAGCTGGATGATGGCGGAGCCGGCGGCGCCGACGCCGGAGACCACGATCTTGACGTCCTCCAGCTTCTTGTCCACTACGCGCAGGGCGTTGACCAGGGCTGCGAGCGTGACGATGGCGGTGCCGTGCTGGTCATCGTGGAACACGGGGATGTCCAGCTCCTCGCGGAGCCGGTTCTCGATCTCGAAGCAGCGCGGGGCGGCGATGTCCTCAAGGTTGATGCCGCCGTAGACGGGGGCCATGGCCTTGGCGATCATGATGATTTCTTCGGTGTCCTGGGTGTCCAGGCAGACCGGCCACGCGTCCACGTTGGCGAACTGCTTGAACAGGGCAGCCTTGCCCTCCATTACGGGGAGGGCTGCGGCGGGGCCGATGTTGCCCAGGCCCAGGACGGCCGAACCGTCGGTGAGGACGGCGATGGTGTTGCGCTTGACCGTCAGGTTGCGGGCTGCCGCGGGATCCTCGGCAATGGCCAGGCAAACGCGGGCGACGCCGGGCGTGTAGGCGCGGGAGAGGTCGTCCCGGTTGCGCAGGGCTACCTTCGGGACGACCTCGAGCTTGCCGCCCAGGTGCATCAGGAACGTGCGGTCCGAGACATGCTGGACCGTGACGCCGTCGAGCGCGTCCAGGGCGTCCTTGACGCGGGCGGCGTGGGCGTCGTCGGTGGTGTTGCAGGTGACGTCCACCACCAGGGTCTCGTGGTGGGATTCGCTGACGTCCAGGGCGGTGATTGCTGCGCCTGCGGCTCCCACGGCTGCGGCGAGTTCGCTGGTGGCGCTGAAGCTTGACGGTGCTTCCACGCGCAGGGTGATCGAATTTCCGGGGCTGGGGTTCGCCATTGAATGTCCTCCTGTTGGGCCTTGGGCCGGCTGCTGCTCGGATCCGAATGTTTTCGTATTATGGATATTATTATCTACTTTATGGAAACACAACCCCTCCGATTGCGACCGGAGGCCAACGTCGCCGTGGAAACCCGCGTGCTGTATCTTGGGTGTTCTAAGCAACTCTTTTCACGATGCGGATAAGAGTTGTCGGATTCCGAGCCGTAGGAGACAACGGAATGGCAGAAAAAGCCTCTGGTGGGGTGCAGTCGGTGGAGCGCGTTTTCGAACTGCTGGAACTCATCACCGATGCCGGCGGCGACGTCACGCTCAGCGAGCTGTCGTCCTCCACGGACCTGCCGCTGCCCACCATCCACCGCCTGCTGAGGACGCTGGTGTCGCTGGGCTACATCCGCCAGCTGCCCAACCGGCGCTACGCCCTTGGTCCCCGGCTCATCAGGCTGGGGGAGGGTGCCAACAAACAGCTGGGTGCCCTGGCCCAGCCGCAGCTGAAGATCCTGGTGGACCGGCTGGGGGAGACCTCCAACATGGCTGTGCTGGACTCGGACATGGTGATCTACGTGGCCCAGGTGCCGTCGCTGCATTCCATGCGCATGTTCACCGAAGTGGGCCGGCGCGCCCATACCCATGCCACCGGCGTGGGCAAGGCCATCCTGGCCCAACTCGACGACGACACGGTCCGCGGCATCGTGGCCAGGGCCGGGATGCCCACCCCTACCGCCAAGAGCATCGGAGACGTGGACGAACTCCTGGCGGACCTTAAGCTCATCCGCGAGCGGGGATACTCCATTGACGAGGAAGAGCAGGAACTGGGTGTCCGCTGCTTCGCCATGGCAGTGCCCAACGCGCCCACCCCCACGGCGATTTCCGTATCCGGTCCCGTATCCCGGGTGGACGAGGACTTCGCCGACAAGGCCGTGCCGGTCCTCCGCGAAGCGGCCGAGGCCATCTCCCGCGAGCTCAACCGCACCTGACGCACCTGCCCTGCGCGGGCGGTGCCAACCACGCGCGACGGCGGCCCCTCCTTTCCGGAGCGGGCCGCCGTCGTCGTTTGCGTGGAAGGTCAGTGCTCTGTTGCCTTGCCGGCTGACTGGATGGGGACTTCCTTACCGTCGCAGTCGATGAGCTTGCCGTTCTCGAAGCGGTCGCCTTCGGCCAGGCACCGGAGGTCCTCCGAGCGCACCAGCCGCTCCGTGCCGGCCACGAAAACGGACTGGTTGTCCGAATTTCCGGCCCGGAGGTGGTTGAACAGCAGGTTCAGCAGGATGGCCATCACGGCGGCCGAGCTGATGCCGGAGTGGAAGATGGTGCCGAACCAGGACGGGAACTGGTCGTAGAAGGCCGGGGCGGCGATGGGGATCATGCCGAAGCCGATGGAGGCGGCCACCACGATCAGGTTCATGTTGTTCTTGTAGTCCACCTTGGACAATGTCCGGATGCCGCTGGCCGCAACTGTGCCGAAGAGCACGACGCCGGCACCGCCCAGGACGGGGGTGGGCACCGCGGCCACCACCCGGCCAAGGACCGGCAGCAGGCCAAGGACCACCAGGATCACGCCGCCGGCGCTGACCACGAACCGGCTCTTGACGCCGGTGATGGCCACCAAGCCTACGTTCTGCGCGAAGGCGCTCTGGGTGAAGGAGTTGAACAGCGGGGAGACGGCGCTGGACAGCATGTCCGCCCGCAGGCCGTTGCCGATCCGCTTGGAGTCCACCTTGGTTCCAACGATCTCGCCCACGGCAATGATGTCTGCGGAGGTCTCGGTGAGGGTGACCAGGATGACGATCAGCATGGAGATGATGGCGGCGAGTTCAAACGTGGGCGGTCCGAACGCGAAGGGGGTGGGGAAGGCGACGATCCCGCCCTGGCCCACCTTGGAGAAGTCGGCCATGCCGAACGCGACGGCAATCAGCGTGCCCAGGACCATGGCCAGCAGGATGGACAGCCGGGAGATGGCGGCGCTGCCCACCTTGCTCAACAGCAGGACGATGCCCATGGTGGCTGCTGCCAGGCCGATGTTCGCAACGCTGCCGTAGTTGGGCGCCTTGTTGTTGCCGCCCATGGCCCAGTTTGCGGCAACCGGCATCAGCGTCAGGCCGATGGTGGTGATCACCGTGCCGGTGACCACCGGCGGGAAGAACCGGATGATCTTCGAGAACAGGGGGGTGATCAGCAGTCCGATCAGGGAGGCCGCGATGACCGAACCGAAGACGGCCTGGATGCCCCCGCCGCCGTGGACGATAGCCACCATCGTGGAGACCCCTGCGAAGGAGACGCCCTGGACCAGCGGCAGCTGCGAACCGAAGAAGGGGACGCCGACCGTCTGCAGGATGGTGGCCAGGCCGCCAACGAAAAGGCAGGCCGCAATGAGCAGGCCAATGTCCTGGGAGTTCATGCCTGCGGCCGCGCCGATGATCAGGGGTGGGGCAATGATGCCGCCGTACATTGTGAGGACGTGCTGGAAGCCGTAGGCAAACATGCTTCCGATCGGGAGGCGCTGGTCCTCGGGGCGGGCGGGCCGTGCGCCTTTCTCGGCGGCTGGAGTGGCCAGTTTCTTCTTGGTGTTCATGGCAGACTTTCTTGGTTCATGGCAGACGTCATCGTCTGGCTAACGTTGTCTGGCTAACAGGTGAAGCTGTGGGGTGGCCTCGACGGGCCCAGCCGCCAATGGTGGTTGGGCCCGTCGAAACCTGTTGTCGTGCTTTAGCAGAAGCCGGCGATACCCGACCAGGCGGCCGGGGCCGCCGCAGCGTCCTCGCGCTGGACGGTGGCCTCGATCAGGCCGTACGGGCGGTCGGCCGCGTAGAAGACCTCATTGGGGTTGTCCAGGCCGAATGGGGAAAGGTCCACCAGGAAGTGGTGCTTGTTGGGCATGGAGAACTTGATCTCGTCGATTTCGCTGTGCGCCTCCAGGACCTTGGCGCCCATGTCGAACAGGGTCTGCTGCAGTGCATGGGAGTACTTTTCCGTGAAGCCTTCGAGCAGGAGGCCCTTGACGTCGTCGTAGCTCTTGTTGAAGTCCAGCGCGCTGAAATCGGTGCCGGTCTTGAAGCGCCAGCGGGCCGAAACGTCCGTTGCAAGGATGCGGTCGGTGGTCTCGGGAAGCGTGGTGTAGCGGTCCCGGGGGTAGCCGACAAAGCCGGACTGGGTGGACTTGAGGACGGTGAGGTCCTTCAGCCCGGAAATCAGGTGGCTGGTGGCCCCGTCACGGACCAGGACGGCGGTCCGGACTTCCTGGCCGTTGCGGACGAACGAGTGGTCGTGTTCGCTGCCGTGGGCCTGGATCCGGTTCCATGCGTAGGACTCGGCTTCCCAGCGGCCCCCGGTGACCCAGTCGAAGCTGGACGTGAAGTGCTCGCCGAGGCGCAGCAGGAACGCTTCCGGCGAGCCGATGCCCTCACGGGCGAAAGCGTAGATGGTGTTTTTCTGGGTGTCCGTGGCCACCACGTGGGCGTTGTCGCCCTCAAGGTGGGCCGCGGCAAAGTCGCCCCGCAGCTGCGAGGTGACGTTCAGGTCCTCGATCTCGTGGCGGTTGGTGTCGCGGGTGATCTTGACGACGCGCACTTCTGCCTTGCCGTACTGGTTTTCGCCGAGGATGATCTTGCTGCTCATGGTCTTTTCCCAACTTCCGGTAAGTGGAACCTAGGTTCCATCACTGAAATTAAGCGCGCATTTCATGCGCGTTTCCGATGGAGCCGACCCAACAAAAAAGAGCCGGCATCCGTTGATGCCAGCTCATTACGACCCTGCCTGCTGCTCCCAGGTTACGTGACGTGCGCCACGAGTTGCCTAACAGCGTACCTCCGCAAACCGGTGGTGTACATCACAAGGCCAAAAATCATTTTATGACTGCCGTATGCCCAGCCGGCCCCGGAGCACCATTGACGGAACCGTTGACGTCAAGCTGCTCCACTACCTACACTTTTCATATAGCAATAAATAAATTCCGAGATACGGAAACGCTATAGGAACAGGAGGAGCAGATGAACCCCCAGGAACAGAACCAGGTTGTGGAATTCCCGGCGCCGGGCCAGGAGTTGTACCTGCCCTTCGGAGCCAGTGATCCCGACTTCTACATTCCGGCCGACCACGAGCGGCGGTCCGGAGGCTTTTCACGCTGGCTCCGCGCCCTTCCGGTGTTCGGGCGCCGCTGACCCCGGCCGCCGCTGACCCCTGGCCGGGCGTCAGGAGCCGGGGCCTCCGGGCCACTGCTTGCCCGCCCAGGGGTCGTAGTCCGCGACGAGCTCCTCCTGGGGCGGGCGGTCCGCCTCGGGTACATGCTGCAGGTTTACCCGCACCCGGTACCAGAGCGAGCTGGATCCACGCATCCCGTCCACAAGGACATCGGCGGGCTGAAGGGCCGCCACGACTCCGGCGTGCCGGGACCTCCATTCATCGAGCGCGGCGAGCGCCTCGGGCTTGGTCCTGGTCCGGGCCACTTCGATGAGCGGCATCACCGACTGCCGGCGTCCGGATCCGTTGCCGCCGCGCGGTGCCTTCTCTGCGGGACCCAGTTTTTCGGCAAGGGCCAGGAGGCCATCGAGCCTGCCCACCGCGCCGTCAATACCCGCATGCGGATCGCCGATCTCGGCGAACCGCTCCAGGACGGTGGGCACCGTGAACTGTTCCGGCCTGGCGGTGCGCACCTCTTCCCAGGTAAGCGGCGCCGAGACCCGGGCATCGGGCAGCGGCCTGACTGAATAGGCGGAGGCCACGGTGCGGTCCTTGGCGTTCTGGTTGAAGTCCACGAACACGCTCTCGCCGCGCTCCTCCTTCCACCACCGTGCCGTGGCGAGTCCGGGAGCGCGGTTTTCCACCTCCCGGGCCAGGGTTTCCGCAGCGAGCCGGACATCGCGGTAGGACCACTCCGGGGCAATGCGCACCAGGATGTGCAGCCCCCGCGAACCGCTGGTCTTCGGCCACCCCTCCATGCCCACGTCCGCCAGGACCTCCTGCGCCACGTAGGCCACGTCCACGATCTGCGGCCAGTCCACTCCCGGCATGGGGTCCAGGTCCACGCGGAGTTCGTCCGGGTGTTCCAGGTCCTCTGCCCGGACCGGGTGCGGGTTCAGGTCAAGGCAGCCGAGGTTGATCACCCAGGCCAGGCCGGCCGCATCGCGGATCACTGCCTCCTCCGCCGAGGTCCCGGACGCGTAATGCAGCGTGGTGGTGTCAATAAAGGGCGGGTGGTTTTCCGGGACGCGCTTCTGGAAGAACGGCTCCGCGTCGATCCCCTTGGGAAACCGCTTGAGCACCATCGGCCGCCCTCCCGCACCCCGCAGCGCTCCGTCCGCCACAGCCAGGTAATAGCGCACGAGGTCAAGCTTGGTCAGCCCCGGCTGGGGGAATACCACCTTGTCCGGGCTGGAGATCCGGACCTCAACACCCTCGATATCCAGGACTTCGGCCGGCGTCTTTGACGGAGTCATGCCGCCACGGTAGCAGCGGCCAGTATCCCTGTCAGCCGTTTATCAGGCGTCGTGCCGCGGCGGAGTGCTCCGCGATGAGCCCCGCCACGTCCAATCCCGGAACCTGGCCGTCCACCACACGCCACTGGCCGCCGACCATCACCCGGTCCGCCCGGTCCGCGGCGCACAGGAGGAGGGCGGCCACGGGATCGTGGCTGCCGGAGAAACGCAGGTCGTCGAGCCGGAAGAGTGCCAGGTCCGCCTGCATCCCGGGTGCCAGCTGGCCCAGTCCGGTTCTGCCCAGGACCGCGGCGGATCCGCGGGTGGCCCAGCCCAGGGCCCGTTCCACCGGTACGTCGGCCCCGTACCGCAGCCGCTGGAGGTAGAGGGCCTGCCGCGCTTCCAGGATCATGTTGGAGGCGTCATTGGATGCCGAACCGTCAACGCCCAGCCCCACCGGAACTCCGGCGTCTTCCAGTTCCAGGACCCGGGCGGTGCCTGACGCCAGACGCATATTGGAGGTGGGGCAATGCGCCACCGCGGTCCCCGCGGCACCCAGCCGGGCGATCTCCGCGTCGCTGAAATGGATGCCGTGGCCCAGCCAGGTGCGGTCCGTCAACCAGCCGACGCTGTCCAGGTAGTCCACCGTCCGCAGCCCGAACATCTCCCGGCAGAAGTCCTCCTCGTCGAGGGTTTCTGCCAGGTGGGTGTGCAGCCGGACGTCCAGCCGCCCGGCGAGGGCCGCGCTTTCGGCCATGATCTCCTTGGTTACCGAGAACGGGGAGCACGGCGCCAGCGCAATCTGGATCACCGCGTCATCGCCGCGCTCGTGGTACCGGCCCACCAGGCGCTCGCTGTCCGCCAGCACCACTTCCGGGGCCTGCACGGTGGACTGCGGCGGCAGGCCGCCGTCGTCCGTTCCCAGCGTCATGGACCCGCGGGTGAGGGTGGCCCGCATGCCCAGCCGGCGCACCGCCTCCACTTCAATGTCAATGGCGTCCTCAAGGCCCGCGGGAAAAAGGTAGTGGTGGTCGGCAGCGGTGGTGCAGCCCGAGAGCAGCAGTTCGGCAAGGGCCACCGTGGTGGCCAGTTCCAGGTCTTTCGGCGTCAGCCGGGCCCACACCGGATAAAGGTTCTGCAGCCACGGGAACAGCGGGGCGTTGGCCACCGGACCCCAGGCCCGGGTGAGGGTTTGGTAGAAGTGGTGGTGCGTGTTGACCAGGCCCGGCAGCAGGACGTGGCTGCCGGCGTCGAACGTTTCGGTGCAGGGCGCGGCCGGCTTCTGCCCCGCTGCCAGGACTTCTTCAATCACTCCGCCGTTGACCACCACGCCACCCGAGGCGTCAAGAGTGTTGGCGGTGAAGGCGGCCAGGGGGCTCCGGATCCACAGGCGGGAGGCGGGCGCTGGATGGGGCTGGGGCATGGGATGTCCTGTTCTGGGCGCAGTGGCAGTTGTTCCAGCTCAGTGAGGCCCTGTCTGCTGATCCAGGTGCCCGCCACCTGCAGGCAGGACGGGTGGGATCAGACTAGGAAAACGCCTCCACCTGCGTCAATGGACGTGATTGTCACTGCGTGGCGGCATCCGCCGTGAAGGCGTCGAAACATGGATTTCACATTGCGAAATTAAATTTCCAGAAAACTATGGCGCAGCCCACAAAGCGGTGCTAATCTCGATTCTGCCAAAGGCGGGCGCCCCTCCTCGGGGAAGCTATCTACCAGGCGCAACTTAACCTTCACAGCACATGCTGAAGCCTGGTAACCGTTCGCACCTGGTTCTACTGGTACTGCACGGCATCAGGCTTCCCGGCAAAAGGAAGTCGCATCATGAGTACCACCGTCACGGCCGAACAATTTCTGGCCCGCTCCATCCGGCTGGCAACGGCCAACGTCCTTAACAGCGGAGGCCCGTTCGGCGCCATGATCGTCACGGCGGACGGCCAAACGTTCGACGGCGTCAACCGTGTCACAGCGGACAACGATCCCACCGCCCACGCCGAAGTCACCGCCATCCGCACCGCCTGCCGCGAACTGGGCACCTTCGACCTCAGCGGCGCAGTCCTGTACACCAGCTGCGAGCCATGCCCCATGTGCCTGGCGTCCGCACTTTGGGCCCGGGTGGGCCGCGTGGTCTACGCCGCGGACCGCCACGACGCCGCCTCCGTCGGCTTTGACGACGCCGTCTTCTACGAATACTTCGAAAACCAGGACAGGGACTCCCTGATGCCGGTATCCAAACTGGAGCTGGGCGATCCCCAGGCCCCGGCACCACTGGAGCCGTTCAACACCTGGAACACGCTCGAATCCAGGATCGACTACTAGGCGGCTGGGATGACCATCCTGGACCATTCCCACGAGGAGCATCCGGCTCCAACCACCAGCACCTCCCGGCGGGCGCCGCGCACTTCGGCACAGGGACCGCACGTCCCGCTGCCGCCGGCCCCGGAATCCTTCCTGGACCGCTTCTTCCAGGTCACCCGGCGCGGCTCAACCCTTGCCCGCGAATTCCGCGGGGGCCTGGTCACCTTCTTCACCATGGCGTACATCGTCATCCTGAACCCCCTCATCCTCGGCGGGTTCAGCGCGGACAACGCCCCCACCGACGTCGCCGGGGGCTGGCTATCCGCAGCCCAGGTGGGTGCCGTCACCGGCCTCACCGCCGGCGTCATGACCATCCTCTTTGGGCTCATCGCCAACCTGCCCTTCGGACTTGCCGCCGGCCTGGGCATCAACTCCTTCCTGGCCGTCTCGGTGATCCAGGAAGTCACCTGGCCCGAGGCCATGGGCCTGGTGGTGATCAACGGCATCCTGATCGTCCTCTTCGGCGTCACCGGCGCCCGGACCGCCATCTTCCGGGCAGTGCCCAAGGAACTGAAGGCCGCCATCACCGTGGGCATCGGCCTGTTCATCGCCTTCATCGGCTTCGTGGACTCCGGCTTCGTCCGGCCCACGGCAGGCGGTCCGCCGGTCCAACTGGGCGACGGCGGCTCCATCACCTCGGTACCCACGCTCGTCTTCGTCATCGGCCTCCTTGCCATGGGGATCCTGGTGGCGCGCAAGGTCCAGGGCGGCCTGCTCATCGGCATCGTCGGCACCACCGTGCTGGCCGCCGTCGTGGAAGCCGTCCTGAAGCTTGGCCCGGCCAGCGCCACCAACCCCGGCGGCTGGCACCTGAACACCCCCGTCCTGTCCGGCCGGCTGGTCTCGGCACCGGACCTCGGTTTGGTGGGGCAGTTCGACCTGTTCGGCTCGTTCGCCCGGATCGGCGGCCTGGCCGCCACCATGCTGGTGTTCACGCTGGTGTTCACCAACTTCTTCGACGCCATGGGAACCATGACCGGCCTGGCCAGGAGCGCCGGCGTCGCCCACAAGGACGGCACGTTCCCGCGGCTGAAAGCGGCCTTCATCGTGGAAGGCTTCGGCGCCGTGGCGGGCGGGGCAACCTCCGGTTCCTCCAACACCGTGTACATCGACTCCGCCGCCGGCATCGGCGAAGGGGCACGGACCGGCCTGGCCTCGGTGGTCACCGGCGTGCTGTTCCTCGGCTCGATGTTCCTCACCCCGCTCACCAGCGTGGTGCCGCTCGAGGTCGCGGCCGCCGCCCTGGTGGTGGTGGGGGCGATGATGATGGCGCAGATCCGGGAGATCAAGTTCACCAAGTTCACCGTGGCCCTGCCGGCATTCCTGACCATCGTCACCATGCCGCTGACCTACTCGATCGCCAACGGCATCGGTGTTGGCTTCGTGAGCTGGGCCGTCATCGGGGCTGCGTCAGGCAAGGCGAAGAAAATCCATCCGCTGATGTGGGTGGTGAGCATCGGGTTCCTGGTGTACTTCGCCCGCGGTCCGATCAACCACCTGCTCGGAGGCTGAGCTTGCCCCAGCCACACCGGGGGCCGGGCCAACCCTTGGCCCGGCCCCTGCCAGGACCGACAATGGACACCACCGCCGCGCGGAAGAAGGAGTGCCGCCATGCTTGACCTGATCCCTTCGCTGGGCCCGTGGCTGCACCGGCTTGCAGACGGGCAGTTCGCCGTTGCCACCATCGTGGCGGCGTCCGGTTCCGTGCCCCGGCCGGTGGGAACATCCATGCTGGTCACCGAATCCGGCGAGGTGCTGGGCAGCCTCTCCGGCGGCTGCGTGGAAGGCGCCGTGGTGGTGCTCGCCCAGGAGGCAATGGACGACGGCGGCCCGCGCCTTGAGTCCTACGGGTTCAGTGCCGCCGACGCCTTCGCCGCCGGGCTCACCTGCGGGGGACGGCTGGACATCCACATCCAGCCGGTGCCTGCCGCGGTTCCGGCCGAACCCGCCCATCCGCTGCGCACCGCCCTGCTGCAACTCGCCGAACCCGGCCCGGACCAACCCATGGCCCTGGTACGGCTGCTGGGCAGCCCGGGAGGCGCCGCCGTCGTACTGCACCATCCCGCCACGGCCGGCGTGGCCGCATCCCCGGAGCTGTCCTTCCTCCAGGGGGAGGCGGCACTGCAGGTGGAGGCCATCCTGCGCCTCGGTGGCACCGGACTGGTCAGTATTCCCGGGGCAGGGGACTGTCTGCCAGACCGGACAGCGCAGCCTATGGACGGGTCCGCCGTCCTCGTGGAGTCGCGGCTGGCCCCGCCGCGGATGCTGGTGTTCGGCGCCAACGACTTCGGCGCGGCGCTGGTACCGGCTGCGAAGCTGCTGGGCTACCACGTGACCCTGGTTGATGCCCGGCCCGCCTTCGCCAGGCAGCCCCGTTTTGCCGCCGCCGACCAGGTGGTGGCCGAGTGGCCGCACCGGTACCTGGCGGCGGAAGCGGCTGCGGGCAGGACGGACCACCGCACCGTGGCCGCCGTCCTGACCCATGATCCGAAGTTCGACATCCCGTTGCTGGAAGCCGCGCTGGCCCTGGACCTCGCCTACGTTGGCGCCATGGGCTCCCGCCGGAGCCACCTCCAGCGGGTGGGCGAACTCCTCAGCGCGGGTGTCCCGCCGGAGCGGATCGCCCAGCTGCACTCACCCATCGGGCTGGACCTTGGTGCCGCCACCCCCGCCGAAGTGGCGGTGTCCATCACCGCGGAAATCATCGCTGCCCGCAACCGCGCCGCCAGCTGCCTGCCGCTGCGCGAAACCTCCGGCACCATCCACCCCCACCCCGCGCCCACGCCGGCGCCTACAGACTCTGACAAGCAGGAGATTGCATGGACATGAACACCATTGAAGCGGTGGTCCGCACCACCGACCCCGCGGAATGGCGCGACGGCGACGCCTGGCTTGCCGGCGGGACGGTCCTTTTCTCCTACGGCAGCTACGCCTTCGGGCCCCAGCCGCTCAAACGGCTCCTGGACCTCGGCGCCGCAGGCTGGACGCCCATCACCGTCACCGACGACGGGATCGAGCTTGCCGCCACCTGCACCATCGCCGGGCTGTACAGCCTTCCCGGGCTTCCGGATGTGTCGGACCGCGGCTGGCGGGCGCTGGACCTGGTCCGGGCATGCTGTGACTCCTTCGTGGCTTCCTTCAAGGTGTGGAACATGTCCACCGTGGGCGGCAACCTCTGCACCTCGCTGCCCGCCGGGCCCGTCATTTCGCTTTGCGCCGGACTGGACGGCACAGCCACCCTCATCGCACCGGATGGCGGCAGCCGCACCCTTCCGGTGGCGGACTTCATCACCGGCGACGCGAAAAACGCCCTGGCACCCGGTGAGCTGCTCCGCAGCGTCCACCTCCCGGCGTCGGCCCTTTCCGCCCGCGTGGCGTTCCGCCGCCTGTCCCTGAGCAACCTGGGCCGGTCCGGCGTGCTGCTCATTGGAAGGCTCGACGGCGGCACCTCCCTGGTGCTGACCGTCACCGCCGCCACCAAGCGGCCCGTGCAGCTGCGCTTCGACGCGCTGCCGGACGCGGACCGGCTGGCGGCCGGACTCGATGACCATATTCCGGCGGAGCTCTACCACGACGACATCCACGGGCTGCCCGCCTGGCGCCGCGACATGACGTACCGGCTGGCCGAGGAAATCCGCGGCGAGCTGGCAGCGCCGCAGGGAACGCCGGGACTGGCTGTGTCCGGGGACTTCTGGCCGCCCCGGACCGGCGGGATGCCGGGGCCCGGGCCCACAACTCTTTCGAAAGGGGCCTGAGCATGGCCATCGAGATTAACGGAATTTCCGCGGACGCGGCACCCCGTCCCGGGCAGTGCCTGCGCACGTTCCTGCGGGAGCAGGGAAACCTTGGGGTAAAGAAAGGCTGTGACGGCGGCGACTGCGGTGCCTGCACGGTGCACGTGGACGGCACCCCGGTCCACAGCTGCATCTACCCGGCTGTCCGGGCGGAGGGCCATGCCGTCACCACTATCGAGGGGCTCGCGGGTGCCGGCGGCCCCGACGGGCAGCTCCACCCGGTGCAGCAGCAGTTCCTGGAGCGCCAGGGCTTCCAGTGCGGCTTCTGCACGGCCGGCATGGTGATGACGGCCGCCACCTTCACAGATGAACAGAAGGAGAACCTGCCCCGGAACCTCAAAGGCAACCTCTGCCGGTGCACCGGCTACCGTGCCATCGCGGATGCCGTCTGCGGGGACGCCGGGCGCCCGGATCCCCAGGGGCCGGGCTCCGGCATCGCAGGGGACGGGCAGCCGGATCCGGAGCCGGGCCGGCTGGGCGATGACGTCCCGGCGCCGGCCAGCCGCGCGGTGGTCACGGGCGCTGCCCGGTACACCCTGGACGTGCCGCCGGAGCAGCTGCAGGGGCTGCTGCACCTGAAGATCCTCCGTTCGCCCCATGCCCACGCGCGGGTGGTGTCCATCGACAAGGCTGCGGCGCTGAGGGTTCCCGGCGTGGTAGCCGTCTTCACCTCCGAAGACGCCCCGGAACAGCTGTTCTCCACCGCACAACACGAGCTGTTCACGGACGACCCCGATGACACCCGGGTGCTCGATGACGTGGTCCGGTTCATTGGGCAGCGGGTGGCCGCCGTCGTGGCTGAATCGGTGGGCGCCGCGGAAGCCGGCGTCCGTGCCCTCCGGGTGGACTATGAGGAACTCCCGGCGGTCCTCTCACCGCAGGATGCACTGCTGCCCGGCGCCCCGCTGGTCCACGGTGGCAAGGATGCTGCAGGCTCCCGGATCGCCCGGCCTGAGCGGAACGTGGTGGCGGAGCTCCACTCGGAGCTGGGCAGCGTGGCCGACGGTTTCGCTGCCGCCGACTTCATCCACGAAAAGACCTACCAAACCCAGCGGGTCCAGCACGTGGCACTGGAAACCCATGCAGCCATCGCCTCGGTGGACGCTGAAGGACGGCTGCAGGTGCGCACCTCCAGCCAGGTCCCCTTCCTGGTCCGCCGCACCCTGTGCCGGATCTTCGGCCTGGAAGAGGACAAGGTGCATGTGGTGGCCGGCCGCGTGGGCGGCGGGTTCGGCGGCAAGCAGGAAGTGCTCACCGAGGACCTCGTGGCGCTCGCGGCCCTCAAGCTCGGGCGGCCCGTCCAGCTGGAACTGACCCGCACCGAACAGTTCACCGCCACCACCACCCGGCACCCCTTCACCATCAAGCTGAAGGCCGGAGCCAGCAAGGACGGGAAGCTGACGGCCCTGGAGCTGGACGTGGTGACCAACACCGGCGCCTACGGAAACCACGGCCCCGGCGTCATGTTCCACGGCTGCGGCGAATCGCTGGCGGTCTACAACTGCGCCAACAAGAAGGTGGACGCGCATTCTGTGTACACCAACACCGTGCCGTCCGGAGCTTTCCGCGGGTACGGGCTGAGCCAGATGATCTTCGCCGTCGAGTCCGCCATGGATGAGCTCGCCGCCGGGATCGGCATGGACCCGTTCGAGTTCCGCCGCCGGAACATGGTCCGGGAAGGGGACCACATGCTGTCCACCCAGCCGGACCCGGAAGAGGACGTCCATTACGGCAGCTACGGGCTGGACCAATGCCTGGACCTGGTCAGGGACGCGCTGGACCGCGGCCGCGAACGCTACCGGCAGGCCGGCCTTGAGGACCTGGGGCCTGACTGGATGGTGGGCGAAGGCACGGCCCTGTCCATGATCGACACCGTGCCGCCGCGCGGCCACTTTGCCCATTCAAGGCTCCGGCTCCTGCCGGACGGAACGTACCAGGCCGACGTCGGGACCGCCGAGTTCGGGAACGGCACCACCACGGTGCACGCCCAGCTTGCCGCTACCGCCCTCTCCACGGAAGCGTCCAGGGTGGCGGTGCGGCAATCGGACACGGACCTGGTAGAGCACGATACCGGCGCCTTCGGCTCGGCCGGCACCGTAGTGGCCGGCAAGGCCACCCTCGCCGCAGCAGAGGAACTGGCCGTCCGGATCCGTGCATTCGCCGCCGGCATCCGGCAGACCCAGGCGTCCGCCTGCGTCCTTGAGGACGACGTCCTGGTGGTCGACGGGACTCCCGTGGCACTGTCTGAACTGGCCCAGGCCGCGGAGAGTGCCGGCGTCGAACTCGCCGCCGAGGGGCGCTGGGGCGGGACTCCGCGCTCCGTCGCATTCAATGTGCACGGCTTCCGGGTGGCGGTGAACCGCGGCACCGGCGAGCTGAAGATCCTGCAAAGCGTGCAGGCGGCCGACGCCGGCGTGGTGGTCAACCCGCGGCAGTGCCGCGGCCAGATCGAAGGTGGGATCGCCCAGGCCCTTGGCGCCACGCTCTACGAGGAGGTGGTGGTGGACGACGCCGGGAAGGTCACCACGGACATCCTGCGGCAGTACCACATCCCTACTTTTGCGGACGTGCCGCGCAGCGAGGTGTACTTCGCGGACACCAACGACAAGATGGGGCCGCTGGGGGCCAAATCGATGAGCGAAAGCCCCTTCAACCCGGTGGCGCCGGCGCTGGCCAACGCCATCCGCAACGCCACGGGCGTGCGCTTCGCGTCGCTGCCAATTGCCCGGGACCGCATCTACCTGGGGCTGAAGGAGGCGGGGCTGGTGCCCAAGCTCGAGCACGCCCGGTCATAACGCCGGGGCCCTGCCCGCACCGTGCGTGCGGAAGGCCCAAAAGGTGTTCGCAGCGGGGCAACCTGACTGCGGGTTGCATCGTTGCATATAGTCAGGGGATGGAACAGCGGATTTTAGGCAAGACCGGACGGAACGTCTCCATCGTGGGGCTCGGCACCTGGCAGCTCGGCGCGGACTGGGGCAACGTGGACCCGGCACAGGCGCAGGCCATCCTCGCCGCCTCCGTGGAGGCCGGGGTCACCCTCTTCGACACCGCAGACGTGTACGGCGACGGCAAGAGTGAGCAGGCTATCGGGAAGTTCCTGGCGGACAACCCGGGCCTCGGCGTCACGGTTGCCACCAAGATGGGCCGCCGGATGGAACAGCGGCCGGAAAACTACAGGCTGGCCAATTTCCGCCAATGGGTGGACCGCTCAAGGAAAAACCTGGGCACGGACACCCTGGACCTGGTCCAGCTGCATTGCCCGCCCACCCCGGTCTACAGCAACAACGAGGTCTACGACGCCCTGGACACCCTTGTGGCCGAAGGCGCCATCCGTAACTACGGCGTCAGCGTGGAGCGGACGGACGAGGCCCTCGAAGCCATCCGCCACGAGGGAACTGCCTCGGTGCAGATCATCCTGAACGCCTTCCGGCTCAAGCCGCTGGACGAGGTGCTTCCGGCCGCCAAAGCGGCGGGGGTGGGCATCATCGCCCGCGTGCCGCTGGCGTCCGGCCTGCTGTCCGGGAAGTACTCGAAAGAGACCACCTTCGCGGAGAACGACCACCGGAACTACAACCGCAAGGGCGAGGCGTTCGACGTTGGCGAGACTTTCTCCGGCGTGGACTACGAACTGGGCCTGAAGGCCGTGGCGGAGTTCGAACAGCTGGTGCCGGAGGGCGCCACCACCGCGCAGGCGGCCATTGCCTGGATTGCCGCGCAGGACGGCGTCACCTCGGTGATCCCCGGCGCGCGCAACGTGGATCAGGCCAGGGCGAACGCCGCTGCGGCCACGGTCAGCATCAGCGAAGAGTTCGACGCCGGCGTCCGCTGGATCTACGACCACTACTTCCGTGAGGCCATCCACCCCCGCTGGTAAGGCAGCACCTGTGGGCGGCAGGGAGTTGAACGATGACCAAGACGTCGGACTACCGGGCGGTCCTGGAAGCGCTGCCGTCGGCGCAATGGGAGGCGTACCTCCGCGCCGAGTCAGGATTGCCGGGGCCGCGCGGCAACCTTGAACTGGTTGCGGCGTTCGCCGACGTGGCGGATCCCGGCCTCATCCGACGGCTCGTTGACAGTCCGGACGAGTACCTTGCCATGTGCGCTGCTGTCGGCCTCGGCCGCCTGCTTGCCGCGGGTGACCAGCGCGCCGCGGAAACACTAAGGGTCATGGCGGAGGACGGGCGCTGGCGGGTTCGTGAAGGTGTTGCCATGGCCCTGCAGCGGCTGGGAGACGCGGACATGCGGGCACTGTGGGCGTTGGCCAGGGAATGGGTGGACGGGAAGCCCCTGGTCCAACGTGCCCTTGCAGCCGGGGTCTGCGAACCACGGCTGCTCCGCGTACCGGAAGATGCAGCCAAGGCAGTGGAAACCCTCGACCGGATCACGGCGTCGGTCGAAGGAACCGGCCCGGAATCGCGGAAGCTGGATCAATTCCGCGTGCTGCGCCAGGGGCTCGGCTATTGCTGGAGCGTTGCCGCGGCCGCTTCCCCTGCCCTGGGCTTCGCGCGGCTGGAGCGGTGGGCAGCCAGCCAGGACAAGGATGTCCGCTGGATCGTGCGCGAAAACCTTCGGAAAGCCCGGCTGTCCCGCGCGGACGCACCGGCAGCGGAACGCGTTGCGGCGGTCCTGGACCACTCCGGCGGATGACAGCGCCAGCAATTCAAGCCTTCGTTGAGCGGCTGGCCGCCGTCGAGGCCGGGCCGGCCTGCAACAACTTCTTCAACCGTTCCGTCCCGGCGAATGAGCTGCGCCGGCGCAACCTTGAGATCTACCTGCAGGAAATGCTGGACCGGCGGCCCAGGGTACTGCTGGTGGGTGAGGCCCCGGGCTTTAGGGGCATGCGGATCACGGGCGTGCCCTTCACCAACAGGACCATCATCGAAGGTCCCGTCAACAGGTTTGGACTCTTCGGCCCCGGCAAAGGCTATGTGCTGCCGCCGGACGCCGCGGGAATAGCCGCCGAACCTACTGCAACGGTGCTGTGGCAAGTCCTCGAAGAAGTGGACATCGTACCGCTGCTCTGGAGTGCTTTCCCCTGGCACCCCCACCAGCCCGGCAAGCCCTTGTCCAACCGCACACCAAAACCCTCGGAAACCAAGCTCGGAACATCCTTCTGGCAGGAGCTCGCGGAGATCTTCGGGATCAGCTCCATCGTGGCAGTGGGAAATGTGGCCCAGCACAGCCTGCAGCGCAGCGGCCTGGCTGCCCCTAAGATCCGGCATCCTGCCCATGGCGGCCGGTCCGGCTTCAAGCGGGGACTCGAGGAGTTGCTTGAGGGAAGGCTGCAGGATTGACCTGACTCTTCACGGCCAGAATGTCGGACCCCCTTGCCATGATGGGTTTATGGGGAAAGCGGCGGTGGTGAGGGCGTTCGAGGAGATCCGTGCTGCCCTTGCTGTGCTTCAGGCTGAGGNCTGGATGAGGCCATGGCGGGAGAAGACCGCAAACTCCTGCAGGATGAAAGATGTCGGACCCCCTTGCCATGATGGGTTTATGGGGAAAGCGGCGGTGGTGAGGGCGTTCGAGGAGATCCGTGCTGCCCTTGCTGTGCTTCAGGCTGAGGTGGATGGGGAGGGTCTGGAGGCGTTCGCGGATGCTGATGCGGTTTCTGATCCGCTGGCCGGTTTGGCGGATGGGTGCCTGGACATCCTCGCCGGGGCCCGGGAGGTCG
>NZ_LMSF01000023.1:0-3419 GCF_001428325.1 Arthrobacter sp. Soil761 | reverse complement strand
CGCAGGAAATGGCGGTCGCGGCGGAGATCGGGTGCGTGCTGGCCCTGGGTCCGCGGGCGGCGGCGTCGTTCCTGGCCACCTCCCACGCCCTGACTGTTTCATTGCCGCGGACTTTGGAGGCGCTGCAGTCCGGGACCCTGTCGTGGCAGCACGCGATAGTGCTGGCAGACGAGACGGCGTCCCTTGATGCGGCGGGGGCGGCGGCGTTGGAGGCGCATTTCCTGCCACCCGATACGCCGGACCCGGACGCCCTTCCCCCGGCCAGGGGGTGCCCGGTTGGGGAACTGCCGGCGCACCGGTTCCGGGTCAAGGCCCGGACCTGGCGGGAACGCCACCACGCCGAATCGATGGAGAAGCGGCACGCCAGGGGTGTGGCGGAGCGGCGGGTGGAGTTCCGGCCGGACCGGGACGGGATGGCGTGGCTGGGCGCGTACCTGCCCGCGGACCANGGAGAAGCGGCACGCCAGGGGTGTGGCGGAGCGGCGGGTGGAGTTCCGGCCGGACCGGGACGGGATGGCGTGGCTGGGCGCGTACCTGCCCGCGGACCAGGCCATGGCTGGGTGGAACCGGCTCACCGCTGCCGCACGAGGTTTGCAGGGGCCGGCCGAGGACAGGACCATGCCCCAGCTGCGCGCGGACAGTTTCACCGCCGCGATCCTCGGCAGCGGTAACACCCGGGGCGGCAGCACCAGTCTCACCAGTGCCAGTGCCACTGCCGGCGTCGTGGCTGCTGCCGGGCCGGGCGCCGGCACCAGCGGCAGCGGGACCAGCGCCGCATCGGGAACTGGCCACCAGTCGCCATCGGTCCGCGCCGAGGTCCTGGTTACGGTTCCGGTGTTCGCGCTGATGGGCCTGACCGATGAACCGGCGATGCTGGACGGGTATGGTCCGGTGCCGGCGTCGATGGCGCGGCGACTGGTCGCGGACGGGGCGGGCTCGTTTTACCGGGTGTTGGTGGACCCGCGGGACGGGGCGCCGTTGGAGATCGGCCGGAAGAGTTACCGGGTTCCCAGGGCGATGCGGGCCTGGCTGCGGATGCGGGACGGGAAATGCCCGTTCCCGGGCTGCAGCAACAACTCCCTGGACACGGAAGCCGACCATCTCCTCGCCTGGCACCACGGCGGCACCACCGGAATCAGCAACCTGGGACAGCCCTGCCCGAAACACCACCGGCTCCGGCACACCACCGCCTGGAAACCCACCCCGGCCACCACGAACGAACCACCCGGCTGGACCTCACCCACAGGCCGCCACTACACAAGCGAACACCAGGACTGGGAACCACCAAGGTGGCCGGAACGACCACAGCCGGGCAGCATCGACATCGTTCACCACGGCACGTCCCCCTGGGAGGATGCCCTTGAGAAGTTCCTGCACGCCCATGCCTGACCACCCTCGGTTGCTAACGGAGAAGCCCCAACTGGTCCGGGGTATCCACATCCTCACCCGTTGACTGGTCGCTGCAATCCACCTCATCCACCAGTTCCGGATGCGCCCGCAGGAAGCCGCGTGCGCCGGCGTCGCCCTTCACTGTTGCACACACCGCTTCCCGCAGGGACACGTCGATGAGCAGGGGATGGCCGCGCTGGAGTTCAGCGTCCCCGCCATCGCCGGGGCCGTCGCGTCGGCGGTAGGCGGCAGCGGTAATCCGTCCGGGGCGGTGGCGGTCCAGCAGCCGCTCCACGGTTTCGGAGGTCAGGCCCGGCTGGTCCACCAGCGCAACCAGCAGGTGGTCCTGCGGAGCCGCGGCCTGGTTCCCGAGCAGGAAGGAGCTGCCCATTCCTGACTGCCATTCCACGTTGGTCAGCACTCGGCAGTGGTCCAAACGGGCAGCAGCCTCAACATCAGCTGCTCCAGCCCCCAGGACCACCACCACTTCCCGGCAGCCGCCGTCGAGCAGCCTGCCTGCGATGGCCTCAACCAGCGGCCGACCGCGATACGGCAACAGGGCCTTGGGACCCAAACCCAGCCGGGTCCCGCCTCCGGCTGCCAGCACAATGCCCGTCACCCTGGGGCCAGCCGATTCCGCTCCGCGGGCATCCATGCTCGTCATAGCTGCACTGTAGTGCTTCCGAGGCGGTGGCCTTTTACACACCAAGTTCCCGGGCACGCCGCAATGCGCCAACGGCTCCAGCCACGAGCTCCTGCACGATCCCTGCGGCCGGGAGAATGCTGCTGACCAGCCCCGCGGACTGGCCGGTGAATGGTACATACTCCTCCATCCGCCCCTCCCGGATTCCCGTTCCAATTTCTTCCTGGAGCCGGGCCGACTGGTGCACCGCTCCAGCCCGGTTGGGTTGCCACTGATCTATGAAAGGGGTCCGCAGGGCGCGGGGAACCACATCGAAGGCACCGCTCCCCGGTTTCGTGAAGATATCGTCCCAGACCTCCACCTTGACGGCGTCCTGGGCTTCGGCGGCTACCAGGGAGCGTTTCCAGCCTTCGCTGATCGATGCTTCTGTCGACGCCAGGAAACGCGTCCCCATATTGGCTCCCTGGGCGCCCAGCATGAGGGCAGCCGCCAAGCCCCTGCCGTCTGCAATTCCACCCGCAGCCAGAACCGGCAAGGGATTCACCGCATCCACCACCTGCGGCACCAGGACCAACGTGGAGATACTCCCGCCGAACCCGCCGGCTTCAGCTCCCTGGGCAATGATCACGTCCGCGCCGCGGTCCGCAGCCAGCCGGGCCTGCTGGACAGTGTGGACCTGCTGTACAAAAAGGCCACCCGCTGCATGCACCTTTGCCGGGAACCCGTACGGATCGCCCAGCGCCATGGAAATCACAGGCGCCTGCATCTCCACAGCTATGTCGAAGGACTCGGGGTGGCCCTGCAGCCAGGGCTGGGTGAAGTTCACCGCGAAAGGCCGCCCGGTGAGCTCCCGGATTCGCCGGATGCTGCCGCGAAGATCCTCGGCGGTGCGAAGTGCACCGCCGAGGCTGCCCAAAGCGCCTGCGTTGGAAACAGCAGCAGCCAGTGCTGCATCGCTCCCGAAGGGCCCCATTCCCGCCTGCATGATGGGGTAGTCAATTCCGAGGAGTTTACAAAAAGACGTCCGCAGCATCGGACTCCACCGCTGCTCCTTCACACAACAGGGACGGGCTTACAGGGCAAGTACAGACCGCAGCTGCACCGTCGTCAATAGGCCCAAAGGCCTCCGGAATTTGGCGCGGTTTCCCCGTCTCAGGCGTCGCCGCCCGCGCCACCGGTGGTGCCGGCGTTGACGTCCAGGAGTTTGTAGCGGTCCAGGGCATACGACGGCGCGCCCTCCTCAACCTCGCCCCTCGCCGCCAGCATTTGCAGCACTTTCACCACGATGGAGTGGGTGTCGTTCTTGAAGTAGCGGCGGGCTGCTGCGCGGGTGTCGGAGAAGCCGAAGCCGTCGGCGCCGAGGGTGGCGAATTCGTTGGGGACGAAC
>NZ_LMSF01000022.1:0-6692 GCF_001428325.1 Arthrobacter sp. Soil761 | reverse complement strand
TGACCGCCTTATCGACGTCGCCCTCCAATCCGAATCCATTGTGGGACATTCCCTTCCCGGGAAAGTCATGCGCGGACGCGCACTACACACATATCGCTGATGCGTCCGACTGCCTCCGAATCCGGGGGCGCGGTGTTGACGGCCCTACGCTCCGGGCACTACTGGGGAGTATCGCAAAGGTCGCAAAGGGGGAACTAGTCCACCGAGCTGCCGGGGATCGACTCCGGCGTCGGTCTTGTGATGCATCACATGCGGTCCAATGCGCAGCGCGAAGGTCACGGGCTCGAATCCTCGGTCCAGTGTTCGGAACCTGGATCTTCCCGTACCCGCCCCGTCTGGCAGCTGATTGCAAGAGGTGAAAACCGACGTCTCACAAGTCCAGACCTTTCAGCAGAAAGCCGATCTCTCGACCAATCAGTATGCCGCTAGCCACAATCATAGAAAGAGTCTCAGTGAAAAAGATTTCATTTGCAGCACTATGCCTGATCGTCGGTCTCACAGCCACAGGCTGCGGCGGCAACGCCTCGACGACGGGCAGTGAAGAAAAATATCCCGACCGTCCAATCAATATGACCGTGGGCGGGGCTCCCGGCAGCGGGTTCGATCTAACGCTGCGAACGCTTACAGAAGTCCTGGGGAAAAATAAGATTGTAGATGTCCCCACCCCTATCGATAACCGGCCTGGGGCTGACGGCGGGCTCTGGGCTTCGCAAATGATCGATAAGTATTCTGGCGCCGACGACCGCCTTTCCGTCACATCATTGGTGATGATGACGAATCATGCTCGTGGCAAGTCTGAGTTCAACTATGACGATGTCACCATGATCGCGCAGCTGATGACCGAAAATTTTGCCGTTGTCACGAACAAGAACTCGGGCTACGGTGATCTGCCGGCGGTCCTCAATGCGGTCGTTTCCGACCCGGGGTCGGTACCCGTTGGCGCTGCATCGGATGATCAGATGCCCTTCGCGTTACTGGTTGAAGCTGCGGGCGGTGACGCTTCCAAAATCAACTTTGTGGCCTACGAGGGCGGCGGGGAACAATCCACCGCTCTGCTTTCCGGAGACATAGACGTCGCTATCGCTGGCAGCAGCGAATTGCTTCCCCTGATTACATCTGGGGACCTCAAAGCTCTGGCTGTAGTGGGCAAGGAGCGCTACGAGAAGTTGAGCGATGTTCCGACTACAACTGAGCTGGGTTATGACGTCACGATCGCAAACTGGCGCGGGATTTACGGCCCCCCTAACATGCCTGATTACGCCGTCAAGTACTGGCAGAACGCGATTAAGGAAGCACTCGAGACAAAGGAATGGCGTGATGCCGCGGAGAAGAACCAGTGGGTAACGAGTTACCGGACCGGTGAGGATCTCAATACCTTTCTGAAGGAAACGAACCAGCAGGTGACCGATGCCTTCACGAAAATTGAGAAGGGGTGACCACACCAATGTCGGCTGAAAAGACCCCCACTTTATCCCGCGGGCGCTCCGACTTGCTGTGTGGACTCGGCGTGCTGGCTGCGGGCTCACTTCTACTCGTCAGCGCGCTCGGCATAGACACTACTCTTGGGACTAAAGCGGGAATTGGTCCTGGGACGGTGCCAGTTGCCCTAGCGACCTTGCTTATGGCCGGCGGTGCCGCGCTTCTCTTCACCGGTATTCGGGCGGCGCGAGCATCCCACACCGGTACGCAAACATTTTCACAAGCCGCAAGCGATGTAGAAGCGCTCTTGAAGGAAGCTGAACCACCCGTCCCGCTCAAGAAACTCCTTGTCATGGTCCTCCTCTTCGTCGGCTACGCTGTCGCCTTTATCCCTCTCGGCTACGTGCTGTCGACGGCGGTTTTTCTCGGGATCGTAGTTACCGTCATCGATCCGGCTAAATGGAAGCGGAATGTGCTGTTCGCCATAGGCTTCTCAGCCATTGTTTATCTGGGCTTCACCCAACTCCTCGGCGTACCGCTTCCTGTAGGTGTGCTCGGACTACGGGTAGGGGGCTGAATGGACGCGTTCGGTGCTCTCCTAGCTGGCCTCGGGTCTGCGGTCACCCCGACCAATCTGATGTTCGTTTTCCTTGGTGTTCTCATCGGCACAATCGTAGGAGTGCTCCCTGGACTCGGCCCCATTACGGCCATAGCACTTTTGATTCCGCTTACATTCGGTCTCGAACCCACTAGCGGCCTGATACTGCTTTCAGGTGTTTACTACGGCGCGATGTACGGCGGATCAATTACTTCCATACTCATACGAACACCCGGCGAGGTGGCATCAGCTGTCACAGCGCTCGACGGGCACCAGATGGCCAAAAAGGGACACGCTGGGCCTGCCCTGGCTACCGCCGCCGTTGGTTCGTTCATTGGCGGCACATTAGCCGTCATCGGTCTAGTTTTTCTGTCTCCGGCTCTGGTCACCCTCGCGACAACGTTCGGAGCCGCTGAATACACTGTTTTGCTCCTCGGAGCACTTGCACTCACGGCATCCTTGATGAGTGGGTCTAAGCTGAAGGCCGGTATCTCCGTGCTTATCGGAATGTCATTCGGCGTGGTCGGGCTCGATCCGCAAAGCGGAGTGGAACGTTGGACCGGAGGGGCTATCGAGCTTTCCGACGGCCTCGACATCGCTCTAGTTGCCATGGCCCTTTTCGCCGTGCCAGAGGCGCTTCGTCACCTCGCAGTCGGTGACCGGAAGCCCTCGTCTACGACGCATGTCCAACGGGCTTGGATGAATAAGGAAGACCTTCGCCTATCAGTGGGACCTTACGCCCGAGGATCCGTAGTTGGATTCTTGGCCGGAGTGATACCTGGCCTCGGACCGACACTTGGCTCGTTTGCCTCCTACTCATTGGAACGAAGTGTTGCCCGGGGCGAGCGGAAGAAACTCTTTGGCAAGGGAGCAATTGAAGGGGTCGCCGGTCCTGAGACTGCAAACAACGCTGCAGTCGGCGGTGCCATGGTTCCCATGCTGGCTTTAGCGATACCAGGATCGGCGACAACGGCGCTTCTTCTTTTCGTCTACCAGATGTATGGGTTGCAGCCGGGCCCTCAACTTTTCGTGAACGATGGTCCACTCGTTTGGACGATCGTCGCGTCGATGCTGATAGGTAACGCCATGCTGCTGGCGTTGAACATGCCGATGGTTCGCATCTTCACGCCAATGCTGAAAGCACCACCGCCGCTGCTTTACGGCGGAGTACTGGCATTCGTGATGTTAGGCGCGTATGCCCTGACATTCAGCTTCTATTCACTGTTGCTGCTTATCGCCATAGGCTTGCTCGGCTACGTAATGCAGGAGAACGATTTCCCGCTCACGCCGGCAATCCTGGCAGCCGTACTGCTTCCCATGCTCGAGGTGAATCTCCGTCGATCCCTACTCGTATCAGACGGCGACTGGACAACGTTCATTAGCAGGCCCTTGTCGCTCATCTTAATCGTCGTCATCGCTCTCGGCACGATTGTGCCGCTCATCATCAGGACAATACGCGCAAGGTCTCAAACCCCTGCAGCGGAACCGACCAGAATAGACGCCTTGAGTTAGGGGCGACTTCTCATCTAGTTGGACCCAGTCTCGGTCAGGCAGCCCCCACGGTGGGACACATGAAGACCTCTTAGATTCAGTTGGCAGTTATGGCAACCCTCAATCTAAGAGGTCTTCCCTACTGGCGATGTCACCAACGTCTTGGCGGCTTGCGCCACGGAAAGATCGCGCATTTTGCTGGTCAGCTCGAGAAGCGGGGTCGTGCCCACTGTCGACCGGGGGCATGTCTAGGCTAGACGTCGGCCGGCTATGCAGCATCGCTCGAGAGGTCAGCCACCGTAATGCATCCTGTACACAGCTCCGAGGCTTCCCCCAAGTAGCGAAATTCGGGGACAATTCACCTTTTTCAGGGTGTTGCGGCTGACTTACACAGTTCTGCCACCGGTAAGGCCAGTACGTCAAGGATCGCAGCTCGACCCCTCCTGGCATTCCATACGCCTGTTAGCCAATAGGCCCGCTATTCCCCGGGGTTCTTGACAGTCAGTGTCTTCTGAGTCACAGTTTATCCATGCTTTCTGAGACTCTGGATCCAGAGAGCGGAGACTATATAAGTGAGGTTCTGATGCAGTTCGCCCTTCGAGACTTGACGATCGGAGAGGTTCTCTCGACCCAAGCCACACGACACCGTGACAAACCGTGCCTGGTCTTCGAAACAGTCAGTTTCACTTATCAGGAGGTGGAGCTGGAAACCAACAGACTCGCCAACGGCCTGGGTTCAGCTGGAGTTAATTTCGGCGAACACGTAGCGGTTATGTTGGGCAATGGCCCAGAGATTTTGCTCTCAATTTTCGCCTTAGGGAAACTAGGCGCCGTAGCCGTCCCGCTGAACACATCGGCGAGAGGCAAGGGGCTGGCCTACAATCTTGATCACGCTGATGCCACCACGCTGATCGCTGACGCACAGTTTCTTCCGCATATCGCGGCGATCATCCACGTAACCTCCTCTTTGAAGCGCTTGATCATCGTCGGTGAGCCGCCCTCTGGCGCTGACCTGCCTGCTGGTCTCATTGTCTTGAAGTTCAACGATCTGCGGTCCAGCAATACACTTGCGCCCAAAACCGACGTGAAATACAACGATCAAGCCTTCCTGATGTACACGTCAGGGACGACCGGCCCATCGAAGGCCGTTATGTACACACACGCGTACGCCCTTACGTGGGCCGGGGGGTTCGCCGATGCACACAACTATCGCAGCGACGACATCATGTACGTATCCATGCCCTTGTTTCACGGGAATGCTTTGCATTCCGCCACTTATGGGTGCTTATTGGTCGGAGCCACGGTCGTTATAAAGCCCAAATTTTCGGCATCTAAGTTTTGGCGTGACATATACATCCACCGCGCCACTTTGACAAACCTTTTAGGTTCAATGGGTGACATTCTCTGGAATCTTGATCCATCTGAATATGAGCGCAAGAACACCCTTCGCCAAATTATGGCGGGACCCATACCAGACCGTGGTCGACAAATGGAGGAACGCTGGCATGTCCAGCTAGTGTCCTGTTTCGGATTAACCGATTTCGGAGTTTCAAACTTTTCGACGGTCGATGATCCTCCTGGTAAGTTTGGATCTTGCGGACTGGCGTCACCGCATTTCGAGGTACGAATCGTTGATGATAACGATTTCGAGGTACCTGACGGACAACTTGGCGAGATTGTCTTGCGCACAAAGACGCCATGGCATAGTGCCTCGGGCTACTACAAGATGCCGACCGAAACAGCGGCTAGTCTGCGGAATCAGTGGTTCCACACCGGAGATTTAGGAATTCGCGATGCAGACGGATTTCTGTACTTCAAGGATCGAAAGAAGGACGCAATCCGCAGGCGCGGTGAGAATATATCTGCGTTCGAGGTTGAGCAGGTTTTGATGGACTACGAGGGCATTGCGGAAGTCTGTGCCTATGCGGTGGCGATTGACGGAGACGAAGAAGTAGGCGTTTCTCTTATTACTACGCCAGGCCACAACTTTGTGCCAGCTGATCTGATTAGGTGGTGTGAGGGACGAATGTCGTACTTCATGGTGCCTCGATTTATCGATACGCGCGAAGACTTGCCGAGAACTGAGAGCGGAAAAATTCAAAAGCATTCGCTTCGCACGGATGCGCAATCCAACGTCAAGCAGTTGTGGGATCGCGTGTCGGAAGGCATCGAGGTTGGTCGGCTATGACCCGTCTCGAAAAGATAGCAGCAGGATTTCGTTTACTAGAGGGGCCGGTCTGGGATCCCACCTCCGGCTTGGTATTCGCAGACGCCGAGGGGGGCGGGGTATTTGGTCTCAACGAGACTGGAGCTGGCCCCGCCACTATCGTGCAACACCGACGAGGAATCGGCGGGTTAGTGCGTCATCAGGCCGGCGGTCTTGTCGTATCCGGTCGCAATGTCGCATACAAGGGAACCGATGTATCGTCGACGGTCGTTCTGCTAGACAACACCCCTGAAGTAAGTGGAATGGTCGGATTCAGCGATATGTGTGCCGATGCAGCGGGCCGCGTGCTAGCCGGTATGTTAGGGTCTCGGCCCACCGAGGAAAACCATCTCTCCGACCACGGAAGCCTCTGGCTCATCGACTTGGACGGATCCGCCCGATGCCTAGTACCGTCACCTAAGGTTCGGCACACCAACGGTTTGGCGTTCTCCCCAGACGACACCAGCCTCTACTATGCAGATTCTGGTCAGCAGGCTGTCTTCGTATATGACTACGACGTTGCCAGCGGCCGTGTCGGCGAACCACGTCTGTTCGCCACGATGGACGCGGGCATCCCTGATGGGCTAGCGGTTGCGGCTGATGGAAGTGTCTGGGTAGCAAACGCGTTCGCATCCCGTGTGCTTGTTTTCGGTCCTGACGGAGGTCTGCAGCGCACCGTTAACATACCCCAGGAAATCGTGACCAACGTTTGTTTCGGCGGCACTGCAATGGACGAGGTATTCATCACCACGGGGTCCTTGAACCCGGCGGAGCGTGTTGGTGCTGTGTATCACTTGACTAACGACGTCCCTGGACTTCAAACCCATCAAGCAAAGTGCCCCGTGCTGGTAGGAGCGACGCCCCCGGCCGTGTCCCCAAAGGAGGATGACTAATGACACTGCCTAAGTCTGTCGTGGTGCGTGAAGTAGGCGCGCGTGAGGGTATGCAGATCGAGAAGGGACCAATCTCGACGGCGGA
>NZ_LMSF01000021.1:0-8264 GCF_001428325.1 Arthrobacter sp. Soil761 | reverse complement strand
TCCACGTACTGCCCAGACCGGCTTCCTCAATTTCCCTGCTGTGGCGGGGGTAGATGGCTTTCAGGCGGTGATGGGGGAGGTAGGCCAGGATGACCTTCGCTCCCGCTCCCTGAAACCACGGGCGGCGCTGCCCGCGGCTGAACCGGTTCTCGGGGCTCGTCGGGGCCCGGTACTCCCCGATGCACAGGACCGAATCGCGAAACGCGGTACTTAGAGTCGCCGAGTGCCCGATCTTGTCCACCAGTTCCTCCAGGACGCCGTGGCTGGCCAGCAGCAGCGGGTCCGTCTGGCGGATCTGCAAGTCCATCTCGATGACCCGCGGGCCGAGGCTGTAGTAGCCGTTGCGCACCGCGGTGAGCAGCCCGGCATCATGCAGGGTCTTGATGTAGCGGTATCCCGTTGACCTGGAGGTCTCCANGCGGGCCGAGGCTGTAGTAGCCGTTGCGCACCGCGGTGAGCAGCCCGGCATCATGCAGGGTCTTGATGTAGCGGTATCCCGTTGACCTGGAGGTCTCCAAAGCCTCAATCAGGTCAGCCGTTGACCACACAGGCGCCACCTCCGTGAAGAGATCCAGAACGTTCAGCATCCTGGACAAGCTGCCCGCGCTATCCGAAGCCTCTGCTGCCCCGCCGGCCTGCGAATCAAGTTCACTCATACGCCGAGTCCCATTCCTTCTCTTCCCTGCTTTACCAAACCAGCACATCAAAGCGTGCTATTGACCAAGTCTCACAATACAGGATATCTTGGCTCAAAGGCCTTTTGGCGTGGACACCCCGCCGCCAAAAGAGACATCCCGGAATCACTTGGAAGTCACCACGTCAAGGACCCTGTTGTCCTCACGTATCAGCCCTTTCGTTGGTACTTCAGGCGTGAGTTATCAGTGTGTCCTGGGGGTCAGACAGCGGTTCGAGTCCCCCTCAAGGAAGAGAAGGATCATGCAGAGAAAAACCCTTACGGCCGATCGGCCCAGTCAGAAGGGGTCCGCCGTGACCCCCCGGCGAACGCCCGGAACAGACCCGCGCGGACGACAAGAAGCCTCCGCCTCGACGCGACGAATCCGCTCTGTCGCTTGGTCGTCATTGCCATTCGTGGTGTTTCTGGCGATCCTCGTGGCGTGGGGTGCAGTAGTCGAGCTATTCAAGATCCCGGCCTACCTGCTTCCGGGGCCGGTTGCGGTCTTTGAACGTCTATTCAGTGATGCAAGCAGTTTATGGACCCACACACAGTCCACTCTCGTGGTGATTGTTATCGGGCTTCTGCTGAGCATCGTCATTGGCATTCCTCTTGGCCTGGTCATTGCACTCTCCCGGACTGCAAAACAGCTGCTCTACCCGCAAGTTATGATCTTGCAGCTGGTGCCGAAGATCGCGGTCGCACCGCTGCTCCTGGTTTGGCTCGGTTTTAGTATTAATACGAAAATTGGCTTGGTCATACTCATAACCTTCTTTCCCTTGCTCATGGCAAGCATCAGCGGATTCAGGATCCTTGATGAGAGGCTCCTCTACTTGACCCGGTCCATGGGCGCGACTCGTTGGCAGACATTCTGGTTTCTTCGGTTTCCTGCCGCCCTTCCGGTGATTTTTTCGGGAATTAAGACTTCAGCAACGATTGCCATCACGGGCGCACTTGTCGCGGAGTTTCTGGGATCGAACAGCGGGCTGGGTTACGCCCTGCTGCGGGCCAGCGGTGCACTGGATACCACTTACATGTTCGCCATTTTGGTCATCCTCACAGTCATCGGCGTGATCGTCAATTACCTGGTGGAAGCGGTTGAATGGCTGCTGACGCCGTGGCAACGACGCACCTGATAACCAGGCACATCGCCAATTGATTTGCGCGGGTACACCCCATACCCGCTTCCACAATCCTTAACAACCCCGACACGACCTGAAAGAAATACCATGCGAAGAGGCATTCCTAAATTAATCGCGGCCGCCACGGCGGCGGGAGCTTTGGTACTCACCGGGTGCTCCGCCGGGCCATCCTCAACCAATGCCGGCACTGGCATCCCTGTCCACTTTCAATTGAACAACCCTTGGAATGCTTCCACCGCGGGCTTCGCAGTCGCCCAGGCGGATGGCTTTTACAAGGATGCCGGAATTGACGCCAAAATTGAACAGGGTACCGGATCCGGTACAGCAGCCCAGCTCGTAGCAAGCGGCCAGGCGGACATGGGCATTGCAGACGCAGTGGCCGTCAGCCAGCAAATTGAAAAGGGAGCCCCGCTTGTCATGGTCGCAACGGACAATCAGGTGACCAATATTGCGATTCAGACTCTGGCTTCCTCAGGGATCAATTCTCCCAAGGATCTCAAGGGAAAGAAAATCGGGCTGGCTGAGGGCGGCGCGTGGTCTTTCCTCTTGCCCCTTTTCCTCCAACAAAATGGTTTCAGTGAGAATGATGTGACCATCTCGACCCTTCCCTTTGCTTCGCTGCCCGCCGCTCTGCTTCAAAAGAACGTCGACGCGATTGTAGGGGGACAGGATACAGCCGTAGCTCTCGGAATGCAGAACGCCCAATATAATAACTTCTGGTTTAAAGACTCCGGTGTGTCTCCCGTTGCACATTCAATCTTTACGACCCAGAGCTTTGCGGAAAAAAACCCCGAGGCAGTCAAGAAATTTGTTGCAGCCAGTCTGAAAGGCTGGAATGCGGCGATCGACGATCAAGAACGCGCCGTGACCGCGGTCAAGCAGCTCCTGCCTGACTCGCGCGACGACGTTGTGCGCGCCGAACTGAAATTACTGCTTCCCTTGATGTGCGCTGCAGACGCAAAGTTCGTCGGTCGGGCCGAGCCGGACCGGTGGGTACAAAGCAACGATATCTTGACACGTGCAAAGCTCCTGCCTGCTCCCGTGGACATTTCAAAAGCCGTTTCCTACGATTTCCTGCCGCCGGAGTCCGAACTGCACAGCTGCAAATAGGCTTCGACAACTAGCCCCGGGGCTTTGCACAGCACTAGTGGGACCGCCGGAGTCGCTCAACGCGATCTAAAAGTTGACGACTGCACGTAAATTCAGGGACACCCGCGTGCAGGGAGTTCGAATTGACCAGGCAGCAGAGAAAGGCATGACAAATGAACGACACAGTATTGCAGAAAAGGGCCGCAGGTCTGCCGATTTCAATAGCGGGTGTTGCGAAGACGTTTAGCAGTCCTAAGGGCAGCTCTTTTGAAGCACTCAAGCCGGTCTCGATGGACGTAAAGCCGGGTGAGTTCATTTCCATAGTCGGGCCCTCCGGCTGCGGTAAGAGCACACTTATGCTGATGGCTGCCGGGCTACTGGACAGGTCCGAGGGGGACATCCGCATAGGGGGTACATCGGTAACCAAGCCCTTCACGGATATCGGGATTGCCTTCCAGGATCACCTCCTGCTGGATTTCCGGACGGCAATGGAAAACGTCCTGATCCAGGCTGACGTACGGGGCCTTGACAAGAACGTGCTGAGATCCCGGGCCACCGAGTTGTTCAAGCAACTCCACTTGGAGAAGGCCATGGACAAATACCCCCGCCAGCTCTCGGGCGGAATGCGGCAACGGGTGTCCCTGATCCGCACGATCGTTCATGAGCCATCGGTGCTCTTGCTGGATGAACCGTTCGGGGCTCTCGATGCTCTCACTCGGCTTCAAGTTCGATCTGACCTCGAGGCACTCTGGCTGCGCAACAGACCAACAGTGTTGTTCATCACCCACAGTGTTGAAGAAGCTGTTGGACTATCCGACAGGATTTTCGTGATGAGCCCGAGCCCAGGTGAAGTGGTGGACGAAATAGTTGTTGACCTCCCCCGCCCACGACCACTTGCCCTGGTGGAATCCCCTGATTTCGGGACGTATGTGGACCGAATCTACGGCCACTTTGAGCGCATGGGAGTGCTTCACGGAATTGAAATTCCTAAACGAGGCAGTGAGTGATCGACGGGCACGTCTTCGGAGACGGGCTCTGACCTGCATACCTGGATGCGGAGCAGACACGATCACCATCGTGAGCTTCGCGACGGACACGAAGCATCGCAGCAGCCCTTGCTGGAGACGAAGTAAAAGGTCGACGTGCGGGCGGCGGGGCGTGAATTCGCACACGCAGCTTCCGCTACCGAGTTGACGGCCGCGTGCGGCCCAACAAATGACAACCGGGGGCTTCCACGCCCTCTAATAGGAGATCGCAACAATGACAACGAAGATATCCGAAGAGTCCGACGTGGTACAGGGCGGAGAGAGGGCCCGGGTCGGCATCATCTCGGCGGATGGTGTGAAGGCGCCCGCAGGTGGTTATGAGATGGAGATCCATAACCCCGCTACGGGTCGACTCATTGGCACGCTTCACGAAGCCGATGCCGCAGAGATCGATGCGGTAGTTGGGGGAGCGAAGAGGGCATACGAGAAGGTTTGGCGGCGGACGGCACCTGAGGCCCGGGGAAGGATGCTTGGCGCCTGGGCGGACGCGATTGCCGCGCGCCGGGAGGAATTGGCCGATATTGAGGTCGCGGATGTGGGGCACCTGCGCCGCGAGGTACTCGCCGACATTGACAACAGCACCCGGATTTTGCGCTACTACGCCGGGCTCGCCGACAAGCTTGAAGGGCGCACCTTCGCCCAACTGCCTAACCGCCTCTCGTACGGGGTTGACGAGCCCTTCGGCGTTGTCGCCGGTATAAGCCCTTACAACGGAAACGCAAATTCCCTCACTTTGAAGGCCGGCCCGGCACTCGTCGCCGGCAACTGCATCGTGATCAAGGCACCCGAGGTCGCCCCCCTCCTGAACTATCGGTTGGTCGAACTCGCACTCCAGGCCGGCGTTCCGGCCGGCGTCATCAGCGTCGTCACCGGCCGCGGGGAGACAGTGGGTCCGCTACTGACCGAGCACCCCGATATCGGGATGATCGCGTTCACCGGCGGCCCGGACTCCGGCCGGGCAATCATCCATCAGTCCGCGGCAAATATTGTGCCGACGTTCCTCGAACTGGGCGGAAAAAGCCCCGCGATCCTCCTCCCGGACGCCGACCTGGACATTGCCATCCCGTCGCTGCTGCATTCAAACTTCGCCAAGAGCGGCCAAAGCTGCGTGACAGGATCACGAATCTTCGTCCCGAACTCGATGTACGCGGAGGTCAGCGACCGGCTAGGGCAGAAGGCCAAAACAGTCCGCGTCGGACTCCCCACGAAAGAAACATCGCAAATGGGCACGCTCATCAACCGCCGACACCGCAGCCGGGTCGACGCGCTCGTCCAACGCGCGATCGATGCCGGCGCGGTCGCCCTGGCCGGCGGCGCCCCAGCCGAGGACGGCGAACTGGCCAACGGTGCTTTCTACCAGCCCACCGTGCTCGCGGAGGTCACGGATGACAACCCCGCCGCTCTCACCGAAGCCTTCGGCCCGATGGCGAGCGTCCTGTCCTACTCAGACGTCGACGAAGTCATCGCCCGATCCAACTCCTCCGAATTCGGACTCAGCGCGCAAATCTGGGGCAATGACGCACGGACCATCCAACACCTCGCAAAAGAGTTGATCGCGGGAACGGTCTGGGTCAACACCTACCGCTCCTTCCACCCAACCGTCCCATTCGGAGGCATGAAACAAAGCGGCTTCGGCAAAGAAAACGGCCTGGACTCGGTCGCCATGTACACCCGCCGAAAAGCAGTCGTCTGGGACCTCTCAACCGAGCGCGAGACGCCGTACGGCAACTCATGACCTGAATCGATCAAAAGAGACCGCGGACCACGACACAGGGGTCGCAGCAGAACCTCTAAGACCCCGCTGCGCGTGATCCACCCCCGAGCCTTACGAATATAAAAAGGGAAATATCGATATGAACGACCAAACGCACATGCCGACGCAGCGGCTGAAGGGGCGCCGGATTGTGGTTACCGGAGCTGCTGCTGGCATTGGACGGAGCACCGCGCAGCTCTTTGCACGGGAAGGCGCAGCAGTTGCCCTTCTCGACCGGGACAAGGAAAACCTCCAGATTGCCGCCGAGGAGATTGGTGGTTGGGCTTTCCCTGTGGACATCACCGACGATGAGGCGGTTGCGGGTGCAGTAGAGGAAGCTGCGGCGACTCTAAGCGGGATCGACGGTGTTGTTAATGCAGCGGGGATCATGTTCCAGGGTCTGGCGTCCGAAGTTTCAGCTCAGGAATGGCGGCGGGTGATCGACATTAATCTCACTGGCACCTATAACCTAGTTCACCGGTGTATCCCATGGCTGTTGCAGGAACCCTCAGCGACGGTTGTGACAATTGCTTCAGCGGCGGGACTCATGCCAAACGCTGCCGGACTTACTGCCTATGCTGCATCAAAAGGGGGAGTCATTGCCCTCTCGAAGGCATTGGCGGCTGAGCTGGCACCGACAGTACGCGTCAACACAGTTTGTCCAGGCATGGTCGATACTGCCATGGCTGACGGCTTCAGGGGAAATGTAGGTAACTACGCGCTCAATCGACTCGCCGACCCGGTCGAGATCGCCAACGCCATTCTCTTCCTCACCAGCCAAGAATCGTCCTACGTGACAGGATCTGCTCTGGCAGCAGACGGCGGAAGGTCGTTCCACTAGTCCTCGTCGAGTAGGGTCTCGTTGTCGTGATCCATTACTCGACAAAGTCCAGGCACCTGTCACATGTGCCGGGTTGGGGCCCTCAATGGAGGGCCGGGACCCGAAGGGGCTTTCCGAGTGATGGACGTGTCATCACTATCCCCGCCCGTCACTGACTCTAATTCGCCGCAGGCCTGAAACCACTAGGCATTAATGAAGCGGGGCAGCCCATCAGGCCGCCTGTGACGGACCGCCGAGGCCCGGGCCCTGGCGGGCGTCCTTCGAAAACCCGGCAATTCAAGGGGTGAGCGTTCCGGAGTTGTAGAGCATGGACGGGCTCGTTAGATGGTTCCGACTGCGCATGTGCCCGGACATGGGGGACCGAATAGTTCAGGAAGCAAAGGCACCGGAACGCCGCGGAAGTGGGGTCGGCCCCTTTTTAACCCCTGGAAATCGCGGCGTTCCTGTGGCTGAAAGTACGGCCCGTGAGTGGCCAGCAAAGAGATTGAAGGATATGAAGCAACGCACCATTGGAAATGTGCCTGTAAGTGCCATTGGGCTCGGAGCGATGCCCCTGTCCATCGAGGGACGTCCAGAGGAACGGCAGTCGACTGCTGTTATCCACGCCGCTCTTGAGGCAGGGGTCACTCTTATCGATACGGCCGACGCCTACCACCTGGCTGGACAGGATGAGGTCGGGCATAACGAGGAGCTCATCGGCAGGGCGCTCCGTTCCTTCGGCGCAGACGCAGCGTCGCAGGTAATCATCGCCACCAAAGGTGGACACCTGCGCCCGCAGAGAGGACCCTGGGCGCAGAACGGCCATCCCTCCTATCTTAAGGAAGCAGCCAAAGCCTCGGCCCGGCGGCTTGGAGTCGATGTAATCGATTTGTACCAATTTCATCGGCCGGACCCCCTCGTGCCCTATGCAGACTCCATTGGTGCTCTTGCCGACCTTCTCGAGGACGGCATCATACGAATGGCTGGCATCTCGAACGCCAACGTAGCGCAGATCAAGGAAGCCAACGAGGTACTGAACGGACGGCTGGCATCGGTGCAAAACCAATATTCCCCAAAATTCCGATCGAGTGAATCGGAACTAGCGCTTTGCGCCGAACTGGGTATTGCTTTCCTCCCGTGGAGTCCGCTTGGCGGGATATCTTCCGCGCGCGATTTGGGTTCGACTCATGAGGAGTTCGCCTGCGTCGGACAAAATCATGGTGTCTCTTCCCAGGTGGTGGCACTCGCATGGGAGCTGTCCAAGGCGGACGTTGTCATCCCTCTGCCCGGAGCTTCCCGGCCCGGGTCGATTCTGGACTCCGTCTCCGCCCCCGTTCTGGAACTCACCCCGGCGGATCTGGAACTGCTTGACGCAGGCTCCGTGTCACGAGGTTGACAGGTCCGCTAGTCAAACACAGACGCCTGCCGTCCGAGCCAAAGGGCTTGACTAGCGTACGTGATCACTTGGCGGTCGTGGAGAAAAGGATGGCCCTGACCTCTTCGAGCCCCGGAGCTGGCCTTAGGCTGCACAGAGAATACGGCGGGGTCGGGAAGGGGCAGGGACGGCACGGCTTGGAGCAGCAACATGAGGTTGGGGTCAATGGTGCTGGGCGGGGTCTTGACGATCCGGGTCCTTCGCGGGCTCATGACCGGTGCTGGTTCTCCATCAGGCGGTTTGATATGGTCGCTGCTGCCTGTTGGACGGCCAGTGCGGCCTGCTGGACATCGACGTCGCGCCGGA
>NZ_LMSF01000020.1:0-18185 GCF_001428325.1 Arthrobacter sp. Soil761 | reverse complement strand
CGACAAAGCTCAAGGGCCTGAGCCCGGTGCAATACCGGACCCAGACCCTCGCGGCTTAGGCTCTTATTTAGTCAGTCCAACTTCCGGGGAGCAGTTCAAATGGGCGCGGGGACTTCTTCATTATCCGGCGAAGCGGGGTTTCCTACGGCACCAGGAGAACCTTTCCGGTGGTTTTCCGGCCCTCAAGGTCGCGGTGTGCCTGCCAGGCCTGGCTCAACGGGTAGCGGGCCCCGATGCGGACCTTCAGGCTCCCGCCGGCGGCCGCTGCAAAGACCTCGTCGGAGCGCCAGCGCCGCTCCGCGGCATCCCGCAGGTAGTGGCCCATGGTGGGCCGGGTGAGGAACAGGGAACCCCCGGCGTTGAGGCGCTGCGGGTCAAATGGCGGGACCGGGCCGGAGGCTGCGCCGAACAGCACCAGCATTCCCCGGACACCAAGGGCGTTAAGGGAGCCGTCGAACGTATCCTTACCCACGCCGTCGTACGCCACGTCCACGCCCTTGCCACCGGTGAGCTCGCGCACGTGGTGCGGAAAACCTTCGTAGCGCAGCACATGGTCCGCGCCGGCCTCAAGGGCGAGGGCCTTTTTCCCGTCATTGGACACGGTGGTGATGACCCGGGCGCCCTTTGCCTTGAGCAGCTGGATGAGCAGCAGTCCAACCCCGCCGGCCCCGGCGTGCAGCAGTACGGTGTGCCCGGATTCCACCTTGAAGGTGGAATTGACCAGGTAGTGCGCGGTGATGCCCTGGAGGGGAAGGGCGGCGGCGGTAAAGACATCCAGGCCTTTCGGTACCGGCAGTGCGGCGTCCTCATCCACCAGGGCGTAGTCCGCGTAGCAGTTCAGGCCCTCGGCCGTGGCTATCCGGTCGCCCACGGAGAAGCCGGTGACGCCTTCGCCCACGGCTTCCACCGTCCCTGCGGCTTCCGTGCCGGGGGTGAAGGGGTACTGGACTTTGTAGGTCCCACTGCGCTTGTAGGTGTCGATGAAGTTGACGCCGGCCGCCCCGACTTTGAAGAGCACCTGGCCCGGCCCCGGAGCGGGTGTTTGAACCTCGACGTAGTCAAGGACTTCCGGTCCGCCTGCCTGCCGTGCGACGATTGCAGGCGTCATGGCTCTCCTTTCGCGGGTCCCGGCGTTTCCGGCCCCGGCTGCCGAGACCATCCTAGGGACACCGCAGACCGGCACGGCAAGTCCCGGCGTCACCGCAGGCCTCAAGGACGGCCATGCATAAATATCGGCATCAATGCATAACTATTGCTGTATAGTCGGAGCATGACTATTTCTGTTGCGGTTTCGGGTGCCAGCGGCTACGCCGGGGGAGAGGTCCTTCGCCTTCTGGCCGGACACCCCGGTGTGACCATCGGTGCCATCACAGCGCACAGCAATGCCGGGTCCCGCCTCGGCGAACTGCAGCCGCACCTGCATGGACTGGCCAGCCGCATCCTTGAAGACACCACGGTGGAGAACCTCTCCGGCCACGATGTCGTCTTCCTGGCGCTGCCGCACGGTGCTTCCGCCGAGATCGCCGCCCAGCTTCCCGAAGGGACAGTCGTCATCGACGCCGGCGCCGACCATCGCCTTGAAGACCCCGCCGCGTGGGAGAAGTTCTACGGCTCGCCCCATGCCGGCACCTGGCCCTACGGACTCCCGGAGCTGCCCGGCCAGCGGGAAGCCCTCAAGGGCGCCAAGCGCATCGCCGTTCCCGGCTGCTACCCAACGTCCGCCCTCCTGGCGCTGACCCCCGGCTTCGCTGCGCACCTGCTGGAGCCCGACGACGTCGTGATCGTTTCCGCCTCCGGCACCTCGGGCGCGGGCAAGGCCGCCAAGGTCAACCTGATCGGAGCTGAAGTCATGGGCTCCATGAGTCCCTACGGCGTGGGCGGTGGACACCGGCACACCCCCGAGATCGAGCAGGGCCTCTCCAACGCGGCAGGGGAAAAAGTCAGCGTTTCCTTCACGCCCACCCTTGCTCCCATGAGCCGCGGCATCCTGACCACCGCCACTGCCAAGGTCAAGGCCGGCACCACCGCAGCGCAGCTGCGGCAGGCATGGACCGAAGCGTACGACGACGAGCCGTTCGTCCACGTGCTGTCCGAGGGCCAGTGGCCCGGGACCAAATCGGTCCAGGGTTCCAACCACGCAGCCATGCAGCTGGCCTTCGACGCCCACACGGGACGGGTGGTCGTCACCTGCGTGATCGACAACCTGACCAAGGGCACTGCCGGCGGAGCCGTGCAGTCCATGAACATCGCACTCGGCCTGCCCGAAACCGCCGGCCTCAACCTGCAGGGAGTAGCTCCGTGACCATCACCACCCCCCAGGGATTCCGGGCAGCAGGCGTCACCGCCGGACTCAAGGCCTCCGGCAACCCGGACCTCGCCCTGGTCGTCAACGACGGACCATCCAAAGCCGCCGCCGCCGTGTTCACCAGCAACCGCGTGGCCGCAGCCCCCGTGCACTGGTCACGCCAGGTGGTCTCGGACGGCCGCGTGGATGCCGTCATCCTCAACTCCGGCGGGGCCAACGCCTGCACCGGTCCCACGGGCTTCCAGAACACCCACAGCACCGCGGAGAAAGTGGCCGAGGTCCTGGGCATCTCAGCCACCGACGTGTTCGTCTGCTCCACCGGCCTGATTGGCGAGCAGCTGCCCATGGACAAGATCCTGCCGGGCGTCGAGGCCGCTGCAGCAGCACTCAGCACCGACGGGGGACCGGACGCCGGCACGGCCATCATGACCACCGACAGCGTGCCCAAGTCGGCCCTCTTCATCGGCACCGACGCCGACGGCCAGGAATTCAGCATCGGCGGCATCGCCAAGGGCGCCGGCATGCTGGCCCCCGGCCTGGCCACCATGCTGGTGGTCCTCACCACGGATGCCGTGGTGCAGCCCGAAATGCTCGACGTCGTCCTCCGCGACGCCACGCGGGTTACGTTCGACCGCGCCGACTCCGACGGCTGCATGTCCACCAACGACACGGTTGTCCTGCTGGCTTCCGGCGCTTCCGCGGCTGTGCCCTCGGCCGAGGATTTCGGTGCCGGGCTGACCAAGGTCTGCGCCGAGCTGGCCCGCAAACTGATCGCCGATGCCGAGGGCGCCAGCCACGACATCGCCATCCGCACGTTCAACGCCGCCAGCGAAGCGGACGCCGAAACCGTCAGCCGCTCCGTGGCCCGCTCCAACCTGTTCAAAGCGGCCATTTTCGGCAAGGATCCCAACTGGGGCCGCGTGCTCTCCGCGGTGGGCACCACGGACGCCGCCTTTGAGCCGGACCAGCTCAACGTGGCCATGAACGGCGTCCAGATCTGCCGCAACGGCAGCATCGGCGACGACCGCAGCCTGGTGGACCTGGAGCCGCGCGAAGTCCTGGTGGAAATCGACCTGCAGGCAGGCGATGCCGAGGCCACCATCTGGACCAACGACCTCACCCATGACTACGTGCACGAGAACAGCGCCTACTCCAGCTAGGGGCCCCTCCAGCCATTGCCCGCCAAGGCATGAACCGCTGCGGAAAGTGACAACATGAACACCCAAACGCGTGAAACCACCAGCATGTCCGCTGCCCAGGACAAGGCGGCAACCCTGATCGAGGCGCTGCCCTGGATCCAGCGGTTTGCCGGCACCACCATGGTGATCAAGTACGGCGGCAATGCCATGGTGAACGACGAACTCCGCCGCGCCTTCGCCGAAGACATCGTCTTCCTCCACCATGTGGGCATCCACCCCGTGGTGGTCCACGGCGGCGGCCCGCAGATCAACTCCATGCTGGGCCGGCTGGGCATCGAATCCGAGTTCAAGGGCGGCCTCCGGGTCACCACGCCCGAGGCCATGGATGTGGTCCGCATGGTCCTCACCGGCCAGGTGGGACGCGAACTGGTGGGCCTGATCAACTCCCACGGGCCCTACGCCGTGGGCATGTCAGGTGAAGACGGCGGGCTGCTGCGCGCTGTCCGCACCGGCACCGTGGTGGACGGCGAAGAGGTGGACCTCGGGCTGGTGGGCGAGGTGGTGGGCGTCGACCCCGCCGGCATCGTGGACATCCTCGACGCCGGCCGCATCCCCGTGATCTCCACGGTGGCCCCGGAAATTGTCGACGGCGGAGAAAGCGTGGCGGGGACCGCGCGGTTCCAGCCCACGGGCCAGGTCCTGAACGTCAACGCGGACACCGCAGCGGCCGCCGTCGCCTCGGCGCTGGGCGCTTCGAAGCTGGTGATCCTCACCGACGTCGAAGGCCTCTACGCCAACTGGCCGGACAAGACTTCCCTGATCTCCTCCCTCACGGCGTCGGAGCTGCGGGAGATGCTGCCCAGGCTCGAGTCCGGGATGATCCCCAAGATGGCGGCCTGCCTCAAGGCCGTTGACGAGGGCGTGGAACGGGCACACATCGTGGACGGGCGCCTGGCCCACTCCATGCTTCTGGAAACATTTACGACGGCGGGCATCGGCACCCAGGTCGTCCCGGACGAGGAGATCAACGGATGAACACGGTTGAAAAGCCTTCAGTCACCGAGTTGGTGGAAACCACGGGCCACGCAGGCTCCGAGTGGCTCTCCCGCTACTCCAGTTCGCTGATGAACGTGTTCGGCACGCCGCAACGGGTCCTGGTCCGCGGTGCCGGCTGCCTGGTGTGGGACGCCGACGGCAAGGAATACCTGGACCTGCTGGGCGGGATCGCCGTTAACGCCCTGGGCCACGCCCACCCCTTCGTGACGTCAGTCATCGCCAGCCAGCTGGCCACACTGGGCCACGTCTCCAACTTCTTTACCAGCCCCACCCAGGTGGCGCTGGCCGAAAAACTGCTGGAACTGGCCCACGCTCCTGCCGGCTCCAAGGTGTTCTTCAGCAACTCGGGCACCGAAGCCAACGAGGCCGCCTTCAAACTTGCCCGCCGCAATACCGGCGACGGTACGGTCAAGCGGACCACCATCATCGCCCTCGAGGGCGCGTTCCACGGCCGGACCATGGGCGCCCTGGCCCTGACCGCCAAAGAGGCCTACCGGGCGCCCTTCGAGCCGCTGCCCGGTGGCGTGGTGCACATCCCGTTCGGCGACATTGCTGCGCTGGAGGCAGCAGTGGACGAAACCGTGGCCGCCGTGTTCCTGGAGCCCATCCAGGGCGAGGCAGGTGTGCGCCCCCTGCCGCCGGGCTACCTGAAGGCCGCGCGGGAGGCCACCAGCAAAGCCGGCGCCCTGCTGATCCTGGACGAGGTCCAGACCGGCATCGGCCGCACCGGCAAGTGGCTCGCCAGCGAGGATGCGGGGATTGTCCCTGACGCCATCACCCTGGCCAAAGGGCTGGGCGGCGGATTCCCCATCGGTGCCCTGATCACCATGGGTGGGCAGACGTCGTCTTTGCTGTCAGCCGGCCAGCACGGCACCACCTTCGGCGGAAACCCGGTGGCCACGGCAGCCGCCCTCGCCACCCTCCACGCCCTCGAAAGCCAGAACGTCCTGGCCAACGCCACGGCCGTGGGCGAACACCTGCGCTCCGCACTGGCCGCGATCCCCGGCGTCACCGAGGTCCGGGGTGAAGGGCTGCTGATCGGCTTCGACCTCGACGCCGACGTAGCACCGGCCGTCGTGCAGGCGGCACTCGACGCAGGCTTCATCGTCAACAGCCCGGGCCCGCGGACCATCCGCCTGGCCCCGCCGCTGATCCTCACCACGGCACAGGCCGACACGTTCCTCGCCGCATTCCCGGCAATCCTCCAGACCGCTAAGGACGCCCAGTGACCACCGCAACCCGGCACTTCCTCAAGGACACCGACCTCAGCCCCGCCGAACAGGCGGAAGTCCTGGAGCTCGCCGCCCGCATGAAGGCGGCCCCCTACAGCGTCCAGCCGTTCGCCGCTGAAGGCAGCGGCCGCAAGACCGTGGCCGTGATCTTCGACAAGACCTCCACCCGGACCCGGGTGTCATTCGCCACCGGAATCGCGGACATGGGCGGCAATGCCCTGGTCATCAACCCCGGCGAGGCGCAGATCGGGCACAAGGAATCCGTGGAGGACACCGCCAAGGTGCTCGAACGGATGGTCTCCACCATTGTGTGGCGCACCGGCGCCCACGCCGGCCTGGTGGCCATGGCGGAGAACTCACGGGTTCCCGTCATCAACGCCCTGTGCGATGACTACCACCCGTGCCAGCTCCTGGCGGACCTGCTGGCCGTCAAGGAACACAAGGGCGACCTCAAGGGACTCACCATGAGCTACCTCGGCGACGCCGCCAACAACATGGCCAACTCCTACCTGCTGGCCGGAGTCACCGCCGGCATGCACGTCCGCATCGCCGGCCCGGAGGGCTACCTGCCGGCCGCGGACATCGTGGCCGCGGCTGAGGAGCGCGCGGCTGAAACCGGCGGTTCCGTGCTCATCACCACCGATGCCAAGGAAGCACTGAAGGGTGCCGACGTCGTGGCCACCGACACGTGGGTCTCCATGGGGCAGGAAGCCGAGAAGGAAGCACGGCTCCAGCTGTTCCGGGACTACTCCGTCGATTCGGACGCCATGGCACTCGCCGCGGATGACGCCGTCGTGCTGCACTGCCTCCCGGCCTACCGGGGCTACGAAATCTCCGCCGACGTCATCGACGGCCCGCAGTCCATCGTCTGGGACGAGGCGGAAAACCGGCTGCACGCCCAGAAGGCGCTGATGGCCTGGCTGATGCACCGCTCGGGCCTGGCCTTCGTTGACGGCCTTTCCCCCGTCGAGGGCACCGGAGAGAGCACGTTCTAGTGTCCGCCCAGCCGTCCTCCCCGGGCACCAGCCCGGCCACCAAGACCGCCCGGCAGGCGCGCATCACCGCCATCCTCACCGGGCAGTCCGTGCGTTCCCAGGCCGAGCTTGCGGCGCTGCTGGCCGACGACGGCGTGCAGGTCACCCAGGCCACGCTGTCCCGCGACCTGGTGGAACTGGGCGCCGTCCGCGTCCGCGGCAAGGAAGGCGTCCTGGTCTACGCCGTTCCCGGCGAAGGCGGCGAGCGGGCCGCGAAAAGCGGCGTGACGCAGGAGATCCTGGATGCCCGGCTGGCCCGGCTGTGCAGCGAACTGCTGGTCACCGCCGAAGCCTCGGCCAACATCGCGGTCCTGCGCACTCCGCCCGGCGCCGCGAACTTCCTGGCCCTGGCCATCGACCATTCGGTAATGCCGTCCATCCTGGGCACCATCGCCGGGGACGACACCGTCCTGCTGGTCTCCCGCGACCCGCTGGGCGGACCGGACCTGGCAGCCCGCTTCCTGCAAATGGCAGAAGAAGCCGGGCAATAAGCTTGAAGACAACGAACCAACCAACCCCAACAAGGAGCATCTAAAGTGACTGAACGCATTGTGCTGGCCTACTCCGGCGGCCTGGACACGTCCGTCGCCATCGGCTGGATCGGTGAAGCCACCGGTGCCGAGGTCATCGCCGTGGCGGTGGACGTCGGACAGGGCGGCGAATCGCTGGAAACCATCCGCCAGCGCGCCCTGGGCTGCGGCGCCGTCGAGGCCTACGTCGCGGACGCCTCGGACGAGTTCGCCAACGAATACTGCGTGCCCACCCTGAAGGCCAACGCCCTCTACCAGGGCCACTACCCGCTGGTGTCCGCCATCTCCCGCCCGGTCATCGTCAAGCACCTGGTGAAGGCAGCCCGCGAATTCGGCGCCACCACCGTGGCCCACGGCTGCACCGGCAAGGGCAACGACCAGGTCCGCTTCGAGGTGGGCATCCAGACCCTGGGCCCGGACCTGAAGTGCATCGCACCGGTCCGCGACCTCGCCCTGACCCGCGACAAGGCCATCGCCTTCGCCGAGGAAAAGGGACTGCCCATCGAGACCACCAAGAAGAACCCGTACTCCATCGACCAGAACGTCTGGGGACGCGCCGTGGAAACCGGCTACCTCGAGGACATCTGGAACGCCCCCACCAAGGACATCTACGACTACACCGCCACCCCGGAGTTCCCGCCGGCCCCGGATGAGGTCATCATCTCCTTCGAAGCCGGCGTCCCGGTAGCGATCGACGGCGTCAAGGTCACCCCGCTGCAGGCCATCAAGGAACTCAACCGCCGCGCCGGCGCCCAGGGCGTGGGCCGCATCGACGTCGTCGAGGACCGCCTGGTGGGCATCAAGTCCCGCGAAATCTACGAAGCCCCCGGTGCCATGGCCCTGATCACCGCGCACAAGCACCTCGAGGACATCACCGTGGAGCGCGAGCAGGCCCGCTTCAAGGCCACCGTTGGCCAGCGCTGGGCCGAGCTGGTCTATGACGGCCAGTGGTTCTCCCCGCTGAAGCGCTCCCTGGACGCCTTCATCGAGGACACCCAGAAGTACGTCTCCGGCGACATCCGCATGACCCTGCACGGCGGCCAGGCCATCGTCAACGGCCGCCGCTCGGACACCTCGCTGTACGACTTCTCGCTGGCCACCTACGACACCGGCGACACCTTCGACCAGTCCCAGGCCAAGGGCTTCATCGAGCTGTGGGGCATGTCCGCCAAGGTTGCCTCCGGCCGCGACATCCGCGTCGCAGGAAAGTAGCCCGGATGGCTGAGCTCAAGTCCGAAGCCACGAACACGGGTGCGTTGTGGGGCGGCCGGTTTGCCGGCGGCCCCGCGGACGCCCTCGCGGCGCTGAGCAAGTCCACGCACTTCGACTGGCGCCTGGCCCGTTACGACATCGCCGGCTCCAAGGCGCACGCCCGCGTCCTGCACAAAGCAGGACTGCTGGACGATGCCGAGCTCGAAGGCATGCTGGCCGCCCTCACGCAGCTGGACGAGGACGTGGCGTCCGGGGCATACCTGCCGGCGGAATCCGACGAGGACGTGCATGGTTCCCTGGAACGCGGACTGATCGAGCGGGCCGGAACCCAACTGGGCGGCAAGCTCCGCGCCGGCCGGTCCCGCAACGACCAGGTGGCCACCCTGGGCCGGATGTTCCTGCGCGACCACGCCAGGATCATCGCGCGCGGCGTCCTTGCCACAGTGGATGCCCTGGTGGAGCAGGCAAAGGCACACCACGGTGTTGCCATGCCGGGCCGCACCCACCTGCAGCACGCCCAGCCGGTCCTGCTCAGCCACCACCTGCTGGCCCACGCCTGGGCGCTGCTGCGCGACGTGCAGCGGCTGCAGGACTGGGACAAGCGGGCCGGCGTCTCGCCGTACGGTTCGGGTGCCCTGGCCGGCTCCTCGCTGGGGCTCGACCCGGAAGCAGTGGCCGCTGAGCTGGGCTTCTACTCCGCCACGCATAACTCGATCGACGGCACCGCGTCCCGCGACGTCTTCGCCGAGTTCGCCTGGGTCTGCTCGATGATCGGCGTGGACCTCTCCCGGATCTCAGAGGAAGTCATCTTCTGGGCCACCAAGGAGTTCTCCTTCGTCACGCTGCATGATTCGTACTCCACGGGGTCCTCGATCATGCCGCAGAAGAAGAACCCGGATGTGGCAGAGCTGGCCCGCGGCAAGGCAGGGCGCCTGATCGGCAACCTCACCGGGCTGCTGGCCACGCTCAAGGGCCTTCCGCTTGCGTACAACCGCGACCTGCAGGAGGACAAGGAACCGGTATTCGACGCCGCCGACACCCTGGAGCTGCTGCTTCCGGCCGTCTCCGGCATGATCGCCACCCTCAAGTTCAACACTGAACGGATGCAGTCGCTGGCCCCGCAGGGCTTCGCGTTGGCCACGGACATCGCCGAATGGCTGGTCCGCCAGGGCGTGCCGTTCCGCGAGGCGCACGAACTCTCCGGCGCGGCGGTCAAGCAGGCGGAATCCCGTGGTGTGGAACTGTGGGACCTTACGGACGGGGAGTACGCTGCCATCTCGGAGCATCTCACCCCCGAGGTCCGCACGGTCCTGTCCACGGAAGGCTCCCTGAACAGCCGCAACTCCCAGGGCGGAACGGCGCCGGCCGCCGTCGAACGCCAGCTCGCCGCACTGGAAGCCGAGCTCGCCGACGTCCGGGCGTACGCAGGCTAAATACCGGATCTGCAAGGGGCGCCGTGGTTTTTCCGCGGGGCCCCTTGCTGATTGTGGCTAGGGTGGAGCCATGAGCGAAACCTTCCGCAAGTTCCTTCGCACCCTTCCCGATTTCCCCTCCGGCCTGCCCGGTTTCGACCCGGACAACGCCCCGCAGGACCCGGCGCTGCTGTTCAAGCAGTGGCTGGATGAGGCGCTGGACGCGGGGGAGCAGCAGCCGCACGCGTTCAGCCTGGCCACGGTGGGCGCGGCATCCGGCGGTGGGCAGCAGCCGTCCTCGCGGATGCTGATCCTGAAGAACATTGACGACGACGGCTGGCACTTCGCCACGTCACGCACCTCCCGCAAGGGCCGGGAGCTGGCCGCTGAACCACGTGCCGCCATGAACTTCTACTGGCCGGGCCTGGGCCGCCAGGTCCGGGTGGCCGGCGCTGTGGCCGAGCTTTCTGCCGAGGCTTCCGCGGTGGACTGGCACGAGCGGCCCCGGGCCGACGGAAGCGACAATCCCCATTGGCAGCTCTACGCCCTCCAGCCCGTCGAGATCGAGTTCTGGCAGGCCAGCAACGACGGCAACCATGTCCGGCACCGTGTCGGGCCGGACGGATCGCCGCTGGAATAAGTAGCTGGCGCGCCTGGGTGCTCGGCTAGGCTGGCCGCATGACCTCTCCTTCTCCTGCCGGCCTCCTGGCCGAACTGCACACGGCCGGCGCCGCGCTGACTGCCGGGCTGGACCGGATTCCCGACGGCGGCGAACGTGCTCCGTCCACGCTTCCCGGCTGGAGCCGCGGGCACCTTTTGGCCCACCTCGCCGGAATCTGCGACGCCCTGGCCCGTCAGGTGGAGTACGGCCGCCGCGGTGAAACGGTGGAGCTTTACGACGGCGGCGTGGAAGGCCGCAACCGCGCCATCGATCTGGCCGCGGGGCACAGCCTTGGGCAGCACAGGGAGGACGTCCATGCTGCGCTGCGCCGCGCGCTGGCGGCTTTTGACGCACTGGACGGGGATGAGTGGCAGACGCCCATCGCGTTCCGCGACGGCGTCATCTTCGATGCGGGGCTGGCGCTATGGCGCGAGCTCGTCATCCACACCGCGGACCTGGATGCCGGCACGGGACCCGAAACCTGGAACAGGGAATTCTGCTCCCACCTCTTCGACTTCCTGGCCGCCCGCGTCCCGGCCGGTACCCGGCTTGTCCTGCAGCCGGTGGCACTTCCGCCGCTGGCCCTTGGCGCCGGCGGCAGCACCGTCGTCGTCAGCGGCATGGTCACGGATATCGCCGCCTGGCTCGCTGGGCGCAAGCCGTCGCTGGACAGCCTGCGGGCCACCGCCGCCGGGGACGGCACCGACCTTCCCGCCCTGCTGCCCTGGCCTTCGGCGATGCCCGACCCAAAGTAGTCGTCCTCAACTGAAGCAGTCCTGGCCAGCCTCGCGGGCCAGCAGGCTTTCCTTGATGGGCAGGCCCCAGCGGAAGCCGCCCAGCGAGCCATCGGTCCGGATCACCCGGTGGCAGGGAACGAACAACGCCGCTGCATTGAAGGCACAGGCGCTGGCCGCCGCCCTGACCGCACGCGGGTTGCCCGCGAGGGCCGCATACTCGGTGTATGTAACGGGTGAGCCGGGTTTGACCTGGCGCAGCACGTCCCAGGCGTGGGCGCGGAACGGGCCCGACTGCTGCAGGACCCGGACTGACATGGCGGGAGCGGGGTCGCCGTCGTAGAAGGCTTCAACGGCGGACGAGATCCCGCCAAGGCTTGCCACCTCTTCCACGGCGTCGGGCCGCAGCGTGGGATGGACCTGTCCGGTGAGTTCTGCAAGGCCTGCCGTCCAGCCCGAAGCGAGGACCACACCGTCCCGGGCAAGGATGGTGAAGGGCCCGTCAGGCGTGGACAGCTGCATCAGTTGCGCTTTCATGGCATCCCTTTCGCGGGAACGGTTGTTGTCGGTGCGGGCCGTGCTGCGGCGCGCCACAGGTGCATGGTGGCGTAGGAGCGCCACGGGCTGGTCTCCCGGAAGTCCGGGCTCAGGGCGCTGTCACCATTATCGATGGCGCGGATTCCGTTCCGAACGGCGGCGTCGTTGGCGAGGAAGACGTCCGGGGCGCCCAGGACCCGCATGGCCACGTACCCCACGGTCCATGGTCCCACCCCCGGCAAGGGCAGCAGTTTGGCGCCCAGGCCGGTTAGGTCGTCCCCATAGCCGAACTCCAGTTCTCCGGCGGCCATGGCCGAGGCCGCCTGGAGGAGCGATTCGGTCCGTCTCCTGGGCCCGCGCAGCAGGTGGCCGGCCGCGGCTATTTGGGCCGGCGTCGGGAAGAGCCTGTCCAGGCCGTCGCCGGCCGTGCTGCTGGGACTGCCGGCGGCGGACAGTTGGGTCAGTGCGGTCCGGGCCGCCGCCACCGTGATCTGCTGGCCCACCATGGCCCGCACCAGCAGTTCCTGCGGGTCCAGCGCCCCCGGCATCCTCATTCCGGGAGCGCCGGCAACGGAGGCGGCAAGCCTGGGGTCGGCCGTGAGGGCACCGTCGATCGCTTCGGGGTCTGCGTCCAGGTCGAACAGCCTCCGCACGCGGCTCAGCAGTGCCGGAAGGTCCCGCAGGTCCACCGCACCCACGGTGAGGGTGAGCTGCCGTGCCCGCGTGCCGCCGTCGTACGCCACCTGGAAGCGCGCATCGCCGTGGGGGAGCCGCAGGGTCCGTGCGTAGGAGGTGGCCGTGCCCTCCTCGATGCCGGGGATGGCACGGACCGCAAGGAAGGAGAAGATGCTTGGATCGAACGGCGGACGGTAGGGCAGGCCAAGGGTCAGCGCCGTCGTGCCGCCACCGGGGGCCGGGTGCCGGACTGTCCTGCGAAGTGCGGTGGGGGTCATGTCGAACACCTCGGCGATGGTCTCGTTGAACTGCCGCACGCTGCTGAAGCCGGCCGCGAAGGCGATGTCGGCCAGCTTCATGGAGGTGGACACCAGCAGCGTACGTGCGGTCTGCGCCCTCGCAGCGCGGGCCAGCGACAGGGGACCGGCACCCAGTTCCTGCCCCAGGATCCGGTTAAGCTGGCGCGGCGAGTACCCCAGGCGGGACGCAAGGCCTGCCACCCCGTCCCGGTTGATCACGCCGTCGTTGATCAGCCGCATGGCCCGGCCCGCAACGTCCTGCCGCACGTTCCAGGCAGGGGTTCCCGGCACCGCCTCCGGCAGGCAGCGCTTGCAGGCCCGGTAGCCCGCCTCGTGTGCCGCGGCGGACGTCTCGTAAAACGTCACGTTGGACGCCTTGGGGGTGCGGGCCGGGCAGGAGGGGCGGCAGTAGATCCCGGTTGTGCGGACGGCGGTATAGAACTGGCCGTCGAACCGGGGGTCGCGGGCATCGATTGCCCGGTAGCGCTGCCAGAAGTCCATTCCTCCATCCTGCCAGCCCACCCCGGCCGGTACTAGCGGAAATCGGACATGGCCGTGGAGGGCGGGAATCCGGCGCCGGGGCGGCTGCCGGGCGGATGAAACGGGCGGCATCCGGGTAAAGTCGAGCAATGAACGAAAGTGCTCCGGACGCCGGGACGCTCCGGAGTTTCCTGTCCGGAGATGCCCGCGAGCTCGCCCCGCAGCTGCTTGGCGCCGTACTGACGCACCAGTCCCGGGACGGCGCGGTGTCCATCCGGCTCACCGAGGTGGAGGCCTACCTTGGGCCCGAGGATTCGCTCCATCCGGACCCGGGCTCGCATACCTACCGGGGCCCGACACCCCGCAATGCGCCAATGTTCGGCCCCGCCGGGCACCTCTACGTCTACTTCACCTACGGCATGCACCACTGCACCAACATTGTCTGCGGCCCGGCAGGCGTTGCGTCCGCCCTGTTGCTGCGGGCAGGGGAGGTGGTGGACGGACTTGAACTGGCGCAACGGCGCCGTCCGACGTCGAGAACGCCCGCCGACCTGGCCAGCGGTCCGGCCCGCCTGGCCAAAGCGCTTGGATTGACGACGGCGGACAGTGGCCGGGACGCGCTGGCTCCACCCTTCGGCCTGGAGCTTCCCTCCTGCACCGGCGGTCCGGTAAGTACGGGCCCGCGGGTGGGCGTGGCCGGCGCCGGGGGATCGGCGGAATACGCCTGGCGATTCTGGCTCACCGGCGACCCCACCGTCTCCAAATACAAGGCTGCCAAGCCCCGGATCCGGAAGCAGCCGGCACGTTGACTGCCGGCTGCAACGTTTCACAAGCGTTAACGGAAATGGTTGTAGAATGGACGGTCTGTCTTTCGCGATAGGGGAACGTTAATGCACGACGCCGAATTGGCCCACGAACGGGAGTATGTAGCCGGCCTGTATGCCCGGCTGGAGGAACTCCGGGAGGAAAAGCGCCGCCAGCTGGCGCAGGTCCGGCGCGCCGGAGCCGTGGGCACCATGCAGAACGTTTCGGAACGTGATGCGTTCGCTGCACTGTATGAGGACCGCCTGGCCCAGCTGGACGCCGTCGATGACCGGCTGGTGTTCGGCCGCCTGGACCTGGACTCCGGTGAAGCCCAGTACATTGGCCGCATCGGGCTTACCACCGAGGACCTGCAGCGGCTGATGGTGGACTGGCGTGCGCCCGAGGCCGGGCACTTCTACCAGGCCACGGCCTTCGACCGGCAGGGCGTCCGCCGCCGCCGGCACCTGATCCTGCAGGGGCGGGACGTCAAGGCGATCGAGGACGACGTCCTGGACGCGGGGATGCTTACCGACGACGAATCGCTGCAGGGCGAAGGGGCCCTGCTCGCGGCCCTGAACTCCAAGCGGACCGGCCGCATGTCGGACATCGTCAGCACCATCCAGTCGGAACAGGACCGCATCATCCGGTCCTCCATTTCCGGCGCCGTCGTGGTCCAGGGCGGGCCGGGCACCGGCAAAACCGCCGTGGCCCTGCACCGGGCCGCCTACCTGCTGTACACCCACCGTGACCGCCTCAAAAGTGCCGGCGTGCTCCTGGTGGGGCCGTCGTCGTCGTTCATGAAGTACATCGAACGGGTGCTGCCCTCGCTCGGGGAAACCGGTGTCGTCATGGCCAGCGTGGGCCGCCTGATGCCCGGCATCAATGCCGTGCCCGAAACTGATGCGGACGTGGCAGCCCTGAAGGGCCGCCTGGACATGGCCGCGATCGTGGCCAACGCCGTGTCCAACCGCATGCGCGTCCCCGCGCAGAACCGGATCCTTGAAGTGGACGGCCGCAAGCTCACCCTCACACCCCGGCAGGTCCGGCGTGCAAGGGAACGTGCCCGCGCCACCGGAAAGCCGTACAACGAGGCACGCGTGACGTTCGTGAAGATCCTGCTGCGCGAGCTGACCGAACAGATGACCGAGCTCGTCGAAGCCGGCAACCTCGGCAACAACGCGGACCGCTCGTACCTTGCCGAAGATGTCCGGACGGCCCGCGATGTGCGGATTGCGCTGAACCTGTGCTGGATGCCCATGACGCCGGAGAAGCTGATCTCGGATCTGTTCAGCAAGCCGGAGGTGCTGGAATTCTGCACCCCCAACCTGACCCCGGCCCAGCGGGCGCTGCTGCAGCGTCCCGCGGATGCCCCGTGGACGGAATCGGACGTGCCGCTGCTGGACGAGGCCGCCGAACTGCTCGGCGAGCTGGACCCGGCCGCCGGGCGCGGACTGGCCCAGCAGGAGCATGACCGTGCCCGCGACCTTGCCAACGCCAAGCAGACCCTGGTCAACATGCAGGCCGCCGGCGTGGACCCCCTGATGTCCGCGGAGGAACTGGCCGAGCAGAACCAGGAACAGGAAGGGCGGCAAACCGCTGCCGAACGCGCAACGAGCGACCGCACCTGGGCCTTCGGGCACATCGTGGTGGATGAGGCACAGGAACTCTCACCCATGCAGTGGCGGCTCCTGGTCCGGCGCTGCCCCCTGAAGTCCTTCACCATCGTGGGCGACATCGCGCAGACCAGCTCTGTGGCCGGAGCCAACTCGTGGCAGGGGGCGCTTGCTCCGCTGTTCGGTGACCGCTGGCAGCTGGAGGAGCTGACCGTCAACTACCGCACGCCCTCGCAGATCGCCGAAGCCGCCGTCAGGATGGCCAACGCGGCTGGCCTGGTGGTTTCCGCGCCGAAGGCCGTTCGTGAGGGGCGCTGGGCGCCCATCATCGACGAAGTAGGGAACGGCGCGGTGGTCGGCCGGCTCGTGGAGGTCCTCCCGGAAGAACTTGACGCGCTCGACGGCGGCCTGCTCGCCGTGATCGCCGATGGTGACCTCCTGCCCCAGGCCACAGCAGCACTGCGAGCCGTGTATGGGCGACGGATCGGCACCGGCGCCGGCAGCTACGAGCAGGACATCGTGGTGATCAGCCCGCGCGAGGCCAAGGGCCTGGAGTTCGACGGCGTGGTGGTCCTGGAACCATCCGTCATGCTCAACCATGAGCACGGCAAGGTGGGGGACCTGTACGTAGCCATGACACGTGCAACACAGCGCCTGCGGCTGATTGCCTCGCAACCCGTGCCTGCCGGGATTGCCGGCTGACCCGGCGCCGGGCGTTACTGCTAACTTAGGAAGCGTGCCAGAACTGAACAACCTCGAACCGCAGCGCAACGATCCCACTTTCGCCAACATTTGGCAGGAACTGAAGTGGCGTGGGCTGGTCCATGTGTCCACCGACGAAGCAGAGCTTGAGAAGCTCCTCGCCGACGGGCCGGTCACATACTATTGCGGTTTCGACCCCACCGCCCCGAGCCTGCACCTGGGAAACCTCGTCCAGCTCCTGGTCATGCGGCGGCTGCAGCTGGCCGGGCACAAGCCACTGGGACTCGTTGGCGGCTCCACGGGTATGATCGGCGATCCCCGCCCCACCGCTGAACGAACCCTGAACACCAAGGACACGGTGGCGGAGTGGGTGGGCTACCTGCAGGCCCAGGTCAGCCGCTTCCTCAGCTTCGAGGGTGACAACGCTGCCAGGATCGTAAACAACCTGGACTGGACGGCGCCCTTGAGCGCCATCGACTTCCTGCGTGAAGTGGGCAAGCACTTCAGGGTTGGAACGATGCTGCGCAAGGACGCCGTGGCATCCCGCCTCAACTCCGACGAGGGCATCAGCTACACCGAGTTCAGCTACCAGATCCTGCAGGGCATGGACTACCTGCAGCTCTACCGCGACTACGGCTGTGTGCTGCAGACCGGTGGTTCGGACCAGTGGGGCAACCTCACCAGCGGTACCGACCTGATCCGCAAGGTGGAGGGCAAGAGCGTCCACGCCCTGGGAACTCCCCTCATCACCAACTCCGACGGAACCAAGTTCGGCAAGAGCGAGGGCAACGCCATCTGGCTGGACGCGGGCATGTGCAGCCCGTACGCCTTCTACCAGTTCTGGCTCAACACCGCCGACGCCGACGTTGTGGACCGGCTCAAGGTGTTCACGTTCCTCACCCGGGCCGAGATCGAAGAGATCGCGGTTTCCGTGGCCGAGCGTCCCTTTGCCAGGGAAGGACAGCGGAAGCTGGCCTTCGAAGTGACCTCACTGGTGCACGGCGTGGACGCCACCGAAAAAGTCATCGCCGCTTCAGCGGCGCTTTTCGGCAACGGCGACCTGGCCGCATTGGACAAGGCAACGCTCCAGGCGGCTACCTCCGAACTTCCTTCGGCCACGGTGCAGGTGGACGGGATGGGGATCGTCGACCTGCTGGTGGCGTCCGGTCTATCGGAAAGCAAGTCCGCCGCCCGGCGCACCGTTGGTGAAGGAGGTGCCTACGTGAACAACGCGAAGGTGTCAGATCCGGAGGCCGTGATCTCCGAGTCTGAACTGTTGCACGGCCAGTACCTGCTCCTGCGCCGGGGCAAGAAGAACCTGGCCACTGTTGAGGTGCTGGTTCCCTAGCACCTTCACGGTCCGTATGCACGCCCTTCGGCGGCCGATTTGCACGGCCGCTGGGGGGCGTGTATTGTTTTCTGAGTCGCCGCCGCTGAGTGGTGACAAACCCCCAACTTATGAGAAGCAATTCTTGCCGCGCACCGCGTGGAATTGGAGAAATTGCTTCCCGTTGTGCTGGGCGGATTCATTCCACCGAGTGAATTCCGGAAGAAAATCCGGATTTGCGAAAGTGAATATGAATGAAATAAGATGGAAACATCGCAGCGAAGAAATACGGAAAAGAAATTCTTTCGAATTGTTTCCGGGAATATTCGAATGTGTCTGTTGTTTGAGAACTCAATAGTGTGCCAAGTTTGTTGATACCGATTATGTATGTAATTGGTTGATTGTGCTGTGCCGCCACCCCGTGGTGTGCATG
>NZ_LMSF01000019.1:0-21121 GCF_001428325.1 Arthrobacter sp. Soil761 | reverse complement strand
CGGACCACTACCACTCCGATGGCGACGTGTTCCAGGTGGGCGGGGCAACCCTGAAGGCAATCCACACGCCCGGCCACTCGCCCGGGTCCACCTGCTTCCACCTGGAAAGCGAGGGGACGGTCTTCACCGGGGACACGCTGTTCAACGGCGGCCCAGGCGCCACCGGCCGGTCCTACAGCGACTACCCCACCATCCTGGCCTCCATCCGCGAACGGCTCCTGACCCTCCCGGCCGACACCGTGGTCCGCACCGGCCACGGCGGGAACACCACCATCGCCGCCGAGCAGGAAACGCTGAACACATTGGCGTAGTGCCTGGAAGTCGTGTTGCCACAGCGGCCACGACGGCAAACCTGTCAGGAGCTGTACCCGCCGAGGTCTTCGCCGAACGACAACGCCATCGTTCCGCTGCGCTTCAACGCGTCTACCACCACGGCAGGCTCGATGGCCTGCGCCCGCGTGGCCCACTCAGCCCCTTTTAGATAGGTAGAAAGTGCTGCGCGGCTTGGAAATACGGCATCGACAACAAGCTGGAAGTCACCGGCGAGGACCGCGGCATACCGTACTGACGAAGAAGGAAGCATTTCCGCTTCCACACGGTCCAGTTCTGGAAACGGCACCTTGACCCACAGCAGAACCTCCACCGGCAAACCGAGCAGCGCAGGCTCGAAGACCGCACGGATGAACAATGTGCCCTCGCGCCGCATCCGCTCCACCCTGCGCTGGGCGGTCTGCACTGAGAGCCCAGTGATACGCGCCAGTTCCTCATAACTGGCGCGGCCATCGCGTTCCAGTGCCCGGAGAATCTGCCGGTCCTCTTTGCCCAATTGCTCCACGTGCTCCAGGGCGGTGGGAGCCTCCGAGTACCGGGTTCCGCCCATCGCCTCAATCTCCGCCGGCGTCAGGACGCCGGGATTCCACTGATGCATGGTCCTGGGATAGCTGAGGACCGGATACGTGGCGGCCGACCTCACCCCCGGGATGCTCCCTATGTCCCGGATGAGCAGCTCTGCAAACTTGGAAGCAGGGCTGGAAAACTCCGCCGCACAATCCGCCGAACCGGTGAGGATGTAGGTGTACAAAGTCTCCGGCCGTCGCGCGAGGGCCGCAGCGGCTATTCCTGCTGAGCCCGGATTGCAGGCAACCTTCAACACAAACTGTTCCAGATGCTTGAAGCGGCTCGGATTCGGCAACGCGCGTATCCGCACCCGCCCGTCCCGGAGGAGCTCGGAGCCCCTCCGCGCCACCGTCCGTTCGGCCTCCCCCAATGCTGCGGCCACTTTCGCCCACGAGGCGCGCCCGTCTACCTGGAGGGCGCCGACAATCCGCTGGTCCAGCTCATCCAGCACATCCATTTCCCGCTCCCTTTTACGACTTCTTTGTCACCTCCAACTCTAGACTTTCCGCCAGACTTTTGGCTGATTCTTCCACATATCCAGAAATCATTGTCGGAAACACGTGACCCAGCACACGATTGTTGACGAAGTCGATACTTAGTGAAGGAAAAGCAATGACAGGCACAGTCGCAATGACGCGTCAGGGAGCAGTTCGCGGGGTCACAAACGATGGCACCATCAGCTGGCGCGGGATACGGTACGCCGCTCCCCCGACCGGAGCCCTGCGGTGGCAGGCTCCCCAGCCGGCAGGGCCGTGGGAGGGCATTCTGGACGTGACCACGTTTCCAACGCGTGCCCCGCAGGTGCTCGCGGCCGAGCTCGTGCCGCCTGGCGGGGCAACGCCGTCGGACGATGACTCGCCCATGGGTGAGGACTGCCTCTTCCTCAACATCACCGCACCGACGCAGTCGGCAGACTCGCCCTGTCCGGTTCTGGTCTGGTTCCACGGCGGCGGATACACCTGGGGATCAGGAGCCAACTTTATCGGCGACGGGACAGCCCTCGCCCTCGAAGGCACCATCGTGGTCACCGTCAACTACAGGCTGGGAGCCCTCGGCTTCCTCAAGCTGGACCACCTCCTCGGCGAGCAGTACGCCTCGTCGGCGAACGCAGGCCTACTGGACCAGATCGCTGCACTGAAATGGGTCCGGGACAACGTGGCCGCATTCGGGGGAGACCCTTCACGCATCACCATCGCCGGTGTTTCCGCCGGGGCCAAGAGCGTGGTCAATCTGATGGCCTCGCCAATGGCCGAGGGCCTGTTCCACCGCGGAATCATTCAAAGTGGCGGCGAGCACCTCAACACCCCCGACACCGCAGAGCAGGTCACCGCTGCACTGCTTCGCACCCTCGGCCTTAGCCCTGCGGATGCCACGGAGCTCCTAACGATGCCCGTTGAGACAATCCTCGCCGCACAGCAGGAGATTGCCGCCGGCGTCAGGGCAACCTGGGTCTGGCGCCCAACCGTAGACGGACTCATTCTTCCCGAGGCCCCGGTCCACGCCTTCGCCAAGGGCCGCGCCAGGGGGATCAACATCATGGCCGGCGTGACAGCCAACGAGGCCGGAAGCTACGACCTCGCCGACCCGTGTGCATCGCAACAGTCACCACGCGTCCTACAGGAGATCTTCGGGGACGAAGCAGAACAAGTGCTGGACATTTACCGGAGCGCCTTCCCAGAGGCGGACGAGCGCCGCCTACACTGCGCCGTGCTGGCCGACGAACGGTACGGCATCCCCACCATTCGGCTGCTCGACAGCCAGTCCGAACACGCGTCCTGCTGGCGTTACCGCTTCGATGCTCCAAGCCCCGGCGCCCCCAAGGAGAAGTGGGGGTTCCATGGCGCCGACGTTCCCTTCGTCTGGGACATCGGACTCGAAGCGGCAGAACCGGCGTTACAGACTCTGGCATCAGGAATCCGGCAGGCGTGGACAACCTTCATCCACCACGGAAAACCCGAAAGCCACGACCTGCCCTTCTGGCCGGAATACCGGCGAACAGAACGGTGGACAATGTTGCTGGACACCACCCCAACAGTGGTCCCGGACCCCCGGCAGCAACAACGGCAGGCATGGGAATCGGCAGAGTGGCAGCCCGACACCTGGTGGACATTCCCCGCCCTGCATCCAGCACACAACACAACCCACTGACGAGCGAAAGAGTCCGTACAATGACGTACACCCACAACACAGCTTCAGAAGGCACCGGGGACCTGCCAACCACCCTCTACAAGAAACTCGCCTGGCGAATCCTGCCCCTGGCCTCCATCTGTTACGCCGTGGCCATCATCGACCGGGTCAATATCGGCTTCGCAAAGCTCGAAATGAGTGCCGACATCGGTCTCTCGGCAGCTGCCTACGGGCTCGGCGCCGGGATCTTCTTCCTCGCCTATATCTTCTTTGAAGTGCCCAGCAACATGATCCTCGAACGCGTCGGCGCAAAAATGTGGATCGCCCGCATCATGGTCACCTGGGGCGTTGTCACCATCGCTACCGGCTTCGTCCAAAACACTGAACAGTTCTACATTGCCCGGATCTTCCTCGGTATCGCAGAGGCCGGCTTCTACCCAGGCATGGTCTACTTCCTATCCCAGTGGTTCCCACGCAAACGCCTCGCCCAGGCCCTGGCACTGCTGGTTATCGCAGGACCCATCGGCAGCATGTTCGTCGGCCCCCTCTCCGGCTGGGTCATGTCCAGCCTGGGGGGACTCGCAGGTATCGCAGGCTGGCAATGGCTCTTCGTGATCCAGGGCATTCCGGCAGCCCTCCTTGGCATTATCTTCTTCTTTGCCGTCGCCAGCACACCGAAGGACGCCGCGTGGCTCACCAATGAGGAAAAGACCGCCATTGCGGCAAGCCTCGGCCCGGCCGGCGCGCGTGAGAAAGCAACAACGCAGTTCAAGAAGGCCATCACCAACAGGCGGGTCTGGCTCCTCGGCGTCATCCTGGCAGCCAACTACATAGGCATCTACGCCGTCGTCTTCTGGATACCAACCATCATCAAGAACACCGGCGTAACGGATGTAATGACGATCGGCTATCTGTCCTCCGTCCCGTTCGCAGTCGCTGTCGTGGCGACCATCGCCCTTGGCATCTACTGCGACCGCAGCCAGGCCCACCGGCGGGTACTGGTCACGGGCATGGTACTGGCCGCACTGGGACTGGTCGCCAGTGTGGCCACCGGCGATCAACTGGTCCCCACCCTCATCGGAATATCCCTCGCAAGTGCACTCTTTACCGCCACCGGCCCCATTATTTGGGCGGTCACCAACCTCCAACTCAAGGGCATGACGGCGGCCGCCGCAGGCATCGCGTTGATCAACACCGTGGGCTCCATAGGGTCCTTCCTTGGCCCTTACGTCATGGGGCTCGGTCAGGACTGGACCGGCAATGTCATCGTCCCCCTCTTGTTCATCGCAGGCGTCGCGGTAGCCGGGGCACTCGCTGCCCTTGCCATCCCCCGCACCCCAACGAATCAGGAAAACATCGAAGAAGGGCATGACAGCGGCCTGAAAACGGCACCCCCAGGGAAAGCAGGAGCGGCGTCGTGAGCACCCTCTCCGAAACAGTCCGAACCGTGATGGCGGCCTACAACAACGGAGACGCGGAACCCCTGATCGCCACTTTCCACGACGACGTTCAATACAACATCGTCGATCTCGACAAGACATACCAAGGTCTGGAGGAAGTTAGCGCCTTGGCCCGCGAAGGGGCCGGACAAACCCGGTTTCACCTGCACGATGTCGCTTCAAGTGGGCCACTCATCGCCTTCACCTACGACCACCACAACCCTCTAGCCGGCATGAGCTACCAAGGGCCAGGACTGGCCGTCCAAAAGTACGATGCCCAAGGGCGGCTGCTCGCACAGTGGGCCTATAGAGCCTAAAGACCGAACAAGGGACGACGGCGGGATTCCCGCCGTCGTCCCTTGTTTTCCTGACCGCTGTAGTACAAGGACAATATGAGCCGATCCACAGCCCAGGGTGTGGACAATGCGACACTCTTCCTTTTGGGCAGTGACGCCCTGTTGAGGCTGACGGATTCTTCAATATCGGCTCCTGACTGAAAGCCAAGTAAGCCGCGCCTTTACGAGGCACTTCTCCGTCACCTGAGTGAGTCGAATGGTGCAGTCATGGCGTAGTCCAGTTGTACGTGAGAAATTGACGGGGGCTCCATGGATCAAATGACTGCAGAACCCGGTGTTCGCGCTTCGGCAGCAGGTTGCTACTCTGAGCCTGGAGCCCCTTATGGCTAAGGAGAGGCGTTCTTTGTGGATTTGAACCTTATCCGGGTGTTTGCGGCGGTTATCGAAGAAGGCTCAGTGACGGGAGCCGCCGAGCGGCTGAAGATTTCCCAACCATCCGTTACTCAGGGGCTAAACAGGCTTAGCCGGTTCACGGGCGCGCCACTGTTCCGGCGGGAAGGGCGCGGAATCGCTCCTACCCGCTCGGCACTGCAGCTATACGAGGAGATTGGCACGCTACCGAAGCTTGCCGATGCGGCAGTTAACAGACTCACGAGCTTTGACCCCACTACGGCACAGACCACGTTTCGAATCGCTCTGACTGACCTGGGGCAAGCGGTCTTCCTTCCGGCACTGGTATCCGGTCTTGCTGCAGCAGCCCCACACTGCAGCCTCGATGTAGCCAACCTCAATACAGAAACGGCAGGTCAGGACCTTGCCTCGGGCCAACTGGACCTTGCCGTTTCGTCAAACTTGCTTGCAGAGTCGCTGTTCACCTCGGTGATCCGTTGGGATCGATACGTCTGTGTTTCCCGCCCCAACCGATTCACCGGTGAGAAGCCAACGTTCGAGGAACTGACTGTATTTCCGCGAATCGTTGTGCGCGGGACAACAGGGCATGCCCTTATGCAGTCACTATTGCCGCCGCCGGTACCAGGTTCTGTGTATCTTTCAGGCTTTTCAGCGATTCCTGGCATCCTTTCCGCCTCGGACTTGGTCGCTTTCGTTCCGGAGGTTGTCACGCCTGACTGGATCAGTCGATGGGGCCTTGAGGTCAGGGCTTTGCCCAGCGACGAGTTCGCTGCCCCAGTCCGTGCGCATGCAGCGCTGGACAGGTCTTCATCGGCGACATCCTGGTTTGTCGACTGGGCGATCAAAAGAATGCAGGCCTCCTGACAGGAACTTAGGTCCGGAGACCGCGTCGCAAACCCATAGGTACCACCTATGAATACATGCCTGAATCTTTATTAGACCTGGGTGATTGATGTCACTTAGCCTTTCTAGTGAGGCCCGGGACCGAAACTCGGACTAGGCGAAGAGGCGGCATGTTATGCGTTGGCCTCCTGCAGATCCCGAGTCCCAATTACTGCTGGGGCTTCGCAACACATTGAAAGAGGACGCCGGTGACCCGCAAGAAGACTGTTTTGGAATCCAGCCTGGACGTTTTCCGTGCCCATGGCATGACAACCGTCTTCGGGAACCCCGGGTCAAATGAGCTCCCCTTTCTGGCGGGCCTCAACGAAGACTTCGATTTTGTCCTTGGCCTGCACGAGCAGGTGGTTGTCGGCATGGCGGAGGGCTATGCCCGGGCTACCGGCCGTCCAGCCTTGGTCAATCTTCACGCGGCTTCGGGGTCCGGCAATGCCATGGGCGCCCTGACGAACGCTCGATACGGGCACACGCCGATGGTCATCCTCGCGGGTCAGCAGGTGCGGCGAACTGTGGGCCAGGAGACGATGCTTGCCAGCGCGGATGCCGCCATGCTGCCGGCACCGCTTGTGAAGTACTCGCACGAGCCCCTCTCCCCTGCTGACGTACCGCGGACGTTGGCTCAGGCCATTTTTGAGACGTCCACCCAGCCCTGCGGGCCGGTGTACGTCTCAGTCCCGCTCGACGACTGGGCCGAGACAGCCCTTGAAGACGATGTCCTGCTGAACACCCGTTCCGTCTCGTCGGCAGGGGGCCTCACACCAGGACTAACCCAGGAACTCCTCTCCCTCGTGGATGGGGCAAAGAATCTCGCCCTCGTCGTTGGTCCCCAAGTAGACGCAGCTGCGGTCCTTGACGCCGGTGTTTTCGACGACGTTATCTCCCTCGCGGAGAAGACCGACGCTTCCGTTTACGTCGCCCCTTCCCCCTCGCGCTGTCCTTTCCCCACTACGCACCCCAACTTTGCCGGTGTCCTGGTTCCGGGCATCTGTTCCGTGCGGGAGCGCCTGGCGGATCACGATGTGGTTCTTGTTCTGGGCGCGGCGGTCTTCCGGTACCACCGTTGGGAGCCGGGACACTACCTCACTGCCGGAACACAGGTGGTCCAACTCACCCAGGACCCCCGTGAAGCAACGCGTGCGCCGTACGGCCGCGCGATCGTCGCTGACGTAGCCGAGGCGGCCAGGACTCTCTCCGAGAGCGTCAAGGACCGCGGCCGGCGGCGGGGACCGCGCGGTACCCGCGTCCTTCCACCTGCCAAAACCTCGCCGGATGGTATGACCGGCACTGAGGTCCTCGAAGTACTAAACGCCAACGCCCGCACCGACGTTGCGTACGTCAATGAGACGACAACTCTCGACCTCGAATACCTTGAGCGCATCGCCATCGACCGCCCGGGCATGTACCACTTTCCCGCCTCAGGCGGTCTCGGCTTCGGCCTCCCCGCAGCAGTAGGCATGGCATTGGGTGATCCCTCAAAGACCGTCGTGGCCACGGTGGGCGATGGTTCGGCCAACTACGGAATCACCGCCCTGTACACCGCCGCTCAACGCCAGACCCGCACGGTCTTCGTCATCGTCAACAACTCCAGCTACGGGGCCTTGGCCGCCTTCGCACAACGCATGGGCGTACCCGATGTGCCGGGCCTTCAACTTGGCAGGATCGACTTTGTCGCCATCGCCGAAGGCTACGGCGTTCCAGCAATCAGAAGTGAAACCCGGGAAGAGTTCGTACTGGCGTACAAGGAAGCCCTGGAAGGAACGGGCCCGTTCCTCATCGATACGCGAATCACTGCTGACTGAGTATCTAAACCGCCACACCCTACCGCGCCCGTGCCCACTTCCCTGGGCTCGGCTGCGACGGACCCCCGCGGGGCCCTCTCCACCCTTTCACCGCCTGCTGCAGTCCATTCGGGCTGCCATCGGGCATCTATACCTCCCAACCCCAGGTAAGGAATCGCAATGACGCACTCCACCCCCGGCTCCCTCATGGCAGGAGCACCGCTGACCAAATTCCACATGATCCTGCTTCTGTGCTGTTCGTTCATCATGTTCTTCGATGGCTACGACCTGATCGTTTACGGCTCCGTACTCCCGACCCTGATGAAGGAGTGGAACCTCGGGCCGGACCAGGCAGGATGGCTTGGAAGCGCCGCCCTGATGGGCATGATGTGTGGGGCCCTCGTTCTGGGTTCCCTTGCCGACCGGGTCGGACGACGCCCGATCATCGTCCACGGAACCCTCCTGTTCTCCCTCGCAGCGATCGCTACAGGCTTTGCCCCTAACCCGGACGTCTTCTGGGCCTTGCGTTTCATCACTGGCATCTTCCTGGGAGGCGTCATCCCCAACGTCGTTTCCCTTATGAATGAACTTTCCCCTGCCGCTAAACGGCACACCCTGACCACGATCATGTTGAGCATCTACTCGGTCGGATCGATCATCGCCACCCTTGTTGCAATGTGGATCCTCCCTCTGCTCGGCTGGAGGGCAGTGTTCTTTGTCAGCGGCATCTCCCTGCTAATCCTTCCCCTGATCTACCGTCACATGCCCGAATCCATGGCGTTCCTCATGAACCGCGGCCGTGCCGCTGAGGCCCGCAAGCTGCTGAACCGGTCAGCCCCGTCCGTTGATGCGTCCTCGGCTGACTGGTCACTGCCTGCAGCCAAAGAGCGGGAATCCGTATCTCCAGCGGCACTTTTCCGGGCCGGACGCGCACTCGGTACGCCCATGATCTGGGTCGCCTTCGGCATGTGCATGCTCATGGTTTACGGCCTGAACACCTGGCTTCCGAAAATCATGATCGCCAGCGGCTTCGACCTCGGCTCGAGCCTGCAGTTCCTGGTCGTTCTCAACATCGGGGCCACCGCCGGCGCCCTCGCCGGGGGCTGGCTCGGTGACCGGTTCGGCAACAAGAAAGTGCTGGTGGCATTCTTCGCCCTCGCAGCCATCTCCCTTCTCCTCCTCGGCATGCACCCCTCCCCCGTCCTGCTCAACGCCTTGCTCTTCTTGGCTGGAGCCACCACGGTCGGCACCCTGGCAGTTGTGCATGCCTTTGGCGCCGATTTCTACCCGGCCGCCATCCGGTCCACGGGTGTCAGCTGGTGCTCGGCCGTGGGACGTTTGGGAGCAATCGCAGGGCCGGTACTTGGAGGAAGCCTGCTGGCGATGAATCTTCCACCGGAGCAGAACTTCTTCATCTTTGCCGCCCCTGGGATCGTCGCCATCATTGCCGTCCTCCTTGTCTTCACAACGCGGACCTCCCACAAAAAAGATGCGTCGCAGCCGGGTCCGGTAGCAGCCGCGACCCACGCAGGCACCAACTAGAGACAAAACCAAACAATCCAATCAGGAGTGAAAGATGACTGTAGAAATCGAGCGCGAAACCCCCAATCAAACTTCATGGATCACCGGGAACCAGTTCATCGGTGGTCAGTGGCGCGCTGGCAACTCCCCGTCGGTGTTGAAGGTGTCCAACCCATTCAGCGGCGAACAACTGCTCGAGCTTCGGCAAGCAGACACCAGCGACCTGGACGACGCCTTCAGCAGCGCGGAAGCAGCAGGCAAAGCGTGGGCAGCCACCAGCCCCGCCGCCCGTCAAAAGGTCATGCTGAAAGCGGCACAGATAATGGAAACCCGCCGCGAGGAAATCATCTCCTGGCTCATAGCCGAATCCGGCAGCACTGTCCTCAAGGCAAATATCGAGCTCGGTGCGGCCATCGGCATCACCATCGAATCAGCTTCCTTCCCGCACCGGGTCCAGGGGCGCATCCTTGAGTCAAACACCGCCGGCAAAGAAAACCGGGTTTACCGCCGGCCGCTGGGAGTCGTCGGCGTCATCAGCCCCTGGAACTTTCCACTGCACCTCACGCAGCGGTCCATCGCCCCCGCCTTGGCCTTGGGCAACGCCGTCGTCATCAAGCCAGCCAGCGACACCCCGGTCACCGGCGGGCTCGTACTGGCGAAAGTCTTCGAAGAAGCAGGCCTGCCGGCAGGGGTCCTTAACGTCGTCATCGGGGCAGGATCAGAAATCGGTGATGCATTCGTAGAACATCCGGTTCCGTCCTTCATCTCGTTCACGGGTTCCACCCCGGTGGGACAGAACGTGGCACGCCTGGCATCCAGCAGCGAACATCTCAAGCACGTGGCGCTGGAACTTGGTGGCAACAGCCCCTTCGTGGTGCTTGCAGACGCAGACATTGACCAGGCGGTCAGGGCCGCGGCGATGGGCAAGTTCCTGCACCAGGGACAGATCTGCATGGCGATCAACAGGATCATTGTCGATGATGCAGTCCATGATGAATTCGTGGAGAAGTTCGCTGCCCGTGTGCGTAACCTGCCCGTGGGCAACCCGGCTGATCCAGCCACCATCATCGGGCCAGTAATCAACAGCAAACAGCTTCAGGGGCTGCAGGAAAAGATCCGGCTCGCCCAAGAGCAGGGTGCCCGCACGGTACTCGACGGGCAGGTGAACGGAAACGTCCTGCCCCCGCACATCTTCGCGGACGTTAATCCCGACATGGAGATAGCCCGTGAGGAAATCTTCGGACCGCTGGTAGGCATCCTCCGGGCCCGGGACGAACACCATGCGCTCCAACTGGCCAACGACAGCAGCTTCGGGCTTTCGAGCGCGGTCTTCACCGGAAGTCCCGAACGTGGAGTTGCCTTCGCAAAGGGCATCAAAGCCGGCATGACACACATCAACGACATCCCCGTCAACGACGAACCACACGTTGCCTTCGGCGGAGAGAAGAGCTCCGGGCTCGGCCGCTTCAACGGCGAGTGGGCGATCCAGGAATTCACCACAGACCACTGGGTCAGTGTCCAGAGCAGCCCCCGCCAGTACCCGTTCTAACACCGACAGGACCATACCAATGACCATTGGAATTCTCGGCGCAGGGGCAATGGGCCAGTTGTTTGGTGCCCGGTTGCAGCTTGCCGGCAACGATGTTGTGTTCATCGATGCTTCAGCGACGACCATCGAAGCCTTGAACCGTCACGGGATTAGCCTGACCACCGACGGACAGGCCGAACATGCACCAGCCAGGGCAGGCACGGCGCAGGACTTTGCCGAACCCCTTGAGCTGGTGGTGGTGTTCACCAAAGGGTTCCACAGCGCTGCGGCCATCGAATCCATCCGGCATCTCATCGATGAGCGGAGCATGGGGCTGACCCTGCAGAACGGGCTTGGCAACGCAGAAATCCTGGCGAAGGAATTTGGTGCGGAGAGAACGTGGATCGGGATCACGGACTTTCCGGCTGATCTGGAACGGCCGGGCTTTCTCAGCACAAGCTCCGGCGGGAAGGTCCGTCTCGGGCCGCTCACCGGCGGCCTGGAACGGGAAACGGATGATCTGGCGGCCAGGCTCAACACGGCGCGCCTGAATGCCACGTCCGATCCGGCCATCCATCAGGCCATCTGGGAGAAAATCGCCTTCAATGCCGCTTTGAACACGCTCAGTGCCGTGACCGGCCAAACTGTAGGGGAAATCGGTTCAAGTCCGGAAGCCCGTCGCATTGTTGATCGGGTCTTGGATGAAACCACCGCGGTCGCCCGGACCAAGGGAGTCACACTGCAGCGGGACCGCGTAGAGTCAGCTCTTGAGAATGCTTTCACCCGTCATAAGGACCATAAGACGTCCATGCTGCAGGACCGGGAAGCCGGACGACGCACCGAAATCGACTACATCGGCGGCGCTGTAGTGCGCCTCGGACAGGAGGCGGGCGTCCCCACACCCGTGCTTTGGACGCTATCGAAACTAGTCCTGTCAGCTGTATCGTAAATCGGATTCCCCGGAAATCGGGCGTCTGAGGGCGTTACCAAATAATAGAACGGTCTTCCTGCCCGCTGGACAGGAAGACCGTTCTGTTTTGCCTGTGTGGTGCGACCGGATGGGATGGATTCCGAGTCAGCAGACCGTGTAGCTAGTGGGCGTCCAGGTCCGAGGAAAGGAGCGCAGCCAGTTCGTCCGCAACCCTGCCTGCATCCTCGCCTGCTACGTCGATGACGACTTCGTCCCCGTGGGCTATGCCCAGGGTGATGATGGAGAGGAGGCTGTGGCCGTCCACGGTCTGGCCGTTGGTACTCAGGGATACGTCATGAGCGGAGTCTGCTGCTGCCCTGGCGAAAACCGCAGCCGGGCGCGCGTGCAGGCCTGCGGTGGACGCTATCGTTGCTGTTCGTTGTGTCATGGAGGTGCCTTTCGTGATGGCGAGGGTGTGCCGCGCCATTTTTATCCGTTTGATGCCCTGGCGATGTGCAAGGCGAGGAAAGCCACTTCCTCGTTGGGCAAGTCTGTGTGGTACTTCTGAGCGACAAAGGTCCGCACCCGTTCGGCTGCGGAGACTGCCTTCGGATAACGCTCGCTGAGACTGTTGAACAGGAAATCGTCATCGCTGGTAAGCAGTCGGGAGGCGAAGAACCGCTCAGCCATGTACTGAAGGTGGGTTATAAAGCGGGACGTATGGAGGTCCTGACGGTCCAGGCTCACCCCTGATACGTTCGACACGATGGTCGAAACCGCCCTGATGAGCTCGACGACCCGCATCGAATCAAGTCCGGCTTTGCCCCGTTCGGCGTTGGCTATGTGAAACGCGATGTTGGCCGCTTCGTCGTCAGGAAGGTTGAAACCGCCCTGTTGATTCATCGTCTCAACCGCGCGGGATCCCACGGCGTATTGCGTCGGATAAACGTTCCGGACCTCCCAGGCGAGCCGGTTGACAACGAAAAGTCCGCGTCTTTGGCGCTCCACGGCGAAGTGGAGGTGGTCTGTGAGCGACAGGTAGATGTGTTCGTCCAGTTCGAGGCCTTCGGCCTTCGCGTCGGCAACAATAGCCCGGGTGAACTCGGCGAACTCGCCAGGGACCTGTCCAAGCAATTCAACGAAGTTTCGATGGTTGGCATCGTCAAGGGACACAAAGACCCGGTCGACACCCGTCCCGTCCACCCAGGTGCCTGCCTTTTGGCCGTAACCAATTCCCTTGCCGAGCAGAACATGCTCAACTCCCTGTTCGTCTTCGACGAGCAGGACGCTGGAGTTGAGCACCTTTGTGATGATCTGCATGTGTTTGTCTCCGTTGACGATGCCAAGAACTTCGAAGCAGTGCTAGCTCAAGTCGGCCCCGTTGGATGCGATGACCTTTTGATACCAGAAGAACGAGTCCTTCCTGTATCTCTTACCACTTCCGCGGCCGAGATCGTCCTGGTCAACGTAGATGAAACCGTAGCGCTTTGATATCTGTGAGCTTGATGAACTGATCAGGTCGATGGGCGCCCAGCTTACGTATCCCATGAGGTCCACCCCTTCCTCTATGGCCTGGATCATTTGCTGGAAGTGTGCCCGGAAGTACTCGATCCGGTACGGGTCGTGGATCCTGCCGTCCTCCGTGAGTTCATCACGCATTCCCAAACCGTTCTCGACGATGAACAGGGGTTTTGCGTAGCGGTCGTAGAGGTCGATCAGCGCGATCCTTAGTCCGATCGGGTCGATTTGCCACCCCCACTCGGTGGATCCCAGGAAGGGGTTCTTCACGCCGAGCACGGTGTTTCCGGGCGTGCGCTCCGCGTTGGGGTCTGCCGACTCGGTCATGGAGTTGTAGTAGCTGAACGATATGAAGTCGATGGTATTTTCGGCCAACAACTCCACATCACCATCCTCAAAAGGAATCTTCACACCCCGCAATTCGAGGGCACGAAGTGCCAGACGGGGGTAGCCGCCGCCTGCCTGGACATCGGAGCAGAGGTAAAGGAGCCGTTCCTTGGCTTGGGTCGCCGCCACGTCTTCCGGCCGGCAGGTATTGGGGTAGGTCACAAGCATGGTCAGCATGCAGCCCATCTGGGCATCAGGTGAGATCTCCCGCAGCAGTCTGGTCACCGACGCAGCGGCGATGAACTGATGGTGCAGAGCCGTGTAACAGGCCTGATCCAGGCTGCCTTCAACGGTCTGGTCAATGATGCCGCCCGACGTGAACGGGTGCCGTGTTATGCCGTCGATCTCATTGAAGGTGAGCCAGAGCTTGACCAGGTGTCCAAACTCTGTGAAGCAGGTCCGGGCAAAGCGCTCGAAAAGTTCGATCGTCCGGCGCTCAACCCAGCAGTTGTTTTTCAGAGCCAGTGCCAGCGGGGGATCATAATGCGAGAGAGTCACCAGAGGCTCGATGTTCAGGCGCCGCATTTCAGTGAACAATGCCTTGTAGTAAGCGACGCCTTCGGCCAGCGGTTCAACCTCTTCGCCCGTTGGGAAGAGCCGGGTCCAGGAAATAGAAACCCGCAGCGTGGTGAAGCCCATTTCCGCGAATAATGCCAGGTCGCCGGGGTACCGGTGATAGAAATCTATGCCGCGCCGTTTGGGATACATCTGGTCGTTCTGGTCGGCCAGCGCCGCGTTGATGCCTTCCACCGTCACCTGATGGTGAACGGCGTAGTCCTTGGGATCCGCGTGAGGTTTGTAGGTTGCGACGTCGCAGACAGCCGGACCGCGGCCCCCCTCGCGCCAGGCGCCCTCTACCTGGTTTGCTGCCAGGGCGCCGCCCCATCGGAAAGTTTCAGGCAGTGGCATCGATCTTCTCCTTGATTTTTTCGTTGACGACCAGAAGCAGGTCTCCGGCCGCAATGGCGTGTGGTTCGACGGGGCTGACATCGAAGCGGGCAGAGTTGACTATGACCACGGGAGTAGTGGTGTCATAACCCGCATTCGTGATTGCGGCGAGGTCTGCTTCGAGCAGTAGTTGCCCGGCTTCGACCCTCTCACGGACTGACACGTGGGTAACGAACGCGCTGCCGCCAAGACGAACTGTGTCGATACCGACGTGGATAAGTACCTCGACACCGTCATCACCGCGAATGCCGATTGCGTGCTTCGAATCCAGAAGGGCCGTCACCACCCCTGAGATGGGAGAGCGAACCTCACCGTTAGTGGGCCGGATGGCCAGTCCCTCTCCCAGCACGCCCGTTGCGAAGACCGGATCGGACACCTCCGAGAGCGCGATGGCCTCCCCCGTGAGCGGGCTGAGGATGCGGGCTCCCTCAGGCGTCTCAACTTTCACGTCGCCGAACTGGCGGACGGTTGCGGACACATCGTCACGCCACAGGATAGCTGCCGTCACGAAGGACACCCCGACGGCCACCAGCAGTCCAATGACCGCATGCAGAAGGTTCTGGGGGTTGTCGGCGTCGATAAAGGATGTGATGCTCGCGAGCCCTGGCCCAACCGCGACGAAACCGGCCACGTGCATTATGCCCATGTAGGCTCCGGCTGACACCGCCCCTGCGACAACGGCGATGAAAGCCCTGCGGTTCTGAAGAGTGACGCCGTAAAGGGCCGGTTCAGTGATACCGAAAAGTGCCGAGATTCCGCCAGACAGAGCGGTGGCACGCAGCGCGGGACTCTTGGTGCGGACGGCAACGCCAAGGGCGGCGCCGGCCTCGCTGAGGTTGTGGGCCAGGGAGGCGGGCTGGTAAAGCGATTCCCGTCCGGTCGCGGCGATCGTTGCGATGGTCGGAGGAATAAAGGCTTTGTGCATCCCAACGGAGATGATCAGGGGCAGCACGCCTGCCAGCAGTGCGACGGCGACCCAACCCAGTGAGCCGTGCAGCCCGGTCATAGCACCGGTGAGGAGCGTTCCGAGCCAGAATCCAAGCGGCCCGAGCAGGAAGATCATCGCTGGTGCAACGATGACGATGCACATCATCGGTACGAAGAAGATCCGGATGGGAGCCCACGCCAGCTTAGTGAAGAGCGGCTCTATGACGGCGAGCAGCAGGACCGTGAGGATGGCGGGAAATACCTGGGCGGTGTAAGCCACAACCGGTACGGGAAGGCCGAAGAGTGCGGCGCCGCCCTCCTTGGTGGCCAATGCAGTGAAGGCGGGGTAGACCATCACGCCCACGAGACCGATGGCAAGAGGTATGTTGACTTTCAGTTTCCTGGCGCTGGTATACGCCACCAGCAGGGGAATGAACCCGAAGACCGCATCGGGAATGACGGCCAGCAGTTTGTAGCTATCGCTCTTAGCGTCCAGCCACCCCAGGGCAGATGCCAGAACGAGCAACGATTTGAAGATACCGGACCCCGCAATGGCCGGAATGATGGGGGTGAATACGCTGACCACAAAGTCCATGACGGTACCGCCCAGGGACTTCCAGCTGTATGGGGCCCTTTGAGATGGAGAAGTTGGCTGGCCGCCCGGTCCTCGAAGCGCCTCTATCGCCGCAAAGGTGTCAACAACCCGGTCGCCGACAACGACTTGGGTTTGGGACGACCCCTTGACGACGCCAAGGACGCCCGGAATCGCCTTGAGTGCAGCCACATCGGCCTTGCTGTCGTCGGCGAGGCTAAAGCGTAGGCGCGTTGAGCAGTGGTGCAGGTTCGTGATGTTCGCGTCGCCGCCGACATGCTCCAAAATCGCTTTCGCGTTCTCCTGGGTTGTCATGGGTCCTCCTTTGGATTCCAAGTCCATGCGCGTACGCACCGATGCGTTTCCTCGTCGTTCAGGCACAAAAAAAGGACCCAACGTACCGCTTTTTGAAAAGCGTTACATTGGATCCTGCCTGCACTACCAGTCACATGTCCGACCACCAGAGTAGCGCCTGTCACTAACTCACGCAATAGCCCCCATGGAGCGCGAACACTGTAGCACGATGTGGCTGAGCAGTATCAGGTGAAGTACACACCCAGCCTGACGGCAGAAATCGGTGCCAAAAGCGTCAGCTTAGGCCCCAATACGTAACCTTCGGCGATAAATGGCGGCGTTTTCACGACGCTACCTGACGCATGAGGTGGTTCTACAAGAGGAATGGCTTACGCCCTCGGCGGTGGAGCGGTGGCCAGTAGCGCACATGGATATACAGCTCCGGCAGTGAATCCTGCTAGTTAGCCCCGCTGACCGCGCCGGCAGTGATGTGGCCGCCTAATGCCACCCAGAGGTAGCGGATTGACCTTTCTACGCCTTGCCGGTCGACGCCGGCCAGGAGCTGCAGCACCAGTCCATCCAGTGCCGCGAAGGCAGCCTGGGCCGCACCCTCCTCCTGACCGAATCCGATTCGACGTAAACCCTCTGCGAACGCGGCAACGTAGCGTGCGTACAACTGTTGCACGGCCTCGGCGAGTTCGGGCCTTCGCCGTGATTCCAGGATCATCTCGTACTGGAAGATTTGCAGGTCGGGATTTTCGGCGATCAGCGCGAGGATGCTTTCGCAAAACTCTTCTTCCGTCGCGGGGAGTTCTTCCAGTTGCGACAGTCCGATGGATTGCTGCACCGACCAATCGAGGGCTGCCTTGATCAGCGCGTCCCGAGTGCCGAAGTGGTGGGCCACCAGGGTGTTGTTGACCCCCGCTTGCTCCGCCACGGCGCGGAAGGTCAGGCCTCTCAGGCCCTTGCGCGCCACGACGTGCACTGTCGCAACCAGCAGCGCCTCCCGGCCTGTGCCATACCCCTTGTGCCTATCCCCGTTCATGGCTTGATTCTATCGTTCTCCGAGCGTCTATTGACGTCGACACTCAGCAGGTGCTTAGATGTGATGGAGCGCACAACTAAGCGGGCGCTTAGTAATTATTCTTTCTCTCGAGGAGACAACGATGTCCACTTCCCAGACCACCACCGGCTTCACCGTCCACGACGCCTTTGATCCGCAGAAGTACGAGCCGTTCATCCTGGGCCAGGTCCAGTGGGTCCGCAGCCCGGGCGACGGGGACCGGCCTGCGCTCTCTGCCGGTTTCTGGCACGTCACTACTGAAGAGGCTCCGGAGCCTTTCGATCTTCTGATCGAGGCCGACGAGACTCTCCACATTCTTGAGGGCCACCTCCACATTGAAGTTGAAGGCGGAGAAAGCTTCGACCTTCGTCCCGGCTGCGCGGCTTCCTTCAATAAGGGCACCCAGACCCGATGGACCGTCATTGAAGACACCACCGAGTTCTTTGTCTACTCCTGATCAACAGCCGCCAGCTGATCAATTCCCAGAATCGTTTTGAAAGCAAAAGAGCCGAACGTGACTAACACCAACCCAACCGCGGAGCAAGCGGACGTCATCATCATCGGTGCCGGCTTCGCTGGTCTCACCGCCGCCCGCGAGCTCCGCCAGGCCGGGCACTCCGTCGTTGTCCTCGAAGCACGGGACAGGATCGGAGGGCGCACCTGGCTGGACGAGCAACTGGGCCGTCCCTTAGAGATGGGCGGGACATGGGTGCACTGGACCCAGCCCTATGTCTGGTCCGAGATGAAGCGTTACGGGCTGGGTACCGTACAAAGCCCGGTCCCTGAGACGGCCTACTGGTGGGCCGGCGGTGAGCGCCACGAGGGCACCCCGGAGCAGTTGCTGGGCGATATCGACGAACCGAACCGGAAACTCATGAACGAGTCCCGAACCTACTTCCCGCAGCCGTTCAGCCCGTTCATCAGCCCGGACATCAAAAGTATTGATAATGTCTCGCTGCCCGAGAAATTCACCGAACTCGGACTCTCGCCCTACACCCGCGACATCCTGGAATCGTTCTGGGCACTGAACTTCAACGGCCCCGTTGACCACGCAGCCTTCACCCAGGCCCTGCGGTGGGTGGCGCTGACCAACGGCGACTGGATGGTCAACTTCGAAGCCTGCGCGACGTTCAAGATCCAAGGCGGCACCGGCAAACTGATCAACAGCATCGCCGAGGGCACTGACGTACGGCTCGGAACGACGGTCGCCGCAGTCGAGTACGCCGGCGACAAGGCGTCCGTTATCACCAGCACCGGCGACACCTTCGAGGCAGGACACGCGATCTGCACCGTGCCCCTCGGCGCTCTGGGAACCATCGGTTTCCAGCCCGCACTGCCGGCTCCGGAGCAGCAGGCCATCACCGAGGGCCAGGTCTCCAAAGGCATTAAGGCCTGGATCACCGTCAAGGGCGAGGTCAAGCCCTTCGTTGCCCTCGGGGCCGCGGACTGGCCCCTGAACTACGCTCAGGCGGAATACGACCAGGATGGCAACACCATCCTGGTGGCCTTCGGCCCCGACACCGCCCGCCTCGATGCGACCGACCTCCAGCAGGTCCAGGCCGCCGTCGACCTCCTTGTGCCGGACCTTGAGGTCCTGGACGTCGCCAGCCACGACTGGACCAGCGATCCCCTCTCGGGACAGACCTGGCCTATGCACCGCACGGGATTCCTCACCGAATCCCTCCCCAGTTTCCAGCAGCCACACGGGCCCCTGCTGTTCGCAGGTTCCGATTACGCCAACGGCTGGGGTGGCTTCATCGACGGAGCCATTGAAAGCGGAATGGAAGCAGCACACACTATCAACCAGCGTCGCGCCTAAGCCTGCACGGCTACCCCAAAGAATCCTCAAAGAAGGTTGACATCCACCATGTCAAAGACAGAAACATCCACGGGTTCAACCGCGGCAACGACGCCGGGCACCGACCTGAAAAAGGGCTCCATCGGAGTCCTCGGCATCCTTTTCTTCGTCCTCTCCGCCCAAGCACCACTGACCGGAATCGCGGGGGCATCCGGCCTCACGGTGTTCCTCGGCAACGGGGCCGGGGCTCCCGGGGCCTACCTCACGGTCGGCGTCGTCATCATCATCTTCGCCGTCGGATTCATCGCCATGAGCCGCAGGATCCGCGCCAACGGCGCCTTCTACGCTTACGTCGGGGCAGGTTTGGGCCGGCATACAGGTGCCGGCGCCGCCTGGCTGGCGCTGCTGGCCTACGGCACCGTCCAGGCCTGCATGTACGGGCTCTACGGCGCCAGTCTCAGCGCCCTCGTCGCGACCTACACGGGAGTGACCATACCGTGGTGGCTGCTGGTGCTGGTCACCATGGGCGCCGTGCAGCTCCTGGGTTCAAGGAACGTTGAACTCGGAGCCAAATTCCTGGCCTTCCTCGTGGGCGCCGAAGTTGCCATCCTGCTCGCCTTCGGCATCAGCGTGCTGGCCTCAGGAGGAGGACCCGAAGGAATCAGCCTTTCCGCCAGCTTCTCACCGGCCGCGATCGCAGCAGGGGCACCGGGGGTGGCCATCATGTTCGCCGTAGCGTCCATGTTCGGCTTCGAATCAACCGCGATCTACTCCGACGAGGCGAAAGATCCACGGCGCACCGTTGCCCGGGCCACCTACCTCTCGGTCAGTGTCATTGCCATCTTCTTCGCCTTCATCACCTGGATGCTCGTCTCCTACTACGGCCCGACAGCCGTACAGGGAGCCGCCGGCGCAGCGGTCGAATCCGGCGACGCCACCTCGTTCTTCTTCGCAGCAGCCGTCGACAAACTCGGTGCCTGGGCCGGCCCGGTCGGGGGCGCCTTCCTCATCACCTCGGTCCTGGCGGGCATCATCGCCTTCCACAACGCCATCAACCGCTACCTCCACTCCCTGGCCCAACGCGGCTCCGTCCCAGCCCGCCTGGCCCGGACCAACTCCCACGGCGCACCCTACGCCGCCGCGTACGTTCAGACCGCGATGGCCCTGGTGATGACAATCCCGTTCGCGATCCTGGGGCTGGACCCGGTCCTGACCCTTTTCGCCTGGTTCGCCGGCGTCGCGGTTGTTGCGTTGCTGGTCCTCTATGTCCTGGCATCGGTGGCCGTCGTCGTCTTCTTCCGCCGCCACGGCGGGCAGGGGATCTGGCAGACACTTATCGCCCCGATCCTGGCCGTAATCCTGATGACCGCGGTGCTCTGGTCGGTGGTCAGCAACTTCACCACCCTCATTGGCGGTGACGCCGTCACAGCCAACTGGCTGCTCGTGATGGTCCCGGTCGCCTTCATTGCCGGCATGGCCCTGGAGCGCCGCAACCGAAGCGAACACACCATCGAATTCACCGACACCGCCGTCACAGCCGAACCCGCTGCGACTAGAGCACGATTCGTCCCGCCAGCTCCAAGCAACTGAATACCCAGATAAGAGGGATCTAATGAACACCACACCCGTCCTGACCGAGGGCTCCGTTGCTGCCCGGACCATCTTCAATCCCGCCACCGGTGAACCCGTCGGAGACGCCCCGGTGCATACGGTCGCGGACCTGCAGCACGCCATCGACGTGGCAGTCGCCGCCCAGCCCGGCTGGGCCGAGCTCGGCCACGAGGCAC
>NZ_LMSF01000018.1:0-21626 GCF_001428325.1 Arthrobacter sp. Soil761 | reverse complement strand
CGCGATCATCTGGATCTGCCGGGGCTTGAGGTTCTTGTGGTAACCCTTGTCCTCCGCGTGCAGGGAGGTCTCGGACGCATGCGCGTGACCACCATCAATTATGTGGTCGAAGCCAACCTCGTCATTGGGGTTGTTGGGCATGGGTATTTCCTTTCGATCCGGGGAAGATCTGTCTTGGATGGGAAAAACTAGAAAACTGACCAGCCGGTGCGGTCGGAGAGGTCGGCAAGGGCTGCCGTGCCGGCGAGGGAATTGCCCTTGGCATCCAGGCGCGGGCTCCAGACGCAGATGGCGCACTGGCCCGGCACGATGACCAGTATTCCGCCGCCCACCCCGCTCTTTCCGGGCAGGCCCACGCGGTAGGCGAATTCGCCGGCGGCGTCATACATGCCGCACGTCAGCATGATGGAGCCGATCCGCTTGGCCTCGCTCCGGGACAACACGGTGCCGGCGGCTCCCTGTCCGTCATTGGCAAGGAACAGGCCGGCCTTGGCCAACTCCGCGCAGGTCATCATGATCGAACACTGGCGGACGTAATTCTCCACCACTGATTCCGCAGGCTGCGTGAGGTTCCCGAAGTCCTTCAGGAAATGCGCCAGGGCAAGGTTGCGGCTGCTGCCGGCCAGTTCACCGGCGGCAGCTGCCTCGTCAATGAACGGCCCCTGTCCCCGGCTGTCCGCCTGTCCCTGGTGACCCGCTTGTCCGGTCAGGAACCGCAGGAGGTGCGCGGCGGCGTCGGGCGTCTCCTGCATCAGGTGGTCGGTGACCACCAGCGCCCCGGCATTGATGAAGGGGTTGCGCGGGATGCCATGTTCGGCCTCGAGCTGAACCAGGGAGTTGAAGGCTGTTCCGGACGGTTCGCGCAGCACCCGAGACCACAGCCGGGCGGACCGGCCGCCCTGCAGCGCCATGGCCAGGGTGAAGACCTTGGAGATGCTTTGGATGGAGAAGGGGACATCGGCGTCACCGGAGCAAAAAACGTCACCGGACGTGGTGGCGACGGCAATGCCAAACCGGTCGAAGGGGACCTTGGCCAGGAAGGGGATGTTGCGGGGTACTGCACCCGTTTCCTTCCGCGGACGGTGACGCCGGACGATGTCCTCGAGGAGGATGTCCAGGGGTGGTGCGCCGAGTGTTGTGGTCATTTCCTGCCTGAAGTGTCGTAGGAAGTGGAGGCCCACTCCTGGAGGTGGAGCAGCGCCACCAGGGAATCCCTGGGGCTGCCGAAGTCGAGGCCGGTCACCCGGGTGGCTTTGGCCACCCGGTAGTAGACAGTGTTCTTGTGCAGGTTCATCCGCCTGGCGCATTCGGCGACGTCGAAGGACGCATCGAAATACGTGCGGAGGGTGTCGGCGAGTTCGGCGTCCTCCTGGAGGAGCGCTGCCAGGCCGCGGTGGCGGAACGGTGAGGTGTGGAAGTTCCGCACCGCCTCGCGGTAGAGGATTTCCGCTTCGAAATCGCCCACCGCGGCAACCGTGCCGGGTTCTGCCGTGCCCACGCAGGCCAGCAGCGCCTCCGTCACCCCGGTCACCGTATGGAGGGACAACAGGTCCGGCACCAAGGGGCCCACGGCCGCGAATGGACTGATGCCGAGGTGCTTGCGGGCATCCCGGACGATTGCCTCGGCAAGGGAACGCAGCCCCGATTCCGCGGTGCTGGACTGCAGGTCAGGCACGATGATGGCGGTGTCACCCTTGAACTGGCCCACGACGGCGGTGGGCTTGTACGCGGCCGCGTGGATGGAGGCGAGATTGGCAAGTTCCCCGTGCTTGAGTGCGGCGTCGTCGGCGCGCGAGTCGGCGTCGGACATGCCGATGAGGATGAGGGCGGCGGGACGTTCCGAAGGGATTTTTCCGCTGTGCGCGCTGGCGGCGGCCTCCGCGGGACCTGACAGGATCCGAACAATCCGGTCCTCCCGCATATGGACGGACTGCTGGTTGCGGTACCGGATCAGTTCGGCCGAGACGCGTGCCGCGGATCCCGTGAGGACATACTCAACGTCCGGGCCGAAGCCGGCTCCGGTCTCCTGGAGCCAGATGTAGCCCATGATCCGTTCGCCGGCAAAGAGCGCGATGGCCACCCGTTCCCGCAGCCCGTCCTGGGGCCGTGCGGGTACCCGGACCGGCTGCCGGGTGCGGTGCAGTTCGCGGTAGGCGCCAAGATCCTTGAGCAGCAGTTCGTATTTGCGGGGGCCGCGCCGGGCCAGGATGGAAGCCTTGCGGAGTTCGTCGATGTCATTGGTGACGGTGGAGTAGGCCAGGACCTTGTTGGCCGCATCCTCGATGAGCACGTGGCTGGACGTGAGCCGCGCTGTGGTCTGGGCGATCGCGAACAGGTCTTCCTCGAGCAGGGTCAGCACTTCGCTCTGGTAGCTGCGCGGCTGGATCCGGTCCTTGGCAATGGAGAGCAGGCGGTCCCAGTCTGCTGCCGGATCCACCAGCAGCAGTCCCGATCCGGCTGCGCGGAGGAGTTCTTCCGCTTCCGCCAGGTCTTCGCGCTGGCCCTTGACGGCGACCACCGGGGGCGGGTCCTTCAGGAGGCGCCGGAGGGCAGGCAGCGCCGAACGGCCACGGACCCCGATGAGCAGGACAAAGGCTTTGCCGGCCTGGGCTGCTTCATCGTCGGCGTCGACGATCAGGAACCGTTCGATGTCCGGCGCCGAGGGGGCCGGGCGAAGGATGAGGCTGGCGAAGCCGAGGGGAAGATCCGAGAGGATGTCATCCACCGTAACCGCGGCCATGGGTTGTCCTTTTGCTTCGATCCCACCGGACGGCTCTGTCCGGTCACCTCATGCTATCCAGCGTCCTGGGCTGATTTTATGGAACCTGCTCCAAGTCCAGGGGATCCTTTTTAGGCTCCAGCCTGAGGCAACGCACCGCACGTGACGGGACATGCGGGCAGGAACGCCGAAAGGCGGGCCAGCCGGTGCTGGCCCGCCTCTGGTGCGGTGCTGTGGCGGGTGCCACGGCGGCCTGTCAGATCCAGGCCGGTGCCGGCGGCGCCGGGGTAGCTGCTTCGCCGTCGCGCTTCGCCGTGGTTCCGTCCGTGCCACGGCCCGCGGCCCACTGGGCGATGGCGGCCAGTGAACCGGACACCACGGTGGGCGACGGGGCGGCGGTGTCCCCAAACGACAAGCCGGTGCCGTCCACTGTGATGAGGAGCCCGGCGTCGGTGCCGCGCGCATGCCAGGCGCCGGTGATGTCCTTGAGCAGGCGTTCCAGGACGGGTGCAGGGATGTCCTTGAAGGTGGCCCCGTTGTCCAGGTCCACGGCGTGGACCCAGACTTCGCGGGTGCGCATCCACACGGTCTCTTCGGCCGGGACGGTCCTGCCCTGGACGGTTTTGACCTTGTGGTGCCAGTTGGCGGCGGGCAGGTCGCGCCATTCGACGTTCAGGTGCACGGCGGAGTGGTCGAACAGGTTCCGCAGGGCGATGGGACTGAGGGTGGACCCGAAGTCGATCTCGTGGTTGCGGACCTCAACGGAAGGGTACATGGGTGTTTCCACCCCGGTGGCCGCCCACTCGACCAGACGGGCGATGGCCCTGGCGTTGTAGCCCACGTGGGCTACAACGTGGCGGCGGGTCCAGCCCGGCAGCAGCGAGTCCCCGTCCAGTTCCGCGTCGGGGAGCTCGTTGAGCTTGCGGGCGAAGAACGCGGTGCCGCGCCGGGCCTGCAGCAGCCCCTCTAGCAGGACGGGATCGGTGGCCTGGTCGTGCCGGGCAACCATCAGGCTTCCTTGACCACGCGGTTGGTCAGCTGGCCCAGGCCCTCGATGGTGGTGACCAGGACTTGGCCTTCCTGCAGGTAGCGCTTGGGGTTCTGCGCGTGGCCCACGCCGCCGGGGGTGCCGGTGGCGATGACGTCGCCCGGGTTCAGGGTGATGATGGTGGAGATGTAGGAGACCAGGTATTCCGGGGTGAAGACCAGGTCGCTGGTGGGGGTGGACTGCTGGACGTCGCCGTCCACTGCCGAGGTCATCAGCGGCCCGGGGGTGAATTCGTCCTTGGTGACCAGGGCCGGGCCGAACGGGGTGGACTTCTCCCAGGTCTTGCCCTGCAGCCACTGGATGGTGCGGAACTGGTAGTCGCGCATGCTGATGTCGTTCAGCACGGAGTACCCTGCGATGTGCCCGGCAGCCTCTGCCTCCGGGATGCGCCGGCCGGCCTTGCCGATGACGACGGCGAGCTCGGCTTCCCAGTCCACGGTGTCCGATTCCTGCGGCAGCGCGAGGTCATCGTTGGGCCCGATCAGCGACTCGGCGTACTTGGCGAACAGGGTGGGGTACTCGGGGACATCGCGGCCCATCTCCTTGATGTGGTTGCGGTAGTTGTGGCCCACGCAGATGATCTTGCCCGGGGAAGGCACGACGGCGGCGAGGTCGGCGCCGTCGAACGCGTGCGTTGCGCTGTTGGCATCCTTGGCGATGGTTTCCCAGTTGGGGTCCTGCAGGAGTGCCCCGACATCGGAAAAGCCCGGGATTTCGGTGAGGGTCTCGCCGTCCTGGCGGACCGCCGTCGTGCTCTTGCCGCTGCCGGTGCCGGCGGGGAGGCGGAGGGTGAGGAGTTTCATTACTTGGTGCGTCCTTCGATGTAGGTGCGGTTGAAGTTCAGGCGCTCAAAGATGGGTGCGTCGCTGAACCGGAACAAATCAAACTCGGATTCGGCCTGCAGTGACCAGGCGGCCCAGGACGGCACCACGAAGAGGTCGCCCTTGGCCAGGGCCCTGGTTTCGCCGTTCAGGGTCACGGTGCCTGTGCCTTCGAAGACCTGCCAGACGCTGGAGCCCACCTCGCGGACCGTCTCCGTCCAGGCGCCGGCGCGGAGCCGGTGGAACTCGGCGCGAATGGTGGGCATGACGTCCCCGCCCGTGGTCGGGTTGGTGTACCGAACGGCGGCGTGGCCCTGTGACACGGTGGCCGGGTGGCCCTCGTCCTCGAGGAGCAGCTGTTCGCGCAGGGCGGCGTCGGTGTACTTCCACCGGTACGCCGCGATGGGGGAGTTGGTGGTGTCATCGAGGCCGGAGAGCGGGCGGAGTCCGGGGTGGGCCCAGAGCCGCTCGGAGCGGGAGATGTCCGGGGTGGCTTCGTCGGTGACGCGTTCGGTGCCGAACTCGAAGAACCCGGCGTCCGCGTAGTGCACGAACGGGATGTCCAGCCCGTCGATCCACGCCATGGGCTGGTCGGTGTCGTTGTGGTGGCCGTGGAAGTTCCAGCCCGGGGTGAGCAGGAAGTCGCCGCGGGACATCCGGACAGGGTCCCCGTTCACCACGGTCCACACGCCCTCGCCCTCGACGACGAACCGGAACGCATTCTGCGAGTGGCGGTGCTCCGGGGCCGTTTCACGGCCGCCCAGGTACTGGATGGCCGCCCACAACGTCGGGGTGGCGTAAGGCGTGCCGGCCAGGCCCGGGTTGGCCAGCGCAATGGCGCGCCGTTCCCCGCCGCGGCCCACCGGCACCAGGTCCCCGGCGCGGGCGGCCAGGGGGTACAGGTCATTCCAGCGCCAGACGTGCGGCACTGCTTTCGGGGACGGGACCATGGGCATCAGGTCCGCGATCTCCGTCCACAACGGAATCAGGTTTTCCTTATCGAAATCCCGGTACAGCTGCTCAAGCTGCGCAGCCTCCTCCGGGGTGGGCTCGGGAACATGGTGTTCCTGCGCCACGGATTCGTGCGTTTGGTTTTCAGCGCTGATCGACACTGGCCTTCTCCTTGCGTGCGGACTGACTGCGACGTGGATTCGACCCTAGGGAAGATCTGCTGTGATCCCCAGCATATTCTGGCATGCAGAATTCCTTCGGCCCTGCCGGTCAGCTTCCGGCTGCCCCGTCCGCCGGATTGGCCGCGATGTCTATTTCCAGCTGGCGCCGGGTCTCCATCATGACGCCCACCAGCCCGGCGTCGAACAGGGGCCGGAACCGTGCCACGGGAGTGGCCACGCTCAGGGCGCCCACCACCATGCCCTTGCCGTTGTGCAGGGCCATCCCAAAGGCGCTGATGCCCTCCTCGGTACCCTCGAAGTTGGCGGCAAATCCGTTGGCGCGGACGGACTCAAGCTCGCGCAGGAACGCGGGGTAGTCGGCGTCCGGGATGTAGTCGCCGCCCAGTTCCGCGTTGGGGCTGCGGAACAGCTGCTCCAGCACGGCGGGATCGAGCTCCGCCAGGATGGCCTTCCCGCCCGAGGCTTTATGCGCGGGGAGCAGGGTCCCCTGCCGGTCCCCGACGCGCAGGATGTTGGTGCTTTCCACCGTGTCCAAAAAGCGGACTTTTGTGCCCACCCGGATCATGAGGTTGACGGTCTCGTTGGTGCGCGCGCACAGCAGTTCCATGTGTGGCCGGGAGATGTCCCGCAGCTGGCGTGTCCAGCTCAAGCCCGCCGGGCCGGCGCCCATCGCGGGGCCCGGCACATACCGGCGCGTTTCATCCTGGACCGCGAAGCCCCGGTACACCAGCATGGCCAGGAGCCGGTGTGCCGTGGACGGCGCAACGCCGAGCTCCGCCGCAGCGTCCTTGAGCCGCAGGCTGCCGACGTCCCGCAGGAGCTGGAGGAGCTGCAGGGCGTTATCCACCGCTTCGATGGAGTAGGTGGGCTTCCGCCGGGCAGGAAGATTCTGCATGACAGAATAATATGGGCGCGCTGGTATGACTGCCAGCACAGTGGTGGGATGAATCACACAACTTCCGCTGCAGCGCCGCAGCGCATGGCCGCCCCCACCTCGGGCGCAGGCCTTTCCGGGTTCCCCCGGCGTTCCGTACTTGCCGTCCTGGTGTGCTGGCTGCTGGTCGTTTTCGACGGCTACGACCTGATCGTCTACGGCACCGTCCAGGGCTCACTCATCAGCGACACCGGCTGGGGCCTGACCAAGGCCACGGCCGGGACCATCGGGTCCATGGCCTTTGTCGGCATGATGATCGGAGCGGTCTTCGCCGGCCGTATGTCCGATACCTGGGGCCGGCGGCGCACCATCATCGGCTGCGCCATCGTGTTTTCCGCGTTCACCATCCTTTGCGCCTTTGCCCCCAATGCGCCGGTCTTCGGCGGCCTCCGCCTGCTGGCCGGCATCGGACTGGGGGGCCTGGTGCCCTCAGCCAACGCTTTGGTGGCCGAACTCGTGCCGGAAAAATGGCGGTCAACCATCGCCACCCTGATGATGTCCGGCGTTCCCATCGGCGGCTCCCTCGCCGCGCTGGTGGGCATTCCGCTGATTCCGGCCTTCGGCTGGCCCATCATGTTCCTCGTGGCCGTCGTCGCCCTGGTGGTAGTGATCCCGCTGGGGTTCCGCTACCTGCCGGAAACACTGGCACCCAAGACAACCGGCGGCAGCACCCCGAAGGAGTCCGTGGGATTCGGCTCCCTGCTCCGGGCGCCTTACCTCGGCACCAGCCTGCTGTTTGCCATCGGCACCCTGGTGACCCTGTTCGCCTGGTACGGGCTGGGCACCTGGCTGCCCAACCTGATGCAGCTGGCCGGGTACAACCTTGGCTCCGCCCTGACGTTCGCGCTGGCGCTCAACCTGGGCGCCGTGGCTGGCTCGGTACTGACCGCCTGGGCCGGCACAAGGTTCGGGCCCATTCCCACGGCGATTGCGGCAGCGGCGGTGGCCGCCGTCGCCCTGGTGGTCCTGGTGTCCGGGCCGCCCGTCGCCGTCGTCTATTTCATGCTGGTGCTTGCCGGCGTGGGAACGCACGGCACCCAGTGCCTGATTATCGCGGCCGTGGCCAGCCACTATCCGGCACACCTCCGCGGTACTGCCCTTGGCTGGGCACTCGGCGTGGGCCGCATCGGGGCAGTGGCCGCACCGCAGGCCGGCGGGCTCCTGCTCGCAGCGGGCCTGGGCGTCAACTCAAACTTCCTGGCGTTTGCCGGAGCAGCCGCCGCAGCAGCAGTCCTGCTCGCAGCAGTCGGCATCAAAATCAAGAAATCAACAGCAGTAGGAGTTTCCAATGTCTAACGTCAAAGCGTCCACCGACGTCCTCGTGGTGGGCGGCGGCATGGCCGGGCTTGCCGGAGCGCTGGCGCTTCGCGAAAACGGCGCCGACGTCACCCTGGTTGAAGTGGCACCGGCCTTCGGTGAAGTGGGTGCGGGCCTGCAGATGGCCCCCAACGCATCCCGCGTCCTGAAGCGCTGGGGCCTGCTGGAGAAGGCGCTGGAAATTGGCGTCCAGCCCAAGCACCTGGTGTTCCGCGACGCCATCACCGGCGAGGAGCTGACCCGCCAGACCCTGGGCGGTGAGTTCGAGGAGCGCTACGGCGCCCCCTACGTCGTCATCCACCGCAGCGACCTGCACCGGATCCTGCTCGAAGCCTGCCAGGAAGCCGGCGTCACCCTGGTGAACGACGTCCTGGTGCAGAAGGTGGAAACCGACGGCGACCGGGCCCGCGCTTACGCCGCCAAGGGCGAGGTCTTTGAAGCCGACGCCATCCTGGCTGCGGACGGGCTCAAGTCCACCTTGCGCGGCACCGTTGCCAATGACGGTCCGGTGAATTCGGCCTACGTGGCGTACCGCGGAACCGTGCCCATCACCGAGGAGACCCCGGCCGCGGACCTGGAGGACGTCATCGTCTACCTGGGACCGGACTGCCACCTGGTCCAGTATCCGCTGCGCAAGGGCCAGCTGCTCAACACCGTGGCGGTGTTCAAGTCCCCGTCCTTCGAGCGCGGCGAAGAGCAGTACGGCGGCGTGGACGAGCTCGAGGCAGCCTATAAGGACTGCGTCCCCGCCGTGCAGGAAGCCCTGAAGAACCTGGCCACCGGCATCCGCTGGCCCATGTACGACCGCGACCCCATCGAGAACTGGGTTTCCGGCCGCATGGCACTCATCGGCGACGCCGCCCACCCGATGCTGCAGTACCTGGCCCAGGGTGCCTGCCAGGCGCTGGAGGACGCGGCAGTCCTGCAGGACGTGGCCCGCGAAAAGGTCTTCACGCCCGAGGGCATCGACGCCGGCGCCTGGGAAGCTGCCTTCCGCGAGTTCAACGAAGCCCGCGCCGCGCGGACGGCCCGAGTGCAGCGCACCGCCCGGATCTGGGGCGAGTCCTGGCACGTGGGCGGCGTGGCACGCATCCTGCGGAACATGCTGTTCAAGAGCCGCGGCGACAACAACTTCCAGTACAACGACTGGCTGTACGGGCGCGGTGAGCCGGGCGTTCCCGCGGAGGTTCCGGCCGGGGTTCCGGCGGGGTCCAGGCTGGTGGAAGCCTAAGCACTGATTTTCCAGGGCGGGCGTACGACGGCGGGTGGCTCCCGCCGTCGTACGCCCGCCGGAGCGGCCCCCACCTGGACCCGCGCCAGCGGGGCCTTTCCAGGCAGGAAGTCGTTGACGCCATCGCCCGCCGCGGACGTCCGGGCGGGGAAAAATGAGCCTCGCCTTCCTATAGTCGTGCAGGGCCTGTGGACTCCCGGATAGTCAGGTGGGTGGGCATGACCGCCAGCTGCCGGGCGGCTCTTCCCGCCAGCGGGTTGAGCTGGGCCAGCAGCATGGACACCGCCACCCGGCCGGCCTGTTCGATGGGACTTGAAATGGTGGTCAGGGGCGGGTTGCAGAAGTCCGCGCCGAAGATGTCATCGGACCCGATGATGCTCATGTCCTCCGGGACGCGGATGCCGCGGGCCTGGAGGCGCTGGAGCATGCCGATGGCCAACAGGTCGTTGAAGACGATGCAGGCAGTGGCACCCGTCCTGACCGCCGCGTCCGCCGCGGCAGCCCCCGACGTCGTCTTCGGGGTGTAGGGCCCGATCCGGTGGACCTCCATACCGCGCCGTTTCGCGTCCTCCTCGAAGACCTTCCACCGCATCTGGTTTGACCACGACGTGGGTGGTCCGGCGACGTAGCAGACCTTGTGGTGGCCCAGGGAGGCCAGGTGTTCCAGGGCCTGGATGATGGCCGACGGCGTATCGATCATGACCGTGGGAGCGCTGGTGGAGGCGCGGTTGAAGGTGACCAGGGGCTGCGTCCGCGAGACCTCCGCCAGCTGGGCGTCCGTCAGGCGGGAGGCAGCGAGAATGAAACCGTCGGCGGATTTGCGCATCTTGTGCAATGCATCGAGTTCCACCTCGTTGGATTCTTCAGTGTCCACCAGCAGCTGTGTGTAACCGGCTGCCTTGAGCTGGTGCTGCGTGCCCCGGATGATGTCGAAATAGAACGGGTTGGTGATATCGGGCACCAGCACCGCCACGGCGTTGGTGCGCCCCGAACTGAGTCCCCGCGCCTGGGAGCTCGGCACGTAGTTCAGCTCCGCGGCTGCCTCTTCGATCCGCTGCCGGGTCCTCGCATTGACCCGGTCCGGCCGCGACAGGGCACGTGACACCGTGGAGGTGGCCACTCCGGCCAGTTCCGCCACGTCGCGGATGGTGGGCGGCCGGTTTGCACCGGCGTTAAGGTCTAGCGCACCGCGCGTGGTGGCTTCGACGGGTAGATCAGCCATGACGCTGGACCTTTCCTCGCTGGCTGGACGAACCGCCGTCGACAATTAACGCCGGCGAGGCCCCTGACTCTGTGCCTTAATCCCACCATTTTTGGCAACTTTTGGCAACCGCTTGCCGGAGTTGTTGCATCCTTCCTAGACTGGCATTCGAGTCGCCTGCAGTGATTTCCGCCACAGGACGGATGTGGCCATGTGGGTGTCCTAGAGGAGAAAAACAATGAGGTTTAAATCGACTACTGGGCTTGCGGCGATTGTTACGGCTGCAGCACTGGCCCTGACCGGTTGCGGTTCGGGTTCCGGGACTGGCGGGGGAGGGTCCACGAATGCGGACGGCAAAGTGGACGGGACGGGCAAGACGCTGAACGTCCTGACTGGCGTTCTCAGCCAGTACCCCGAGCAGCAGAAACAGTGGCAGAGCGATATTGCAGCCAAGTTCAAGGCTGAAACCGGGGCCGACGTGAAGTTTGAAACCTTCGCCTCGGCCAACGACGAGCTCACCCGCATCCAGACTTCCGTGGTCTCCGGCCAGGGGCCGGATGTCTACGGACTCGGCACCACCTTCACCCCCACGGCCTATGCCACCAAGGCCTTCGTCACCCTCTCGGATGACGACTGGAAGAAGGTTGGCGGCAAGGACCGCTTCAACCAGGCCGCCCTCGGTATTTCCGGCCCGGACAAGGACCACCAGGCCGGCATCCCCTTCGTCAGCCGCCCGTTCGTGATGGCGTACAACAAGGACCTGCTCGCCGCGGCCGGCATTGACAAGCCCGCAACCAGCTGGGACGAGCTCGCAGCCCAGGCCAAGAAGATGACCAAGGCTGATACCTATGGCATCGCCACGGGCTACAAGGACAACTATGACCCCTGGAAGTTCATCTGGGCCATGGCCGTCCAGGCCGGAAACCCGTTGGTCGACGGTAACAAGCTCAAGATGGACGACCCCACCGTCAAGAAGGCCTACCAGACGTACTTCGGCTGGTTGACCCAGGACAAGGTCGTTGACCCTGCTTCCGTCGGCTGGAGCAACAGCAACGCCGTGGCGGCCTTCGCCAGCGGCAAGGCCGGCTACCTGATGATGACCACCTCCAGCTCCATCCCCACCCTGGACAAGTCCGCAGTTGCCGGGAAGTACGAGTACGCCCTGATGCCCACGGTCGCACCGGGCGAGACGCAGTCCAAGTCCGATGGCGAGGCCGCCAGCATCCTCTCGGGCGACAACCTGGTGGTGGCTGATTACTCCAAGCAGAAGGACCTTGCCTTCGCCTACATCAAACTGATCACTTCCAAGGACGAGCAGTTGAACTACCAGAAGACCTTCGGCGACCTGCCTGCAAACGCCGAAGCCCTGGCCGCTCTGACAGACCCCAAGCTCAAGCCGGTGGCTGACGCCGCCGCCAAGTCCAAGGCCACACCGTTCACTGGCGCCTGGGGCGATATCCAGCTCGGCCTCCTCAACGTCACCGTGCAGTCGATCCCGGACCTGGCCGCGGGCAAGGTGGACGAGTCAGCACTCGAACAAAGGATCAAGGACGCCCAGAACAAGGGCCAGGCTTCCCTGGACCGGGCCTCCAAAGGATAGGTTCTGATGTCAACCGACGCCTCTCATGAAGTCCGGCCTGCGGTGGATTCCGCCGCGGGCCGGGCGCCCCGCGATTCACACGACGCCGGGCAACAGCCCGGCCACCAGGGCGGCCTGCGCCGCAAGGGAATGAGCGAACGCAACCGGCCGCTCTGGATGCTGATCCCGGGTGGGGTCCTGATGATCATCATCATCGTGGTCCCGCTGCTGCTGGGCATCTACATGTCCGTCCTCAACCTGGACCAGTACACCCTGCGGAAATGGATCAGTGCGCCGCTCATCGGAGCCGAAAACTTCGTTGAAGCGGTGACGGCATCGCCCTTGCTGCACGCCGTCTGGCTCAGTGTCAGCTACTCGCTGCTGGCCATGGTGGTGACGCTGCCGCTGGGCATCGCCGCCGCGGTGGCCACGCAGAACGCGTTCAAGGGCCGGGCAGTGATCCGCTCGGTCTTCCTCATCCCGTACGTCCTCCCATCCTTCGTGGTGGCCACCGTCTGGCGCACCATGCTCCAGCCCGGCGGGATCGTGGACGAGGCCTTGGCCACCGTGGGGATCCACGTGGGGCTGTGGCTCAACGGCCCGCAGACCTTTTGGACGCTGGTGCTGGTCCAGATCTGGGCATCGTGGCCGTTCATCTACCTGCTGGCCCTGTCCGGCCTGCAGTCGGTGGACCATGAGGTGCACGAAGCGTCGGCACTCGACGGTGCGCTGTGGTGGAACAAGCTCCGGTACGTGGTGTTCCCGTACTTGAAGGGCCCGCTGGCTCTGGCCTTCCTGATCGGGATGCTGCACCACATCAACAACTTCACCCTCCCGTTCGTGCTGTTCGGCGTCCCTGCGCCGGCCGACGTCGAAGTCCTCCCCATCCTGACCTACGTCACCAGCTTCCAGAGCTTCCGCTTTGGACTCAGCGCCGCAATGGCCTTCATTTCCCTGGTGCTGATCGCCATTCCGCTGTTCGTCTACCTCCGTGCCGTCAAGCTTGACGACGCCGAAACACCAGGAGCGAAGAAATGAGCACCACGACAGCCACCCGGCGGAGTGCGTCAACCGTTGATGTTGACCGTCCGGGCTCGCACCGCCAACATGAGGTGCTCCGGCTCCTTCCGGGCCCCCTGCTGGTCATCATCCTGGTATTCCTCGGCGCACTTGTCCTGATCCCTGTGCTGTACATCTTCCTGGCTTCGGTGAACTCGGACATCGGGGTGGCCAATGGCGAGTTCTGGCCGTCCTCAGTCACATTCGATAACTACTCGAAGATTTGGACCAGCGTTGGCCTGGCCACCGGCCTCACCAACAGCGTCCTGGTGGCGGGAGCAACCGCGGTGGTCTCCGCAGCGATGTCCATCTCCACTGCGTTCGTCCTGGTCCGCTACAGCTTCCGCGGCAGGCTGACCATCCTCCGCGGGCTGCTGGCACTGCAGTCGGTGCCCGGAACCCTCATGGTGCTGCCGGTCTTCGTCCTGTTTTCCTCGGCGGCAACCTACCTCGGCATACAGGTGATCGGAACCCAGTGGGGCCTGTTCGTGACCTACCTCACCTTCGCCATGCCGTTCTCCACCTGGGTGATGGTCACCTACCTTCGCGGGCTTCCCAAGGAACTTGAAGAAGCAGCACGGATCGACGGCGCGTCCCACCTTGGCGTCCTGTTCCGGATCATCCTTCCGCTGAGCTGGCCCGGCATCGTGGTTTCGGGCATCTTCGCCTTCCTGCTGGGCTGGAATGACGTGTTGTTCGCCTCGGTGATGACCCGCCCGGAAAGCCAGACGGCCGCCGTCGCACTCCAAATCTTTGGTGCTTCGCAGGAAGGCGGCGCCATTCCGTTCTACGGCCAGATGATGGCGGCGGCATTGGTTTGCGCCGCTCCTGTGGTCATTCTTTACCTGATTTTCCAGCGTTACCTAGTAGGCGGGCTCACCGCCGGAGGAGTTAAATAACCATGGTTTCGACCACCCAGGTCACGTGGCAGCTGTCAGGCTTCGGCGACGAGATCGACGACGACCCAGCGGTCCAGATAGCAGTGCTGCAGGCCCTCGGCGCCAACCACATTGAAGTCCGCAGCGCCTGGGGCACCAACATCGTGGACCTGAGCGATGAACAGCTCCAGTCCCTGGCGTCCCTGCTGGCGGAGAAGGGCATGAAGGTCTCCGCCGTCGCTTCCCCCATTGGCAAGGTGGACGTCAGCCTGCCCGTGGAGCACGAAGTGGAACGGCTGCGCCGGGCGGTCAACGCCGCCAAGGTCCTGGACGCCAGGTACATCCGCATCTTCTCCTTCTACTACGGCGAGTCCGTGCAGGTGGAGTCCATCCGCGATGCCGTCATCGAACGCATGCGGGCGCTCGCCGATGTGGCTGAGGAAGCGGGCGTGATCCTGCTGCACGAGAACGAGAAAGACATTTTCGGCGACGTACCAGACCGCGTCCTGGACATCATCGAAACCGTCAACTCGCCCGCGCTGAAGGTGGCATGGGATGCCGCGAACTTCGTCCAGGTGGGGGTCAAGCCCTTCGATGAGGGATACGCCAAACTGCGTCCGCACCTTGAGTACCTGCAGGTCAAGGACGCACTGTTCGAAAACGGCCACGTGGTGCCGGCAGGTGAAGGCGACGGGGATGTGCTCCGCACAGTGGAGGCCCTGAAGGCAGACGGGTACCAGGGCTTCGCCTCCCTGGAGCCGCACCTCGCCGGTGCCCACGGACTGGGCGGTTTCTCCGGCCCCACCGCGTTCGGCATCGCAGCACGCGCCTTTGCAAAAGTCACCGCAGAAGCAGGAGTCCAGACCGCATGAGCACCCTTAACGTAGCCATCACCGGATGCGGCGTCATCGGGCGCACCCACGCCGTAGCCCTCGAGGCATTTCCGGAAGCCCGGATCGTGGCACTGGTGGATGCCATCCCGGCCGCCGCCGAGGCCCTGGCGGACTTTATCGAACAGCGCGGCGGCCAGAGGCCGGCGCTGTACAGCACGCAGGCGGAGGCCTTTGCGGCTGAGGACATCGATCTTGTGGCCCTGGCCACCCCCAGCGGCCTCCACATCCAGCAGGGCCTGGAAGTCCTGGCCGCCGGTAAGCACGTGGTGATCGAAAAGCCACTCGACGTTGACCTTACCCGGGCCCAGGAAATCGAAGCCGCAGCCAAGGAAGCGGCCAGCAAGGGGATTGTTGCCTCGGTGATCAGCCAGCACCGGTTTGACCAGTCAAGCGTCGCCGTTGCCGACGCTGTGGCCAAGGGACGTTTCGGGCGGCTGACGTCCGCCATCGCTTCCGTGGCTTGGTGGCGCAGCCAGGGATACTACGACTCCGGCGACTGGCGTGGCACCTGGGCCATGGACGGCGGCGGTGCGCTGATGAACCAGGGTGTCCACACGGTGGACCTGCTGCTGTGGTTCATGGGACGCCCCGTTGAGATCCATGCGCACACCGCCAGGCTTGCGCACGAACGCATCGAGGTGGAAGACACCGCCGTTGCCACCATCACCTTCGAAAACGGCGGCCTGGCCGTCCTGCACGCCACCACCGCTGCCTACCCGGGGCTGACCGTGCGCGTCCAGCTCATGGGGTCCGAGGGCTCGGCGGTGGTGGACAACGATCGGCTGCAGTACTTCCACAGCAAGGACGCGGGCGGCGAGTCCGCGGACATGGGCCTTCAGGGCGGGGGCAACCAGGCGGAAGAGGAACTGGCCAAATACCCCGAGGAGGACTACAAGGCCGCGGACCCCACCGTGTATCCGGCCGGCCACGTCCGGCAGTACCGGGACATCCTGGGCGCCATCGCCGGTGGGCGGCAGGCCGGCGTCACCGTCAGCGACGCCGTCAACGCACTCGCCGCGGTGCGTTCCGTCTACGTTTCGGCCACGCTTGGCCAGCCCGTCCTCTTCGACGATGTCCTGGCCGGCAAGTACAACGACCTCGAAGTCCGCACCGGCGGCACTTCGGCAGAAAGCGCCTGAGCCATGAAGTTTTCAGTATTTACCGCATCAACCCCCGAATGGACCCCCGACGAAGCAGTGCAGCACCTGGCCCGGCAGGGCTGGGATGGCATTGAGTGGCGGATCACCGACCAGGCCGACGCTGCCGAGCCGGGCTTCTGGGCCGGCAACAAGGCCACCGTCCCGCTCACCGGCATGGAGGACCAGCTGGACCGGATTGCCGCCCTCACATCCGGCGCGGGCCTGGAATTCTCCGGCATCGGGGGATATGCACGGTGCGACAACCATGCGGACGTTGACCGGATGCTGGCCGCCACTGCCAGGCTCGGCGCCGGGCAGGTCCGGGTGACCACCCCTCCGTTGGGAACGGCCGTCTGGGGGAACGAACCGGCCAGCGGTACCCCGTACCCTGAGCTGTTTGCCGGTGCCCGCCGTGACTTCGAGTGGATCGCCGAACGGGCTGCCCACCACGGCGTGAAGGCACTCGTGGAACTGCACCACCGCACCATCACCGCTTCGGCCTCGTCCGCGCTGCGGCTGCTGGACGGACTTGATCCGCGGCACGTGGGAGTCATCCATGACCTCGGCAACCTGCTGATCGAAGGCCAGGAGGACTACCTCCCCGCGTTCCAGCTCCTGGGCGACTACCTGGCCCACGTGCACGTCAAAAACGCCGTCTGGGTCAACAGCGGCAAAACCGACGACTCCGGTGCCGCCATCTTCCGGAACGAGTGGGCCCCGCTGCGTTCCGGCCAGGGCAGCGTGCTGGAATACTTCAAGGCACTAGCGGCCCATGGCTATGACGGCTGGGTGACGGTGGAGGATTTCTCCACCGAACTCCCGCTGGCTGAACGGACGGCAGATAACCTTGACTACCTCCGCTCCGCGGCCGCGCTGGCGGGACTTTCCGTCCCCGCAGGGAGGCGATGACCCGTGGGAACGCCGATTGCGGAACACCCCGACCGGCTGCTGCCGGCTGATCCCGGTGTCCGGAGCATCGCACGGTCACTGTTCACAACTGTGGAAGGGCTGCCCATCATCTCCCCGCACGGGCACGTGGACGCTGCGGTCATCGAGCAGAATACCCCTTTCCCGGACCCGGCTGCCCTGCTGGTCACCCCGGACCACTACGTCACCCGGCTGATCCACGCCGGCGGGGTGCCCATGGACCAGCTGGGGCTGGGCAGCCAACCCGCCGCGTCACGGGAGGTCTGGCGCCACTTCTGTGCCGCCTGGCCCACCTTTGAGGGAACGGCATCCGGTTACTGGATCCGGCAGGAGTTCGCCCACGTGTTCGGCCTGGCGGAGGAACCGTCCCGGGAGAACGCGGACCGGCTTTACGACGCCCTGCAGGCCAAGCTCTCTGAGCCGGGCTTCCGGCCGCGCGAGCTGTTCAAGGAATTCAACATCGAGGTGCTGGCCACCACGGATGATCCCCTGGACTCACTGGACAGCCACGCCGCGCTGCACGCGGACCCATCCTTTGCCGGGCGCGTCCTGCCCACCTTCCGCCCCGACCAGTACCTGAACATGGCGCACCCGGCCTGGCGGGACAACGTGGACCGCCTGATCGCTTCGGCGGGGGATGGCGCTTCGGGTTACGCCGGGTACATCAAGGCGCTTGAGGCCCGGCGCAGGCATTTCGTGGAGCGGGGCGCCGTCTCGGCCGACCACGGCGTTTTCACTCCTGCCACCCTGAAGCTGGACGACGCCGAGGCGGAGCGGCTTTTTGAGCGCGGGCGCAACGGCCAGGCGGATGCAGCTGACAGGGAAGCCTTCGAAGCGCACATGATCTACCAGATGGCGCGGATGTCCGTGGAGGACGGCCTGGTGATGACCGTCCACCCCGGATCCTTCCGCAACCACCATGCCCCCACGTTCGAGGCGTTCGGGGCGGATACCGGCCACGATATTCCTGTGGCAGTCAACTACACCGAGGCCATCCGGCCCCTGCTGCAGGATTTCGGGACCGCCAAGGACTTCCACCTGGTCCTCTTCACGCTCGACGAGACGGTGTTCTCCCGGGAACTTGCCCCGTTGGCCGGGTTCTACCCGTCGGTGTACCTGGGAGCGCCGTGGTGGTTCCTGGATGCGCCGGACGCCATGCTCCGTTTCCGGTCTGCCGTGACGGAGACGGCGGGCTTCTCCCGGTCCTCCGGCTTCATCGATGACACCCGGGCCTTTTGCTCCATCCCGGCCCGCCATGACACGGCCCGGCGGATCGAAGCCTCCTTCCTGGCGCGGCTCGTGGCCGAGCACCGGGTCACCGAAGAGCGGGCGCACGAACTGATCGTGGACATCGTGGACGCCTCGCCCCGCCGGGTGTTCAAGCTGTGAGTGCCCCCTTTACGTCCCCTCCGTCGGCCACGCCGCCCACTGCGGAGCTTCCGCGGCTGAACCGGACGCTCCGTCAGGTGCCCAAGGCGCCGGTCCGCATTGTCCACCTGGGGCTGGGCGCCTTCCACCGCTCGCACCAGGCCTGGTACACCCAACAGGCATCAGATTCCGCCGGCTGGGGGATCGCCGCCTTCACTGGCCGCCGGCCGGATGCGGCCCTTGCCCTGGCTGAACAGGATGGTCTCTACACGCTGGTGGAACGCGCAGACGAGGGCGACTCCTTTACTGTCATGGGCAGCATCGTGGAGGCCCTGGACGGTGCGGACATCGAGCGGCTTGCCGCCCTCGTGGCTGCACCGGAGACCGCCCTGGTAACGCTGACCATCACCGAGGCCGCCTACGGGTTGGGTGCGGACGGCAAGCTGGACACCAAGGCGCCCGACGTCGCCGCCGACCTTGCGCTGCTGGGTTCCGGCAGCGGACGGCCCACCACGCCGTTGGGACGGCTGGTGCTTGCGCTCGCCGCCCGCCGGGAAGCCGGTTCCGGGCCGATCGCGATTGTCTGCTGCGACAACCTGTCCAACAACGGCACGGTGGCACGGCAGGCAGTGGCGGGGTTTGCCGGGGCCTGGGATTCCGAATTCGCCGCGTGGGTCACGGGCAATGTCAGCTTCGTGAGCACATCCGTGGACCGGATCACGCCCAGGACCACGGAAGGGGACCTCGCCGCCGTCCGGGAAGCCTGCGGTTACGTGGACAATTCCCCGGTGGTGGCTGAACCCTTTTCAAGCTGGGTGCTCAGCGGGGACTTCCCCGCGGGCCGCCCGCGATGGGAGGACGCAGGTGCCCTGTTCGTCCAGGACATCGAACCCTACGAGAACCGGAAACTGTGGCTGCTGAACGGCGCACACTCACTGCTGGCTTATGCGGGCCAGTTGCGGGGCCATGCGACCGTCGCGGAGGCATTGGCCGACCCCTGGTGCAGGCGGGCAGTGGAGGCTTTCTGGGACGAAGCAGAAACGAACCTTGCCGGCCCCGCCGACCTGCGGATACCCGAGTACCGGCAGGCTCTCCTGGCCCGTTTCAGCAACGCGAGGATCGCCCATAACCTGGCCCAGATTGCCATGGACGGCAGTACCAAACTTCGGATGCGCGCTGTCCCGGTGCTGCAGGCTGAACGCGCCGCCGGACGGTCCGGTGCCGCGGCCGCGCTGATGATTGCCGCGTGGATGGACTACAGTGCCACCGCCTCCCCGTTCCAGGACCCTCTGGAGCAGGCCGTGACAGCCGCCAACCGGCTGCCAGGCACTGAGCGAACCAAGGCGCTGCTGGCAGTTGTCGACCCTGCCTTGGCAGGGGATGCCGGTGTGGTGGGACTGGTGGAAAGCCTGTGCGGCACCGCTGCCGGGCGTTCCGCTTCCGAATAATCATGAGTCAGATCTGCCCGGCACGTGCGCGTGCCGGGCAGTTTTTCTTGTGAAACGAAATTATGGCAATTTTTGGCAACCGGTTGCCACTGGGTTTGCCGTTTCGTTAGTATTACTGCCGGAGCAACACCCGGCGCGCCCACGCGGCCCGCACTTCTTCTCTTGGCCACCACCGCAATGACGCGTTAGGACTCTCAGAATGAACAGGCTGACCAAGCTCAGCATCCTCGGCTATGGCGCGGGGGATCTTGCCAACAATCTTGCATTCACCCTCTCCACTACCTACCTCCTGCTGTACTACACGGACGTCGCCGGTATCTCAGCGGCGGCAGCAGGCACCCTCTTCCTCCTGGTGCGCGTCTTTGATGCTTTTGCGGACATCTTCGCGGGCCGGATCGTTGACCGCACCTTCCACAGGAAGCTGGGCAAGTTCCGCCCCTTCATCCTCTTCGGTGGCCTTCCCCTGCTGATCATGAGTGCCCTGACCTTCTCCGTCCCGGCGGACTGGAGCCATGACGGCAAGCTTGCGTATGCCTACCTGACCTACGCCGGCCTGGGCCTGGCATACTCCATGGTCAATATCCCGTACGGCTCGCTGGCCGGCGCCATGACGCAGCAGCCGGCGGAGCGTGCCAAACTGGGCGCTGCCCGCTCCTGCGGTTCACTCGTTGTGGGCTCCGGCCTGCTGTTCTTCATCACGCCGCTCACCAAACAGGGTGCCGCGCAGCTGCAGCCACTCTTCACCACGCTGACCATTGCCTTCGTGGTAGTGGGCATGGCGCTCTACCTGCTGACCGTCTTCACTACCCGGGAAGTGGTCCACCGCGAGGTTCCCAAGGTGACCTTCAAGCAGTCCCTGGCCACCCTGAAGGGCAACCGTCCACTGCTCATGCTCTGCATTTCATCCCTGCTGATGCTTACCGCCAGCACGGGGCTGTCCACCATCCAGGTCTACTACCTGCGGGACGTGCTGCAGAATGTCAGCCTTGCCCAGCCCATGGCCGTCATCAACGTGGTCCTGGCCGTGGTGGTCATCGTGCTCACGCCGGCCATGGTCCGGCGCTGGGGGAAGAAGGCCCTGTACCTGGCAGCCGGAGGCCTGGTGGTGCTCGGTTCGCTGGTGGTCATGCTGGCCCCGCACTCGTTGACCTACCTGGCCTTCACCGGGCTCGTCATCAGCCTCCTGGGCGTGCAGATGATGAACATCGTGGTGTGGGCACTGGAGGCGGACACTGTGGAGTATGGCGAAGCACGTACGGGTGTCCGAACCGAAGGCATCATCTACTCCCTCTTCTCCTTCACCCGGAAGATGGGCCAGGCGCTGGGCGGAGCCGTCATGGCCTACGCCATTGCCAGCGCCGGCTACGTCCGGTCGGACAGCGGCCAAAGCGAGGCCACCATCCAAGGGCTGCAGCTTGCCGCAGGACTGGTGCCCCTGGTCCTCTGTGGGCTGGGCATGGCCATCATGAAGTTCTACAGGCTCACTGACACTGCCCACGCGGAAATCGTCGCCGAGATCAAAGCCCGCCAGGCTGTAGCTGCCGCCGGTACAAGCCGGCAGGCCGCCACCCACGCGGAACTCCACTGACCACCGAAAACACTCCTTCCCGCCACAACGCCCCCCCTCCGACCGACCGTCTCCGAAAGGACCAGCTGTGAAAATCATTGCCGCGGAAGTGTTCGTTACCAGCCCCACCCGAAACTTCGTGACCCTCCGGATCACCACGGACGACGGCGTGACGGGCATTGGCGACGCCACCCTGAACGGCCGCGAGCTCGCCGTCGCCGCCTACCTGAAGGATCATGTGGCGCAGTTGCTCATTGGCAAGGATCCGCACCGGATTGAGGATACGTGGCAGTTCCTGTACCGGAGTGCGTATTGGCGGCGGGGTCCGGTGACGATGGCGGCGATCGCTGCGGTGGATATGGCG
>NZ_LMSF01000017.1:0-33733 GCF_001428325.1 Arthrobacter sp. Soil761 | reverse complement strand
GACGCCGGGTCCCCCGCCGCCGTGCGGGATGCAGAAGGTCTTGTGCAGGTTCAGGTGGGACACGTCCCCGCCGAACTGGCCCGGCTGGGCCAGCCCTACCAGGGCGTTGAGGTTGGCGCCGTCGATGTAGACCTGGCCGCCCGCGGCGTGCACAGCGTCACAGACTTCGCGGACATCCCCATCGTAGACACCGTGGGTGGAGGGGTAGGTGATCATGATGGCCGAGAGGACGTCCTTGTTGGCCTCGATCTTGGCCGTCAGGTCGTCGTGGTCGATGGTGCCGTCGGCAGCCGTGGCCACGACGACCACCTTCATGCCCGCGAGCACGGCGGAGGCGGCGTTGGTGCCGTGCGCCGAGGCCGGGATCAGGCAGACGTTGCGCTGCTGCTCGCCCCGGGAATGGTGGTAGCCGCGGATCGCGAGCAGCCCGGCGAGCTCGCCCTGCGAGCCCGCGTTGGGCTGGATGGACACCTGGTCATACCCGGTGATCGTGGTCAGGTCCGCTTCCAGGCCGGCGATGAGTTCGCGCCAGCCTTCGGTCTGAGAGTCCGGGGCGAACGGGTGGATCGAGGCGAACTCCGGCCAGGAAATGGCTTCCATCTCGGCCGTGGCGTTCAGCTTCATNACGTACAACCTGTTCGCCCACACCCTGAAGAAGTTCGGCATCTCTCGGCCGTGGCGTTCAGCTTCATGGTGCATGAACCCAGCGGGATCATGGTGCGGTCCAGCGCCAGGTCGCGGTCCGAGAGCTTGCGGATGTAACGCAGCAGCTGGGTTTCAGACCGGTGAGTGTTGAAGACCGGGTGCTGCAGGTAGTCGGAGGAACGCTCGACGGCGGCCTCCAGCCCAAAGCCCTGGCCCTCGCCCTGGACCTCGGCAACCGTGGCGCCAAAGACGTCGGCAACCTGGGCGACGATGGCCACCGTCGTGGTTTCATCGAGGGCGATGCCTACGGTGTCGGCGTCGACGCTGCGCAGGTTGATGCCCCGCGCCTCGGCGTCGGCGATGATGCCAGCAGCCCGTCCGGGCACCCGGACCGTAAGGGTGTCGAAGAAGCTCGTGTGCAGCACCTCGACGCCGGCGGCCGCAAGCGAGGCCGCCAGGCTACGGGCGTGGCGGTGCGCCGTTTGGGCAATCGCCTTCAGGCCGTCGGGGCCGTGGTAAACGGCGTACATGGACGCAACGATGGCCAGCAGCGCCTGGGCGGTGCAGATGTTGGACGTGGCCTTCTCGCGGCGGATGTGCTGCTCGCGGGTCTGCAGGGCCAACCGGTAGGCAGGCGTGCCGGCGTCGTCCTTTGATACCCCAACCAGGCGGCCAGGCAAGGAACGCTCCAGGCCTTTGCGGACAGCCATGTAGGCGGCATGGGGGCCGCCGAAGAACAGCGGCACGCCAAAACGCTGGGCTGAGCCGACGGCAATGTCCGCGCCCTGCTCGCCCGGAGGTGTGATCAGTGTCAGGGCCAGCAGGTCCGCAGCGACCGTGACCAGCGCGCCCCGGTCCTTCGCTGCAGAGATCACCGCGGACTGGTCCCAGACGCGGCCGGAAGCGCCGGGCTGCTGCAGCACGATCCCGTTGATGTCGCCGTCGGGCAGGCCCTTGGACAGGTCGGCGACCTCCACCTCGAAGCCGAGCGCCTCCGCCCGGCCCAGCACTATGGCGATGGTCTGCGGCAGCACGTCGATGTCCAGGACGGTCTTGCCGTCTGCCGCGGGCTTGGTCTTGTTGGCGCGGCGCATCAGCAGCACGGCCTCGGCCACCGCCGTTGCTTCATCCAGCAGCGAAGCGTTGGCGATGGGCAGGCCCACAAGGTCCTGCACCATGGTCTGGAAGTTCAGCAGCGCCTCAAGCCGGCCCTGCGAAATCTCCGGCTGGTAGGGCGTGTAGGCGGTGTACCAGGCCGGGGATTCCAGGATGTTGCGGCGGATCACCGGCGGAGTCACGGTGTCGTAGTAGCCCTGGCCGATCAGCTGCACCGCCGTCTTGTTCTTGGCGGCAAGCTTCCGCAGTTCCGTGAGGACTTCAACCTCACTGAGGGCGTCCTGCAGGCGAAGGGCGGTGTCCTGGCGGATGACCTTGGGAACCGCGGTGTCCACAAGGGAATCGACCGAGTCGTAGCCTACGGCTTTGAGCATGGTGTCGACGTCGGCCTGGCGGCGCGCGCCGATATGGCGGTCTACGAAAGTGGTGGAGGCTGGGGTAACCGACACGAAGGAACTCCATTTACTCAGGCGGCGAAGGGTACGCCACAGCTATTCGGGTTCCTCCCCGCTCTGTATTGGACCTGAGAGTTTCCGCGTTCCCTGCCTGGGCAGGACCCGCTTGCACCGTCGGTGAGCACAACAGTCCCTACCTCTCCAAAAGAGAATAAGACTGCCTGCTGCTTTCCAGAGGTGCCTCGCCGCGGCGGTACGGGGGCCTGCGAGATTCCTGGGGAGGATTTGCTCCTACGGCGCCTGCCTGTACTTCCGGCAGAACTCTCCCGCCGCAGATCAAAGGCTATTCATTTGTTGGATCATGAAGACCGGTGACAGCCCTCACAACTTTCTATTGTCCTACGCGGCAACCCCTCCCGGCAAATGACGGAGCTACCTGCGGAGCCGTTCCAGCGCGGCCAGGAGTTCCTCCACGTCAGCGGCCGCTCCCCCGGCCGGCGCAGGGGCCACGGACAGCATGGCGTTGAAGTACAGGCCGTCCCCCATATAGAGGACTGCCTTGGCCAGCCCAGGTCCCACATCCGCAGCAATTTCGTCCAGCCAGCGCTGCTGGATGGCCGCGAAGCGGCGCCGCGTCTCCTCGTGGGCCACCTCTGCAAGCCGGGTGGCGGCCACGATGGCACGGTCCAAAGGGGTATCCGCCCAGACCGAGGAACGGATGAAGTAGGCCGCGGCGCCTTCAGCTGCCGACGCCATGGCATCGGCATCCTCGCCCGCCAGGCCCTCCAGGCGGTCAAGCAACACGGCAATCAGGGCTTCCTTGTTGGGAAAGTGGTAGAGGAGGCCGCCTTTGGATACGCCGGCCTTGCGCGCCACGGCATCGAGGGTGGCCGCCCGCTCACCCACTTCAATCAGCAGGGACTCGAAGGCGTCAAGGACCGCGTCACGGGCAACAGGCTTTCGGGGCATGCCCTCCATCATGCCCTCCCCCGTGCAGGAATAAGGAAAACCATCGCATTTTTAAACTATACCGTCCGGACGGTATAGTTATCTCATGACCACTTCCATCGAGAGTTCGGCAACCGGGCAGGCAAGCAGCACTTCCGTGCGTCCTCCGTGGCGCGACTGGCTGGCGATGGGGCTCCTGATGTTTCCCGTGCTGCTGGTGGCGGTGGACAACACCGCACTGACGTTCGCGCTGCCGGCCATCGCCCGGGCCCTGGAACCCACGGGCGTGCAGCTGCTGTGGATCGTTGACGCCTACCCCCTGGTGCTGGCCGGGCTGCTGGTATCAATGGGAAGCCTCGGCGACCGGATTGGGCGGCGGAGGCTGCTCACCCTTGGCAGCATCGGCTTTGCCGCGCTGTCCGTTGCGACGGCTTTTGCACCCGCGCCGGAATGGCTCATCGCCGGCCGCGCCGCCCTGGGATTCTTCGGCGCCATGCTGATGCCGTCCACCTTGTCGCTGATCCGCAACATTTTCCCCGAGCCCAATCGCCGCAGGCTGGCCGTCGCCATCTGGGCCGCCGGATTCTCCGGCGGCGCGGCCCTGGGTCCGATCTTCGGCGGCTGGCTGGTGGAGCACTTCTGGTGGGGTGCCGTCTTCCTGGTGGCGGTCCCCCTCATGCTCCCCCTGCTGGCGTTTGGACCGGCCCTCATCCCGGAATCGAAGGATCCGGCACCCGGCAAGGTGGACATCCCCAGCATCCTGCTCTCCATGCTGGTCATGGTGCCCGTTGTCTACGGGATCAAGGCAGTTGCCACCGAAGGTCCAGGGGCGGCAGGTCTGGGCGCCATCGCCTTCGGCCTGGCCATGGGGGCGGTGTTCGTGCAGCGGCAGCAGCGGCTGGCGCACCCCCTGCTGGACATGTCCCTGTTCCGGAACAGGGTGTTCAGCATGGCCATCAGCGCCAACATCCTTGCCCTGTTCTCCTTCAACGGCTTCATCCTGTTCCTCGCCCAGCACCTCCAACTCCTCGAGGGAATGACGCCGTCCGCAGCGGGCGTTGCCATGATCCCGGCACTGGCCGCCACGGTGGTGGCCGGCCTGGTGGTGGTGCCGCTGGTCCGCAAGGTCCGCCCGGGATACGTGGTGGCAGCGGGGTTGGCGTTCAGTGCCACCGGCTACACCATGGTGGCATTCGGGAATCACGACGGCGGCCCCTCGCTGCTGCTGGCAGCCCTGCTGGTCCTTGCACTGGGCGTGGGTACGGCCGAAACCATCTCCAACGACCTCATCCTCGGGTCCGCGCCGCCGGAGAAGTCAGGCGCTGCCGCGGCAATCTCCGAGACCGGCTACGAGGTGGGGTCGCTGCTGGGCACGGCGGTACTGGGCTCCATCCTGACGGCGTCCTACCAGCAGAACCTGCGGTTGCCCGCAGGCCTTGACGGCATGCTGCCCGGCTCCTCCCTGCACAGCGCGAGGGAAACACTTGCCGGCGCAGTGGAAGCAGCAAACCTGCTGCCCGCTTCCCTGTCGGACACCGTCCGGGACGCTGCGGCGTCAGCGTTTGATTCCGGCGTGCACATCACTGCGGCAATTGGGCTGGTACTGATGGCGACGGCGGCAGTCCTCGCCGCCGTCGTGCTGCGGAAGGTGCCGAAAGCGGCCTGACCAAGCGAAACAAAAAGGGCGCCTGGTACCGGATCAATTCCGATACCAGGCGCCCAAAGGGTCCAGGCGGGTGGCTGCCGGCTACTTGGAGTCGGCGGCTGTGACCTTGGCGGTCGGCTTCATGTTTTCAGCCTGTACCATCCAGGCAAACTGCTCCAGCCGGGCAATGAACTCGTGCAGGAGGTCCGCGGAGGTGGGATCCTCCTCGTCCACCTCGTCATGGACTTTGCGCATGGTGCCCACGGCGGCTTCCATGGCGGCAACGATCCGCTCGATGGCATCCGTAGTGCTGATCAGCCCTTCAGGGAACTGGGCCAGGCTGGTGGTTTCGGCAACGGTGGAGCTGCGGCCGTCCGGGAGTGCATGCAGGGCGCGCATCCGTTCGGCTGTGTCGTCGGCGAACTGGCGGGCAGCGTCGACGATCTCATCAAGCTGCAGGTGCAGGTCGCGGAAGTTGGTGCCCACGATGTTCCAGTGCGCCTGCTTGCCCTGGACGTGCAGTTCGATCAGGTCGGCCAGGACAGCCTGCAGATTGTTGGTCAGTGTCGGTGAAGCTTTCATGCGTCCTCCTCAAGTGGTCCAATACGGCCGACGCTACCAGCCGAGCACCTAGCGGCGGCAGGGCTTTCGGCAATTTCTCAGTGAGCTTACTAATTTGGAAAGGAAGTCATAAACGAATGTGATTCATATTGCGTCTTGCATCACAGGTCCGGCACCCCCATACTAAATGAACGCCATTCATATAGTGACCTCCGTCTCACAGCCTTCCAGAAAGTGGTGCCATGACAGAGACAATCCGCACCAGTACGGCCAAACCCGGTCCGCACGCCCACGCCCCGTCCGCGGACGGCGTCAGCGCCAAAGGCCTCAAGGGCGGGCAGCTCGGGCTCCTCGCCGTCGTCGTCCTGGGCATTTCAACCATCGCCCCCGCCTACACCCTCACCAGCGCACTCGGACCCACCGTCAATGAAGCCGGACTCCAGTTGCCAGTCATCTTCCTGATCGGGTTCATCCCCATGATCCTGGTCTCGCTCGCCTACCGGGAGCTCAATGCCGACTCCCCGGACAGCGGCACAACCTTCACCTGGGTGACCAAGGCCTTCGGCCCCTGGGTCGGCTGGATGGGCGGCTGGGGCCTGCTGGCCGCCAACATCATCGTGCTGTCCAACCTGGCAGGCGTCGCCGTCGACTTCTTCTACCTCTTCCTGTCCCAGCTCACCGGCTCACCGGAACTGGCAGACCTGGCCGGCAACAAAGCGTTGAACGTCCTGACCTGCTTCGTGTTCGTGGCGCTGGCTGTTTGGGTCAGCTACCGCGGGCTGCACACCACCAAGGTGGTGCAGTACGGCCTGGTGGGCTTCCAGCTTCTGGTCCTGGGCCTGTTCGTCGCCATGGCCTTCGCCAACTGGTCCACGTCCGAAACGGCCATCCCGTTCAGCTGGGACTGGTTCGACGTCACGAAGATCGAGACGTTCGGCCAGATTGCCGCCGGCATCTCGCTGTCGATCTTCGTGTACTGGGGCTGGGATGTGTGCCTAACGGTCAACGAGGAAACAGCGAACGGCCAGAAGACGGCCGGACTGGCCGGCACCCTGACCGCCGTCATCGTCCTGGCCATCTACCTCCTGGTCAGCATCGCCACCATGATGTTCGCCGGCGTCGGGGACACCGGCAACGGCCTGAACAACGCCGACAACCAAGAGAACATCTTCACGGCCCTGGCCTCCCCCATCATGGGCCCCTTCGCCATCCTGATGTCCCTCGCCGTGCTGTCCAGTTCCGCGGCCTCCCTCCAGTCCACGTTCATGTCGCCGTCCCGAAGCCTGCTGGCCATGGCGCACTACGGCGCCCTGCCTGAACCGTTCAGCCGGATCAGCAGGAAGTTCGCGACGCCGGGCTACGCCACCATCGCCGCCGGCATCCTGTCCGCCGGGTTCTACGCGGTGATGCACGTGGTCAGCGAAAACGTCCTGAATGACACCATCCTGGCCCTGGGTCTGATGATCTGCTTCTACTACGGCCTCACCGCGCTGGCCTGCACCTGGTACTTCCGCCACAGCCTGTTCAACAGCACCCGCCACTTCCTGCTGCGGCTGGTATGCCCGGTGGTGGGCGGCGTGGGCCTGTTCGTGGTATTCGTCCAGACCGCCGTGGACAGCCTGGCGCCGGAGTTCGGCAGTGGTTCCGAGGTCTTCGGCGTGGGCCTGGTGTTCATCCTGGGCATCGGCATCCTGGCCCTGGGCGCCGTCGTCATGCTGGTCATGTCCCGCACGCACCCCGGCTTCTTCCGCGGCGAAACCCTCAAGCGGGACACCCCCGCGCTGGTAGTGCCGGAATAGATCGCTGAAGGCCGCCACAACGCTGCCTGAACGAAAAAGGTGCCGTGCCCCCATCATGGGGGCACGGCATCTTTTTCGTTTTCACCAGTAGTGCGCCACGTCGATCACAAGGCGCGAGCCCGGGCCGGGACCGGCCAGGGTGAAGACCCGGAACGGGAGGCGGGCCCGGACGCCCAGCCCGAGGCTTGTGTACCCCTCGAAGCTTCCGGCCGAAACCACCTGGCGGAACGTCTGGTAGCCGGCCACGTTGCTGAGTTCAGCCTTGTCCGCCGGGTTGTAGGTGGGGTTGCCGTTCTGGTCGTAGGACGGCGCCTTGATGCTGATATGCAGGCGCGCGCCGCCCCGTACCGGGATAAAGGCCCCGGAGCCTTCCTGCTCAATCCGCGGCACATACTGCACCGTGTAGGACACGGCGGGCCCGTTGAGGTCCACCACCAGCCGGTCGAAGCAGTAGTGCTGCCCGGTCCGGACATTGGTGACCGATGCGGTCCCCGTATCCTGCCCGGTCTTCGCAAGGGAGCCCCATGTGAGGCCGCAGTAGGGCGCCGCCGAGGCGGGTGCCTGGACCACGATTCCCAGCCCGGAAGCCAACAGGATTGCCGCGAGCCAGGTGAGGAACTTCTTCATAGCAGTGCCATCCACGACTAAAGACCATTGGATGCTTCCAGCGTAGGAGTGTCCGGACCGGGAAACGAGGGGGCATTTTGATAACGACGGCGTCCGGGGACAAAGCAGCGCCGGCCACCTCGGGGAGGTGGCCGGCGCCGGCAAAAATCAGGAAGACACTCAGCCTTCGCAGTCGCGGCAGTACTTCAGGCCGTCCTTTTCACGGGCAACCTGGGAGCGGTGCCGAACCAGGAAGCACGACGAGCAGGTGAACTCATCGGACTGCTCGGGAACCACAATGACGGTCAGTTCCTCATTGGACAGATCGGCGCCGGGCAGGTCGATGCCTTCAGCGGTGTCGTTCTCGTCGACATCGATAACCGCGGTCTGCGCGTTGCCGCCCCGTGACGCCTGGAGGGCCTCGAGAGAGTCGGCCGGCGACTCTTCTTCCTGCTTGCGTGGAGCATCGTAATCGGTAGCCATAGCGTGTTCACTTTCGTTGCTGCGCAGCGCCATTTCAGGCACCTCAGTGCAGCAGTTTAGGGCATTATCGCGCTACCGGCGCAATAGTGTGGCTAAGCAGACATTCCGCCGCTTCCGCCCGCTGTTCCTGCATGCCCGGACCGGGCCTGGTCGGCACCGAGGGACACTCCGCTCAAGGCCGGAAGCCAGCCCCACCGGGTGGCGTCGGCCATGGCGCCGGCGGCACTGGACTCGGATTCGTAGGTGAAGGTGTCCAGCAGCCAGTCGCGGAGCCGGATGAGCAGGGTAGCCGTCATGCACTGAAAACTACGCAGCGATTGTTGTGGCCACGTTTCGCGCCGGTCTCCCCCGGATTAAATCAGCTGCCGGCAGGATCTCCGGCCGGATTCTTCAAGCGTGCTCTTCAGGCGGGCGGTGCCGTGCTGCTGCGCAGGACGAGTTCCGGCTCCACGACAAGTGTCCGGGGTCCTTCCGCGCCGCTGAACGCCGTCAACATCATCTGCATGCACCGCCGGCCCAGTTCCTCGAAATCCTGCCGGACCACCGTCAGCGGCGGACTGAAATAGCCGGCCTCGGGCTGGTCGTCGAAGCCCACCACGGACACGTCCTGCGGCACTTTGATGCCGGCCTCGGTCAGGGCGCGCAGGACTCCCAGGGCCATCTGGTCGTTGCCCACGAAGAGGGCGGTGGCCCGGCGGGTGGCCGCGATCCGCCGGCCGATGGCGTAGCCGCTGCCGGCGCTCCAGTCACCTTCGATGATCAGGTCCGCCTCGAGTCCGGCGGAGGCAAGGGTGGACCGCCAGCCGTCGGCACGCGCCACGGCATCGATCCAGTCCTGCGGGCCCGCGACGTGCCCGATCCTGACGTGCCCCTGCCCAATGAGGTGCCGCACGGCGAGTTCGGCCCCGCGGCGCTGGTCCACCCTGACGCCGCCAACAGTGTCATTCCCCTCGGGTCCAACGGCCACCACCGGGACCCCGATGGGAAGTTCCGCCAGGGCGGCCAACGTCTCAAGGTGCGGAACGATCACCACGATGCCGTCCACCGACTGGTCCAGGAAGTGCCTGACGGCGTCCAGGATCGCGTCCCGGCTGACCTCCCGCAACGCGGCGACGCTGACGAAATATCCGGCGTCCCTCGCAGCGCGTTCCACGCCCAGCAATGTATTGGCAGGACCGTACTGGGAGAGCTCGCTGCCCAGGACCCCTATGGTCTGCGAGCGCCGGGTGACCAGGCTCCGGGCTGCGGTGTTGCGGCGGTAGCCGAGCCGGGCTATCACCGCTTCCACTTTTTCCCGCGTCCCCGGGCTCACGTTGGGGTGGTTGTTGACCACCCGTGACACGGTCTGGTGTGAGACCCCGGCCAGCTCCGCCACGTCCTCAAGCCTCGGCAGCCGGCGTGGTTTGCCGTGCGTCACGGGTTTGTTGTCCGTGGCGGGCGCCGGGAGCTCAGCCGTGCCATTGGATCAGATCCCGCCTGCCAGCTTGTAGTAGGCGGCGTTCCAGTTCAGGTCCTTCTTGAACTGCCGGATGGTGGTGTCGTGGTCAATGGTCAGCAGTTCGGTTTTGGCGATCTCGGCGAAGTCCTCGAACACGTCCATGCCCACCTGGGTGGAGAGCACGGTGTGGTGGGCAGCGCCGGCTGTGAGCCAGGCTGCTGCGGAGGTTGCGAAGTCCGGCTTGGGCTCCCACAGGGCGCGGGCCACGGGCAGGTTGGGCAGCGGCCGGTCCAGGGGAACGACGTCGACGGCGTTGGCCACCAGGCGGAAACGGTCCCGCATGTCGGACAGGGCGACGACGACGCCCGGGGAGGCATCGGCGTCGAACACCAGGCGGACCGGGTCCTCCTTGCCGCCGATGCCCAGCGGGTGGATTTCCAGGCGCGGCTTCGACGCCGTGAGGGAGGGGCAAACCTCGAGCATGTGGGCGCCCAGGATCTTCTCGGACCCGGGCTCCAGGTGGTACGTGTAGTCCTCCATCAGGGAGGCACCGCCGGGCAGGCCGGCACCCATCACCTTCGCGGCGCGCACCAGGATGGCGGTCTTCCAGTCGCCTTCGGCGCCAAAGCCGTAGCCGGCGGCCATGAGCCGCTGGACCGCAAGGCCGGGAAGCTGCCGCAGGGCGCCCAGGTCCTCGAAGGAGGTGGTGAACGCGGCGGAGCCGTTGCCCTCCAGGAAGCTGCGCAGGCCCAGCTCGATCCGGGCGCCGTACCGCAGCGATTCATGCCTGGCCGCGCCTGCGCGGAGCTCCGGCACCACGTCGTAAAGGTCCGCATATTCCGCCACCAGCGCGTCGACGTCGGACTCCGCCGCGCCGTGCACGGCGTCCGCGAGCTCGTTGACGGACCAGGTGTTCACGGCGACGCCGAAGCGCAGCTCCGCCTCGGTCTTGTCGCCTTCGGTGACGGCGACGTTGCGCATGTTGTCCCCGAAGCGTGTCAGCTTAAGGGTGCGGACGGCGGCCCAGCCGGCGGCGGCGCGCTGCCAGGAGCCCACCTGGCGTGCCACCTCGGGGTTGGAGACATGCCCGACGACGGTCTTCCGGGCGATGCCCAGGCGGGACTGGATGTACCCGAACTCGCGGTCGCCGTGCGCGGCCTGGTTCAGGTTCATGAAGTCGAAGTCGATGTCCGCCCACGGCAGGTCCCGGTTGGCCTGGGTGTGCAGGTGCAACAGGGGCTTACGCAGCAGGTCCAGGCCCTGGATCCACATCTTGGCCGGGCTGAACGTGTGCATCCAGGCGGTCACACCGATCACGGAATCATCGGCGTTCGCCTCCAGGGCGGTGCGCCGGATGGCATCCGAATCGGTGAGGACCGGCTTCCAGACGATCTTGACCGGGACGGCGGAATTGGCGTTGAGCTGGTTGGCGATCTCCTGCGACTGGGCGGCCACCTGCTTGAGGACCTCCTCCCCGTACAGGTGCTGGCTGCCGGTGAGGAACCAGACCTCGTAGCCGTCGAGGGAGGTGCTTGCTGCGGTGCTCATGGATTCTCCTGGGAAGTTGTGTAATGACGGCGCCGTGGATTACTGGCCTGTGTTGTTTATTGGCCGTAGACGTTCTGGTAGCGGGCATAGAGGGAGTCGATGGAGCCCTGGTCGATGGGCAGCGGTTCGCCCAGCTGGCGGGAGATGTGGACGGTGCGGGCCACTTCCTCGCACATCACGGCGGCCTTCACCGCGGAGCGGGCGTCCTTGCCGATGGTGAAGGGGCCGTGGTTCTGCATCAGGACCGCCGGTGAATTGGAGTTCTTCAGCGTCTCCACGATCCCGTGGCCGATCGAGTCGTCCCCGATCAGCGCGAATGGGCCCACCGGGATGGAGCCGCCGAACTCATCGCCCATCATGGTCAGCACGCACGGAATGGCCTCCCCCCGGGCAGCCCAGGCAGTGGCGTAGGTGGAGTGGGTGTGCACCACGCCCCCCACCTCCGGCATGTGCCGGTACACGTAGGCGTGCGCTGCGGTGTCCGACGACGGCGACAGCGGCGGGTTGCCCCAGTCCACGGTCCCGCCGCCACCGACGTTGGTGCCCCTGACGGGCATGCCGTGCAGGTCCGTCACGATCATCTGTTCCGGGGTCAGGTCCTGGTAGGCGACCCCGGAGGGCTTGATGACCATGAGGTCGGTGCCCGGCACCCGGGCGGAAACGTTGCCTGCGGTCCACACCACCAGTTCGTAGCGGGTCAGCTCGGCATGCAGCGCACACACTTCCTCACGGACCCGGGCGATGGTTTCCAGGATCCCGGTGTCGGTGCTCATGCGGAGACCCCCACGGCAGGTTCGGCGGCGGAGCCGGGCAGGCTGGCCCGGGCGGCTTTGCGCTGGATGGCCTTGAGCCGGTGCATCACGTCATTGCCGCCGCGGCCAAAGTAGTCGTGCAGTGCCTTGTATTCCTGGAACAGTTCCTCGTACGCGGCAACGTTTTCCGGGATCGGCGTGTAGACCTCGCCGGGTTCGGCGCCCATGGCGGCGGCGGCTTCCCGGATGTCCGCGTATTCACCCGCGGCCACGGCGGCGTGGATGGCCGATCCCAGGGCCGGGCCCTGCTCCGAGCCGATAGTGGACAGCTGCAGGCCGGTGGCGTCCGCGTAGATCTGCATCAGCAGCCTGTTCTTGAGCAGGCCGCCGGCCACGATGAATTCCCTGACCGGAACCCCGGCGTCGCGGAAGGCGTCCACGATGGTGCGGGTTCCGAAGGCCGTGGCTTCCAGCAGGGCACGGTAGGTGTCCTCGGGCCGGGTGGCAAGGGTCTGGCCCACCACGATGCCGGACAGCTCGTGGTCCACCAGCACCGAGCGGTTGCCCGAGTGCCAGTCGAGCGCGATCAGGCCGTGCTCCCCGATGGCCTGCCGCGACGCCAGTCCGGTGAGGTACTCGTGGATTCCCAGCCCCGCGTCCCCGGCAGCCTCATGGTATTCGGGCGGGACGCCGTACCTGGTGAACCAGCCGAAGATGTCCCCCACACCGGACTGACCGGCCTCGTAGCCCCACAGGCCGGGCACGATGCCGCCGTCCACTGCCCCGCACATTCCCGGCACTTCACGCAGTTCGCTGCCGTTCATCACATGGCAGGTGGAGGTGCCCATGATAGCCACCAGCTGGCCGGATTCCACGGCCTTGGCAGCAGGGGCAGTGACGTGGGCGTCAACGTTTCCCACGGCCACGGCGATGCCCTCCGGCAGCCCGGTCCAGGCTGCAGCCTCCGCCGTCAGGGTCCCTGCGGCGTCCCCCAGCCGCCCGATCGTGTGCTCCAGCTTGGAACTGACAAAGTCCTTGAAGTCCGGATTCAGGGCGGCCAGGAAATCCTCCGAGGGGTACCGCCCGTCCTGGTAGATGCCCTTGTAGCCGGCGGTGCAGGCGTTGCGGACGTAGCGGCCGCACAGCTGCCAGACGATCCAGTCGGCCGCCTCCACCCAGTGGTCCATTTCGGCGTAGGCCTCCGGGTCCTCTTCCAGCAGCTGCAGGCCTTTGGCGAATTCCCACTCGGACGAGATCAGGCCGCCGTAGCGGGGAAGCCAGTCCTCGCCCCGTTCGGCCGCCAGCCGGTTGATCCGGTCGGCCTGCCCCTGGGCGGCGTGGTGGCGCCAGAGCTTCACGTAGGCATGCGGGCGGTTGGCATAGCCCGGCAATTCGTTCAGCGGCGTGCCATCGGCCTTCACGGGCACCATGGTGCAGGCGGTGAAGTCGGTGGCAATGCCGACGACGGCGGCCGGGTCGATCCCCGCGTCAGCCACCGCGGCAGGAACGGCGGTGCGCAGGACGTCCCGGTAGTCGTTGGGCACCTGAAGCGCCCATTCGCCGGGAAGCCGCGTGCCGTCGTCGCCCGCCACGTCACCGGGCAGGGAGCCGGTCACCACCGCATGGGGATATTCATGGACGGCGCTCCCAAGCTCCTTGCCGTCGCGGACCCGCACCACCACGGCGCGGCCGGACAGGGTCCCGAAGTCCACGCCGACCACGCAGTGGTCGTGGCGGGGGTCGGAGCTGGAAGTGAACAGCGCATCTGGCATGGGGTTGCCTCCATCCGGGAGGCAAGCGGCCTCATTACCGGTTTTGTAGGGTCAGGGTCGAGCTAAGTGCTGCAGCAAGTGTGAACGCTAACAAAGAAGAAGTCAATGACATCGAAAGATTTCGGAGTTTCCGGGAGAAGGCTCTTGTTAGCGTTCACAAATCAGTCTATATTGAACCGACACATCAACCATGTGGCCAGGACCGGGAGCACCGTTGCTTCCCGGCCCAACAACACTTCGCGGCAATGCTGCCGCGGAAGGAGATTATGGTGAGAATCAAAAAACTCATGGGCGCGGTGGCCCTTGTCCTCGCCCTGACCGTGGGAGCCACCGGTTGCGGCTCCCGTGGCGGAACCAGCGAATCCAGCGGCGCGGCGAAGCCCAGCGACTCGCTGGTTGGCATCTCGATGCCAACCCAGACATCTGAACGGTGGATCGCCGACGGCGCCAATGTTGAGAAGTCCCTGAAAGACCTCGGCTACAAGACGGACCTCCAGTTCGCCAACGACGACATCCCCACGCAGGTCTCGCAGATCGAAAACATGCTGACCAAGGGCGCCAAGGCCCTGATCATCGCTGCCATCGACGGCACCACCCTGACCGACGTCCTGGCCAAGGCCAAGGAGCAGAACGTCAAGGTCATCGCCTACGACCGCCTTATCAACGGCACTCCGAACGTGGACTACTACACCACGTTCGACAACTACACCGTGGGCGTCCAGCAGGCCACCTCGCTGCTGACCGGCCTGGGCCTGGTCGACGCGAGCGGCAAGAAGGTGGACGGCAAGGGCCCCTTCAACATCGAACTTTTCGCCGGAAGCCCGGACGACAACAACGCCAACTTCTTCTGGACCGGCGCCATGGACACCCTCAAGCCCTACATGGATGCCGGCACCCTGAAGGTCCCCAGCGGCCAGACCAAGTTTGAGCAGGCCGCCATCCTTCGCTGGCAGGCACCCGTGGCGCAGAAGCGCATGGAGGACATCATCACCTCCGCCTACAGCTCGGGCACCAAGCTGAACGGCGTCCTTTCCCCGTACGACGGCCTGTCCATCGGCATCATCTCCGCCCTCACCAGCACCGGCGGCTACGCCAAGGGAAGCCTTCCGGTGGTCACCGGCCAGGACGCCGAAAAGGGCTCCGTGAAGTCCATCGTCGCGGGCGAGCAGTACTCCACCATCTTTAAGGACACCCGCCAGCTCGGCGCACAGGCCGTCAAGATGGTCGACGCCGTCCTCAAGGGCCAGGAACCTGAAACCAACGACACCAAGACCTACAACAACAAGGTCAAGGTTGTTCCGGCCTTCCTGCTGAAGTCCGTGATCATCACCAAGGACAACTACAAGAAGGAACTGATCGACTCGGGTTACTACACCGACGCCGACGTCAAGTAGTCAGCGTCCGGGGGCTGTGGCCGGACCTCCATCCGGCCGCAGCCCCGCCCGCAACCTCCTGCAGCAGCAGGACGGCCAAGCTTCGACCAGTCAGTGGGAATTGACGATGAACACACCCATTCTTCAAATGCGAGGAATCACCAAGACCTTCCCCGGCGTGAAAGCGCTGCAGGACGTCACCCTCGATGTGAACCGTGGAGAGGTCCACGCCATCTGCGGCGAAAACGGCGCCGGCAAATCAACGCTCATGAAAGTGTTGTCCGGCGTCTATCCACACAACAGCTTCGAAGGGGAAATCCTCTTCGAAAACGAACCCTGCAACTTCTCCAGCATCTCGGACAGCGAGAAGCGGGGCATCGTGATCATCCACCAGGAACTGGCGCTGAGCCCGTACCTCTCCATCGCGGAGAACATCTACCTTGGCAATGAACAAGCCACCAACGGATGGGTGGACTGGCGCAAGACCAACCTGGAGGCAGCAAAGCTGCTGGCCCGCGTGGGCCTCGACGAAAACCCCGTCACCCCCGTCCAGCACATCAGCGTGGGCAAGCAGCAACTCGTGGAGATCGCCAAGGCGCTGTCCAAGGAAGTGAAGCTGCTCATCCTGGACGAGCCCACGGCCGCCCTCAACGACGAGGATTCCGGCCACCTGCTGGACCTGATCCTCCATCTGAAGGGCCAGGGGGTAACCAGCATCATCATCAGCCACAAACTCAATGAAATCCGCAAGGTGGCCGACGCCGTCACCATCATCCGGGACGGCAAAACCATTGAGACCCTCCGGCTCGATGAAGGCCAGATCACCCAGGAACGCATCATCCGCGGCATGGTGGGCCGCGACCTGGAGAGCCTGTACCCGGACCGCGAGCCGAACATCGGTGAGGAAGTCCTGCGGATCGAGGACTGGTCCGTCCGGCATCCCCAGGACCACAGCCGCATGGTGGTCCGCAACGCCAACCTGCATGTCAGGAAGGGCGAGGTGGTGGGACTTGCCGGGCTGATGGGCGCCGGGCGCACCGAACTCGCCATGAGCGTCTTCGGCCGAACCTACGGCACCGCAATGTCCGGCAAGGTCTATAAGTACGGCGAGGAAATCAACACCTCCACCGTCTCCGACGCCATCCGCCACGGCATCGCCTACGCCACCGAGGACCGCAAGCACTACGGCCTGAACCTCATCGAGGACATCAAGCGCAACATCTCCCTTGCAGCGCTGCGCAAGCTCGCCAAACGCGGCTTCGTGGACAAGAACCAGGAGACCGTGGTGGCCAACGGCTACCGGAAGAGCATGAACATCAAAGCGCCCTCGGTGGCCGCCATCACCGGCAAGCTCTCCGGCGGCAACCAGCAGAAGGTCGTGCTGAGCAAATGGATGTTCTCCGACCCGGACGTGCTCATCCTCGATGAACCCACCCGCGGGATCGACGTCGGGGCAAAATTCGAGATCTACACGATCATCGCCAAACTGGCGGCCGAAGGAAAAGCCGTGATCGTCATTTCCTCGGAACTTCCCGAACTCCTGGGCATCTGCGACCGCATCTACACCCTCGCCGCCGGCCACATCACCGGCGAAGTCCCCATCGCCGAGGCCACCCAGGAAACCCTGATGCACTACATGACCAAAGAGAAGGAATAGCGAAATGTCCGCCTTACGAGAATCGCTCGGATTCCTCACCAGCCGCCTCCGCCAGGTTGGCATCTTCGTTGCCCTGATCCTGATCGTCCTGCTGTTCCAGGGGCTGACCGGCGGGATCCTGCTGGAACCGCAGAACGTCACCAACCTGGTGGTCCAGAACAGCTACATCCTCATCCTGGCCATCGGCATGGTGATGGTGATCATCGCCGGGCACATTGATCTTTCCGTCGGATCCGTTGCCGGGTTCATCGGCGCGGTGGCCGGCGTCATGATCGTGCACTGGGGCTGGCCGTGGTGGGCCGCAATCCCTGCCTGCCTGGTGGTGGGTGCCCTTGTGGGCGCCTGGCAGGGCTACTGGATCGCCTATGTGGGGATCCCGGCCTTCATCGTCACGCTGGCGGGCATGCTGATCTTCCGCGGACTCACGCTCATCACCCTCAAGAACCAGCAGATCACCCCCTTCCCCGCCGAACTGCGGGCCCTGGGCGGCGGTTTCCTTCCGGACATCTCCGGCGGCACCTCCGTCCTGGAATGGCTCACCGTCATCCTGGGTGTCGGCGCTACGGTGGCACTGCTGATCCAGGCCCTCAAGGAGCGCAGGATCCGCAGGAAGTTCGATCTCGAAAGCGAACCCCTGGTCTGGTTCGTCATCAAAACCGCCTTCACGGCGCTGCTCATGCTCATCATCACCTTCCTGCTGGCCTCCTACCGCGGCACCCCGATCGTCCTGGTGGTCCTGGCCGTCCTGGTGATCGCCTACACCGCCCTGATGAGCAACAGTGTCTTCGGGCGGCACACGTACGCCATCGGCGGCAACCTCCATGCAGCTGAACTGTCAGGCATCAAGACCAAGGCCGTCACGTTCCGGCTCTTCGTGAACATGGGCGTGCTCGCCGCACTGGCAGGCCTGGTCTTCACCGCGCGGCTCAACTCGGCACAGCCCGCCGGTGGAACAGGCTTCGAACTGGACTCCATCGCCGCGGCCTTCATCGGCGGCGCCGCCGTTACCGGTGGCATCGGAACAGTCGCGGGAGCCATGATCGGCGGCCTGATCATGGGCGTGCTCAACAACGGCATGTCCATCCTGGGCCTGGGCACCGATTACCAGCAGCTCATCAAGGGCCTGGTACTCCTTGTCGCCGTCGGCTTCGACATCTTCAACAAGAACCGCAGCGGCGGCGGTGGTGACCTCGGCAAGCGGTTCAAGCTGAAGACCACGCCCCCGCCCGCCGAGGAAAAGCCGACGCCGGCGGCCAGCGAAACCGTAGGCGTCAAGTAGCGGCTACCGCGGCCGCGGCGCTGCTCCATGCAGACCCGGGCCTTGGACATCACGTCCGGGGCCCGGGTCTTTGCGGCTCAGGGCGCTGCCGCGAGCCCGGTAGCAACATCTGCCGGCGAGCGCCGGCGGCGGCTGAGGAGGATGAAGGGTGCCGCCAGCAGCTGCACCGCGCCGCCCAATGCGAGCGATGCCGGGTAGCCGTAGAGGTCTGCGGCCCTGCCGAGCGCCGGCTGCACCACCACTCCCCCACTGGACCCCATGAGCGAGGCGAAGCTCAGGACGGTTGCCCGCTGTTTCGAGCCGATCATGTCGTTCAGGTAGGCCTGGCGCACGGGGGTTCCGGCGGAGGCCACCACGGCCCAGAGTGCCAGGAGCACCAGTGCCAGCCAGAAGATGCTGGTGGCCAGGAGCACCACCAGGACCACCGAGCTGGTGATGGTTGAAATGATCAGGACGGTGGTGCGCCGGCGGACCAGTTTCCGGACCAGCGGAGCCAGCCAGCCGCCCAGGATGTCCGCGCCGGCAACAATGGCCGCTGCCAGGCCTGCGATGGCGTAGGCCCTGGGATCTCCGAAGAGCTGCAGCAGGTAAGGCTGGAGGGCATAGAAGACATAGAATCCCACGCCCTCGGTGAACGGCGCAGCCAGCATCATGTACCTCACCGGCGGGTTCCGCAGGCCGCCGTCCAGCGAGGCGCGCAGGACAGCCCGCGTGGCCTGCACCGGGTGGGCCGAACGCTCCGGGGTGAAGCCGACGTCGTGCATGAGCAGGAAGGCCACCGCGAACATTGCCACCAGCACCGCGACGCGCAGCAGGAACGGCACGCCCAGGTTCGTTGCCTGCGCGATGACGCCGCCGGCCACTGACCCTGCCAGCATGGCGATCCCGGAAACCATCTGGCCGCGGCCCAGGACCGCTTCCAGGCCGCCGTCGTAACCGGAGAAGTGCAGGGCGTCCACCAGCCAGGCTTCCACTGCCCCCGAAAAGAAGGTGAAGCCAAGCCCCAGCAGCGCCGACACCCCGGCCCACCACCAGAACGGTGCGGACAACTGCCACAGCAGGTAATAGAGGTAGGTGGATCCTGCCAGGGTTACGGTGCCCAGCAGGAAGGAGGTCCGGCGCCCCCAGCTGTCCGCGACTACCCCGGTGGGCACTTCGAAAAGCACCATCCCGGCAGTGAAGAAGGCGTTTGCAGCGAAGGCCTCCAGGTTGGTCAGCCCGGCGTCGAGCAGGAACAGCGTATTGATGCCCCAAATGAACGACGCCGCAAGGGTATTGCCCAACGTCAGCGTCAGGTATACGGTCTGGATCTTTCGTGCTGCGGCGTTCACCGGCGGCCGTTCCCTGTATCTGTTCCTGCCATGGCGGGCTCAGGATGGGCTGTAATTGGGGGGTACGGGGTCATGGCGCAGGTACTGGCGGCGGAAGCGCCCGGTGCCGGCGGTCAGCGCCCGCAGTTCCACCGCATACCGCAGGAGTTCCTGGTCCGGGACTTCGGCGCTGATCTCCGTGAGGCCCTCACCGGAAGAGGTGGTGCCGGTGAGGCGTCCCCGCCGGCCGGACAAATCACTCATCACTGTGCCCACATGTTCATCGGCGACCGTGATGGAGACGGATGACACCGGCTCCAGCAGCTGGATCCTTCCTGCTGCCGCGGCCTCCCGGAGCGCCAGCGCCCCGGCCGCCTGGAACGCCGCATCCGACGAATCCACGCTGTGGGCCTTGCCGCCCACCAGGGTAACCCGCAGGTCAACTACGGGAAAGCCCGCGGCGACGCCCTTGTCCATTTGGGCCCGGACGCCCTTCTCTATGGACGGGATGAACGTTCCCGGGATCACGCCGCCCACCGTCTTGTCCACGAACTCGAACCCCGCGCCGCGCTCCAGCGGTTCCACCTCGATGTCGCACACGGCGTACTGGCCGTGTCCGCCGGACTGCTTGACATGGCGGCCGTGGCCGGAGGCGGCGGTGGCAAAGGTTTCCCGCAGCGGCGTCACCACGTCCACGGTGTGCAGTTTCACTCCCTGTTCGCGCAGCCTGTCCAGGACCACCTCCGCGTGCGCTTCGCCCATGCACCAGAGCACCAGCTGATGCGTTTCGGCGTTCCGGTCCACCCGCAAGGTGGGGTCACCCGCCGCTATCCGGCCCAGGCTGCGGGCCAGCGCGTCCTCGTCGCTGCGGGAATCGGCTTCCACGGCAACCGGCAGCAGCGGCTCAGGCATTTCCCACGTGGCGAGCAGCAGCGGGCTTTCCCGGGCGGAAATGGTGTCGCCGGTTTCGGCGCTGCCCAGCTTCGCCAGGGCACACATGTCCCCCGCCACGCAAAAGGGGACGGGGCGAAGGGTGGCACCCAGCGGTGAGTAGATATGGGTCACCCGTTCATCGGTGTCATGGTCCTGGTGACCCCGGTCGGCCAGGCCGTGGCCGCCCACGTGGACCGGCGAGTCTTCCCGGAGTGTGCCGCTGAACACCCGCACCAGGCAGATGCGGCCCAGGAAGGGATCGTTGGAGGTGCGCACCACCTCGGCGGCGAGGGGGCCGGACGGATCGCAGGACAGGCTTCCGGCCGGTTCCCCCGCGAGGTCGGTGGTGTCCGGCAGGCTGCGCTCCCCTGGCGGCGGAAAGGCGCGGACCAGCAGGTCCAGCAGTTCGGCGGTCCCCAGCCCGGTGACGGCGGACGTGGGCAGCACGGGAAAGAACGAGCCACGTGCGACGGCGGTTTCCAGGTCTGCTGCGAGCACTCCGGTGTCGATGTCCTCGCCTTCCAGGTAGCGGTCCATCAGCGTTTCGTCTTCGCTTTCGGCGATGATGCCCTCGATGAGTGCGCCCCGGGCAGGCCCGGCAGCCGCGAGTTCATCCGGCGTGGCGGCCCGGACTTCAGGGGTTGCCTCGCCGGAGGAGTAGTCCGTTACCTCCCGGGACAGCAGGCCCAGGAGGGACAGCGGCCCGGCGGCCTCCTCTGCTGAGGGCAATGGGACACACAGCGGCAGCACGCCCTCGCCGAACGCTTTGCGGCAGGCGGCCAGGGCGCCGTCGCAATCTGCCCGCGGGTGGTCCAGCCGGGTGATCACGACGGCGCGTGGCAGCAGCATGTGCGCGCACTCGCCCCACAGGGCGGTGGTGGTGGCGTCGATTCCGTCCACGGCCGACACTATGAAGAGGGCAGCATCGGAGGCGCGCAGCCCCGCCCGCAGCTCACCAATGAAGTCGGGGTAGCCCGGTGTATCCAGGAGGTTCACTTTTGTCTCGTCCACCATCAGGGGCACCAGGGACAGGGTGACGGAGCGCTGCTGGTGAACCGCGGCGGGGTCCGAGTCGCTGACCGTGGATCCGTCGGCGATGGAGCCTTTGCGCGTGATCATGCCGTTGGCTGCCAGCAGCGCCTCGATCAGCATTGTTTTCCCGGCGCCCGAGTGACCCACCAGGGCCACGTTCCGGATCCGCGCCGGGTCCTGGGCCGCGATGCCGGTGGCTTGGTCGGCGCGCTTTGACTCAGGCCCGTTCCTGCCGCCTCCCGCCCGCGCTGACTCCTTGGTGCTCTTCACCGACATTGGAACCTCCTGGCATCATCGCCGACCCGACCTGACGTGTCCCTCTGATTCGACACCTTGGACGGCAGGACGGCAAGAGCACAGGCTATTTGCTGCGGGCTTTGCGGGTGGCGGCGTCGTTGGCCTTCTGGATGGCCTTGACCAATTCACCCTTGTCCATCTTCGAGCGGCCTTTGACGTCCAGTTCCCTGGCCAGTTTGTAGAGGTGGTCCTTGGACGCATTGGCGTTGACTCCGCCCGCGGTGGGTTCGGAGGAGCTGATGCCCTGTTCTGCGCGCTTGTCCGACGGGCCTCTTTTTTCCTTGGGCTCCCAGTGGTCGCCCACCTTCTCGTAGCTGTGCTTCAGGGATGCGTATGCTGCCCGGGCCGCCCGCTGCTCATCCTGGTCGTACGACTCAAGGGCGGAATCATAGGTCTTGGCGAATGTGTCCTGCGCCTTTTGCTCAGAACGCTGCAGGGTGGAAGGAAGTTCTTCCTTGCGGGCATGATCGTTCTTGCCGGTCTTGGGCATGGCACCCATCCTCCTTTAGTCAGCACGCTGATTATGTGGATGGATCCAGCTTAAACCCGGAGGTTGAATGGAGCCCCCTGTCGGATTCGAACCGACGACCCCCGCTTTACAAGAGCGGTGCTCTGGCCAACTGAGCTAAGGAGGCGCGCCCCTGCGGGCGTGCACCGTGAAGGCGCTAGATAAGGTTAGCCCAACTCCCCCCGGGCGTAAAAACGCCGGACTACCGCCGGTGAATGCGGCAGGGGCCCGCCCCGGAAACGGTCCGGAGCGGGCCCCTGCCCTGGCTGGGAATCCTTAGCCCTTGGCGGCAATGGCTGCCTGCAGGAAGTCCGGGAATGGCGTCTGCGCGCTGTCGCCCTTGCCCCACTGCTTGCCGTCCACGAACACGGTGGGCGTACCGGTGACGCCGATGGCCGCGGCCTCCTTCGTGGTGAACTTCACGAACGGGCGGTAGGTCTTGTCATCGACGCAGGAACCGATGTTGACGCCCATGTCGGACGCCATCTTCTTCAAATCACTGTCGGAAAGGCCTGCGCTGCCTTCCGCCGGCTGCTTGGCGAACAATGCGTTGACGAAATCGGAGTACTTCTCCGGGGATTCGTTGACCACGCACGCTGCTGCGTTGGCGGCCCGGGATGAGTAGTTGGTGGTGGACCGGCTGTCCAGGAATCCGAGGGCCCGGTACTCAACGGTGATCTTGCCTTCGTTGCGCAGCGACGTGAGCTGGTCGTTGTACTGGGTCTCGAAGTTCTTGCAGATGGGGCAGATGAAGTCGATGTAGAGGACCACCTTGACCGGCTTGCCCGCCTCCGCTTCGGCGCCGGGAGCCACTACCTCGGCGGGCGCCGTCTTCGGCGCGTCCCCCAGGGAGGCGGCGTCAACCGTGGCCGGTTCCGACTTGGCCACATCCGTATTGGCCAGCAAAGTGACGCCGCCATGCACGTTGGCGTTGGCAGGCGTGGGGCCCTGGTCCGCAATGGGGGCGTTCTGCTTGAGGCTGTTCGTCACCACCAGCGCCACCACCACCAGGATGGCCACCACTGCCGCCACGATGCCCCAGCCGATCAGCAGCTTGTTGCGCTTGTCCTTCTTCAGCTGCTCTTCCCTGATCAGGCGCGCCTTTTCCCGCGCCTCCGCGGTTCGCTCAGCCTTGGACTTACGTACTTCGTTTGCGGGGCTCATGAGTTCCTTGGGTCGGTCGACGTAGGGGGACCACTTCGTGGCACTCCAACATTTTAGGGGAGAAAGCTGAGCGCTTGCGGTTTCAACCATTCCACCGGCTTGACCAACGGACGAATAGCCCCGATGATTCCGTCCGGCTAGGGTGGCTAAGAGGCACAAGCAACCCCAGGGGGCAGCAATGCAAACACCCGTCCAGGAAAAACCCGCCGGCAAAGCAACGGCCGGCAGCTCCGGTCCCAGCCATGCCGGCCATACGAAGTACGACTTCATGGTGGTCTCCAACAGGCTGCCTGTGGACCGGGTCGCGGCAGGGGATGCCGGTGATGACGAGTCTGGCTGGCGCCGCTCCCCCGGCGGACTGGTGACCGCCCTGGCACCTATGATGACCAAGACAGACGGCGCCTGGGTCGGATGGCACGGTGCGCCGGACGAGACTGTCAAACCCTTCAGCCACGGCGGCATGGACCTCGTCCCGGTCCAGCTCAGCAACGACGACGTGGAGCTGTACTACGAGGGGTTTTCCAACGCCACCCTCTGGCCGCTCTACCATGACGTCATTGCCCCGCCGGAGTTCCACCGCACCTGGTGGGACGCCTACCGAAGGGTCAACCGCAGGTTCGCCGACGCCGTCGTACAGCATGCGGACCAAGGCGCCACCGTGTGGGTGCAGGATTACCAGCTCCAACTGGTGCCCCGCATGCTGCGCGAGGCGCGGCCGGACCTGCGCATCGGATTCTTCAACCACATCCCGTTTCCTCCGCCGGAGATTTTTGCCCAGCTGCCGTGGCGCCAGGCCATCATCGACGGACTCCTCGGCGCAGACCTGGTGGGTTTCCAGCGGCCCAGCGATGCCGGAAACTTCATGCGCTCCGCTCGCCGTTTCCTCGGTGCCAGCGTTAAGCAGCAGCAGGTCCACGTAAAGGGCCAGGACGGGCAGGTCACACACATTGCCCGGGCACAGGCCTTCCCCATCTCCATCGACGTCAAGCACATCAGCGAGCTAGCCGCCAGACCGGACATCATTGAGCGCGCCCGCCAGATCCGCCAGGATCTGGGGAACCCGAAGACCATCCTGCTCGGCGTCGACCGACTGGATTACACCAAGGGCATCAGGCACCGGCTTAAAGCCTTCGAGGAGCTCCTGGCAGACGGCAAGCTCTCGGTTGGAGACGCCACCCTGATCCAGGTGGCCAGCCCCAGCCGCGAGCGCGTCGAGCAGTACCGGCTCCTGCGTGAGGAGGTGGAGGGCACGGTGGGCCACATCAACGGCACCTACGACACCATCGAGAACACCGCCGTCCGCTACCTGCACCACAGCTACCCCGTGGAGGAGATGGTGGCGCTGTACCTTGCCGCCGACGTCATGCTGGTCACGGCCCTTCGGGACGGCATGAACCTGGTCGCCAAGGAATACGTCACGGCGCGCACCAACAACGACGGCGCGCTGGTCCTCAGTGAGTTCGCCGGCGCAGCCGACCAGCTCAAGCAGGCACTGCTGATGAACCCGCACGACATCGACGGCCTCAAGAGCGCCATCATGCGTGCCGTGGAGATGCAGCCGCGGGAGTCCGGCCGCAGGATGCGGGCCATGCGGAAGCAAATCCTCGAACACGACGTGGACCACTGGTCCGCCGACTTCCTGAACGCACTGAACGAGAAGGTGGTCCGCGATGACTCCTGACGGCCACACCAAGGCAGCGCTGGCACTCACCCCAGAACTGCGGGAAGCGCTGCACCGGATCGCCGGGACCGGGCACCTGCTGGTGGCCATGGACTTTGACGGGACCATGGCCCCGATCGTGGGCCGTGCCCAGGATGCGCGGCCGCTTCCACGCTCAGCCGCGGCGCTCGCGGGGCTCGCCGTGCTTCCACGCACGACGACGGCACTCATCTCCGGGCGCGCCCTCGCCAGCCTGCGGGAGGTGGCGTCTCCGCCCGTGGACACCCTGCTGATTGGCAGCCATGGGGCCGAAGCCTGGCTTGGGCCGGGCTCCACGGAACTGACGCTGGACGACGGCCAGAAGACCCTCCTTGAAGAGGTGCGCGCCGAGTTGGCGGCTATCGTCGCGGAGGCGCCTGGCACGTCCCTGGAATACAAGCCCGCCGGCGTCGTCCTGCACACCCGACTGGCTGCGGATGACGTGGCCGAGGACGCGGTGTCAGCAGCCCGGTCGGTGCTCCAGGAGCGAAAGGGCGTCTTCCTCAAGGAGGGCAAGCGCGTCCTGGAGACCTCCGTGGTCAATGCCTCCAAGGGCGAAGGCGTCAGCTTCCTGCGGCAGGCCACCGGGGCCACTGCCGTGCTGTTCGCCGGTGATGACGTGACGGACGAGGACGCTTTCGGCCGGCTTGAACCAGGCGACGTAGGGGTCAAGGTTGGCCTCGATTTCACCCAGGCCCAATACCGGGTGGAGGCGCCTGTCCATATCGCGGAGCTGCTGGAAGCCCTGCTCCAGGAGCGGAGCATCGCCGTCGCCGAGGAAGACCCCCAGGCCGCTTCCGGATAGCCCGTGGCCGGAAGCACATGTGACATCCGTAACATTTGCGGTAAAAGAAGCAACTTCTGGCATACTCTTGGGTGTGATGTGGCGCACAACAACCGTGCGGCGTCACGTGGTGCTCCGCGCAAAGCCGCGGAGCATTTTGTGGGAACACAACTGAATAAACATGAACCATTCACAACGGATCGTCCGGCACGTACCTGCCGGTGAAGGGATTGATAACTGTGGCTACAGTTACTTTTGATAACGCTACGCGTCTGTACCCGGGCACAGATAAGCCCGCCGTCGATAAGCTCAACATCGACATCGCCGATGGCGAATTCCTGGTCCTCGTTGGACCCTCCGGCTGCGGCAAGTCCACCTCCCTGCGCATGCTCGCAGGCCTGGAGGACGTCAACGCAGGCCGCATCCTGATCGGTGACCGTGACGTCACCGATGTTCCGCCGAAGGACCGCGACATCGCGATGGTTTTCCAGAACTACGCGTTGTACCCACACATGACTGTGGCCGACAACATGGGCTTCGCCCTGAAGATCGCCGGCGTCTCCAAGGAAGAGCGCGCCGAGCGCGTCCGCGAAGCCGCAAAGCTCCTTGACCTTGAGCAGTACCTGGACCGCAAGCCGAAGGCACTCTCCGGCGGCCAGCGCCAGCGTGTTGCCATGGGCCGCGCAATCGTCCGTAACCCCCAGGTCTTCCTCATGGATGAGCCGCTGTCCAACCTGGACGCCAAGCTCCGTGTCCAGACCCGCACCCAGATCGCATCCCTGACCCGCCGCCTGGGCGTCACCACCGTCTACGTCACGCACGACCAGGTCGAGGCCATGACCATGGGCGACCGCGTCGCCGTGCTGAAGGACGGCCTGCTGCAGCAGGTGGACACCCCCCGCAACCTCTACGACCGCCCCAAGAACGTGTTCGTTGCCGGCTTCATCGGCTCCCCCGCCATGAACCTGCTGGAACTTCCCGTCGTCGACGGCGGCGTCCAGTTCGGCGGCACCGTCTACCCCGTGCCGCGCGACGTCCTCGAAGAGGCACACGGCTCCACGGTTACGCTGGGCAGCCGTCCCGAGGACCTGGAAACCGCTCCGCACGGCGAAGGCCTGAAGGTTGAGGTGGATGTCGTTGAAGAGCTCGGCGCCGACGCCTACGTCTACGGCCACACCACGCTGGACGGCAAGGACCACGACATCGTGGCCCGTGTCGACGGCCGCCGCCCCCCGATGAAGGGCGAAGTCATCTACGTCCGTCCGCAGTCCGGCCACGTGCACCTCTTCGACACGAAGACCGGCCTGCGCCTGGGCGACTAAACTCCCCACCCACGCGCGTAACTGACGGCGGTCCGCACCCTTTCGCAACGGTGCGGGCCGCCGTCGGCCTTTAACCATGGCCGCACAGGATTTACCGTCCCTGCCCTGAGTACGGAAGAATTGAGCCCATGACCGAGGAACACAGCGCCCAGTGGCATGACGAACCCACAGACTATGCCCAGGTGGGTAAGCTCCCGCGGTTCGTGGCCGCCAGCGCCGACGAGAACAAGGCCGCTTCGGTAGCCTCCTCGCTGAGCATCACCGCCGCAGCGGCGGATCCGGAGCTGCTGGACCTGCCCTGGCACATCGCCCTCGAGGAGTGGCCGGCGCAGTACCTGGCCGCACTCCCCCGGGGCATCTCCCGGCACATCGTGCGCTTCGCCCACCTTGGCGGCTCGGTGATTGCCATCAAGGAAACCTCCGAGCATGTGGCCCGGCACGAGTACCACATGCTGCGCAAGCTGGCCCGGCTGGACGTCCCCTGCGTGGAGCCCGTGGCCGTGATCACCGGCCGCACCACCCCTGACGGACGCCCGCTGAACCCCGTCCTGGTGACCCGGCACCTGAAATTCTCCATGCCGTACCGCGCACTGTTTTCGCAGATGCTGCGCAAGGACACCCTGACCCGCCTCATCGACGCCCAGGCGCTGCTCATGGTGCGGCTGCACCTGATCGGGTTCTACTGGGGCGACGTCTCGCTGTCCAACACCCTGTTCCGCCGCGACGCCGGCGCGTTTGCCGCCTACCTGGTGGACGCCGAAACCGGTGAGCTCTACCCCGACCTCTCCACCGGCCAGCGCGAATACGACCTTGAGATCGCCAGGGTGAACATCGCCGGCGAGCTGATGGACCTCCTGGATGGCGGTCTCATCGAGGAAAAGGTGGACCCCGTGGCCACCAGTGAGCTGATCATGGACAGCTACCGGCGGCTGTGGGCCGAGCTGACGGAGAAGGAATCCTTTGAGCTGGGCGAACGCTGGCGGGTGAGCGCCCGCATCCGGCGCCTGAACGAACTCGGCTTCGACGTCGAGGAATACGCCATAAAGACCACCCAGAACGGCTCCACCATCCAGCTCCAGCCCAAGGTGGTGGACGCGGGGCACCACCAGCGGCGGCTGCTGCGGCTTACCGGCCTGGACGCCCAGGAGAACCAGGCCCGCCGCCTCCTCAATGACATGGACTCCTTCCGGGCGGACAACAACCCGGACATGGATGAGGAATACAGCGCCCACCTGTGGGTCAGCCAGATCTTCGAACCGATCGTGCGCGCCATCCCCCGGGACCTGTCCGGCAAACTGGAGCACGCCGAGGTGGTCCACGAGGTCCTCGAGCACCGGTGGTACATGTCCGAGAAGCAGGAGCGCCACATTCCGCTGGCGGAAGCTGTCCAGTCCTACATCGACTCGATCCTCCGGCACCGCCGGGACGAGGCCGCGATCATGCTGAACCCTGATACCGAGCTGCTGAAAATCCTTGAGGTGGAGACCGAGGAGTCCCGTTACGGCGAAGACGAATCGGTGGACGAATACCCGGATTCGGACGACTGAGTCCTAGATCGCCTTACCGGGGTTGAGGATCCCCGCGGGATCGAACAGGTCCTTGATCCTGCGCTGGAGCTCCCGCACCGGTTCCGGCTGCTCCTGTCCCAGCCACCGGAGCTTGTACTGCCCTACTCCGTGCTCACCGGTGATGGTGCCGCCCATCGCCAGCGCCGCGGTGATGGACTCGTCCAGTGCCGCCTGCAGCCGCTGCATGGCTGCGGAGTCCACGCTTGCCCCCTGCCGGTCGATCCAGAATGTGGGGTGCAGGTTGCCGTCACCCGCGTGGGCCACCACCTTGAGGTGTACCTGCTGCCTGGCGGCCATGGCTTCGAGTTCCGCGACGTAGTCCACCAACCGGGAGCGGGGAACGGCCACGTCCTCGCCTACACGGTACTCGTCGTCCACCTCCGTCCCCCTGCTGTGCCGGCGGAGTTCCACCAGGCGCTCCGCCTCGGCGCTTGCCTCAGTAGTCACCGTTGCCCCGCCGGCGCGGAGGACCTGGCGCACAACCTCCGCTTCCGCGGCGGCGCCAAACCCGTCGGCCTGGACCAGCAGGAGTGATTTTCCGCGGGCGGTGAGGTCGGAGCCGTGGATGTCGTCGAGCTGGGCCAGGGTACCGCCGTCGAGCAGTTCCATGATCGCCGGCTGGACGCGTGCCTTGCCTACGGCCAGGACCCCTGCGGCAGCCATCCTGAAGTCCGGGTAGAAGGCGGCCACGGTATGGACTTCCCGTGGCAGGTACTTCAGGCGCACGGTGATTCCGACGACGACGCCCAGGGTTCCTTCGGATCCCACGAAGAGGCCCGTGAGGTCATAGCCCGCCACGCCTTTGAAGGTTTGGTGGCCTGTGTGGATGAGGGACCCGTCGGCCAGGACCACGTCCAGTGCCAGGACCGAATCCCTGGTGACCCCGTACTTGGCGCAGCGCAGGCCGCCGGCATTGGTGGCCACGTTGCCGCCGATGGTGGAGCTTCGGAAACTGGCCGGATCGGGGGCATACATGAGGCCGTGCGCTGCTGCGGCTTCGTTGAGGACCGCGTTCACCACGCCGGGCTCCACCATGGCTGTCTCATCGTCTGGGTTCAGGGCGAGGATCCGGTTCATCCGCTCCAGCGAAAGGATGATGCAGTTCCTGGTGGCATGGGCACCACCGGAAACGCCTGTACCCGCACCCCGGGGGACAATGGCCACTCCGCTGCCGGCGCAGGTTTTCATCACCGCCTGCACGTCGGCCACTGATTCGGCGAACACCACCGCCAGGGGAAGCTGGAAATCGATGACGGGGGCCTGGTCGATGGCGTACCGCCGGAGCGAGACCTCGCTGACATCCAGCTGTCCCGGCGCCAGGATGGCCTCCAGCTCGTCAACGATGCTTCCCACAAAGCCTCCACCCGTCGTCGGACATGTCTACCCAGTCTAGGGCGTGCGACGCTCCGGTCTTCTGGATATGCCGGCGTGCAATCGCTTCCAGTTGTTGGACTGCAGAGCCTCGAAAGTTCGTGCAGAATTAGGCGAAACATATATGGAAGCGTTTTCATTTATCGCCCGTCCGCCGCTATGCTGGCTTTCATGTCTGTCGATACTGTGACCCAGGACACCTCAGCTGCCACTGGCCCCCTGACGCTCATCCACGCTGCCGATACCGCTCCCGGCTGGTGGCGCTCTGCCGTGATCTATCAGGTCTACCCCCGGTCATTCCGGGACCTGAACGGTGACGGCGTGGGAGACCTCGCGGGAATTACCGAGGAACTGCCGCATCTGGCGGACCTGGGTGTCGACGCTGTTTGGCTGTCACCCTTTTACCGTTCCCCCCAGCGTGACGCCGGATACGACGTCAGCGACTACTGCGACGTTGACCCGATCTTTGGCACACTCGCCGACTTCGACGTCATGATGGCCGAATCCCACCGCCTGGGCCTGCGGGTCATCGTGGACCTGGTGCCCAACCACTGTTCGGACCAGCATCCGGCGTTCCAGGCAGCCCGTGCGGCACCGGCCGGTAGCCCCGAACGGGACATGTTCATCTTCCGTGACGGCACCGGGCCTGACGGAGAGGAGCCACCGAACAACTGGCAGTCACACTTTGGCGGATCTGCCTGGACACGGGTAACAGACGCCGACGGCTGGCCGGGCCAGTGGTACCTGCACCTCTTTGACTCCTCCCAGCCGGACTTCAACTGGGACAACCCCGCCGTCCACGCCGAGTTCGAGCGCGTGCTGCGTTTCTGGTTGGACCGCGGCGTGTCCGGTTTCCGGGTGGACGTAGCCCATGCCCTGGTCAAGGCCCCGGGCCTGCCCGCCTGGGGCGGCCGGGCCGATGGCGGCAACAGCGACGGGTACCCCGGCCACGAGGCACCCATGTTCGGGCAACCCGGCGTCCACGACATCTACCGCAACTGGCGGCTGATCCTGGACGAGTACGGCCCGGACCGGATCCTCTGCGCCGAGGCAAGCGTGGACCTTCACCGGCTGGCCCACTGGGTCAGGCCCGACGAGATGCACCAGGCGTTCAATTTCCCCTACCTCCATGCGGGCCTGGACGTCTACCGGCTGCGCTCGGTCATCACCGATTCCCTGACCGTCCTTGACGGCGTCGGCGCCCCGAGCACATGGGTGCTGTCCAACCACGATGTGGTCCGCCATGCCAGCCGGTTTGGCTACAACGGCCATGGCCCACGGGACGGCGACGGCATCGGGGCGGCCGATCCCCAGCCGGATGAGGAACTCGGCCGGCAGCGCGCAGCTGCTGCCTCGCTGTTCATGCTGGGACTGCCCGGTGCCGCCTACCTCTACCAGGGCGAGGAGCTGGGGCTGCCGGACGGCATCGACATCCCCAGCCACCTGCGCCAGGACCCCACGTTCGCCCGGACCGGCGGGCAGCGGCTTGGCCGTGACGGCTGCCGGGTGCCGCTGCCCTGGCGTGCCGGAGAACAACACCTGGGCTTCGGTTCGGGAAATGAACCATGGCTGCCCATTCCCGCTTCCTTTGGCGGGTTGGCGAGGGACCTGCAGGCGGAATCGCCGTCGTCGCACCTGTCCCTCTACCGCGACGCCCTGGCACGCCGCCGCGACCTGGACCTGGGCCGGGGATCCCTGTCCTGGGCCGAGGACTGGTGCACCGGGTCATCGCTGGGCTACCTCAACGGCACTACGCTGGTGGTTATGAACCTGAACCACGAGCCGCTGGAGATACCTGCGGGCCGCGTCCTTATCCGCAGTACCACGTCCGGCACGGAAGGACTGCTGGCTTCGGGCGAAACCGCCTGGATCCGCATCACAGCAGCAGGCTGACCATGGCGGGCATCAAAGAAGTTGCCAGCCGGGCCGGCCTGTCCGTGGCCACCGTCTCCAGGGCGCTGAGCGGCAAGTCCAACGTCTCCTCCAGGAGCCGCCGCCTTGCGCAGGAGGCGGCACGGGAACTCGGGTTCGTCCCCTCTTACCACGCCTCCAGCCTCGCCTCCGGGCGGAACCACAACATCGGCCTGGTGGTGCCCAACGTCCAGCGCTGGTATTTCTCTTCGGTCCTGGAGGGCGTTTCGGAAGCCCTCCTGGACGCCGGCTACGACCTGACGCTGTACAACGTGGGAGAGCAGCCGGAGCACCGCAGCAGCATTTTGAACGACTTCCTGCTGCGGAAACGCCTGGACGCCGTCATTGCGGTGGCGCTGGTACTCAGCGAGGAAGAGATCGGCCAGCTGCTCGCCGTGCACCGTCCGATTGTGGGCATCGGCGGGGCGCTGCGGGGCGCCTCGACCATAAGGATCGACGACGAAGGCCTGGCCATGATGGCCACCCGGCACCTGATCGGGCTGGGCCATACCCGGATCGCGCATGTTACCGGGGATGCGGCCTTGAACCGCGACTTCAACCTTCCGCAGCTGCGCCAGAAGGGCTTTGCAGCGGCTATGGCAGCAGCCGGGCTGACGGTGCGGCAAGAGTGGCAGGCCACGGCCGACTTCACCATCCAGGGCGCGTACGCGGCGGGCCGCCGGCTCCTGGGCACCTCCGCTGACCGCCCCACCGCAGTCTTCGCCGCGTCCGACGAGATGGCCGTGGGCATCATGCTCGCCGCCCGGGACTTCGGCCTTCAGGTTCCACAGGACCTTTCCGTCGTGGGGATTGACGGGCACGAACTTGCAGAGACCTTTGGGCTGACCACCATCAGCCAGGATCCACGCGGACAGGGAAGGCTGGCGGCTGCCACTGCTTTGGCCCTGCTGGACAATGCGGGTGGAAGTTCCGAGGGCGCAGGTTCCGACGGCGGAGGTTCCGACGGCGGCCTGGCGGCGGATGGAGCGCGGGACCAGGAATACCCTACGGAGTTTGTGATCCGGAACAGCACCGCCGTGCCGCCGGACAAGGCCGCGGGGCGGGGCTAGGCCACGCCTCCAGGCGAGCTGTCCTCTGCGGCGTCCCCGGCGCCCATGAACCGCGCATACCTGTCCAGGATCCGGGGCCACGCCTCCGCGTACTCTTGACGCGCGGCGGCAGGATCCTCGGCGCCTTCCCACCCTTCATGGAAGACCCGGACTTCAGTTCCGCCGCCGAGGGCGCGGAACGCCACCAGGAGCTCGGTGGACCACAGCGCCGTAGTGCCGGGATGCCAGGTGGCATGGAAGGACAGGGGCGGCTGCCAGTCATCAAGGGTTCCCCAGATACTGGTGCGGCCGTCATCGGCTGTTTCGAGGATGAGGTTCTCTTCAAACTCCACGTAGGAGCCGGCACCATAGACACCGTGCTGCTCAAGGGGCCACCAGAGGTGGGTGTGCTCCGTGAAACCAACGAAAGCCCGGGCCACGGGACCGGGCACGACTACGGTGTTGACCACCGGTTCCAGCGGCTCAATTGCCCGCTGTCCGGCTTCTTCGAAAGGGTCCTGCGGGTGGCTGAAGATGCTGCTCATGAGGGACTACTCTACCCCCGGGCAGCGGTGCCCGGGGGTAGAGTCCGCCCGGAGGCAGGGCATCCTCTTTGTGCTGTTCGGTTAAAGCAGCAGGGCCCTGACATTCGTTGTCAGGGCCCTGCTTAATGTGTGTCCGGCGGTGACCTACTCTCCCACACCCTCCCGGGTGCAGTACCATCGGCGCTGTGGGTCTTAGCTTCCGGGTTCGGAATGGGACCGGGCG